>CAZOSB010000001.1:0-262743 GCA_964582545.1 uncultured Anaerovorax sp.
GTCAATTTTCATCAGACAGTCACCTTTCAAAATTTGAAATTTATTTTTTTATTATAGATTATGGCCATGCTGTTGTCAACAATTACATGGTACAATAAAAACAAAATATGTGATTTCTTTATAGCAGGAGCTGATGCTGTTGCTTGTGTTAAATCAACTTGTTACAACTTACGTAAAGCAAATTATAGCGTTAATGTCTTATCCGATTGCATTACCAGTTACAATAAAAGAAAAGTTGATGAAATGCTGCATTATTATGAAAGTAAAGGCAGTAAGATTATCAATTTGAATGATTTGCTAATTTAAGAACTTTTGTATATTAACCCTATAGAGCGGCGGGCGTTTTTTTGTCCGCTGCTTTGTGTTTTAGTAGTGGTATCGTTGCTAACCTTTACAACACATCCCAAGTCTCCGTATATTGTTCGCTAATGTTCACTGGACAATGTTTAATTATTTGAACAATTTTAATTATGAACAACACAAATTGACCGAAATTCAGTATGTTTTACCCTTGTTTTGTGAAAAATAAACTATGAATTAAAATCTTAAGAATGAAATTTTAATAAATTAAAATAAAAGGGGACGTTTTTATGAAGTTTTATCTCTTTGTAAGGGAGAAGCCACTCTATCTGCTTTTAGTAATCCTGTTACTTGGCTTTACTTCCTTTGGGGTTTATCATAAATTAAGCGAATCAAATGATTCGGGCCAAGTAAAAGGGGTTTCCGACTTTGGAGGCTCAGACTCAAAAGAATTTTCAAACAGAGGTAAAAATCAAATTATAAGCCAGTCTGGCTTAGAGCAATCGCCGGAAGGTAATTTTGAATACCAAAAATCCATAGTAAACACAAATATGGATGAATTTACTATTACGTTGGATATCATTACAAAAGATGTGATACAAAAGGTAGAAGGAATGGGTGCAAGCGTTGTTCTGGTAATGGATATTTCGGAGAGCATGGATAGAGTCAGCGGTGGGAAAAAGGTTTTGGATCATGCCAAGGATGCCGCAACTGTCTTTGCCAATGAATTTTTGACCAATGGCGTTGATACACGACGTTTGGGTTTAGTCAGTTATGACGAAATTGCTACTGATGAAATTCGAAACCCATATGACCCAAAACCGGAAGAATCATTAACAAACGATAGAGATAAATATATAAATGCTATTAATAATTTAAAAACTTATAATGGACAAACAAATATTCAAGCGGGTTTGCAAAAGGCAAGAACCATATTGGAGAAAGATACATCCGGAAATCCCCAGTATATTATCGTATTCAGCGATGGTGCCGCCAACCGTTCCTTCGCCGGAATTACGGCAGATCCCATAGGTAAAACAGTGATCACTCCATACCAAGTCCCTAATGGACCTTTGCTTAACATGTCCTTTAAGTTGTCGAGCTTTGATTACGGGCAATCACTTTCATTGCCTTATTCTGTAGATGGTTATTCTGTGGACAACCACTATTATCCCACCATTTCAGAAGGAATTTTAGCCAAAGAACAATATGACATAGACGTGTATACTGTTCTGTTTCACAGTGATGCATTGGTAGAAAAGGATTATCATGAGGCTGTTTTCACCATGTTAAATGTCGCCAGCAAAGGGCAATATCACGAGGTAAAGGATATCACCAATCTAAAAGATCTGTTCTATGACCTAGAGCAGGATATCATAGAAAAAGGTAATATCTGGAAAGTGATAGATCCTATGGCAAAGTTTATCACTTTTGAAGGTTTTGCACAGGGATTTGAAAATTCAGGGGCAACTTTTGACAAAGGTAATCAGACCATCAAATGGGATCTACTAAAGGCGCCCATTGTAGAGGAAGATTTAGTTGCCGGATGGCATAGATACAGCCTCTCCTATAACATTCGCTTGGAATCTAACGCGGAAAATTTTATAAACGGGCAGGCATATCCAACCAATGGACCCACCACGTTATACTATTTTGTGGGTCAGGATGCGGTTACAGGCCAGGCAAAGAAGGTGGAATTTACAGTACCTGAAGTAATAGGATTATCCTCTAATAGCAAATATCTGCATGTAACTCCATTGGATATGGTTGCTTATCAAGGGGGTGAATCCGCCTCAAACAACACATTTCCACGCCCGTACTTTACATTTAAGTATGATGACGGGACGGAATTGACAAATCAAGATTTGGAAACCCTGACTTTTTATATGGATGATGTGTTGCATAAACCGTTTGAGCATGAATATTTTATATATGAATATCCCTTTCGAGCATTTTATATTAACAAACAAACAGGAGAGATACACAACGACCCCAATGAAGAGATTCACCCTGAGGATGTTGGTAATTATGTCATACAACTTACCACAAAAGACAAAAATGGGCGTAGCCACGTCATAACAGCGGAGGATGAAGACGGAAAGAAATACGATTTTCGTTTTAATCAAAATGCCAGTTTAGAGGTAAGAGCTCAAAACCAAACCGAACCTACAAAATTTATGAAGGTTCTCCCCAAAAGTGATTTAGATAAGTATTCGATTACCGATCCTACGCCTTTTGCATCTGCGGATACCAGATATGTAAATTCAGCAGGGTTTCTTTTGGAAAATCTCTATGCAACACCTGATGTGCGGCTCATGGTTGACAGCGTATTTCCAAAAGTGAAAGATGAGTTGGGAAGTGTTTTAAAACAGTTATCCATTATGGAGGGTAAAGTCTATAGGATGGTCTACTTGGATTTGGTGGATCATGCGGATGGGAATATTATTGTGAGAATAGATAAGCCAATCACCATCTTATATCCCTATCCTCACGGAACAAACAAAGATACAACTTTTACGGTTTTGCATTTTTATGCCTACAACAGGGAAGTAGGTGGGATTCCTAACTATGCTATGAATACCATAAGCTCGGTGAACAGGGAGGGTGGAATTGCCTTTGAGGTGACAGACTTCAGCCCATTTGTAATCGCTTTTGAAACAACCAAGTTTCGGGTAAACTTTCATCTGAATGGAGGTGCGGGAAAAGAACCTCTTAATCAATATGATGAAAGGCTAGTCGATGCAGGTGAAAAAATTAACAAACCGGATAATCCTTCAAGACCGGGGTACACTTTCCTAGGTTGGGAAACCACGATCAATTGGAATACTTATCTTTGGAATTTCGATACCGATACTGTGCAAGGGGATATGACCTTGGTAGCTCGTTGGAGGAGCAATAATGGTGGGGGTGGAGGCAGCAATCCTCCTGAATTAGAAACATTTGATCATTTTGCTTATTTGCAGGGATATCCTGACAAAACTTTTCAAACCATGGGAAACATGACCCGAGCTGAGGCGGCTATGATGATTGGACGTCTTTTAGCAGAACAAATGGACATTCCCTTTAGTTATAAAACATCGTTTTCAGATGTCAGGTCTAACACTTGGTATGCAAATGCAGTCGGTTATTTGCAGTTGCATGGAATAGTCCAAGGTTACGGCGGAAAGTATCGCCCCCATGATTATATTACTCGAGCTGAGTTCATTGTTTTGCTGACTGCCTTTGAAGAAGTAAAATCAAAATATCCATTACCTTTTAAGGATGTTCCACGAAACCACTGGGCATCCAGCCAAATTGCCTTGGCAGCAGAAAAGGGATGGATAGAAGGTTATGAAGACGGTACTTTTAAGCCGGATCAATTTATCAGTCGTGCAGAGGTTGCGACCATCACAAACCATGTGATGAAAAGAATACCAGATCGTGATTTTATAGGCAAGCATGAGGTCGAACTTGTGACATTTAAAGATCTATTGCCTACGTTTTGGGGATATTACGAAGTCATGGAAACAACCAATGGTCATGATTTTACCAGAAGCACCAACGGTGGGGAAGTTTGGACTTCAATTAGAAAATAAGAGTTCAAAATCAATATAATCAAAATTTATGAAATATGATTTTTTAAATATTTTTATTTTCATAATACCTCCATTGTATGTGCATTTTAGGTGTTTGGATTGTTGCTCAGTCACATGGTTTTCCATTTTTCATATAAGCATCATGACCTTAAAATATCTTCCCAGCTAAGTATAGCCCATCCAGATAAAACTAAACTTAAAAAACCAAACTTAAAAAATATTGATAAGATTATTTAGTTTAGATATAATGTAGCATATTTCAACATTTATATTGGATATAAAAATGAATCTAATATTTTAAACTAAATTAGTGTAAAAAACCATCGTGTTAATATAAAATAGAAATACTGGTGGAAACGATACCTTAGAAAAGGGGATAAACAACGATGAATTTTTGGGATTTTTGTGCACCCATTTATGACGTTGCGGAAAAGACCAACGGCAAAGCATACAGGGGGATGTTAAAGGCGGTGAGTGATCTTGTGCCGCAAGGTGCTACTGTACTTGAATGTGCAGCTGGAACAGGTTCTATAAGCATTGCCTGTTCAAATAAAGCAAGTAAAATACTCTGCACCGATATGTCCATGAATATGTTAGATGTGGCTAAGCGTAAGGCGAGAAAGAAGAACATAACTAATATTACCTTTTCAGAGTGTGATATTTATAATCTCAATTATGCCGATAAAACTTTTGATGTTGTCATTGCGGCGCAGGTACTGCACCTTTTGGATAATCCGGAAAAAGCGGCGGAAGAGCTTAAAAGGGTAGCATCAAAGATAGTGATTGTACCCATTTGTTTGCTTAATAATCTTAATAGATTTGCAAGAATGAAGGTTAGCATTTGGAAACTGCTGGGGTTTGCACCTAAACAAAGCTTTAGTGCAGAGAGCTACAAGAACTTTCTTGAAGGAATCGGACTTGCTCCAAGCAGTTTTGAAGTGATTGATGGTCAGATGCCCATGGCCATAGGGGTTATAAAAACTTAATAAATCATAAATGATGTTGAGATTTTAATGAAAAAGTTGATTTATATTAAATCAAACTAAAATAAATTATTTTAATTGTGCTTAAACAATCAAGATATTTTTCTTTAATACTAATTAAGTTGTTGACTTTTTAGGAAGCTACCGTTAGAATATATCTTGTCCATAAATACGGGACACTAGCTCAATGGATAGAGTTGCTGGCTTCGAACCAGTCGGTTGGGGGTTCGAGTCCCTCGTGTCTCACCATAGTTTTGTCGAAAGCTGTCAGACGTGAGTTTGGCAGCTTTTGGTATATATAGGGATTATTTATATTACGAGTATATGTAATTTGTTTTTGAAAGAGGGAATCACTATATGAAGCTTGAAGAATTAATGAAAGATAACGATTTGAGTGACGATAAGTATTACTGTTATCATCCAATAATTCAAGTGCAGATATTTAACTGTTTGATTGATGCTGATACGGTCAAGGAATGTGAAATTAACATTGCAAGAGATTGCAATATATCTGAAATGCTACCGTTGATAAATGAATATTTGAATTGGTTGAAAGAATGTGATAAAGAATTAACCTCTTATTTTGGAAATAAATTAACTACAATTATCCCCGAAAAATGGTTTGAAAGTATAGAGGTTTATCGTTTTTCAATTACATTTAACAGTGCAGACGATTATGGAGCAACTATTTCTTGTGGAGAAAGTCTTTTCAATGACCATATAATAGATTTTGAATTTGAAGAGTTTCAAATTATAGATGATAGATTGAATGGTTAATGTTGGTTATCATTATGAGTAAAACATTGGGTGAAAAAAGCTTTTCACTTTTCACTTTTAGTTTTCACTAACCATAGGTTTTGAGCATAATCCACTGTTAGCTCTTTTGACTCACAATCACAAGGACGTCTAAAATAAGGCGTCTTTTTATTTTTCCTTAATAATTCAGCATTTGTGAAATTTTTTTATTTATAGTATCTTATTATAAAATTTGCATATTTTGTAATAATTAATTGTGTTTAACAACTTTGGTGGGGAAAAAAGGGGAAGTGTAATAACGATATATCTGTTGTAATTAGAGGCTTTCTAAGAATTCTACTGATTATTTAAATAAAAAATTATTTATTATAAGGCATAGATGGATATAAGCACCATGTTAAGATACGCCTAGAAAGTACTAAAGTGACTCATAGCGAATACTCTTGGCAGGCGGAGGATAAAAAAACGCTCAAGCAAAGCAAGGCTTTTGGCAATATTGTCTTTTGATTTGTACAAGGCTGATATCTTAGTGCTCAGCTCGCGGTAAGAATCAGACGATTCGTAGAGATCATACTTTATAGCTTTCATCTTCATTTCAACCACCTTTGCAAAAGTATCTCAATAACATATACAAAATTTAATACACTTCAATAATATTTTCAAGAAAATAATTTTATAAGTTTTGGTCTTGCTATTTCTTTTTAAGGGCAGCAAATATGTTATATTTGCCCGATTTTTTTGTTCCCCTAATTATTTGTGAGGTAATCATTTTTTAACGTTATAAACTGGCAAATCTTCTATTCCTCGAATAAAACCTTTCAAAAAATCTTTTAATTATATAAGTTTCTTTTATTTGAACAATAAATATGATATTATAAATATTAATTGATTTTTTCTGGACTTTATTAAAAGACTTAGCCATAATTGCTGAAGAGGTGTGTAACCTTGCAGGTAAGTCAGCCAAATCTGCAACGGCTAGTCAAGGGCTTTCTTCTACACAAGCGAACATTATGAAATAATTGATAGAGCTATTATTTAGAGGAACATTCTATGCTTGCTTTATAAAGTAAAGGGGGTAAAACATGAGTTCACAAATTGATAGATCAAACCTATGCAAAAAACATCCATTAATTCTTCAGATGAAGGAGTATCAGGAGTGCTGTTGGAACAATGACAACTTGCTGCCTGCTGCAGGGGTTTTGGAACAATCTCCCATTTCTTACAGGGACATCTTGGATGCAGAAGAACGGATGAAGCGGTTTGCACCTTTCATTAAAAAGGTTTTTCCCGAGACTCTTCCCAAGGACGGCATCATTGAATCAGAAATCAAGGAACTCCCCAAGATGAAAGATTATCTGGAAGCAGAAAATCAAATGAACATTCCCGGTAGGATTCTCTTAAAGTGTGACAGCCATCTACCCATTTCAGGATCCATCAAGGCCAGAGGGGGGATTTATGAGGTTTTAAAAACAGCGGAGGACATCGCCCTTTCTCGAAAGCTCATCTCACAGGAAGAATCCTATGAGAAGTTTGCAGAGGCTTCCATTAAAGAAGTCCTATCACAATACTCCATCGCTGTAGGCTCCACTGGAAACCTAGGGTTATCTATAGGTATTATGGGTGCTGCCATGGGATTTCAGGTGACGGTACATATGTCCGCAGATGCACGACAGTGGAAAAAAGATAAACTGAGAAGCAAAGGGGTTACTGTTATAGAATATCGGGAAGACTACAGTAAGGCTGTGGCAGAAGGAAGGGCGCAAGCGGCAAAGGATCCCATGTGCCACTTTATAGATGATGAAAATTCTAAGAGTTTGTTTTTAGGTTATGCCGTGGCGGCTCTGAGGCTGAAGGCACAGCTCGAACAATGGAAAATTCCGGTAGATAAGGAACATCCTTTGGTAGTTTATTTACCCTGTGGCGTAGGGGGAGGTCCCGGAGGAGTTGCTTTTGGATTAAAGAGTGTCTTTGGAGACAATGTACAATGCTTTTTTGCAGAACCCACCCATTCTCCATGTATGATGCTGGGGATGATGACGGGACTGCACTCGGATATTTGCGTTCAAGACATTGGATTAGATAACGTGACAGCCGCCGATGGTTTGGCGGTGGGGAGAGCCTCAGGTTTTGTGGGAAAGGTCATGGAAAATCTCATCAGTGGAATCTACACGGTTTCCGATGAAAAGATGTATAAGATGCTAACAAAGATGGCAACTTTGGAAGGGATAGAATTGGAACCCAGCGCTTTAGCGGGGATGGAAGGACCTGTTTGGTGGGCAAAACTTCAACAGGATTTCATGGCTGACAATGCAACCTCTGCTGAAAATGTTACCCATTTGATTTGGGCTACAGGGGGCAGCATGGTTCCTAAAGATATTATGAAAGATTACAGGAAAAAAGGAGAACAGTAAATGACTAACACAATCAACGAATTCAAAGGCAGTAAGGATTATGTGGTATCTCAAGAGTTGATGCATGCAGTGAACATTTCCATCGCATTGCAGAAACCCTTATTGATCAAAGGGGAGCCCGGCACCGGGAAAACCATGCTGGCGGAAGCCATTTCTCAGGCATTAGACAAAGAACTGATCATTTGGAACATTAAATCCACCACCAAGGCTCAGGAAGGGTTATACGTATACGATACGGTACAGAGACTTTACGACAGCCAATTCGGTGAAGGTAATGTGGGAGAGATAAAGAAGTATATCAAACTTGGAAAATTAGGAGAAGCTTTTACCTCTGAGAAGCAAGTGGTACTTCTCATAGATGAAATCGACAAAGCTGACTTAGAATTCCCCAACGACTTGCTTTGGGAATTAGATAAAATGGAATTTTACATCACGGAGACAAAGGAAACCATCAAAACAAAAGAAAGACCCATTGTAATCATCACTTCCAATGCAGAAAAAGAATTGCCGGATGCCTTTCTCAGAAGGTGTATCTTCCACTACATTGAGTTCCCTAGTGAAGAAAAGATGAGAGATATCGTTAAAGTGCATTACGAAGATTTGGAAGAGAAGCTTTTGGCTCAGGCTATGGAAACCTTCTATTGGATTCGAGACATGAAGGAAATACAAAAGAAACCTAGTACCTCTGAGCTTTTAGATTGGTTACAGGCTTTAGTGCTAAGCGGTATTCCTTTGGAGAAAATTAAGGCTGAGATTCCATTTGTGGGCGTTCTTTTGAAGAAGGATAAGGACATTGCCACCATGTTTGAAATCAAGGAAAAAGGCTTTACGTTAAAGAGATGGTTATAGTATGTTTATATTGTTTTTCTATTTATTAAGATCCAGGGGGCTCAAAGTCTCCTTAAATGAATGGCTGACCCTGATGGAAGCTTTAGACAAGGGGCTTTGCAGCGCCAGCCTCACTGATTTTTATAATCTTTGCCGAAATATTTTGGTGAAGAGCGAATCTGATTATGATAAATTTGATATGGCTTTTGCTGAGTATTTTCAAGGGATAGAAAGCCCTGAAGTTTTGCCCGATGAATTTTGGGATTGGTTGGGAACGGATGTTAAGGTTCGGGATATCAACGACAAGAATATGCTGGATGATTTTGTTTTGGAATTGGAAGAATTGCAAAAAAGATTGAGGGAGCGTATAGAGGAGCAAAAGGAACGACATGACGGGGGGAATTACTGGATTGGTACGGGAGGTACCTCCACCATGGGGCACAGCGGTTACCATGAAAGAGGCATTCGAGTGGGGGGAGAAAGTCGCCACAAAAATGCGGTTCAGGTAGCGGGAGAAAGGCACTTTAGAGACTTTCGGCAAGACAACATTTTAGATGCCAGGCAATTTCAGGTAGCCTTCCGAAAGTTGCGGCAATTCTCTTCAAGAGTGGATGCTGCAAAGACGGAGCTTGATATCGACCGCACCATAGATGAAACCTGCGACCACGGAGGAATGCTGAAGTTGGTTTATGAGCGACCTAGAAAGAATACGGTAAAGTTATTGATTTTATTTGATTCTGATGGCTCCATGATGCCTTACAGCAGGTTGTGCAATCAGCTTTTCCATGCAGTGAGTAATGCCAACCACTTTAAGGATTTAAAGATTTTTTATTTTCATAATTGCATTTACGAACACCTTTATACCACACCCCAGTGTAGGCGAGGGGAGTGGGTGGACACGGAGTGGGTACTTTCAAACCTGAGCAGCGAGTACAAGGTGATCTTTGTGGGGGACGGAACCATGGCACCCTCAGAGTTGATGAGCAAAGGGGGCAATTGTTACGTTGGGCTTTACAACGAAATCCCCGGTATCGATTGGTTAAAACGCTTTAAAAACAAGTATAAAAAAAATATATGGTTAAATCCTATACCCACCAGGGATTGGGAATATACCTACGGTGCACCTACCTTATTTAAAATCCGAGAAATCTTTCCCATGTTTGAGCTTACAGTGGATGGCATAGAGGCGGGTATTAAGAAGTTATTGGTGAGCAGATAGAGAGAGGATGGTTTGTTTTATGGCGTTGGGAAAAGATCATCAATTGATTCTGGAACATATTTTAGGTCTAATGGTCATGGACACGGAAGGAAAGTTGGTATATATCAACAGGCAGTGTGCGGACTATATTAAGGTAGATCAGGAAAAGTCTATGGATCAAGACATCAATGAAGTTTTCCCGCCCTCTAAAATGAAAGGATTGCTGCACGGTGATAAAAATGTCAATACTGAATTTTATTTTTACGATGGCAGAATGAGTGTGAGTGCCCAGTCTCAAATCAGGAGAGACGGGAAGGTTGTGGGCGTTTTAGAGTATGACATTATTCAGGACATAGATTCATTGGATGAACTGTTGGGTAAATATGCCATATCCCTTAAGGATGAAATGAAATATTACAGAGAACAGTTTCGCAAATTGAGCCTCACCAAATATTCCATAGACAATATCATGGGCAAGTCCAAGTGCATTCAGGATTTGATTCGACAGATTAAATTTGCCGCTTCCACTAACTCCACCGTAATCATTACAGGGGAAACCGGTACGGGTAAGGAACTTGTAGCTCATGCTATACATAATTTAAGCGGCAGAGCTTTCGGAGGATTTATTAAGATCAACGCTGCCAGTTTGCCGGAGAGTTTGGCGGAATCAGAGTTTTTCGGTTATGATGAAGGAGCTTTTACTGGGGCGAAAAAAGGAGGCAAGAAAGGCAAATTTGAACTGGCCAATGACGGAACCTTATTTATTGATGAGATTAACCAAATGTCGTTAAACTTACAGCCCAAAATTCTAAGAGCTTTACAGGAACATGAAATCGACCGAGTAGGTGGAGAAGAGAGCATCAAGATTAATGCCCGCATCATAGCTGCTACCAATGAAGATTTAGGAAAGTTGGTTAAGGAGGGCAGATTCAGAGAGGACTTGTTTTATCGGCTAAATGTGTTTCCTATTCATGTGCCTCCTTTGAGGGAACGCTTGGAGGATTTGCCTGAACTAGTTGCCGCAAGGGTGGAACAACTCAATCAAGAGTTAGGAAAATCCGTTACCAACATTGATAAAAAGGTTCATAAGCTTTTGCAGAATCACCTATGGCCTGGAAATGTGAGGGAACTTTTCAATATGGTGGAAAAGGCCATGAACTATGTGGAAGGTCAAACCCTATTACCGGAGCATTTTGACTTTGTGGGACATGTAAATAGGATTGAGCTAGAGGAAATCGCAACTATGGAAAAACCCATAGATGTTATTAAAAATCAAGCTGAAAAGCAACTGATTATCCAAGTGTTGGAAATGTTTGAGGGCAATAAAACAAAGGCTGCCAACTATTTAAAAATACCTAGACCTTTGTTATATCAAAAGATTAAAAGATTAAATATCATATAAATTATACATTTTTCTTATCAGACTTTATGAATCAAGTGTAAGTTTGTAATTACAAATGTAAGTATATAATAACGGGGAATAAAGGCAAATATCACTTAATTGTTAGAATTTTCCTATGATAGTGTAAGTGTTAAATTACATTATTCTTTTTTTGAACAGTAAAAAAGCTTGAAAATTCAGGCTTTTTATTTTTGGCATGGTTATTGCTCTTACTAAAGTGACTATTAAGAAAGGAGATTGTTAAAACATAATTCTTTGAAGTTTAAAAGTAGGAGGAAGATATGGATGCAGTTACAGCAGTAGAAACCTATGGAATCATCAGTTTGTTGCCCGTTGTAGTGGTTATTACATCTGCCATCATTACCAAAAGAGCCTTGGAATCCTTGGTCCTTGGAACATTTGTAGGAGCAATCATCTTAGCTAAGGGAGCATTTTGGGGTACCTGGTTTGACTATACCTTGGCGGAAATTGGCAATTCGGCCTATTACATAATCATGTTTGGCATGTTTGGAGCTTTGATTAGAATTTTGGATCAGTCCGGAGCGGCCATGGGGTTTTCCGACATTGGTGCCAAGTTAGCGGACACAAGAAAAAAGACCATGATTTTCACATGGATTTTAGGAATTATTATATTTGTAGAAGATTATTTAAACGCACTGGGTGTAGGTGTGGCTATGCAGACATTGACGGATAAATGGAAGATTTCTAGAGAATACTTGGCCTTTATCGTCAACTCCACTGGTGCTGCCGTCTGCATACTGGTGCCATTCTCTTCTTGGGGGGTGCTTTATGCATCTCAGATAGAAAAAACCGAAGCCTTGGAGATCTCAGGATTTAATGCCTATGTCAATTCTATTCCTTTTATGCTTTACGCTTGGATTGCGGTGGTGGTGGTTCCACTTTTTGTACTGGGGGTTATTCCACTATTTGGTCCCATGAAAGCGGCTGAGGAAAGAGCTCAGACCACAGGTAAGGTGTTCCCTGAATATCATTATCAAGGTGAAAATGTAGAGGGATTAGAGGAGAAAAAGGCATCGAGCGCATGGAACTTCATTGTCCCTATGTTGGTTTTGGTTGCAGCTGCCATCTATACAGAGGACATTGTGCTTGCTGTAATCTTGGCTGTTGTGATATGCTTTGTCATGATGTTCCCTCAAAAGATACTTACTTTGGGAGGCTTTTGCGATTCCATTGTAGAGGGCTTTAAGGATATGCTTTATGTAACCATGTTGGTGCTTGCGGCCTTTATCTTGCAAGGATTTAACGATGCATTGGGATTAACACCTTACGTTATCGAAAGTGTGGAACCGATTTTAAGCCCCGCTTTATTCCCGGTAGTTACTTTCTTGGTGGTGGGGGCACTTGCATTTTGTACCGGAAGCTTCTGGGGTGTAGCTGCAATTTCATTCCCCATTATTCTTCCTTTGGCATTGGCGTTAAACGTAAACCCATTTGTAGCAATCGGTGCTGTGGCAGCCGCTACTTCTTTTGGAAGTCATGCTTGCTTCTACAGTGATGCTGTAACCGTAACTTGTGCAGCAACAGGATTAAAAAATATGGACTATGCCAAAACCTCACTGCCGCTTATAGGCGTACCTTTAGCTTTAGGGGTCGTTGCATATTTGATTCTCGGATTTGTGATGGCATAACTTATATTAATCTAAATTAGAAACGTGGTTTTTAATTTAGATTAATATTCACATGTGATGAAAGGAGCCGAATAATGAAGGCAGACATGATTATCGTAGGAAAAACCATCTTTGATAGCGTACAAGAGCGACCTTTTGAAGGTTATGTTGCTATTAAGGACAACAAAATATTGGAAGTTGGAAAGGGTCAGACCTATGAACACCTTTATGATGAACATACCGTAGTTAGAGACTATGCCAATCAAACGGTGATGGCAGGTTTCCACGACAGTCATACCCATCTTTTGATGGCGGGCATGTTTAAGACCTATGTGAACTTGGCGGATGCCCGTTCAGAGGAAGAAACAGCGATCATGGTGCAAAAATCAGCAGAGAAAAATCCGAAAAAAGAGGGATGGGTCATCGGATTTAGTTGGTATCATGTGTTTTGGGACAATAAGCAACTACCGAGAAAAGAAACCTTGGACAGGTATTTCCCTGATCGTCCCGTTTGCTTGATCAATGCCGAGGCCCATGGTGCTTGGGTAAACAGTAAAGCCTTAGCCATTGCTGGCATCACAGATCGGACCCCCGATCCTATGGGAGGGGAGATTCAGCGGGATGAAAAGGGAGAAGCCACAGGATTTCTCTATGAATCAGCTGTAGGTTTGGTGGGGAAATACGCATTTGCCTTTACCAAGGAAGAGGAAAAAACGATTATTCAGTCCTTCTTGAAGGGTGCTGCAGAATATGGAATTACCGCTGTCAACGATGTGCAACCATATTTCCACGGAAATATGGGGGACTTGAGCGTTTACAGTGAGATGGATAAAAGCGGTGAATTGACGGTAAGGGTACATGTAGCTCCCGACCTTTTGGGAAACTTGGATGAGGTGGAAAAATGGAGAGAACAGTATACCTCAGACAAGCTAAAGGTGGATATGCTAAAGCAATTTTTGGATGGGGTTTGTACCACTCACACAGCTTTGGTTTTGGAAGAATATGAGGATGCACCCGGAAACATGGGCATTGCCCTCACAGATAACCAAGCCATAAAAGATGCCATACCGGAAGCTCACAAAAGAGGATTTTCTGTAAAACTTCATTCCTGTGGGGATCAATCCGCAAGGATGGCTTTAGATTTTTATGAAAATGCTATTCGCATACATGGAAAGAACCAATGCCGCCATGCCATTGAACACATTGAAATGCTTTCTCAGGAGGATTTACCCAGGTTCAAGGAGCTGGGAGTTATACCCTCGGTTCAGCCGGAGCATTTAGCTTTAACTCAAAAATTTGAAGAAAATCCATATCCTGTGGTGCTCGGTAAAGATCGAGCCAATAGGGCTTGGCCCAACAAGTCTCTATATGATACTGCTGGCGTTTTGGCAATAGGAAGCGATTGCCCCGTAGTCGATAATAACCCATTTTTGGAAATTTATAGGGGAACGACTCGACTTCATAACGATGGAGAGCCTAAAGGTGGATGGAATCCCAAGGAAAGACTTTCCCTATATGAGGTTTTGAGAAGCTACACCTATGGTTCTGCATACGGAGTAAGGCGAGAGCAGGAACTTGGCACCTTAGAAGCCGGTAAATTTGCAGATGTGATAGTGCTGGACAGAGATTTATTTCAAGTGACCATGGATGAGGTCAAAGAGGCCAAGGTAGTATTGACCATCATGGATGGAAAGGTGGTCTTTGAACGATAAATGTAAAATTAATATTGGCTAACATAATTAAAAGCGTAAGAATCCTGAATGGCTCTTACGCTTTTAATAAAAGATCTTTAAAAATATCGGAATACACCCTTCACCAGTCCTAAGATTTTGACGTCAGAAACGATGATAGGGCTCATGGATTGGTTTTCCGGCTGTAACCTAATATGATTTTTTTCTTTATAAAAGGTCTTTACCGTGGCCTCACTTTCAAAGCCATCCACCATAGCTACCACCATATCTCCGTTCTTTGCCTCGCTTTGCTGTTGAACCAAAATATAATCTCCATCGAAAATTCCGGCTTCAATCATGCTTTCCCCCCTGACGGTCAGCATAAAGTTGTTGCCCTTTGAAAGAAAGCGGGATGGAACGGGGAAGGTGTCTTCTATATTTTCTTCTGCCAGGATAGGAGTTCCGGCGGCAATGCGTCCTACAACAGGAATATCTACAACATCTGTTCTTTCTAAGTCCTGAACGGGGTGGGAACGAGCGTTTGTTTCCGAATCCACCAACATAAGGGCTCGGGGTTTGGATGGGTCTTTTTTAATGAATCCCTTTTTTTCGAGATTTTCCAAATCCTTGTGAACGGTGGAAGTGGACTTGATATTTAAGGCGGAGCATATCTCCCTGACGGTGGGGGGATAACCTTTCTTTTTCACTTCATCCAGCATAAAGAGGAAAATTTTATTTTCACGATCCTTCAAAGCATTCATATGAATTACCTCACTTTCTTCGAGGGAGTTAAAGTTAAATTTTGAATTAATTTTAACATAACTTAAACAAAAAGTAAACAAATGTTCCGAAATTTTGTTTATTTTTTCCAAAACTTTGTTTACTTTAATAAGTGCAGTAAATAGAGGCTATTGAATAACTCTAAGGAGTCAGTTGAATAGATAAAATGCAATTTAAGCGTTATTAATTCAAAAATTATACGTTTAAATCCTTAAAGTGGAACTGTTTAGTTCCCTCAGCATAATCCTTCACCGTATGCCCGTTGCCGGAAAGCTTATATTTATAAGTTACCAATCCATCTAACCCAACGGGTCCGCGAGCATGCAGCTTTCCTGTGCTGATCCCTACCTCTGCACCGAATCCATACCGGAAACCATCTGCAAATCGAGTAGAGCAATTGTGATAAACTCCGGCAGAATCCACCAACAGCATAAACTTTTGAATGTTTTCTTCTCTTTCAGATAATATACAATCCGTATGGTGTGATCCGAAGTCATTGATGTGGCTGATAGCCTCGTCTAAGCTGTCTACCACCCTTACGTTCAGTACATAGTCCAGATACTCTGTCCCATAATCTTCTTCCTTTGCAGCATCACAAGAGATTAAGGCTTGCGTTTTTTTGCACCCTTTTATTTTCACGGGCGTATTTCCTTGATCAAAAGCAGTTTTTAATTGGGGTAACAAAGTAGGTGCTGTGTCACTGTGAACAAGAAGTGTTTCTGCAGTATTGCAGGCAGCTACATATTGGGTTTTAGCGTCGATGATAATCTCGATGGACTTTTCCAACTCTGCACTTTCATCTGCATAAATATGGCATACCCCGTCTGCATGACCCATGACAGGTATCTTAGAATTTTCCATAATATATTGAACAAATTCGTTGGAGCCTCGAGGAATCAATAGGTCTATGTATTCATCATATTTTAAAAGCTCCTGAATTTCAGAACGGTTTTCCACTAAGGTTAAAAACCCTTCAGGCATACCCGCCTGTAAACCGCTTTCATAGATTACATGATATAACGTGCGATTGGTGTTGAATCCCTCCCTACCACCTTTCAGAATGGAGCAATTTCCACTTTTGATGCAGAGAGAAGCAATCTGTATAAGGGCATCTGGTCTTGATTCAAAGATGACACCGATGACTCCTATGGGGCAGGTTATCTTTTCCAAATGTAACGTTGTATCCAATTGGCGAGACAACAAGGTTTTAAACAAAGGATCTTCCAAGGAGATGAGACTGTTTAGACCGTCCAAGGCGTCCCTTAATTTTTCTTCGCCGAAAAGCAATCTCTTTACGATGGGGGCGGCAAGATTTTCTGAAAGAGCTTTATCCATATCCGCTTTATTTGCTTTAAAAATTTTTTCTTTATTTGCTTCCAAGTCTTTCACGATGTTAGCTAAGGCTTTATTTCTGATATCTGAGGAAAGGGATGCAGTCAAATGACTGTCTGACTTTACCTTTTGTAACAAATCTTTAAAACTATTCATTTTTTTCGCTCCTATTCATCATTTTTCTGACTTTTTCATTGCGCCCTATAAAATTGGTCAAAGGGCTGGGTCCCTTGGATACTGTTCGCTTAATATATAGAGTGCCGTCGGGTTTGCTGTGCATGTTCCATGTGATCAATGAGATTTTTCCATCGGCGATTTCGATACAATTGATACCTCTAGGGTGCATGCAGCAGCCACAATTAAAATAAGAGGGGTCATTTGGTCCAGGAAATTTTGGTCGGTGAGTATGACCGCAGATTAGCATCGTGTCCCTGTCCTCATTCCACTTGTTATAATTCTTTTCTACCTTATGTCTTTTTAATCTATTTTTTGCAGGACTGGCGGCATACTTTACACCTAAAATATGCATGAACCTCCAAAAATATCGTATGATAAAATAAGAAATCTTCCATAATTGATCGTTTATCAAATCACCCTGATGCCCGTGAACGACAAAAATTTCTTGCTGCGTCTGTCGATGAGTGAGGATTAATCCTTCATGTATGACGATGTCAGGAAAAAGATCTTCGCTTATATCGTTATATTCATCAAAAACCTGAAATAAATTCTTTTTTACAAAATCTGGAGACTTTAAATGCATGTTATGATTTCCGAAAAGCATATAGAATCGGTCCTCATTGTAAAAGTTGCGGAGCATATGGAAGGTGGCCACATGGGCGCCACGAATGTGAGCAAAGCTGGAATGCTCCCAAAGCTCATCCCCGTCACCTACTTCAATGTAAGTAAAACCATCTTGAAAGTAATGTTCTAAAGCGTGATAATAGATATGGCGGTTCCTTCCAAATTCATCGGAAAGGCTGTCATCCCCCCGATGCACATCGCTGAAAAAAACAAACTTTGAATCGTCATCAAAAGGGATGGGAAATGCATGCTTAAATACTTCATCCAGTCTTGATCGTGTTTTCATGGAGAAACTCCTTAATGATAAAATTATGATTTCAGTACTTGACTGAGAATGCTTCTGATTTTGTGATTAAATTGACCATATTCATTAATAGTATGTGATTGATTGTTCAATTTCAAAACAAAAGATTTATTTTTTGCAGACAAATCTATTTCAAAATCTTCCTCATAAGCCTTATAATCCAATAAACAATTTTTCGTATGACCTGTAATCAAAAATTGATTTTTATTTTTTTTCACTTGATTGATATATGCTTTTTTTTCATCTTCAAGAATTACAAATCCATTATAAAACATTATTTCGTGTAAATCCAGTTTATTTATAATTTCTAAGAGGGAAGATAATTGAACTACATCGTCACGATTGTGAAGTAGAATCTGTTCTTCTAATGAGGAATCCTTAGTCTGCAAATAATCCATGTAAAGAGCAACACTCTCAGCACCGGAAATTTCATCCGTTCGATTCATCCACAACCCTAAATAGTTTTCCACGGTTTTCTGCTTAAGGTTGGGTAGAATTTGGCGCATGTGGGAGTGCTTATTTAAGGCCCAGTATAGGTCAAAGCTTTGGCAGGGTTGAATGGCAAGGGGACTCAGTCCATTGGCCTCAAATCTCCTGTTGAGGAAAGGAATATCGAAGCTGTTGCCGTTAAAAGTGACAATAATGTCGAATTTCTCCAATTCATCTTTAAAAGCTTCTAAAACTTCACCTTCATTTTGTTGATTTACCAAAAAATATTGTTTTACTGTAAATATTTCTTCGGCTTCTTCGGAGCCCTTGTGGTAATAACCCATGCCTCCCAATATGCATTTGCATCCTTTGGGGTTAAGTCCCGTAGTTTCAATGTCCATAAAGGCAATTCGAAGATTTCCGAAATATTGATCAAAGATGTTGGAATGATAAGATTTTTTAACAAGTGAATCGGTTATAAATTTCAAAATTATCACCACCTAAAAGATTATATATATATAGCTGTAAAACAAAACAAACTGCGGGGAGCAGTTTGTTTTGTTAAAGGGGTATTTGGGATTAGAGATTAATGAGGTTATCAGGGGGATAACCACGTTGTAAGTATAACAAATTTCGACAAATTATGCAAGCGTTAATTTTTGAAAATAAAAATTTTTTTTGAAAGAATTTGTCGAACGATTACTCATTTCAATATTTGAGAAAGTATAATACAATAAATAACATAGAAAAAAACAGAAAAAATAATTAAATAGTTGAATTTTTTACAGTGATTAATGGAGGTAATAACAATGGACGTTTTAAAAGTATCAGCAAAGTCAAATCCTAATTCTGTGGCAGGTGCGTTGGCAGGAGTTTTAAGAGAAAGAGGAAATGCGGAGATTCAGGCAATCGGTGCAGGCGCTTTGAATCAAGCAATAAAAGCGGTAGCCATATCAAGAGGGTTTGTGGCACCCAGTGGCATTGATTTAATCTGTGTTCCCGCCTTTACGGATATCCAAATTGAGGGTGAAGAAAGAACGGCAATCAAGCTACTCATTGAGCCCAGATGATACATAACTATGCATTCATCCAAAATTCAATACAAAATCAACTTTCTCCGCATGGGCACAGTAGAGCTTATGCGGTTTTTAATTGCATTTTCCCTTCTTAGATAGTATAATTTGATCATGAGTAAAAAGTAGGGAGAATAAATATGGGCAATTTATCTGAGGTCTTAAATAATAGCAAAAAAATTGTAATTAAAATTGGCAGCAACGTATTGTCCGGTGAGGATGGAAATGTAAATGAAGAATTTTTAGAAAACATCGTTTTGCAGATTTCCAACCTCATGAAGGACGGAAAGCAAGTGATTGTCGTTTCTTCGGGCGCAGGTATTTGCGGTGTGGGTGCCATCAATAAATGGAATCGAAGGGGAGATATCAACTACAAGCAGGCTTTATGTGCAATCGGGCAGGTAGAGCTGATGAACGGATACAAAAAATACTTTTCAGAATATGGAATTCACGTAGGGCAAATGCTTTTAACTAGGGAAGATTTTGGAGATCATAGAAGAACCCTTCATATTAGAAACACTTTGTTTACCTTGGTGGATGAAGGGGTGGTTCCCATTATCAATGAAAACGACAGCGTCAGCGTGGATGAAATTAAAATTGGAGATAACGATACTTTGGGAGCTTTGACGGCAAACCTATGGAACGCAGACCTTTTGATCATATTAAGTGACATCGATGGCGTCTTCGATAAGAATCCAAAAGAAAACAACGATGCAAAACTCATAGAAGAGGTCTTTCATGTGGAGACACTCTTAGATGAAATTGATGCCAGCGGTATCAGTAGCTTTGGCACCGGCGGAATCGTAACAAAGATCAGTGCGGCAGAAAAAGTAAATCAATATGGGATCGATATGATTTTACTCAACGGAAAAAAACAGAATATCCTTCAAGGAGTGGTAGAGGGGAAGGCTGTTGGAACGATATTTTATGGAAAGTAAAAGAGGTATATAGATATGAAGTTTGGATTTATTGGTACGGGAAACATGGGCAGCGCTATTATTGGCGGCTATGTGCAATCTGGCCAAGGAGAGCCGCAGGACATCTTCGCATATGACTATGAAGTGGAAAAAGCGGAAAAACTCAGGGATCGATGGAAAATTAACGTAGTAGGAAGTATAGAAGCACTGGTGGACTCCTCGGATACAGTGGTTTTGGCAGTGAAACCCGATACTTATGATTCGATTCTCCATCAATTGAAGCCACTGTTAAAAGATCGTCAGACGATTTTATCTATGGCAGCCGGTATCAGCATGGGATATATCGAGGGAAAATTAGGGAAAAATACGAAAGTTGTGAGGATTATGCCCAATACTCCCGCCCTGATCAATTGTGGAATGACTGCCGTGTTTAAAAATACCAATGTAGGTTCAGAAGAGTTTGAAGCCATTATGGGGATGCTAAAGTCTATCGGAAAAGTGGAGCAAATGGATGAAGAACTGATACATGCGGTTATCGGTGTAAGCGGAAGCAGTCCCGCCTATGTCTACATGTTTATAGAGGCGCTTGTACAAGGTGCCGTGGAAAACGGGATGAACAGGGAAACGGCTAAGGTTTGTGCGACTCAAGCGGTATTGGGAGCGGCTAATATGGTGCTAAACACAGGGGAGGAACCCTCAATTCTCAGGGATCGGGTGTGCTCACCAGGAGGAACCACCATAAGGGCCGTAGAATCCTTAAATCAGAATGGGTTTGGACGGATTATTAAAGAAGGAATGGAAGCAGCCATCCAACAATCAAAAAATATGACAAAGTGAGGTAACTTATGGTATTTGAAGAAAAGACCATTTCCAGTGAAATGATTTATGAGGGAGCTGTGTTGAATCTGCGAAAGGATAGGGTGCATGTTCGGGATGGTCAAGTTTCCTACCGGGAAATTGTGGAACATAATGGCGGAGTAGCTGTTGCGACCGTGACCTCCGCAGGGGAGATGGTATTGGTTAAGCAGTATCGAAAGGCAGCGGAAAAATTTGTATTGGAGGTTCCTGCAGGGAAACTGGAGAGACACGAGAAGGATCCTTTGCTGGCAGCCAAAAGAGAGCTTAAAGAAGAAACCGGATATGATGCCCAAAATATGGAGTTGCTTACGACCTTTTATTCCTCCATTGGCTATTCCACGGAACTCTTAAGCCTTTATTTGGCCACAGACCTTACACCTGGAGATACTTGTTTTGATGAAACGGAAGCCATAGAGGTATATCATTACCCTATAGATCAACTTCATGAAATGATTCAATCGGGAGAAATAATAGATGCAAAGACCATCGTGGCTATAACACTAACCGGGTTAAGATTGGCCCAAGAAAAGACTCCAAAAGACAGCCCAGCACTGTAATTAGGCTCAATACAAAAAATGTGAGCAAGTAGTTTCTCGTGCTTTCGCCCTTCCGCGCCAATGAAACAGCCACACCATAGAAAAGTGCGCAGATAAAAATGATATTCTGAGGGAATACGGAAACCAATATGAGAAAAATTCCCTTAAGGCCCATGGAATCCAAAATCAATGATACGGTAAATCCTAAAACAAACCCCTTAAATGCTAACGTAGAGAATGAAAGAACAAAACCGTAAAGGATAAATCCTGAGATGGCTATAATAAACAACAAGGAAATGTTATTGAAAAAAGAATAATAAAAAATTTGAGTATATAAATCCTCTCTTGCCGTGTTGATCAATAAATATTTGCTAAAATAGTCCATAACAAATTCTTTTTCTGCAGGACTGATCATTTTCGCAACAAAGATTCCTGTGGTAATACCCAAAACAAAGAAAAAAATTTCAAACCAAAAAAATTTTGTGGTTTCTTCCATGGTATAAGTTTTCATTTTGTATTCCTCCGTTGCTCCAATATATGTACAAACCTTTTTCGATATAACCAAATACTATTAAAATTTTCGTTTGAAGTAATTTGAAGTAATTTTTATATTTTGAAAATTAATTATTGTAAACTTGATTAAAAGAGTATATACTTTTGTATAGATTGCTGAAAAAATTAAAACTTCGGGGAGATAAAAAAGTGGATGCATATATAGAAAAATTTGTTGAATATTTAATGAAAGAAAGAAAATTAACGGCTAATTCGCTCAATGCGTACAGCTCAGACCTCATAGAGTTTTCTCGATTTATAAAAAATAAAGAGATAGAAAGTTTTTTAAACGTGCAAAATACGGAAATCATAAGCTTTCTACTTCATATTAAGAATCAAGGTAAATCAGGAGCCACTGCAAACAGGAAGATTGCTTCTCTTAGAGCTTTTTATAACTTTATGGTCCATTCCGGTGAACTTACGGTAAACCCAACCAACAATATTAAAACTCCTAAAATAGAAAGAAAAAAAATCGAATATTTGACTATTCAAGAAATAGATTCCATTCTTTCCATTCCCGATAAAAGTTTGAAGGGTCTAAGGGACAAGGCCTTACTGGAGCTTCTATATGCCACAGGTATCCGAGTCAGCGAGGTGGTGGAAGCCAACGTGATAGATATTAACCTGAGGATGGGATTTATTACCTGCACCGGGGAACATGGTAAAGCGCGAATTATTCCTCTGGGTCGTCCGGCACGAGCGGCCATGGAGCAATACATATTTGAAGTTCGAGAAAAGCTCATAAAGGATCCCGAGGAGTCAGCTCTGTTTGTAAATTACTACGGGAGTCGCTTGACACGACAAGGCTTGTGGAAATTAATGAAGGAGTATACAAAGCTTGCTGAGGTAGAAACGAAAATTACGCCACAAATTTTTAGAAACTCCTTTGCCGTTCACATGGTACAAAACGGCGCAGATTTAAGATCCCTTCAGGAGTTGTTGGGGCACGAGGATATGTCGGCTACTCAGATTTATCTGACCGTAACAAAGAATAGGATTAAGGATGTGTACGATAGCTCACACCCTAGAGCCTAAAATTGTTCCCCCAAAATCCGGAATTTTATTAAAAAACTTGTTATAGGAATGTTGCTGAGAAATTAAAATTCATTGGAATTAGTTTTTAATACACTTTAAGTTAGATTATGACAAAAAAGTCCTTGATTTTTACTTAGTTTCATGATAAACTGGTTCACGTTGTAATGAATTTACGACTTGTTATTACGGGCGGTCCTCTGGATAGAGCTAAAAATAGCGTTAGGATACCATGAACGTCTTGGGAGAGAGGAGGAAATAACATGGATGTAATGAAAATGATAGCGCAGGACTATATTAAAAGCGATATTCCCGAATTCTCTGTAGGTGATACTGTAAAGATACACATCAGAATCAAGGAAGGAAACAGAGAACGTGTACAGATCTTTGAAGGATTTGTCCTGAAAAGACAAAATGGCGGTCTCGGTGAAACCTTCACAGTGAGAAGAATTGCTTCCGGTGTAGGAGTTGAGAAGACATTCCCGCTTCATTCACCCAGAATTGATAAGATCGAAGTAGTGAGAAAAGGTGCAATTAGAAGAGCTAAATTGAACTACATGAGACAGAGAACCGGTAAATCTGCAAAGATTAAGGTAAAGGAAACAAAATAAACAGGATGTAA
The DNA here is from genome assembly GCA_964582545.1 of uncultured Anaerovorax sp. GTDB lineage: Bacteria > Bacillota > Clostridia > Peptostreptococcales > Anaerovoracaceae > JAVVUJ01. The sequence goes on from CAZOSB010000001.1 coordinate 23,988, forward strand.
ATCAAAACACAGGTGGTTTGACAATTCGGACCAACTGTGTTTTTTCGATTATAGAACTTTTGTTTGATTTTTGACGAACAATAGGGCATAATGAATGGAAGAAGAAAAAGAGAATCATACGAAGAAAAAGAATACTATACGAGGAGTAGGCACATGGATAAAATAAACTGGTATCCCGGTCATATGAAAAAAACCAGAGAGCTGATACAAGATAACCTGAAGATGGTGGATGCGGTCATAGAGGTGGTAGATGCGAGAATTCCGGTGTCAGGAAGAAATCCTATCTTAGAGGAATTGATTTATAAAAAAGCGAGAATTGTGATTTTAAATAAATCGGATTTGGCTGACGGAAAGGTCAGTCTTATGTGGGAGGAACACTTTAAAAGGCAAGGGTTTCATGTGCTCTCCATGAATTGCATGTCAGGAGATGGGGCGGCTCGCCTTTTAAAACTTTTGACGGGAATTCAGGAAGAAAAAAATAAGGACAGCATACGGAAAAAACCTTTGAGATTGATGATTGTAGGAGTACCCAACGTGGGGAAGTCCTCTCTGATTAACCGTTTGACGGGAAAGAAGAGCGCAAAGACCGGAAATAAACCCGGTGTTACCAAAGGAAAGCAATGGCTGAACTTAGGAGACAATATGCAACTACTGGATACTCCCGGGATTTTATGGCCTAAATTTGAGGATCCCAAGGCAGGGGTCAATCTGGCATTTTGTGGATCCATCAAGGATGAAATTCTGGATATTGCCACCTTGGCTTTGGAGCTGATCACTTATTTGATGGATGCTTACCCTCAAAATCTGCGGGACAGGTATAAGTTGGAAGAATTGGGAGAGACACCTTTGGAAACCATGGAGCTAATCGCCGGTAAGAGGGGATTTATTATGGCGGGGAAAAAGATAGATTATGAGAGAACGGGGAGAACCCTTATGGATGAGTTTCGCGCCGGTTTGATGGGGAGAATTACTTTGGAGAAACCACCGCCCCCTTGGGAGGATTTCCAAGGGAATGGAGAAAAAATGTACGGTGTGCCCGGTGATGAATAGTCCGGAATTGTCCTAGGAGATATGAAAAAATGATCAAAGAAGTAAAATTGATTCAAAAGTTATATGAAATGAAGCGGTATGAGGAAGAACTTTATCGTCAAGGTGTCACCTTTGTAGCCGGGTTGGACGAGGTTGGGCGAGGTCCATTGGCTGGTCCTGTAGTGGCTGCCGCCGTGATATTACCCAAGGATTTTTCCGTATTGGGTGTGGACGATTCTAAAAAATTGTCCGAAAAGAAAAGAACTGAATTATTTGATGCCATAATTGAGAATGCCATATGTTATGGTTTGGGTCTTGAGGATAATCATGTAATAGACCAAAAAAATATATTAGAAGCGACCAAATCCGCAATGGAAAAAGCGGTGATTCAATTAAATCAGGAACTGAAAAAAATTAGAAATCAAGAGACAGAGTTTCTTCTCATAGATGCGTTGACCTTGAAGGGAGTAGAGATTCCTCAAAGTTCCATCATAAAGGGGGACAGTAAGAGTGTTTCCATTGCGGCAGCCTCCATTTTGGCGAAGGTAACTAGGGATCGTATGATGATTGAATATCATAGGTTATATCCTCATTATGCCTTTCATAAGAACAAGGGCTACGGCACGAAGGAACATTACGAGGGTCTAGATGCACAGGGACTTAGTCCCATACATAGAAGGAGCTTTCTGAAAAAGTATAAGTATTAGCATTGGATAACGTAACGGAAAGAGAAAGAGTAACATGGATATTATAGAAAAAATGGACAAACTGAGAGATCTTCTCAAAACATATAAGCACCCGGCAATCGCTTTTTCAGGAGGGGTGGACAGCACGTTTTTGTTGTTGCTTGCACAAGAAACTTTAGGGGATGCAGTGACTGCAATTACAGTGCGAGCTGCAGCATTTCCCAAGAGGGAAATGGAGGAAGCGGAGGCATTTTGTAGGGATTACCAAATAAGACAACTTTTTGTAGATATAAATATTGAGGAAGTGGATGGATTTTTAGAAAACCCATCGGATCGCTGTTACCTATGTAAAAAGGCAATCTTTACAAATATATGGCAGACAGCCAGAGAAAGTGGCTCCACGGTTTTGGCGGATGGAACCAATGCAGATGACGGGTTGGACTATCGACCGGGACTGAAGGCTTTGCAGGAATTGCAGGTGGTAAGCCCCTTAAAGGAGGCTAGGCTTACAAAGGAAGAAATACGCTTAATTTTAAAGAAAAAAGGCATGCCGATTTGGGAAAAACCGGCATATGCGTGCTTAGCTACCCGAATCCCGCACGGAGAGGCTATCACAGAAAAAAAGCTGAGGCAGATTGAATTTTTAGAAGAAAAGCTACATGAAAGGGGTTTTTTGCAAGTGAGAGTTCGACATCATGGAAGCGTGGCCAGAATAGAAGTATTACCAGAAGAACGATTAAAATTTTTGGATGAAGATTTAATGGAAGAAGTTCATGATTGGGCGTTAAAGGCAGGATTTCATTTTGCTACGCTAGACTTAAAGGGTTATCGCATGGGAAATATGAATGTTGAGAACAGTAGGATCAGTCTAAGCGAATAAGCAAAAAATTTTTTTTAAATCATATGAAATGAGATAAGGACATAGGTATGGAGCAAGCATATTTATTAGGCATTTTGAATCAGGTGGCTGACGGAAGTAAGACACCTGAAGATGCGATGGAAAGTCTAAAAGAACTCCCCTATACGGATTTAGGGTTTGCCAAAATCGACCAACACCGAAATATCCGTACAGGGTATCCGGAGGCCATCTTCTGTCAAGGAAAAACCACGGAACAGATTGTGGGCATTCTATCCAGAATGATGGAAAACAATGTAAATATTTTGGGTACAAGAGCTTCGGATGAGGTATATCAAGCGGTACGGCAGAGGATTCCGCAGGCTATTTACTATCCGCAGGCCAGAATTATTTTAGTTCAAAAACAGGACATCGATATTTCTGAAAAAATCATCGCCGTCGTCACAGCAGGAACAGCTGATATTCCCGTGGCAGAAGAGGCGGCTGTAACGGCGGAAATTTTAGGAAACCGAGTAGAACGTATTTACGATGTGGGAGTCGCAGGGATTCATCGTCTGTTGGCACAAGCTGAGCGGATACAAAAGGCCAATGTGGTCATTGTAGTGGCAGGCATGGAGGGGGCACTGGCCAGTGTGGTGGGTGGTTTAGTGGATAAACCGGTCATTGCCGTGCCCACCAGCGTGGGATATGGTGCTAGCTTTGGTGGAATTTCTGCCCTTCTAACCATGCTGAACAGCTGTGCTTCCGGGGTTGCCGTGGTGAATATCGACAATGGTTTTGGTGCGGCGTACTTTGCATCAAATGTGAATAAGTTGCGTGGGTGAGGGGGAAATAACTCAAATGAAAAGAGTATTATATTTTGATTGTTTTTCAGGTATTAGCGGAGATATGGCAATGGCGGCATTGATCGACTTAGGGTTGGATCAAAACATGGTGCGGGATGAATTGGCAAAGCTGCATTTATCAGGTTATGAATTGGACATCAAAAAGACACATCAGCTTTCCATTTCAGGCACTGATGTGACGGTGAGGCTAACGTCTCAGGATGGAGCTGAACATTTTACCGTAAACCAGGAAGATCAAAGACAGGAAGGGCATTTTCATGAAACTTATGACTACAAACATGCCCATGGATTTCATACCCACGATCACCAAAATCTCCATACTATGGAAAGAAATTTGTCGGATATCAGCAAGATTATCCTGGATAGTCACATTTCTCAAAATGCCAAAGATTTAGCCATAGACATTTTTCGGGAGATTGCATTGGCTGAGGCAAAGGTGCATGGTAAGCCTGTGGAGGATGTACATTTTCACGAAATCGGTGCGGTGGATTCCATCGTGGACATTGTGGGCACGGCCATCTGTTTTGATTTGTTAAAGGTGGATATGGTAGTATGTTCTCCGGTGAGAGAAGGCAGAGGATTCGTCCAATGCAGACATGGGGTAATGCCTATTCCGGTTCCGGCGGTGGCACAAATGCTCCAAGGTAGTGACATAGAGTTGATTACGGGGGATGTGGAGAAAGAACTGGTTACTCCCACGGGGTTTGGAATTCTAAAAGTTCTTATGAAGTCTTGCGGTAAAATGCCAAAGATGAATGTTTTGGCTACGGGTTATGGATTTGGGAAGACTCACACCGGTAAACTCAACGCACTAAGAATTTTTTTGGGAACCGTAGAAGAAGTTGATAAACATATAAACCCATCATCGGGCATGTTAAATCTTCCGGAGGACATCGTATATGTCATGGAAACCAATCTGGATGATTGCACGGGAGAAGTGCTTGGGTATACCATGGAAAGGTTGTTTGAAGAGGGAGCTTTAGATGTATATTTTACTCCTATTCAAATGAAAAAAAATAGACCTGCACATATGGTTTCTGTCATCTGTAATCGAGACAAAATCAAAACACTTTCGGAACTTTTGTTCAAGGAGACAGGTACGTTAGGTTTGAGAATCAGGGAGACAAAGAGAATCATTGCCCATCGAGAGGTGAAAAGTTTAGATACGGAGTTTGGTCAGGTGCGAATCAAATACTCACAAACCGGTGAAATGGAATCCTTCAAACCAGAGTTGGACAACTGCAAGGATATCGCAAAGAAATATGGACTTCCTTTGAAAGAAGTGCAGCGAAAATTAAATCGGGATATATAATACCAATATTCTTATTAAAAATGTGGTTTCGCCACGTCAGTGAGGGCGATGCCCGCAATTTTAAGTGATAATTAACCTTTATTACGGAACTAAAACACAAAGAAAAACTAAACACATTTGTTTGAATAAATCCGATCACTGGAAAATAACCAAATATTGTCAGCAAAAACAGGAGCAACACGAATTTATGTCGCTCCTGTTTCTTTGCCATTAGGCTCTTAAAAGGATTTGATTTAAGATGTCTTTATGTATGTTAACCTTTTTTAGTTCTTTATTTTGCAGTCAGAACTCTGCTCCTTCAAAAATACTTAAATAAAACTTGCAGAATATTTCGACGTATGATACTATAAATAATGGAAATAGTTTCATCTAAATAAACGTTAATTTTTTAATGTTTTAAAAGATTATTCAGCTATATTAAACTTAATTGTTGAAACTATTTTCTATAATTTGATTTTTATTAATGAAAGGAGATTGTCATGAACGAAGAAAAGTTACAGCAGACAGAGGTCCAAGGAGGCGTGGATAAGGATTATCCCTTAGACCATGTGCCTATGAGCGCCCGAACGGGGCTTTTGTCCATCAGTGCAGTATTGATCGGATTTACTTTCTTTACACCCACCATGGCTTCAGGAGCTAGGTTAGGGGCAGCATTTTCTTTTAATGAGTTGGTTTGGATTATTTTAGCGGGTAGTGCTATCTTGGGACTTTACGTTGCAACCATCTGTGCCATCGGTGCAAAGACAGGATTGACCTCAGTTCTCTTAGCCAAATATACTTTGGGAAGAGGGGGGGCAAAATGGGCGGACATCATATTAGGTGGAACGCAAATTTTCTGGTATGCCATTACTGCAGAATACATGGGAAATCTCTTTGCTATGGGATTAAATATTAATACTTTTTGGGCGAAATTATTCTTTATTATCTTTTGGGGCGTAATCATGGGTGCTACCGCTTTGTTCGGTGTACGCGCTATGGCCATCGTTTCTTATGTTGCCATTCCTCTCATGGGAGCATTGATGGTATTGGTTATCATCATGGCGGTGAAAGAGGCCGGCAGTATGGAAGCCATTCAGGCCATCGCACCTACCTCTGACATGACCATGACCATGGCCATCACGGTAATCGTGGGAACCTTTGCTTCAGGGGGTACACAAGCTGCCAACTGGGCCAGATTTGCTTCCAGTGCAAAGATTGCTTTTATCGCCGGTCTATTAGGGTTTTTAATCGGTAATGGAATTATGATCTTTTCCGGAATGATTGGGGGACTGGTTTTCCAGACAGGTGACCTGATCGAACTGATGATGACTATGGGACTGACCGTTTGGGCATTGATTATTTTAACCTTAAACATCTGGACCACCAACAATGCGACTGCATACGCTTTCGGTATGGCGGGAGCTGAAATGTTTGGAAAAAATGACAAAAGACCTTTTATTTTAGGAGGTATCATTATAGCTTTGGTTATGGCGGTAATCGGAATTTCTACAATATTTATTCCTATGTTAAACGTGTTTGGAACCTTTATTCCGCCATTGGGTGGAGTTATCATTGGGGATTATCTATTCGTATATAAAGGAAGAATTCCCAAGTTGCAATATGTAGAATTCAAAATGTGGAGGGTTGCACCTATCGTTGCATATCTGTTAGGCTGTGCAGCCGCTTACTTGGGCGGAGTTTACAGCTTCGGAGTTCCATCGCTACAGGGTATCCTGATTGCCATGCTGACCATGCCCTTGATAAATGCTATTTTTAATTCTATGGGAATCAAGGACGCGCATCCGGTAAAGGATAACGCTGAATACATATAAAGGAGGGAAAAAAAATTGCTTTTAATAACGAATGCAAAGTTAAGAGATAAGGACGGATTATTTCATATTTTAATCAAGGATGGAAGATTTCAGGAGGTTTTGGAGAGCGATCATCCAAAATGGGAGGAAATCACCAAAGAAGGGAATGTGGAAACCATCGATGCAGAGGGAAAGTTGGTGACAACACCTTTTGTAGACCCACACGTTCACTTGGACGCCGTACTTTCCTCGGGAAAGTTATCTAGGAACAACGAATCGGGGACACTGCTTGAAGCTATCGATATTTGGAGTGAATGGAAGAAGGATTTGACAAAGGATGTCATTAAGGATAACGCAAAAGAGGTGTTTAAATGGTATGCCGCCAATGGTGTTCTCAGGGTAAGGACTCATGCAGACTGTACGGATCCCACCTTGCTTACGGTGGAAAGCCTTTTGGAGCTTCGGGAGGAAGTAAAGGATTACATTGACCTGCAGGTGGTTGCATTTCCACAGAACGGTATCTTCACAGAACCTGACGGTGTGAAACTTTTGACAAAGTCAATCGAAATGGGAGTAGATGTGGTAGGAGGAGCGCCTCACATTGAGTTTACACGAGAAGATGGAGTAAAAGAAGTGGAATTGGTCTATGATTTGGCTGAAAAAAATCAAAAGCTTATAGACATTCACATCGACGAAACGGGGGATCCTCATTCCAGATTTATTGAGGTCATGGCAAAGGAAAGCATCGTCAGAGGTTTTGGCGGCAAAGCGGCGGCCAGCCACACTACAGCTATGCACAATTACAACAACGATTATGCCTTTAAGCTCATAGGAATTTTGGCCAGATCTGGGGTGAATATGATTACCAACCCCTTTGACAACAGTGTACTCCAGAACAGAACCGACGGATATCCCAGAAAGAGGGGACATACCAGAGTGGATGAACTGTTAGCCAGAGGTGTTAACGTATCCATCGGTCATGACTCCATCATGGATCCTTGGTACTCCATGGGAAAGGGCAGCATGTTACAGGCGGCCAATTTACTCATGCATACGGCGCACATGAACGGAGCAGCGCAAATTCCTCAGCTCTTTGATATGATTACGGACAACTCTGCAAAGCTGATGCATTTGGACAATTATGGAATTGAAAAAGGGCAGCAAGCGGATCTTTTAATACTGGATGCCAAGGATGAAGAGGAAGCCATCAGACTGACCAGCGAATGCCTCTATGTGATCAGAAAGGGAAACATTCTCTGCAAGACAAAGCCGGCAGTTCGAGAAGTGTCCATAGGTGGAAAAACGGAAATGGTTACCTTTAAACTGTAAGAAGCGAAGGATGAAACTATATAGAAACTGAGTTAGGAAAATATAATTGCCTGAAATAAAACATAAAATAATACAAACGAAACAATTTAAAGAATTAAAAATTTAAAATTTAAAGAATTAAAGATCTAAAGAATAGCAAAGTATAAATTTATTATGACTATGTCATTTTTTAGCGTTTTCATTGTATTAAAAAAATTACTATGATAAAATGTTTCATACAATGTTTGAATCGGACTGTAAAAAGGGACGTACACTTTTTGGAAAGGGGACTCAATTGAACATCAAGGCTGTAGCAAAGAAAGCGGACGTATCGGTTACTACAGTATCTAGGGTTTTAAACCACCCTGAATCGGTATCGGTCAAAACACGGGAGCATATTTTAGGGGTGATGAAGCAAATGAACTACACTCCTAATTGGTTTGCTCGGAATATCCAGTCTGCTAAGACGGGTGTGATAGGTTTGATCGTTCCCGACATGTTAGATCCTGTCAACATGGAAATTGCAAAGGGTATTAGTGATGGTGCCCACCAGAAAAGCTACAGTATTATGTTGTGCAACACGGATTTTGACTTGGAAAAGGAGAGAGCTTATGTGGAATCTTTTACCGGGAGAAGGGTGGACGGGCTAATATTCATTTCTTCTCTGCTGAAAAAGGCAGATCTTCAGCGATTGAAAAAAAATGGAGTTCCCTACGTTTTGGCAGGACAAAATTATAGCATGGAAAATGAAAATGTGGTTTATACGGACTATAAAGGGGGAGCGGAAGAGGCGGTCACCCATCTGACGGAAATGGGTCATAAGCGGATCGCCATGATATTGGGGCAAACGCCAAAAGCAGAAAATGTAGAGAAGTTAGAGGGTTATAAGATGGCTTTGAAGAAGGCGAAAATTCCTTTTCGGCCAGAATTGATAGTGACGGGGCAAAACAATATGGAAGGGGGATTTGTAGCCACCAGCAAGTTGTTAGCCCTACAGCAAAGGCCGGATGCAATCTTTGCGTCTACGGATACCATGGCTTTCGGCGCTATGGAGAAAATCAAACAGACGGATTTGAACATTCCGAAGGACATGGCCTTGATAGGTTTTAACGATTTGAAGACGGGAGCGGTTGTGGAACCCAAGCTGACCACGGTAACCATCCCCATGTACAGAATGGGGCTTTTGGCAGCAAGGTTGCTTTTTGATATTATTGAGGAGGGTGCAGGGACCATCATCGGGCAAGAGGTAATGCTACAATCCAAGCTGAAAATCAGAAAATCTTGTGGAAATAAAGAGAGACTTAGAGAAATATGGTAAAGGAGGAATACACATGTTGCCGGTTCAAATTGGAAGTTTAACAGTAAAAAATCCTGTAATGGTATCTGCTGGACCATGGACCAGAGGATACCATCGGATCAAAAAGGCCTTTGATGCAGGTGCCGGTCTTGTGGTGACTGAGAGCATCGTCAGTGAGCCTTACCCGGAAATAAGCCCTCGCTTTGCCTACGACGGTCATGGCATGCAGAACATTAGAATCTATAGCGGTATCGGTTTGGAGGACTGGATGCACGAGCTGACGTTGGTGGCAAAGGAGAAGAAATTTGGTTCTCAGGGTCTATTGATGGGCAACATTATGGCTTCTACTCCCTCTGAGATTGGGTACTTGGCAAGAAAAGTAGAAAAGGCAGGGGTGGATGCCTTAGAAATCGGATTGGCTTGCCCCATGGGAGAAGGAGCGGAAATTGTAGCCAGCAATGCAGAAAAAGTCTTCGAGTTTGTAAATGAAGCTGTAAAATCAGTCAGTATTCCTGTTTTTGTAAAAGTTACACAGAGCATGAATAATTTGGTTAAGGTGGTTCATTCCATTGAAAAGGCAGGGGCCTGTGGAATTAGCGCCATAGATACCTTACGGGGGATTGTGGGTATAGATATCAGTACAGGCAAGCCCATCCTTCCCACTTACGGGGGATATTCAGGGGTCCCCATACGACCCATGGGACTTGCCACTGTGGCGGGAATTGCGCAAAGTACCAAGCTGCCGATTCTGGGTATTGGAGGTATTGCAAATTATGGAAATCTGTTGGAATATATCATGCTGGGTGCCTCCATGGGTGGTGTAGGTACGGAAGTCATGCTGAGAGGCATGGGAGTTGTTACGGAGATGTTAAAAAGTTTAGAGGGTTGGATAGAGGAAAATCAGGTGAAGGACTGGAATGGGATTCGAGGGTGTAGCTTGAAAGAACTACGTTCTTTTGAAGAACTTAAACCAGAGATAAAAATTGCGGAATTACATAACGATTGTAAAAAGAAAGAATGTGGAGCATGTCTAAATTGTTGTTTGGAAGAGGCCATATCCTTTCAAGATGGACGAATTAAGATTGATCAGGATCTTTGCAGCGGATGTGGAGCCTGTTTGGGGGTTTGTCCTGAAAGATGGATATTATTAAAATGGAAATCTTAATGAGTAATTTTAATAAAGAAATCAAGGTAAAGCAATCAACGAATGTGAACAAATCTCTTGACAATGGGTGAATATTCTATAAAATAAATATGTAAGAAAGTGATGTATGATTATTAGGGCGGAATGAAATTCCGTCCTTTGCAGTAATAGCGATTATCTTGTTAAAATACTTCGTTTAGCAATTGGCACACTTACGTTACCGGAATCAACTTTTTGATATAAAGGGTAACTTTTGAGATAAAAGGAGACAAATATGGAAAAAAATCTAGCAAAAACCTATAACCCCAAAGATTTTGAAGAACGTATCTATGAGACCTGGGAGAAAAGTGGTGCTTTTCGTGCAGTGAAAGACGAGAACAAAAAACCTTTTACCATAGTTATGCCACCCCCAAACATTACAGGACAGCTTCATATGGGACATGCCTTAGATCAGACTTTGCAGGATGTTCTCACCAGGTGGAAGAGAATGCAGGGGTACTGTGCCCTTTGGTTGCCGGGAAGCGACCATGCCAGCATAGCTACTGAGGTAAAGGTTGCAGATAAAATCAGAGAAGAGGAAGGAAAGTCCAAGGAAGATTTAGGCAGAGAAGAATTTTTAAAGAGAGCTTGGAAATGGAAGGACGAATATGGAAGCATTATCACCCGTCAGGTGAGAAAGCTGGGAAATTCCTGTGACTGGGAGCGAGAACGCTTTACCATGGACGAGGGTTGCAACAAAGCGGTGACCACCCTCTTTGTACAGCTATATGAAAAGGGATTGATTTACAGAGGAAATAGGTTAATCAATTGGTGCCCTAGCTGTGGTACCTCTCTTTCCGATGCAGAGGTGGAGCACGAAGACAAGAGCGGCAAGTATTGGTATTTCAGATATCCCGGTGAGGATGGTGGAGACGGTATCGTGGTGGCAACCTCTAGACCGGAAACCATGTTTGGAGATACGGCTATCGCTGTGCATCCAGATGATGAACGATATAGGCACTTGGTAGGAAAGAACGTTCAGATTCCAATTGTAGGAACGTTGATTCCCGTGGTGGCTGACAGCTATCCGGATCCCGAAAAGGGAACCGGTGCGGTGAAAATCACTCCAGCTCACGACCCCAACGACTTTGAAGTGGGCGAGCGGCATAACATGGAACGACCTTCTTGCATCAACAAGGATGCCACCATGAATGGGTTGGCAGGAAAATATGAAGGTATGGATCGATTTGAATGCAGAAAGGCCTGGGTCAAGGACTTAGAAGAGGCGGGTTATCTTGTCAAGACAGAGGAGAAGGTGATTCCTATTGGCGGTTGTTATAGGTGTGACACGGTCATTGAACCTATGCTTTCCGACCAATGGTTTGTAAAGATGCATGAATTGGCTCAGCCTGCCATAAAGGTTGCAAAGGATAAGGAATTGGTCCATGTTCCAGAGCGTTTTGAAAAAACTTATCTTCATTGGTTGGAAAATATCAGAGATTGGTGTATTTCACGTCAGCTTTGGTGGGGTCACAGGATTCCGGCTTACTACTGTAAGGATTGCGGTGAACTGATGGTTTCTGTTCAAGCTCCCAATAAATGCTCAAAGTGTAGCAGTAGCAATATCTATCAGGATGAGGATGTGTTAGATACCTGGTTTAGCTCCGCTTTATGGCCTTTCTCCACCTTAGGATGGCCGGAAAAAACAGAGGATTTGGAGTATTTTTATCCTACGGATGTTTTGGTCACAGGTTATGATATCATCTTTTTCTGGGTGGTTAGGATGGTCTTTTCCGCGTTGGAAGCTATGGGAGAAATTCCCTTTAAATACGTATATGTTCATGGTCTGGTGCGAGATGCAGAGGGTCGCAAGATGAGCAAATCTTTGGGCAACGGTATAGATCCCTTGGAAATCATAGATCAAATGGGGGCGGATGCCCTTCGTTTTATGCTTCTTTCCGGTATCACTCCTGGCAATGACATGAGGTTTAAGCAGGAAAAATTGGAGTCTAGCCGAAACTTTGCAAATAAGCTTTGGAATGCATCCAGATTTGTTATCATGAATCTGCCGGAGGAAGAGATGCCAGCGGAGGATGAAGGAGAAAACCTAAACAGCTCTTTGAATAACGAGTCTTTCAGGAACTCTCTTAAGGAAGAGGATAAATGGATTCTTTCCAAAACCAATGATGCAGTTCAGCAAATTACTTCATATATGGATAAATTTGAGCTCTCCTTAGCGGCTCAAAAAGTATATGAGACCATTTGGAACGAATATTGCGACTGGTATATCGAGCTGGTAAAGGGCAGACTGTACGGGGACGATGAAGAGGATAAGAAGGTAGTACGTTTGGTGCTGGTGAAGGTCCTAAAGGACTTGCTGAAGCTATTGCATCCCTTTATGCCGTTTATTACCGAGGAAATATGGAGCTTCCTACCAAAAGGTGGAGTGTCACAGGATAATCCGGAAAACTTCCTGATGAAGGATCAATGGCCTGTTTACGAAGGTGCGCTTTCTTTCCCCGAAGCTGTAGCTAAAATAGAGATGGCAATGGAAGCCATACGCAATATCAGAAATATCAGGGCAGAAGCCGAGGCAGCGCCCTCCAAGAAGCTCTCTGCAATCATCCTCGCTTCCGGAAATTCCTTGGAGACCATACAGGGTGGAGCGAGATATATCAAAGATTTGGCAAATATCACGGAAATCCGTTTCACAGAGAATAAAGGAGAGGTACCGGAGGAAGTCATGTCTGCTGTGATGGCAGGAGCGGAAATTTTCATCCCTTTAGATGAATTGTTGGATTACAAGGCCGAATTTGAGCGACTGTTGAAGGAAGATAAGCGGTTGACAGGAGAAATCGCTCGTTTATCGGGGAAATTGTCCAATGAGGGTTTTGTAAGTAAAGCACCTGAAAAAGTGATTTCTGAGGAACGGGAAAAGCTTGCAAAATATGAAGATATGCTGATTAAGGTTCAAGAACGGGTAATCTTAGTAGAAAAAAAGCTTAAGTAATTTTATAAAGAACATGCCTTAAGTATTTTCATAAAGGGCAGGTTTTAAGTAATATTGGAAGAAAAATCTTTTAAACTAAAACAAATATTGAGAATGTTTTAAATGTTATAAATGATATTTATTTCGTTAAAATGAAAAAAGGAAGAGATTATGACCTATCAGGAGACCATAAAGAAAATACATGAATTTAATAAATTTGGAAGCAAATTAGGACTAGAGAGGATGTCAAAGCTTATGGAGTTATTGGGAAACCCACAGGATGAAATGAAGGTAATCCACGTGGGTGGTACCAATGGAAAAGGATCAGTGTGCAGGTATGTCTACTCTATTTTGCAGGAAAATGGATACAAGGTAGGTCTTTACACTTCTCCTTATTTAGAGCGTTTTACTGAGAGAATCGAGTTTGACGGTCAGGAAATATCTCAGGAGGATCTCGTAACTTTTTCTGCAATGGTCTTTGAAAAGACGGAAGAAATGATTCGACTGGGATATGATTCTCCTACAGAGTTTGAATTGGTCACCGCCATAGGTTTTTGCTACTTTAAGAGTAAGAACATCGACTTCTTGGTTTTGGAGGTGGGATTGGGGGGCACGGGAGATTCTACCAACATTATCAAGAAACCTGTTGTCACAGCCATAACCTCCATTTCCTACGACCATACGGAGTATTTAGGTCACACATTGGAAAAAATAGCAGCGGAAAAGGCAGGGATCTTTAAAGAAGGGGTGCCTGTAGTTTCCAACGTCAAGGAAGAAGCTGCCGGGGCAGTAATTCGTGAAAAAGCAGAGAGGTTAAATTGTCTATTTTACGGGTATCCTTTAGGGAAGGTGGAAAACCTAAAGAAATCCATAAAAAAATACAGCTTTGATTTAAAAGATTCCTTTGACCAAGGTCTAAACGGCGTGGAATTATCCATGATCGGAATGCATCAGGTAGAAAACGCCCTCTGCGCCATTGGCATTATTCGTGTATTGCAGAAAAATGGTATCTGTAAAATTGAAGGGGATGCTTTTTTAGAAGGTCTTAAAAATGCCAGGCAAAAGGGCAGGATGGAAATTCTCAGAGAAAATCCTTACCTCATCATAGATGGTGCCCATAATGAGGGAGGAGCTCATTCCTTGGCGCAAACCATGCATGAACATTTCCCCAAAGGGAAGATCCTTTTGGTGACGGGGGTTTTGGCGGATAAAAAATTGGAGCCACTGCTCACTAACTTTGAAGAGATCACCCGCGATTTTATCGTTACTGAGCCAGACAACCCCAGAAAGATGAGTGCGGATAGTCTCAATGAGGTCATCCTTGCCCGAGGTAATCGTTCTGTGTCTATAGACGACCCTCTTGAGGCGGTATACTATGCTTTAAGGAATAAAAATTACTTTGATGTGATTTTGGTGGCAGGTTCTCTTTATTTAATTGGTAAGATAAGAGGTATATTAAAAGATGAAATATAGAAAAGTTCTACTGTTCTACAATCCCAATGCGGGCAATGGATTGTTTAAGGCAAATTTGGATTTGATAATTGAAAAATTTCAAAAGAAAAAAATGTTAGTCATACCTGTGAGAGCAGATCGGAAGGGCATATTAAACGATATCTTCAAGCAGATGAATGTGGGAGAGTATGAGAAGATTATTGCCGCCGGCGGAGATGGAACTATCAATATTATGGTAAATGCTATGATAAATCACAATATTGATTTACCTTTAGCAATTTTTCCGTCTGGTACTGCCAATGACTTTGCTTATTACTTTGATTTGCCGGAAAAAATAGATGATATGATAAGGATTGCATTGGAAAATAATTATAGCTTTGCAGATGTAGGTAAGGTGAACGACAAATATTTTATCAATGTAGCGGCCATGGGATTCTTAGTGGATGTGAGTCAAAAGACGGATCCTACCGTCAAAAACACCTTGGGTGTGGTATCCTACTATTTAAGAGGTGTGGCGGAGATCCCCAACTTAAAGCCGATTCCTATTAAAATTACCAGTGAGGAATATACGGCGGAGGAAAAGATATACTTCATGTTGGTGATGAATGGTAGATCCGCAGGAGGGTTTAAGCGCATTGCCCCTAAAGCAGAAATCAATGATGGTCTCCTAGATGTTCTTCTTTTTAAAGAAATGCCTATATTGGAGTTTGCTCCTCTTTTGATCAGCATTATGCAAGGCAACCATCAAGAAAATAAGAATGTTCATTTTTTTAGAACAAATAAACTTTTGTTGGAATCCCAAGAAGATGTTGGTACGGACGTGGATGGAGAGATTGGAGCAAAATTCCCTTTGGATATCGAAGTTTTGCCTAACAAGATCAAGATTAACACTTTGGTTAATTCCATGAAAGGTTCTTCATGGTAGGATGAAAATAGCGAGAAGGAATGAAAAGGATTAAAAATTATGAGTAACATTCATTATATTATAAATGAAACGCAGGACTACGAAAGTTTGGTAAAGCTGTTTGTAAAAAATGAGCTTGAGTACAGTGTAAATGACGAAGTGCCCACAGATTTAGTAAAACTTTGGGAAGTGCGGCTTTCCCCTCAGCAGGGAGATACCTCTGACCGGCTCATTGCAGGGTGCGTATTGGCTATGCGCCAAGGGGAATACATCATTGATGGCATCGCAGTAGAGCCTGAATACAGAAAAGAAAAATTAGGGAAAGAGCTGTTGGATTTGGCTATAAATCAAGTGAAAGCCTTGGGAGGTCATAGCCTGTATTTGGTGGCTAGAGCTCCCGGCTTTTTCAGAAAGCAGGCATTTGAAACAATCGATAGGGAAGATGCTCCCAACTTCTTTGAGTGTTTTACCTGCCCTCAATACAATGTAAGTTGCTTTCCTGAGGTGATGAAACTTAAAATCCAAACCAACGAGTAACCTCGGAAAGAGGTTCTCTTCTGCTAATTAAGTCGTTGCCTGGGAATTCCGCATCGGGATATCCCAAGGAAAGGCTTATGATGATGCTTTCTTCTTCCGGGATTTCCAAGTGCTTTTTCAGAATGTCGTGATAAGATACCCCTTGTTCACCAATACAAGTACCAATTCCATATTCCATTGCGACCAAACAAATGGTTTGTATCAGTGATCCAATGGCAAGAAGCGCCCAAGTTCCTTCAAGAACCTCTTTGTCAACAGTAAAAAAGATTGCCGCCGGTGCATCAAAATATTCGTAGCCTCTTTTTGTCCATTCTTTTCTTTTTTCTTTATCCTCTCTCTCTATTTTTAATAGCTTGAATAAATCCTTAGCCAACTCCACTCGGCGTTGTTTGAAAACGTCTTGCAGAGGTGGTTCTTCTATAGTTGGTCTGATTCCTGATAGAAATAAATTTACATTATCCTGTTTGATATTGTTGAGAACCTGACCACTTGCTACATAAATATTCCAAGGCTGAATATTGGTGGCCGAGGGGCTGCGAAGAGATGTTTCGATTATTTCTGCAATGATATCTTTAGGGATGGGTTTGTTCAAGTAACCCCGAATGCTTTTACGGGTTTCAATAGCTTTTATAATATCCATATGATTTCTCCTTTTCGTGCTAATAATATAATGTGTTCTAAGGCTTAACTCTTTATGTAACTATACCTCAGTTATGAAGAATTTAAGCAACACAATGGGTATTTTAGCATAAACCTTATATATTGACAAGAAGGTAGATTATATAGTATGTTTAGAAGTAGTAATTAAGGTATTTTAGAATATCAGTTATATTGATAGTTAAATAAATTTATAAAGGTGATATTGTGATAACAAAAACGCTTGAATATGAAATGTTTGTAAAGCTGATTGATGGCCTACATGATGAAATAAATATTTGGGGTAGCAATTATGAATTGTTATATATTAATAATGCCTGTGAGCGACATTATGGGCTAAAAAAAGAAGAAATGATCGGTAGAAATTATTTGAATTTTCTAGAAGCGGATTACTGGCATCCTACGCTTCTTCCTTATGTATATCAAGAAAAAATACCAGTAATGATGACCCAAAAGACACATATCGGAAGCACCATCCTGAGCATCGCCGTTCCATTTTTTGATGAGAACGATGAAGTGAAATATGTTGTCTCCAGTGTTCGGGATGACATAGAAGATATTCATTACTCCACGGTAGATGAAGTTGAGAGAAAAAAATATGAAGAACGGCATAGCTCTTCATCTTCAATGCTATATAAAAGTCATCTGATGAAAGATGTAATGGATCTAACCCATAAATTATCGGACGTAGATTCACCCATAGTCATTTCGGGGGAATCCGGAGTTGGCAAAACTTTATTGGCGCGAGTAATGCATAATGGTAGTAAAAGAAAGGATAAGCCTTTTATCAATATCAACTGTGGTGCGATTCCTAAGGAATTAATGGAATCAGAGTTGTTTGGATATGAGGAGGGGTCGTTTACCGGTGCAAAAAAACAAGGAAGGAAGGGACTCTTCGAGGCTGCTAACGGGGGAACTCTTCTTTTAGATGATATTTCTGAATTGCCGTATTTGCTCCAATCCAAGTTATTGCAAGTGGTTCAAGACAAAGAATTCATGCCTATAGGCAGTCAAAAAATGAAGAAAGTAGATGTTAAGATTATTGCAGCAACAAATAAAGATTTGAAAAAACTCGTTTATGCAGGAAACTTTAGAGAAGACTTGTATTATCGATTAAGTGTTTTTGAAATCAACATCCCTCCTCTGAGAGATCGAAAAGATGATATAGAAATTTTAGCGTTTTACTTTTTGAATCAATGCAATGAAACGTATAAAAAGAATCATAAACTTTCAAAGGAAGCTTTGAATGTGCTAAAATACTACTCTTGGAGAGGGAATACCAGAGAATTATCGCATTTGATCGAGAGGCTTGTGGTTACGGTAAATGACTATATTATAAAACCTCACCACCTTCCGAAAGGATTATTTGAGATTAATAATCATTCCTCTTACTCTGGTCAAGATTCTTTTGATGATAGAATCGATGAATTTAAACGAAATTTAATTGTTGAGGCTTACAATAAACATAAAAGTTCGAGAAAGGTAGCAAATGAATTGAAAATTAGTCAATCTAAAGCATCTAGGCTAATCAAACAATATTTGGGTGAACAAATCATTTCGGATATTGAATAAAATATTGAGTCAAAAATAAACAAATGAGTCATACGTGACTCGTTTGTTTATTTTTTTTGTATTCCAGTTAACTTTAGCAATCTTGAAATACCAGCATTTCATAATAAAAAAATCACTTGGCATGATAATTGCTATTATAGTTAATCATAATATAATTTATTCATTAATTTTATTCTTGTATACAATGTACATTTGTATGAATGAATAGCTTTATTTAAAATAAGGAGGAGCAAAATGGATAATTGGAGTAATTTTAAAGGTAGCTTGTGGAAGACTGAGATAAATGTTAGGGATTTTATTCAAGAGAATTACACCCCTTATCAGGGTGATGAGTCATTTTTAGCAGGACCCACTAAGGCTACAGATAGCTTGTGGAAAAAGGTTTTAAAATACCTTGAGCTTGAAAGAGAAAGGGGTGGTGTTTACGATGTAGATACAAAGGTGACATCATCCATAACCTCCCATAAACCCGGTTATATTGATAAGGAAGTCGAACAGATCGTAGGTCTGCAAACGGATGAACCGCTTAAGAGAGCGATCTTTCCAAGGAGCAGCCTTACCGCTTTGGAAGAAGCATTGGAGAGTTACGGATACAAACTGGATGAGACAGTGAAGAATATCTATTCAAATTACGTAAAGACTCACAATGAAGGGGTCATGGATGCGTATACTCCAGAGATCAAAAAAGCGTGTGCAGCCGGAATTATTACGGGATTACCGGATAACTACGGTAGAGGACGACATATAGGAGATTACAGAAGGGTTGCCCTTTACGGTCTTGATTTTATTGTTTCTCAAAAAATGGAGGAGCTAAAGTTATTGGAGCCGGGAGAAATGACCAATGAGGTCATTCAGCAAAGGGAAGAAGTTGCCGAGCAGTTAAACTCCTTGAATGATTTTCGAAAGATGTGCACTTCTTATGGTTTTGATGTTTCTAAACCGGCAAAGACAGCAAAGGAAGCCATACAGTTTATTTATTTAGCAATTTTAGCTGCAGCAAAACAACATGATGGAGTAACTATTTCACTTGGTCGTACCTCCACTTTTGTTGATATATTTATTGAACGTGATTTACAAAATAAAGTTATCACAGAAGATGAAGCACAAGAATTGGTTGATCATTTCATTATGAAATTAAGAATGCTACGTTTTCTTAGATCACCTGGCTACAATGAATTGTTTTCAGGTGATCCAACTTGGATTACAGAGTCACTGGGCGGTATGGGTGTTGATGGTAGGGTGATGGTAACAAAGACTTCTTACCGTTACCTGCATACACTATACAATTTAGGCGTAGGTCCTGAGCCTAATTTGACAGTGCTTTGGTCTGAGCGTTTACCGGATGCTTGGAAAAAATACTGCTCCAAGGTATCTATTGACACCTCTTCCATTCAGTATGAAAATGACGATTTAATGCGTCCTCAATTTGGTGATGATTATGCCATTTCCGGATGTGTAGGAGCTTTGGAAATCGGTAAGTCCACACAATATTTTGGAGCTCGCATAAACATGCCAAAAGCTCTTCTCTATGCTATAAACGGGGGAATTGATGAGAAAACAGGGGAGCAGATCTCACCAAAATTTGCGCCAATTACTTCAGAATACCTAGATTATGATGAGGTTATGGAACGCTTTTACGAAATTCAAAAATGGCTTGTTAGCATCTATGTTCCTGCTGTAAATATCATTCATTATATGCATGATAAATATGCATATGAGGCCTTCCAAATGTCTCTGCATGATCTTAACATAAAGCGCTATGAAACCTTTGGTATTGCGGGACTTTCAATTACTGTTGATTCGCTCATGGCCATAAAGAATGCCAAGGTTAAGGTAATTAGAAACGAAGACGGACTGGCGGTAGATTTTGAAACGGTTGGAAATTACATTCCTTTTGGAAATAGCGAGGGTGAAACTGACAAAATGGCCGTGAAGCTAACGAGAGATTTTTTCAAGCTGATCAATACCCATACAATGTACAGAAATGCAAAACCTACTTTGTCCATTTTAACGATTACCTCAAATGTTGTGTATGGAAAAATGACCGGTGCGACTCCTTGTGGGAGACCGGCAAACGCTCCATTCTCTCCAGGTGCAAACCCCATGAATGGAAGGGATACAAACGGATCGGTTGCTTCCTTGGCATCCGTTAGCGAATTGCCCTACAGCTGTGCCAGCGACGGAATTTCATACACATTTGCCATAGCACCCCCTGCCCTAGGTAAGGATGTGGCAAATCGACAGGAAAACCTTGTTAACCTACTTGATGGGTATTTTACCCCTAACGGAGGACAACATTTGAATGTGAATGTCTTTGACCGCTCCCTGCTGGAAGATGCTGTTGAGCATCCTGAAAAATATCCTCAGCTTACTATAAGAGTATCGGGATATGCGGTTAATTTCGTTAAATTAACTAGGGAGCAACAACTTGATGTTATTTCTCGTACCATAAATGAAAGAATCTAAGTGTTTTATGAACTTTAACGAAAAAGATGTGACAATAGGGAAGGTACATTCCTTTGATAGCTTTGGGACTGTAGATGGTCCTGGGCTAAGGCTTGTGGTTTTTATGCAGGGATGTACATTCAGATGTCTTTATTGCCACAATCCTGACACATTTGAATTAAACGCTGCCCCTTTTATGGTAACTCCTAATCAAGCATTTGAAAGAGTACAAAAGTTTAAGCGTTATTACAAAAAAGGTGGAGTTACAATTTCAGGTGGAGAGCCGTTATTGCAACCTACCTTTATAAAAGAATTTTTTAAGCTTTGCAAAGGAGTGGGGGTTCATACAGCCATTGATACAGCGGGATCAATCCTTACAGAAGAGGTAAAAAAAGCACTGACCTATACAGATCTTGTTTTACTGGACATAAAGTGTATTGATCCTGATATTCATAAATCCCTTACAGGACAGTCGCTGAAACCCACCTTGAATTTTGCTGAGTATTTATCCAAAGAGGGTATACCTATGTGGATTCGATATGTGTTGGTACCCGGTATAACAGACAGGGATGATTTGATAGAAAAACATGCGGACTATGTTGCTAGTTTTAAAAATGTCGAAAAGGTTGAACTGCTTCCTTTTCATAAACTAGGACTCCATAAATATGAAAAACTCGGTATGGAATATCCATTAAAAGACACAAATTCACCCACTGCTGAACGGGTAGAAAATGCAAAGAACATTTATAGAAGCCGCGGATTAAAGGTGATTTAACATTAAAAGCCCAATTTAGTGGGCAATCATTTTGTTTATTAATACAAACTGAAAGCAATAGGGGAGGTGAATGATATTTAGTTTGTATATTAATAATTATATATAAAAAAATAGCTAGTTATATTAATCCGCAATTTGAAACGTCGTTTTAATTGCAGCAAGTTACTATATTTTGTTATGTAAATTTTTTAGTTAAAAGGAGAAAACTTATGGGCAATAATATTAAATCCATAGAATTTATTAAATTAGATGTTCCTGCCTCCGGATGGAGTGAGAATACCAATGTGATCAAAGTAACCGATGAAAATGGATTATATGGTATTGGAGAAGCGGATGGTTCCCCCAGCGTAGTAAAAGCTTATGGTGAACTTGAATCAGAACATTTTCAGCTTACAAATATTTGCGATGTTGCCATCGGAAGAGACCCAATGGAATTTAAAGCGATTTGGGACGACATGTATGATAAAAGCAAATGGGTAGGATCAAGGGGTATTGGAATATTTGCTATGTCAGGAATAGACATGGCCTTATATGACCTTGCAGGCAAACAGCATAACCTTCCTGTTTACAAACTTTTAGGGGGAAAGCATAGGGATGTAGTAACACCGTATTTTACTCTCTATCCTTCTCACAATATGGAGAACCCTACAGCAGATGACTATATTAGAATGTATGAACCCTTGTGTCTGAAAGCCAGAGAAAAGGGGTGCAAAGCAGTAAAGGTTTGCTTATCTCCAGGTGTTATTTCCATTCACGACGACAAAGAGGTGGTAAGATTTATTAAAGCTCTTAGACAACAGTTAGGTGATGATATAAAACTGATAATCGATTTTCTTTATCGTTGGAACGATTGGCAAGCTGCTCGTTGGACCCTTAACAAGTTGGAAGATACGGAGATCTATCTGGCAGAAGCAGTTTTACAGCATGATGACCTTGAAGGTCATAAAAAGCTTGCAAATACAGTAACTACTAGAATTGGTGCCTGTGAAATGATGACTACCCATTACGAAATAATGGAGTGGATCAAGAATACAAACATCTCAGCAATTCAGCTTGACTATAACAGAGCTGGTGGTCTTACAGCGATCATGAGAATTCAAGAGCTTTGCGACAATTACAATGTTCAGCTAATGCCACACGGATGGGCTACAGGAATAACAGGAGCTGCGATTCGTCACTTTGGAATGGCTAGCAGAACAAGCATGTATCCGGAATATTTACATAGAGATTTTTGGCCGGGCGAACTGATTAACAACCTTACTGTAGGTGATCCGGAAATTATTGATGGAACCGTTGCAGGAAGTGAAGAACCCGGACTTGGGATGAAGATTAATAAGGAATACTTCAAAGAAAAGACTGGAATTACTTTAGAGTAAATTTATATTTAGTATGGGCGGTATCATGGCATGAAATGGGTAACGCCTGTTGTGGGTATGACCTTAACCTAGAGCTTAGGTCATATCCAGAGAAGCCGTAAGTAAAAAACAAATTCGCTATTTTGTAAAATTTTTAAATGGAGGCTATATTTAATGGAAAACACAAGTAATGTAACAAAAAGATCGATTGATTTTGTTGCAGTAATAATCGTTTTTCTAGTAGTTTTACTACTTGGATCTTGGTTGGTATTAAAGCCTGAGGCAGCAGTAGGGACGATTGGTGCGATACAAAGCAGCTCAATAAAGGTGCTTACACCTTTTTATCTTTGGTTAGGCTTAGCATGTTTAGTATATCTTTTATATTTTTCCTTTTCAAAATATGGACACATAAGATTTGGAAATGGGAAACCAGAATTCGGTTCGTTCAACTGGCTTGTTATGATGTTTTGTGCCGGTATGGGATCCAGCATGATGCTTTGGTCAATTGTAGAACCACTGTACTATGTATCAGGACCACCTATGGGAGCAGAGCCTTTCAGCAATACGGCATATGAATTGGCAGGAACCTATGGAATCTATCACTGGACATTTATTGCTTGGGCATTATTTGCGGTGGGAGCCATTCCCCTTTGTTACAGATTTTATATCCTTAAAAAACCGGGTCTATCTCTTTCCGCTGCATGTGAAGGTGTATTGGGAGATAAAATCAATGGACCAATCGGTAAGCTTATCGAAATTATAGTTGTATTTGGTATATTGGGAGGACATGGTACAACGCTTGTACTGGGGATTCCAATGATTCAAAATAATATTGCAAATCTTTTCGGAGTACCGGATACTTTAGCTACAGGAATCATCCTTATAGCAATCGTTACAGCATTATTTATGGCAAGCTCATGGTTAGGTCTGGAAAAGGGAATGAAAAACCTTTCAAAGTACAATGCTTACTTTGCAATCGCATTAGCTGTATATTTTCTTGCTGTTGGACCAACACTGTTTCAACTGGAGCTTTTCACCAATGCCATGGGATACATAAGTAACAACTTTCTCTTTATGAGTTTGTGGACAGATCCTGTTGCTCAAGGTGGTTTCCCAGGTGGATGGACTGCGTTTTACTGGGCTTGGTGGCTGGCGCTGGGACCATGGATGTGGATCTTTACCACAAGAATTTCCAGAGGTAGAACACTTCGCGAAATAATGCTTGGAATGCTCATTGCAGGAAGTGCCGGATGTATGCTTTATTTCTGTGCATTGGGAGGTTACACTCTTGATCTTCAGCTTGGCGGACAGCTTGATCTAGTTGCCATTCTGAATGAAAGTGGCCAGGCTCAAACGATAACAGAGGTAGTATTAACCCTACCCGCAGGCCAGATCATTCTGTTTGTATGGGCAATCATTGCAATCATATTCTTAGCAACCACACTGGATTCATCCTCTTATACAATTGCAGCTACCACAACCATTGGTCTGCGCCAAGGAGAGGATCCTGCCAGATTATTTAAGCTTTTCTGGGCAATTATGTTAGCGGTTGTTCCTTGCAGTCTTCTATTTGCCGGTGCTGATTTGAAGGCGTTCCAATCTATGGCAATTTTAACAGCAACACCCATTGCAATTTTGACAATCATTGCCTTGGTTGGTGGTGCTAAGTGGATTTTCCGTGACTACTCCGCCTTAACAAGAGAACAAATTATTCTACAGGAAAACAAAAAGATAAATATGCCTGTGGAAGAGTAATCTTTAAATCTTTAATTCTATTAGCGTTACTTGACATGTGATAACAGATTTGATTATGTCAAACTAAACGCTAATAGAGTTTATAAAAAATAAAGAGGTATTTTAATATGAAATTTTTACACTTGGGTATACCGACAGAACAAAAAATACAAGATAAAACCTACTCTTACGTTGAAAAGATAAAATTACATGTAACGAATCCCGACGACCACGAATTGAAGCTACAATTTGTATGTGCGGAGTCGGATTCTCCCTTACCTGACGTGGTGAGAAAAGAGAGACATTTATCAATTCAAGTGGAAAATATCGAGGAAACTATTCAAGAGTTTGATAGTGTGGTTTTCCCTCCCACACCTGTAAGTGAAAAACTGAAAATTGGTTTTGCGGTAAAAGATGATGTATTGTTTGAATTGATGGAGATATCCAATTAACTTTTGGATGTAAATTTTTAACTTTTAAGTCATCTTGATTGCTCATCATCAGCATGACATCCTACGAAGTAATTAAATCCATAATGATGTAAATCAAATAAAAAATATGCTGTTCATAGCATATTTTTTATTTGCCTAAAATATAATGCATTGATATACATTATTTTTACTTGATAGGAGGACAAAATATGGGGGTTTATATATACAAGAAGGGTATGAAGAAAATCGCAGCCACCATGGGAGGAATTATTGCATGTGCTTTGATCTTGAACATCACGCTTTTTAATGAGGAGTTTGCGTTGCCAACACAGACGGAACCTGCAAAAAAAGTCCCTGTTTACTGTGTGGATACGCCTGAAAAAAAGATCGCCATCAGTTTTGATGCGGCTTGGGGGGATGACCATACAGAACCTATATTAAATATCTTGGATGAATATGGGATTAAAACTACTTTTTTTCTGGTTAAATTTTGGGCAGAGAAATTTCCTGACGATGTAAAGGAAATTGATAAGAGAGGTCATGAAATCGGAAATCATTCAGCCACACACCCCAATATGACCAAGCTTACCGCTGAAGAAATGCAAAAGGAGCTGTTGGGATTAGAAGAGGTGGTTATGGCTGTTACCGGAAAAAAACCCACGGTGTTTCGACCACCCTTTGGTGCATATAACAATACTGTGCTAGAAGTCTGTCAGGAAAATGGATATCAGGTCATACAGTGGTCGGTGGACAGTATGGACTGGAAAAAGCTGTCGGGGGATCAAATTGTGGAGAGAGTATGTAGGAACATTAAACCCGGGTCCATCGTTTTATTTCACAATAACGCGGATAAGGTAGAGGAATATTTGCCGGTAATTTTAAGCAAGCTGAAAGAGGAAGGTTACTCTATTGTACCCGTTGGCCAATTAATTTACCAAGACAATTATAAGATTGATCATACAGGAAAACAATTTTTTAATAAATCCGACGGAAACAATCAATTGATTTAGCAGATACTACAGGGGGATATTATGGAAAGAATACCGGAAAATACTAATTATGCGGAATTGAGAGGCGTTATCGTTTCTATGCCCGAGTTTAACCATAAATCATACGGGGAAGCCTTTTATACACTTTACTTAGGGATAGAGAGAAAGAGTCAATACATGGATATCATTCAGGTTATTGTGTCAGAAAGATTGTTGATTAACAAGAATTTAAACATAGATGATGTAGTATACATAACTGGTCAGGTGAGAACCTATAATGAGATGGAGGATGGAAAAAATCGATTAAACGTAGTGATATTTGCTAGGGAATTCATTCTGGTGATAGATTCTACTATGGAAAATTGTGCTTTTGAAAATCTGATTAAATTAGAAGGTTTTATATGCAAAGAGCCCATTAAGAGAGTATCCCCCTTGGGCAGGGAAATTTGTGACTTGATGGTGGCTGTAAACAGAATGTATAATAAGTCCGACTACGTTCCGTGCATTGCCTGGGGAAGAAATGCGACTTATGCTTCCGAGCTAGCTGTGGGGACTAAAATAGATATTACGGGTCGTTTGCAGAGTCGGGAGTATCGAAAAAAGGATGAAAATGACAATGTGCTCATTAAGACGGCATATGAGGTCTCCATATTAAAAGTTGAAATATGAATACTGATTCAAAGCTTAATAATAAGCAATGAATACATAGATGGATCAAATAAGATCAAATATGAAAAAATTGCACATCCTCTAAATATATGATATAATGCGTTGTATTAAAAATGCTTACGTTTAATGTAGCTTTTATGTTGTATAAGGACATTTCTATATGTAGAAATAAATATGGGGGATATGATCAATGAGAATCGTTTTAGATGGTATGGGCGGCGACCATGCACCGACAGAAATTGTCAAGGGTGCTGTGGAAGCAGCAAAGCTGATAGACCATGAAATCGTCATTATCGGTCAGGAAGATTTGATAGTTAAAGAGCTAAAAGCAAATAAATATTCAGGAAATAAGATTAAAGTAATTCATAGCAGTGAAATCATAGAAAACCATGATGCACCGGTTAAAGCGGTGAGAACAAAGCAAAATTCCTCCATGGTAATGGGCATTACCATGATTAAAACGGGAGAGGCCGACTTGTTTATTTCTGCGGGAAATACAGGTGCCATCATGGCAGGCGGCCTTTTTATACTGGGAAGGATTCAGGGAATAGATCGACCTGCTATCGCCAGCACTTACCCCATATTGGGAAAGGGTGTATCTCTTTTGGTAGATTCAGGGGCCAACTCGGAATGTAAGCCCAACAACCTATTGGAATTTGCCACCATGGGCAGCATTTATATGGAAAAGGTATTGAATATTAAGAACCCTTCTGTAGGGCTTGTAAATATGGGCGTTGAAGAAAATAAGGGCACTACCGTGCTAAAGGCCGCATATGAACTACTTTCCAAGAGTAAAAGTCTGAACTTTAAAGGAAATTTAGAGGCGAGGGATGTACCTCGAGGTGCCTGCGATGTGATCGTGTGCGACGGATTTGTTGGCAATGTCATCCTGAAACTTACTGAGGGACTAGCTTGGAGCATTCTTCAGCTTCTAAAACAAAAATTTACTGCAGGAGCTATTCCCAAGGTAGGGGCATTGTTGCTCAGCGGTAAGTTCAGAGAATTAAAGAAGGAATTTGATTACTCCGAATATGGAGGTGCCCCCATCCTGGGAGTTCGAGGTGCTCTAATCAAAATGCACGGTTCCTCCAATGCAAATGCAGTGAAGAATACCATTGTAAAAGGTATTTCTTATGCAGAAAATCAGGTAGTTCAAACAATCCAAAATTCTGTGCTGGAAATGGAGGAAATTATTACCAGTGAGTAAAGCGCTTTATCACAGTTTAATTAAATATGCTTTTAAGGATAAAAGTCTGATACAAAATGCTTTGACCCATAGCTCTTATACCAATGAGAACAACTTAAAGGAAAGTAATGAAAGGCTGGAGTTTTTAGGAGATGCAATTTTTGATGGGGTAATTTCTGAGATTCTTTACAACCGTTTACCTCAAGAGAGCGAAGGTCAGCTTTCTAAAATACGTTCTGCTATAGTCTGCGAAGCCTCTTTGGTGCGGTGTGGAAGGGAGATGCAGCTCCATAATCTCATAAAAATCAGCAAGGGTGAGGAAAGCACGGGCGGTCGGTTTAGAGATTCTATTATTGCAGATTCTATGGAAGCCTTGATGGGGGCCATTTATTTGGATGGAGGTTGGGAAGAGGCCAAGGCCTTTATAGGTGAGACTTTTTATAATACCATTGAGGAAGCCATAGCGGGAAAGCTTTTCTTTGATTATAAGTCGGAAATTCAAGAGCTTTTGCAAAAACAAGGACAAGCCCAAATTCAATATAAAGTCTACAAAGAAGAAGGACCGGAGCATGATAAAACCTTCCATGTAAATTTATTTCTCAACGGAGAACGGATTGGACAAGGAAAGGGGAAAAATAAGAAGGAAGCAGAGCAGCAAGCTGCAAAATATGCGCTGGAGGGGAGGAGAAACGATGTATTTTAAACGGATTGATTTACATGGGTTTAAATCCTTTGCAGAGCCTGTTTCCATAGACTTTCATGAAGGCATCACCTGTATCGTGGGACCCAACGGCAGTGGGAAGAGCAATATTTCCGATGCTATCCGGTGGGTTCTGGGGGAGCAAAGTCCTAAGATGCTCCGAGGCGGAAAGATGGAAGAAGTAATCTTTGCGGGTACGGCTAACAGAAAATCCAGAGGAATGGCGGAGGTCACACTCACCATCGACAACAGTAAGAATATTTTGCCAATAGATTATGCGGAGGTAGCCATAACCAGACGGATGTATCGATCCGGAGAAAGCGAATATGCCATCAATAACAATCAATGCAGGCTTCGTGATATTCGTGAGCTCATTATGGATACGGGAATCGGTGTGGATGGATATTCCATCATCGGTCAAGGAAAGATTTCGGAAATCGTCAGCAATAAACCGGAAAGCCGCAGGGAAATCTTTGAAGAGGCGGCGGGCATCGTTAAGTATCGAACGAAAAAAGCAGAATCTGAGAGGAAGCTGGATGCTGCCAATGGAAATTTGGATCGAGTCAATGACATTGTTTCGGAAATCGAAGATAGAATACAGGGATTGAAAGAAGACAGCATTAAAGCTACAGAGTATTTGAGCTTAAGAGAAAAATATAAGGCTCTGGAGATCAACATAACATTAAAAAACATTGAAAATGTAGAATTAAAAAATGAATTTTTAAAGGATGATTTGCAGGAGACAGAGGGAAGCCTTCAATCTCTAAAAGAGGAAAAGGCACATATCGATCAGGAGGTTTCTCAGCAGCGCAGCCGAAATGAAGAATTAGAAGGTGTGTCTAACGATGTTCGGGACAGGCTATTAAAAAACTCTTCGGAAATCAGCGAACTGAAAAATCGAAATCAGTTAAATCAAGAAAAGCTTCAGACTATAGAAAAGGATACCTACCGGCTGCAGCAGGAAATAAAAGCTACAGAGGAGAAGCTAGATAAAGAAAAGAGCGGATCACAGGAGATCTTCTCAAAAAAGGAATCCATCGAGAAGAAGGTTCAGGAATTAGAGGCTGATCTAAATGAAAAGCTTAGTGAATTCATGGATTTAACAGGAATCTTAACCAACCATACTGAAGAAATAGACAACTATAAAAATTCTTTATTCCAGCTACACGCACTTATCAGCAACAAAAAAAGTGAGATGAGTAGTTTGGAAAACTTGCAAAACAACTTAAAACGCACAGAGGAAAGGATCTTGGGGGAGCTTGAGAAGCACGACACCACAGGTCAAGAGCTTTCCCTTGCCTTTACAGCAGGAAGTGGAGAAAAAATCAAGAACTTAGAATCCATCAATTCCCTGAAACAAAGTCTTCAAGCTGACATGGTCAAGCAATCAGAGGCGCTGGAAAATGAGCGAACAACCGCTAAGGAGCTGGAACAGACCACACTTACAGCCGGTCAGCTATCCGCTAGAAAGAAAACCATGGAAGAGATGGAAAGCAATTATGAGGGATACAACAATGCGGTAAAATTTATCATGAAATCCTCACTTAATGGGATTGATGGGGTAGTGGCGGAACTCATTGAAGTACCTACGGGATTTGAAGTAGCTATAGAAACGGCGTTGGGTGCAGCTCTGCAAAACATCGTTTGTGCAGATGACCAAAGTGCTAAAGCGGCGGTCAACCATCTTAAAGTCAACAAGGCCGGAAGACTGACGTTTTTGCCTGTGGAGAGCATCAAGGGTAATAAGATTGCCCCCGTGGATGTGATAAAAAATGCTCAGGGTTTCAAAGGTTATGGGGCAGAATGTATAAAATTCCAAGAAAAATATAAAAATGTAATGGAATACCTCTTGGGCAGGGTTCTCATAGTAGACAGTCTGGATCATGCCATCGCTCTTTCAAAGAAGGTGCCCACAGGGGGATTTAGAGTCGTTACGTTGGAAGGGGAGGTCATCAATTCTGGTGGAGCCATAACCGGCGGGACTTATAGGAACAATACGGCTAACCTTTTAGAGAGAAAAGCAGAAATCTCTAAAATTGAAAATCGTTTGCAAGAATTACAGCGACACAAAATCACTTTGGAAAAAAGATTAGAAACCGTAAGAGCTCTTTTACATCAGACGACTGGGAGCATTAAAGATACGGAAGCGAAATATAGAGAGGCGGAGCTGAAACAAATCAATTTAGAGAATCAATTGTCTCTTTTAAATAACCAAAGGTCAGAGGTGGAGCACAATGTGAAGAGAGGTCGTGAGGAATTGGATCACATTGCACAGGAAACTCATACCTCCACAGAAATGATCGACGCCATAGTGGAAGAAATCCGTAAAGCAGAGGCAGACATACAATCTGTAGAGCGCAACACTGAAGAAAAGTTGGTCTCCTTTGATACTTTCAAGGCTCAGTCGGAAGAGATCAACGAACAGATTACAAAGGTAAGAATTGCGGTGAGCACTGCGGAGAACGAAAGAAATCATCTTCATAGCTTGACGGAAAGGATTGAAGCTTACATAGGGGAATTGACTTCTGAGATAACGGAGAAAAAGCGTTTGATAGCTGGCTTGGAAGAGGAAAACAGAAACATCCTTTCAGGAGATTTGGATTTATCTGAAGAAATTCTGGTAAAAGAAGAAGAAAAAGTTTCATTAGAAAGATACTTAGCAGAAATTACAGAGGAAAAATCTGAACTTGTAAAGACTTTGAATAAGAATTTGCAGGAAAAGGATTCTTTTGACGAAAAGATGAATCAATTGTTAAATCAAAAATACGATATGGACATTAAGTTAGCCAAAAATGAGACACAATTGGAAAACTTTAAAAACAAATTATGGGATGAATTTGAAATTTCCTATATACAAGCTATAGAATTTAAAAATAAGAATTTTAATTTCCCTGTGGCTTTAAAGGAAATCAAAGAGATAAAGTCTAGGATCAAGGAGTTGGGAGAGGTCAACGTGGGGGCAATTAAGGAATACGAAACTGTAAATGAACGGTACGAATTCCTTACGACGCAGAGAGCTGACCTGCTTTCGGCCATAGATGCTTTAAAGGTCATCATTCAAGATATGGATAAGACCATAAAGGAAAACTTCAAAGAGAGCTTCGATAAGATTGTGGTTAACTTTGAAGATGCCTTCCGTCAGATGTTTGGCGGGGGTACAGCAGAATTGCGGTTAGAGGATGAAAGCAGACCTTTGGAATCGGGCATTGAAATTGTGGCTCAACCACCGGGGAAGAAGCTTCAGAACATCAACCTTATGTCCGGGGGGGAAAAGACCATGACGGCCATTGCACTGATGTTTGCAGTATTAAAGGCCAAGCCTACCCCCTTTTGCATACTGGATGAGATTGAAGCAGCTTTGGACGATGCAAATATCGATCGGTTTGCCAGGTATTTAACGAACTTTAACAATGTCCAATTTGCATTGGTAACCCATCAGAAAGCTACCATGGAATATGCAGACGTGCTGTATGGGGTGACCATGCCGGAAGAGGGGATTTCAAAAGTTATTTCATTAAAATTAGGTGATGAGATAGGAGCTTAATATGGCATTTGGAGAAAAAAAATCTTTTTTTGGAAGATTACAAGAAAAAATAGAAAATGTATTTCTCATGAGAGTGGAAGTGGATGAGGAGATGGTGGATGAGCTGGAAGAAGCTTTGATCACCTCGGATATAGGCATGGATACCACCATGAAGATTACTGAACAACTGCGAGATGATATTAAAAAAATGGGCATCCGAGATCCAAAAGTAGTGAAGCGACAGATTCAGGCCATCGTAAAAAAGCTGATTGATAAAGGTCATGAACATAAGCTTACGGAGGAAGTGCCTTTGATCATCTTAATGATAGGAGTTAATGGAGGGGGTAAGACCACCTCCATCGCTAAATTGGCCAACCGATGCAAAAATAAGGGAAAGAAGGTCATGCTTGCAGCTGCAGATACTTTCCGAGCGGCCGCAGGTGAGCAACTGGAGATTTGGGGGCAACGTGTTGGGGTTCCTGTGGTTCGCCATCAAGAAGGATCAGATCCTTCTGCAGTCATCTTTGATGCCATACAATCGGCTAAGGCCAAAGGGATGGACGTGCTAATTATTGATACAGCAGGACGATTGCAGAATAAAAAGAACCTCATGGTAGAGCTGGAAAAGATGAATAAAGTGATCGGTCGTGAATATCCGGAGGCACACAGGGAAACCCTTTTGGTGTTAGATGCGGCTACCGGAAAAAACGCCATATCGCAAGCTAAGGAATTCGGTGAGATTACAGAGGTTACCGGAATTGTCTTGACAAAGCTGGACGGTACCGCCAAAGGTGGAATTGTCATCACCATTTCTGATGAATTTCAAATGCCGGTCAAATTTATCGGTCTAGGAGAAGGCATCAATGATTTAAAGGAATTTGATCCTGCAGAATTTGCAGAAGCCATATTTCAAGAATAAAAAGGAGATTTATGAGTAAACCAATCGTTGCCGTAGTAGGCAGACCTAATGTGGGGAAGTCCACATTTTTTAATAAAATAATAGGTAGGAGAGTATCGATTGTAGAGGATACTCCCGGTGTAACTAGAGATAGAATCTATGCGGAAGCGGAGTGGAGCAACGTGCATTTTGCTCTGGTGGATACGGGTGGTATAGAGCCTAATACCGCAGATATCATCCTTTCTCAAATGCGTGAACAGGCAGAGTTGGCTATGGATATGGCGGATGTGATTCTGTTCATGGTGGATGGTCGCAGTGGAGTGACCTCTGCGGATAGAGAAGTTGCCAATATGCTTATGCGTACAGGAAAAGAAGTCATTCTTCTGGCAAATAAGATCGATACTGCGGTTTTACCGGAGGATTTTTACGATTTTTATGAGCTGGGACTGGGGGAACCCGTCCCTATATCCTCCACAAATATGTTAAATTTTGGGGACGTGTTGGACTTAATCGTGGAAAAGCTTCCCGAAAGTCATGAAGAAGAGGATGAAAGCACCATTAAGATTGCAGTTACAGGCAAGCCCAATGTGGGAAAATCATCCTTGATCAACGCTTTGTTGGGAGAGGAACGAGTTATCGTTTCGCCCATTGCAGGCACCACAAGAGATTCCATCGATACGCCCTTTACCTTTGGGGATGATCAATTCATTCTCATAGACACAGCGGGCATTCGGCGTAGGAGTCGGGTTATAGAGGACATTGAACGATACAGCGTCATCAGGGCCATCGGTGCCATCGAACGTTGTGATGTTTGTCTGTTAATGATAGATGCCACAGAGGGTGTCACCGAACAAGATAAAAAAATAGCCGGTTTGGCTCACGAAGCTGGAAAAGGTATCGTGGTGGTGGTGAACAAGTGGGATTTGGTGGAGAAGGACACCAATACCATGAACACCTACAGAAAGGAGTTGGCTAAGGAGCTGACTTTCATGTCCTATGCGCCTTCTGTCTTTATTTCTGTAAAGGATAAACAGAGATTATTTAATGTGATGGAAATGGCTAAGACCGTGGCGGAGAACAGAAGTCTTCGAGTGTCCACAGGACAGCTGAACAGTTTATTGGCGGATGCTATGATGATGAAGCAACCTCCTTCGGATAAGGGTAAGCAATTAAAAATTTTTTATTGCACCCAGGTGGGAGTCAAGCCCCCTTTGTTTTCCTTTAAGGTAAACAGCCGAGAGCTAATGCATTTTTCTTATTCACGGTACTTGGAAAATCGAATCAGGGATAGTTATGGATTCCTTGGAACCTCTATCAAATTTGTCTTTAGAGAAAAGGGAGAAGCAAACAATGTTTAATATGATATTACCTGCAGGCTTGGGATGGCTACCGGCAACGGGTTTAGCTATTACTGTTGTAATCGCATATTTTATGGGAAATATTTCCCCGGCAATTTTAATCGGCAGGATGTATGGAATCGACATAAAAAAAGAAGGAAGTGGAAATGCGGGAACCACCAATGTGTTACGTGTACTTGGAAAAAAGGCGGCGGCGGCAACACTGATTATCGATATCTTAAAAGGTGTTTTTGCAGTGCTTTTGGGGATGGGAGTTGGCGCCTACCTTTTACAGCCTGATTATGCATTGGTGCTCACAATGGTATGTGGTTTCGCGGCATTTCTGGGGCATATATGGCCTTTAGCCTTTGGATTTAAAGGTGGAAAGGGCGTGGCAACAGCCATTGGAATCATCATGACAGTGGATGTGAAGCTGGGGTTACTGGTGGCGACCGTAGCCCTTTTGGTCATCGCCTTGAGCAAAAGGGTGTCGGCAGGTTCCGTGATAGGAGCTATTTTTTTTCCCATAGCTGCATATTTTGTGAATCCTTCTTATACTTTATGGGCTATACTCATGGCACTTGTGGTTATAATAAAACATAGAGAAAATATTAAGAGGCTTTTAAGCGGTACGGAACCGAAGTTCAATCTTAAAAAGTAATGCAAGAATATCTTTTCGTGAAGATAAAAGGGTAAGAGGAGGAATGGGAAATGGCTAAAATAGGTGTTATTGGTGCCGGAAGTTGGGGTACCGCCTTAGCGGTAAGTCTGGCAAAGAAAGGGTTCGAAGTTAGAATTTGGGATATCAATGAGAAGCATTTGGAGAGCTTGAAAGAACAAAGGGAAAATATAGCGTTTCTACCGGAGGTGAAATTTCCTGAGACTTTGAGAGTGGTCTTTACAGTGGAAGAAGCTCTTCTGGATGTTGATATGGTTTTGTTTTCGGCCCCTGCTCAGCACTTTAGGAGTGCTTTGGAAGGTGCCATTCCTTATTTAAAACCTCATATGGTTCTGGTAAATGTAGCCAAGGGAATAGAACAGAAAACCTTGCTACGCCTATCGGAGATCGCTTTTGATAAACTGCCGGAGGCAAAATACGTGGTTTTGTCAGGTCCTTCTCATGCAGAAGAGGTGGGAAGAGAAATGCCCACTACTTTGGCGGTGGCATCTAAAGACATAAGGCTTTCAGAATATGTTCAGGATATTTTCATGACGGATTGCCTGAGAGTGTACACCAACTCTGATATCATCGGCGTGGAGTTAGGTGGTGCTTTAAAGAATATCATCGCCTTGGGGGCAGGCATTTCAGACGGCATGGGTTTTGGAGATAATGCGAAGGCGGCTATGATGACCAGAGGCATTACGGAGATTACCAGATTGGGTGTACGTTTGGGTGCAAAAGCAGAGACCTTTTCCGGTTTGGCAGGTATCGGTGACTTAATCGTAACCTGTACCAGCATGCACAGCAGAAATAGACGATGTGGCATTTTGATTGGAGAGGGTATGAAACCTTCAGAGGCTACAAAACAAGTTGGAATGGTGGTAGAAGGCATGTTTACCACGGAGGCGGCCTACGGATTGGCTCAAAAGGCCGGGGTGGAAATGCCAATTACAGAGCAGATTTACCATGTTATTCAAGAGAAAATGGATGCCAGGGATGCGGTGATGAACCTGATGACGAGGCAAAAGAAACATGAAACAGAGTTGCTTGGAACCGATTAAAGGTTTTAGGAAACGGTTTTATTTGATGCAAAGGTAAAGCCGATACCTACTACGATATAAAACAAGATGATTTGAACCACTACGACTCCCTTTCCCATAATCGCCAGAGGAGCAATGTCCCCGTATCCGATGGTGGCAAAGGTGATGAAGCTAAAATAGATCAGGTCAATGTAAACGGTCAACGGTGCTGCATTGGGAGTGATCCCTGCAAAGGAATTAGGAATGAATAAGTAAATGCAAAAATAGAAGAACGCAAAAATAAAGATTACATTGATCACATAAGCGGTGATAATGTGAATTGCATACACGTGTTCCCTGGATGATTTAAAGTTTCGGATATTTTTAATGACCTGTAGGATGATTCGTATGACGATTAGAAGAGTGAAGATCACGCCCAAAAGACTGGTCCAAAAGCTTAAAGAACTTTTATCTCCGTTGTCTATAATAGCACGAATATCTTTTCCTAGAACCATGGAGCAAGCAAAAGAAAAAATCGCAAAATAAATAGTATTGTAATAATATTTTAAGATTTCCAGACTATAATGTTTTTTGCTTAAATACTCCCAAAGTTTAAGCAATGGAAAATATAAAAACGCCAAGACAATCAATGAAAAATTTGTAAACAATACGGCACCTCTTGAAATATGTGAATGAATATATCGGATAATGTCAATTGTTTTGTGTTTATATTATACGATATATAAAAAATATATTCAACATGTTTAGTAGAGCAGTTCGATAAGACTTTATCACATGTCTTTAATAAGAATTAAACAAACAACCTTAAAAAAACATTTAAAAAAACAATCTAAAAAAACTCTTGACCTTTATGAATTCCTGTGATAATATATTGAAGATTTGAGCATAAATCAAATTTACGTATATTACATCAGCATTTTATTAGAGGGAAAAGTTATGGACAGAATTTATTTAAAAGAATCTGGGAAATTTAAAAGATTAAAAAAATGTGTGTCTATTCTATTCTTTTTAATTATTTCATAAGAAAACCTTCCATTTGGGAGGTTTTTTTTTAAGGAAAATGGAAAGGAGAAATTATGTTAGCAGGAAGAAGTTTGTTGGAGCCAAAGGATTTTACGGTGGAGGAGTTGGAAGAAATTTTTTCTTTAGCAGATGAAATTATAGCACAACCGGAAAAATTCTCTGATACTTGTAGAGGTAAATTGTTGGCCACACTCTTTTATGAACCAAGCACCCGAACTAGATTTAGCTTTGAGGCGGCTATGCTTCGTCTGGGAGGGCAGGTCATCGGATTTTCTGAGCCTAACTCAAGCTCCGTTTCAAAGGGGGAAAGCATCGCAGATACCATAAAAACCGTGGCGTGTTATGCCGACTTAGCGGTTATGCGCCACCCTAAGGAAGGTGCCCCCAAGGTTGCAGCTCAAAGCACGGATATGCCCGTCATCAATGCCGGAGACGGCGGTCATCAACACCCTACCCAAACCCTTACGGACTTGTTGACCATTCGCAGGGAAAAGGGTGGGTTTGGAAATTTAACGGTGGGTCTTTGCGGAGACTTGAAGTTCGGTCGAACGGTACATTCCCTTATCAAAGCCTTGACCAGATATGAAAATGTAAAATTTGTACTCATTGCACCAGAGGAACTGCGGATTCCGGAATATGTAAGGAAGGAAGTCCTGATAAAAAATAACATTCCCTTTGAGGAAGTGGAAAAGATGGAGGATGTGCTTCATAAGCTGGATATCCTTTACATGACCAGGGTGCAGAAAGAAAGGTTTTTTAATGAAGAGGATTATGTGAGATTAAAGGATCGATACATATTGGACGGAGAGAAGATGCGTTTGGCCAAGGAGGATATGATGGTGCTTCATCCTCTCCCTAGAGTGAATGAAATCGCCGTAGAGGTGGACCGTGATCCCAGAGCCTTATATTTTCAACAAGCTAAATACGGAATGTATGTACGAATGGCACTGATTTTGAGTCTTTTAGGTCTGGATGGAAAGAATGGGAGGGCATAAAAATGATCGTTATTAACAGCATAGAAAAAGGAATCGTAATAGACCATATTACGGCAGGTTCTGGAATTAAATTGTTACATTACTTGAATATCGACCAAACTACGGATATGGTGGCATTTATCATGAATGCCCCGAGCAAAAAACATGGAAGGAAAGATGTCATCAAGTTTACTAATTTAGACGATGTAGATTTGACGGCCTTGGGACTGATCGACCATACTGCAACGGTAAACATCATCGAAGATCATAAGATCGTAAAAAAGATTAAATTAAAGTTGCCGGATAAGGTCACCAATGTAATTAAATGCAAGAATCCAAGGTGTGTCACCTCCATAGAGGTCAATGCGCCTCATGTATTTCACTTATTGGATGAAAGCAGCAAAGAATACAGCTGTGAATATTGCGACGACATTGTGAAACTAGGAGTTTAAATGCAAAAGATAGAAACTTAGAGTGCATTTGTGTGCAGTGAAAGTAAAATGGAATGGAGCAAAGCATGAAGTTAATCATAAAAAATGGATATATAATTGATCCTTCTCAAAATATGGAGGAGTTCAACAACGTTTATGTGGAGGATGGTTTCATAAAGCATGTTGGAAAAACCTATGAGCCCTTTGAAAAGGAATCTATAGAAATTATAGATGCCAAGGGTAAATGGGTGGTGCCGGGGCTTATCGATCTCCATGTACATCTCAGAGAGCCGGGCTTCACCTATAAGGAAGACATTCAAAGCGGCGGGGAAGCCGCCTATGCAGGAGGGTTTACAACCATCTGCGCTATGGCCAATACCTCTCCTGTCATAGACGATGCAAAAAAGGTAGCGTGGATACACTCAAAAGCCCAAGAGGTGTCTCCGGTGCATGTTCTTACTGTGGGAGCCATTACCTTAGGAATGGAAGGCAAAGCACTGACAGACTTCTCTTCCCTAAAGCAGGTTGGAATTTGTGGGTTGAGTGAAGACGGAAAATCTGTTATGTCAGAACAGATCATGCGACAGGCTATGGAAAAGGCTAGAGTCTTAGGATTACTCATCCTTGACCATACTGAGGATCACAATTTATCTGGTGGCTGCATGAATGAAGGGTTGGTTTCCTACGGATTGCAGTTAAAAGGCATCACTGGGGAAACGGAAGAAAATATGTTGAAGCGAGACTTAGAGCTGGCTGAACAGACTGGTTGTAGGATTCATATTCAGCATGTAAGCACCAAAGGAAGTGTGGAACTCATTCGAAAAGCAAAAAAAAGAGGTGTCAAGGTGACTGCAGAAACAGCG
This sequence comes from uncultured Anaerovorax sp., assembly GCA_964582545.1. GTDB lineage: Bacteria > Bacillota > Clostridia > Peptostreptococcales > Anaerovoracaceae > JAVVUJ01. Next base: position 63,379 of record CAZOSB010000001.1, read on the forward strand.
CCTCATTATTTCACCTTGACGGATTGGGATATCGTAAATCAACAGTTGGCAGGGATCAAACCTTTGGCAAAGACCAATATGAAGATGAATCCCCCTTTACGCACCAGAGAGGATATGTTGGCTATCAGGAAGGGATTAAAGGATGGAACCATAGATGCCATCGCCACGGATCATGCCCCTCACAGCATAGGGGACAAGAGCCTCTCCTTTGAAGAAGCACCCTTTGGAGTCATTGGACTGGAAACATCCTTTCCAGTAAGCTATACGGCTTTAGTAAAAACAGGTATCCTGACACCGTTGCAATTAATAGAAAAAATGACAACAAGGCCAGCACAAATTTTAGGCATTCCAAAGGGAACCCTTGTGGTCAATGCACCAGCGGATATCACCTTAATCGATGTGAATTGTTGCTTTGAAATTCAGGGAGAACTGTTTCAATCTAAATCAAACAATACGCCCTTTGAGGGGATGACGGTATGGGGAAAACCCCAAGTGGTATGCTGTACTAAGGTAAAGACAGAGAGGAAGTAAAGATATGATAGATAAATTGATAGAGAAAATAGGGGAATGCAATAATCCTACGGTGGTAGGATTAGACCCCACACTGTCCATGATTCCTTCTTATCTCAAGAAGGAAAGCTTTGAAGCTCACGGGAAGACGGCTAAGGCGGTGGGTCATATGTTCACTGTGTTTAACAGACATATCTTAGATGCAGTTTGGGATTTGGTTCCTGCGGTAAAGCCCCAGATCGCCATGTATGAGCAGTATGGTCTTGAGGGATTGCAGGCATATCTGGACACCATCAGTTATGCAAAGGAAAAGGGGCTTTTGGTGATCGGAGACATTAAGCGGGGAGATATCGGCTCTACGGCAACTTCTTATGCGGGTCATCTGGCAGGGGTGGAAATTGAGGGAACCAACATAGATCCTTGGCAAGAGGATGCGGTTACCTTAAACCCATACTTGGGGATAGATGGAATCCTTCCCTTTATTGAAGCTGCAAACAAGCATGATAAAGGGATGTTCTTACTGGTTAAAACAAGTAACCCCAGCAGTAAGGAAATCCAAGATTTAGAGGTACAACCTTCAGGGAAAAAGGTCTATGAAGAAGTAGGGAACTTGGTTTCTCAATGGGGACTGCAATCTATGGGAAGGTTGGGATACAGCAACGTGGGTGCTGTAGTCGGCGCAACTCACAGGGAACAGGGGGCGTCCCTAAGGCGGCAGATGCCTCACACCTTCTTTTTGGTGCCGGGGTACGGTGCACAAGGAGGGCGAGCAGAGGATTTGGAAGGATTTTTTGACAAAGATGGCATTGGATGTATTGTAAATTCCTCAAGGGGTATTACGGAAGCGTATAAAAGCTTACCTGAATACGGGGAAAAGGATTTTGGAGAGGCTGCCAGAATAGCGGTTCTGAAGATGAAAAACGATCTGAAACAGGGACTGTTTAGATCAGGAGGAGAGGGGGCGGGTGCTTAAGTGTGTGGAAAAAGCATCTTAGAGGTAAGCATCATAGGGAATACAGCTATTGCCTCCGATGTATATAAAATGATCATCAAGGTACCAGAGATTTCCCGGGAAATACATCCGGGTCAATTTTTAAATGTCTATCTAAAGAATCAAAGCCGATTGCTACCAAGACCCATTAGCCTTTGTGAGGTACAAGGTGATACAGTAACTTTGGTTTACGGAATCGTAGGGAAGGGTACGACAGAACTATCGAAGTATTCACAAGGGGATTCTTTGATAATCAACGGTCCAAATGGTAATGGTTTTATATTAGACGAGTTCTATAAATTTTATCAAAATAAAGAGAATCCTGTCAAAGAAGTAGTTCTTGTTGGTGGTGGAATAGGAGTTCCACCTTTGGTGGAGCTTGCTAAGAGATTACGGGAAAAATTTAATTATAAAAAAATGGATGTAAAATTAACAGCGGTATTAGGTTTCAGAGATGAGGGTTTTTTAATAGAGGAGATAAAAACCCACTGCCACCAAGTTTTTGTAGCGACAGATTCCGGCTCTACGGGTTACCGGGGGAATGTGTTGGAACTTATTAAAGAGTTGGATGTGTGCGGAGACTATTACTTTGCCTGTGGTCCTAAAAAAATGTTGGAAAGTCTGACAGAACATTGTTCCAATCAAGATAGCAGAATCCCCATCCAAGTATCCATAGAAGAACGTATGGGTTGCGGATACGGGGCATGTGTAGGATGCACCTGCAAGGTAGAAGCCTCTGCCGGTGATGAGATTAGCTTTTTAGATCAAGCTTCAGGTCGGAAGGTAGCTTTGAAAAAAGTCTGCCAAGACGGACCTGTATTTATGGGAAAGGATGTGATTTGGAATGATTGATTTATCTGTAAACCTTTGTGGTATTCAAATGAAAAACCCAATTACTACCGCATCCGGTACTTTTTCCTTAGAGGCTAGTGGTCAATATTATGACGTGTCTAAGTTGGGTGCTCTCATCACCAAAGGTGTTGCCAGTGAGCCATGGCAGGGAAACCCTACCCCCAGAATTGCAGAAAGCTATGGGGGAATGCTAAATTCTGTAGGCTTACAGAACAATGGGGTGGAGTACTTTGTTCGAGAAGAACTGCCTGAATTATTAGAGGCAAATACCCCCATTATCGTAAATGTAGCCGGAAAAACCATAGAGGAATACTGTGAAGTGGTAGAGAAATTAAGCGAGACAGATATTCATATGATGGAGGTTAATATTTCATGCCCCAACGTAAAGGAGGGAGGAATCGGCTTTGGAACATCCTCGCAAATGGCCGCAAAGGTGACGAAAGAGGTAAAAAAGAGAAGTAGAAAACCAATCGTCATCAAACTTACTCCAAATGTGACGGATATTGCAGAGATTGCAAAGGCGGTAGAAAGTGAGGGAGCCGACTGCCTCTCACTCATCAATACACTGCTGGGTATGAAAATCGACGTATACAGAAAGAAACCTGTATTGGCCAATGGTTTGGGGGGGCTTTCAGGACCGGCAATTTTGCCTGTGGCAGTAAGGATGGTCTATCAGGTTCGCAGAGCTGTAAAAATTCCAATAATTGGGCTGGGTGGAATTACGAAAGGTGAGGATGTGGTTGAATTTATTATGGCCGGTGCGGATGCTGTCTCTGTAGGAACTGCAGCTCTGGTCGATCCTACGGCACCTATCCGCATTTTACAAGAAATGGAGAATTATATGGTGGGACAAGGATTTAAAAACATCAAGGAAATTCAAGAATCTTTTGTAGGATAGGAACAAAGGTGCTTGTATTATATAAATCTAACCAATATTCATTTGCAATCTTAAAGAAATGAGGGAAAATATGAATTACAAAGAAGAGTTTATCCAATTTATGGTAGAGTCAGGGGTTTTAACCTTTGGTGACTTTATTACCAAGAGTGGAAGACCTACATCCTACTTTATCAATACAGGGAACTATAAGACGGGAGAACAAATAACTCGATTGGGGAATTTTTATGCCTCCTGCATTGTGGAAAATATAAAAAAAGGAAATTTAGCAGAAGATATTACAGCACTTTTTGGACCTGCCTATAAGGGTATACCTCTTGCGGTAGCCACTTCCATGGCTTTGTTTTCCTCTTATGGAAAGAATGTAAATTATTGCTTTAACCGAAAGGAACAAAAGGATCACGGTGAAGGTGGCTCCATGGTAGGTTACCAGTTGAAACCGGGGGATACAGTTTTAATGGTGGAGGATGTAATCACTGCCGGAACTGCTGTCAGGGAGAGCGTCCCTCTGTTAAAAGAAACGGCTGAAATAAATTTAGCTGGGTTGATTATCAGTGTTGATCGAATGGAAAAAGGGCAAGGTGAAAAGACCGCGATTGAAGAGATACGAGATCGGTTTCAAATCAACACATTCTCCATTGTAACCGTAAAGGATATCATCCATACTTTGCACAATAAGGAGATAAAGGGTAGAATCCTCATTGATGACCTGCGAAAAGAAAAAATGGAAAGAAATTTAATCGGATAGATCTATTGCAGAATTTCATTCCAAATTCATGATTTTTGTATGAAAAATACTCCAGCGGATATAATACTCTTATGAGATACAGTTTCGTTTTATAAGAGCAAGTACCTAGTCCTGTAGGGGAAAAGGTAGATGCTAAAAATCTATTTAGGAGTATTTTAGATGGAAAATAAATTTGTGGAATATGTTACCCAATTACGGGCATCTTTGCCCATCGGAAAAACCTTTGACATGGTAGAACGAAATATCATAGTGGGAGGTAAAGAAGTTTACTTCTACTATATAGATGCGTTTACTAAAGATGAAATTATGCAATATCTAATGACAAGATTTTTTCAAATAACGTCTAAAGAAATGGATGAGTATCATACAGCTTTAGATTTCATTAAAAATCAAATTCCATATATTGAGGTAATCAAAGAAAACAATATTGAAAATATGGTTAAATGGGTGTTGTCGGGACAGACCGTCATGTTAATTGACGGTTATGCCGACGCCATTGTCATAGACGTCAGAACTTATCCAGTAAGGTCTGTTGCAGAGCCGGAAAAAGAAAAGAGCTTGCGAGGTGCCAAGGATGGATTTGTTGAAACTTTAATCTTTAACACTGCCATGGTAAGGAGGAGAATCAGGGATCCTAAGCTAATCTTTAAAGTGTTTAACGTAGGAGAAAAGACGAAAACTGATGTTGCATTAGGATATATAGATGGTGTGGCAGATCAAAAGCAAGTGGACAAGATCATAGAAAAAATTAAAAAAATAAAGGTTCAAAGTCTAACTGTAGGAGATCAAAGCTTAGTGGAGGCATTAGGGGGGCGAGGACACATAAGCCCTTTTCCAAAGGTTAGATACACACAAAGACCGGATGTGGTAGCGGCACACCTTACAGAAGGAAAAATCGTAATTTTTACTGATAATAGCCCAACTGCACTGATGCTTCCAACTTGCCTATTTGATTTCATGCAAGATGTGGACGACTACTATTTCCCCATTATCACAGGAAACTATTTTAGGTTGGTCAGAACTTTAAATATGTTAATCATCATGTTTCTGACTCCTGTTTATCTGCTCATAGCTGAAAACTATGTGGCGGTGCCTGAATACCTGCACTTTTTAGCACCGGATGAAGGGTATTCCATACCTCTATTCTTACAATTTATCTTATTAGAAATTGCCATAGATGCACTGAAGCTAGCATCTCTAAATACACCAAGCTCTTTAGGCATGTCCCTATCTGTAATAGGTGCGTTAATTTTAGGGGAGTTTTCCATTACAGCGGGATGGTTTATTCCTCAAACCATATTATGTATGGCAGTGGTAGCACTGGGGGGCTTTACCAACCCAAGCATTGAGTTGTCCTATGCAATAAAGTTTATGCGCATACTCATGATCATAGGGGTAGCCGTATATGGGTTGTGGGGTGTAATTACTGCTTTTGTCATCTTCCTATTGATAATGGCATTTACAAAATCTCTGTTAGGAACCCCATATTTATTCCCTTTGATTCCCTTTGACGGAAAACAACTGAGCCACATGCTCTTCAGGACAAAGTCCTAAAGGCGTTATAAGATGGGCTTACCGATGCCGGTAATTTTCACCTTTTTGCCCATTAAGACCTGAGCTTCATTTTCCTTAAGTTCGACCATAATATCGTGGAATTCCTCCAAAATTTCACAGCGATTGCATCCTGCACCAAACAGGATGCTTTCTATGTGTTTTCTACCTTCGTGAACAGCATAAAACATAGCCTCATCCAGGGTGGCATAAAGTTTTCGATCCCAAGGCATATTCAGAATGTAGCTCTTTCCACCCGGATCAAGACTGATCAGAAGATCTACCACCTCCATAATCTGACCGACGGCGGCACCTATGGCATTTGCAACTTCTGCATGTTCTGGGATGATGACGTTTCCATCTAACCTTTCCTTTAATCCTGATGTCCAAGCTGACGCGGGAGCTCCGATGGCAATAATGGGTTTTTCAAGGGATAACCCAACTTTGAGCAATTCATTGCCCTGATTCTCCAATACCTTATTTAATAAATAAATAACCTCGTTGCTTTGATCTAGCTGAATGTTATGACTTTCGAAATCTGCAATGCTTTGCAGTGTGACCATACAAATCTTTTTTGCCATCAATTTTTCCACTCGACGTAAAAATTGCTCTATAGGTATTTCCATTCTTTTGGAGAGAATTTCAGCTCCTACACCGGCAATGTCTTGGTTCCATTCTGTATATTTTCCCTGCACGTGAAGGACGTCGGTAGGTGTCATGGAAATTCTGTTAAGAATACCTTGCTTGATGTAAGGTGTCATATCCATAGTCTCCGGTGCCCTGTTTAATAGACCTGCAATATGGCTCAAGCTGTGAGGACCATCCCGGAGAATGTCTAAGACACTCTGCTCTATATTTTGTAACGGGGAATCGGGAATTTTTAGCAGTATATAACAATCCGTTTCCTGAGGGGAGTAGGATTTATATTCACCGTGGCGCTTAAAGCTTCTCATTTCATACAGCAAGTTTGGGAAGTCACGTCCTGCCAAGCTGAGGGGAATGACTTTTTCAGGTCCAATTTCTATTTTTCCTGCAGAATTTAAGAATATGTGGCTGTCTCCACCAAGACCAAAGGTAGAAATTTCAGCAGCTTGAACTCTTGTAAACCATCCTCCCACTTTAGCTCCTTCTTTTTTTATCTTTACAGCTCCATCTTGAATGTGGGCAATGTCAGTGGTAGTTCCTCCCATATCTAAAATCAATGCATCCTTCTTTTTTGTAAGGAAAGCACCGCCGATAACACTAGCTGCAGGACCGGATAAAATGGTTTCAATGGGTTTGTCCATAGCTAACGTTTCCGGCATCAAAGTACCGTCACCCTTTACCATCATGATGGGTGCCTTTATGGAATTTTTTTCTAATACGGTTTTGGTCGAGGTGATTAGACTATATATGACGGGAATGAGTCTTGCGTTTAGCACCGCGGTTACCGTTCTCTGATAAAAACCTAGAGCAGAGGTCAATTGGTGGGCACAAACCACGGGTATATGCAACGAACCTTCTGCCAAGTTCTTTAATATTTGCTCGTGCTTGGGGTTTCGTACGCTGGCGTAACCTGAAATGGCTACGGCTTGTACCTTGCCTCGGAAGCTTTCCAGTAATTCTTTGGCCTGCTCAACATCCAGCTCCTCTTGAAGTCCTCCCATAATATCAAATTTTCCCTTTACACGTCCCCATAACTCGACAGGGATTTCTTCCTGCAACTCATCTCCCATGAGTATCAGACCGACTTTGCCTCCTCGACCTTCTACAAGGGAATTGGTAGCCAAGGTAGTGGAGAGAGAGACTAACTGAACCTGTGAAAAGTCGTTGCACTTCATATTTCTAATGCAATTTTCTATTCCTATAGTCAGGTCTTCCTTTGTGGTCAGTGCTTTTGCCTTGAAAAGAATTTCCTTGGTTTTACTGTTGATTAAAACGCCATCCGTATAGGTTCCGCCTGTATCCATTCCTAATATCAGTGACATGTTACCCTCCTCTTAATCTTTTTCTATAGCTTTTTGAATATCAAAAAAGGTTACCGACTAAATTTGCAGGAGTACCCGCATTAATGTGGCGAAGCCGCCTTTTTACTTGTTTATTTATTTTAAGACCTTTGAAGCTTAAATTAAAAAAATAACTTATACCGTTATCATCGCAGATGCTTCATTGTTATTCTAACAGAGCATTTTAAAGATTAGTTAAAGATTTCAATAGAATTTTTTAAAATATTTTTTCAATTATTAAGATTTAAAACTTATAAATAAATTATAGATAAAATTAAAAACATTTTAAACTTTGTAAATAAAGATATATAGAAGTTTCGATTATATTCATTAAAACAGTTAAAAAATGTAAGAACCTTTGCTTAATGTGATTCATACTATGATTTTAGGAAAACTAGTTATTATACTAAAATGAGGTGATTGTATGCCCTTTGATAATCGAGAGTTATTTGCTAGGCTGATTCAATGTGAGGCGGGAGGGGAAGGTGATGACGGTATGCGTGCGGTGGCCACTGTCGTGATGAACCGAACCAATGCTGATATAGGTGAATTCGCGAGAGTAAGTGAAGGCGGAAATGTACGAAATATTATCTTTCAACCGGGACAATTCACATGTGCCAGGACTGTGGATAAAGGTAAACCAAACAATCAAAATATTTACAACATGAATCCCACCGAGATCCATTATGAGATAGCGGATTGGGCACTGGCGGGGAATAGGCTAAATGGTGTAGATAATTCATTGTTTTTCTTTAATCCTTTTTCGCCCACATGTCCGTCGTACTTCCCCCCGGGAGGCATTGGTATTATTCATAATCGAGTAGGTGACCACTGCTTTTACATCCCAACCGAAAAATATGCAAGCACATAATTCAAATTTTAAAACAAATAAGGAGAGCTTAAAATGATTAAATGTTCAAATTGTTCTAATGGTACCGCTCCTGCGGTGGTAAAATTGAATACTGACCCTCCCAGTACTACACCTACTTATGAGATGCCAAAGTTGATAAAACAAATTCCGTATGATCAAATGTTAAAGAATGCACACAATAATTTAAATGCATTTCCCCAGATGTTAGCGGATGAAGGTTTACCAGAAGTAAACTTACCGCCTGCCAGTGAGATGTTTACAAATGCACCTATATTTGCAGTGCCGATCAATCCTTTATTGCCTGAAGGATATCAGGAGATGTTAAGTTATAATGATATTCAATACTTAAATGGCTTTTTAAGAACACAAATCGGTAAAATGACTCAAGTAGAATTTTTAATTGGAAGCAATACTATGGTAATCAAGACGGGAATCTTGATGGCTGTAGGAATCAATTATATCATTCTAAAAGAAACAGAAACCGGTGCAGCTCTTGCATGTGACTTCTACACCATTAAATTTATCACTTTTTATTAGAAGATAAGATTACATTTGACTAATTAAAGTTTATAGTCATTAAAAGGATATAGGGGGATGTTCCTATATCCTTTTTTCAAAATATTTTTTATGGGATTTTAATATTAAAAATGTTATAATATAAAGCGAACAAACATTTTTTATCATAGTAATATTGAGGGAATTATGGCATTTACACATTTGCATTTACATACGGAATACAGTTTGTTGGATGGAGCCACCAGGATTAAAGATCTGATGGTGCGTCTGAAGGAACTGAATATGGACTCTGTGGCCATTACGGATCACGGGGTCATGTTTGGTGTCATTGATTTTTATAAGGTCGCCAAGGAACATGGCATCAAGCCGATTATCGGCTGTGAGGTCTATACAGCCGCAAGAACCATGCATCAAAAGGAGGTAGAAAAGGACAAACATCAAGGGCATTTAATTTTATTGGCTGAAAATCAGGAAGGTTACGAAAATCTCATGAAAATCGTTTCTGCCGGATTTACAGAGGGATTTTACTATAAGCCAAGGGTGGACAAGGATCTTTTAAGAAAACACAACAGCGGTATTATTGCCCTTTCCGCATGTCTGGCAGGTGACGTGCAGAGAAAGCTTCTCCGTGATGACTACGATGGTGCAAAACGGGAAGTTATAGAATTGCTTGAAATCTTTGGTAAAGGCAATTTTTTTCTGGAACTACAAGATCAATTTTTAGAAGAAGAGCGCAAGATTTTGCCTTACATGAAAAGGTTGAGAGAGGAGACGGATATCCCCTTTGTGGCAACCAATGACGTCCACTACATTCATCAAAAGGATGCCAAAGTTCACGATGTATTGATGTGCATTCAGATGGCAAAGACAGTGGATGACGACGATCGCATGCAGTTTCCCAACGATCAATTCTATCTGAAATCAGAAGATGAAATGATGAAATTGTTTGCGGATATTCCGGAAGCCATCGAAAATACCACTAAAATTGCAGAGCGATGCAACGTGGAGTTCGAGTTTGGGAAAATCCACCTACCGGAATTTGCAGCTCCAGAGGGAATGACAAAGGAAGGTTATCTGAGAAAACTCTGCGAAGAGGGGATGACCTACAGGTATGGAGTTATTACAGAGGAACTGCGACAACGATTAGAATATGAATTATCCACCATCGAAAGCATGGGATACATAGAGTACTTCCTTATCGTATGGGATTTCATCAACTATGCCAAGGAAAACAACATCATGGTTGGACCGGGTAGGGGTTCAGCGGCGGGAAGCATCGTGGCTTATGCCTTAAGGATAACGGATATAGACCCCATTAAATATGGATTGATTTTTGAACGTTTCTTAAATCCCGAAAGAATTAGCATGCCGGATATCGATATCGATTTCTGTTATGAACGTAGGCAGGAAGTCATCCAGTATGTAATTGAAAAATATGGAACAGAGAAGGTAGCCCAAATCATCACTTTTGGTACCATGAAAGCTAAGGCGGCCATCAGAGATGTGGGCAGAGCTTTGAACATGCCCTATGGAGAGGTGGATGTCATTGCCAAAGCCATCCCATTTGATCTTCACATGACTTTGGGACGGGCTTTGGAAATTTCCCCTCAGCTAAAAACTGCTTACGAAAATGAAAGGAAGGTAAGGGAGCTGATCGATACTGCCAAGGCGTTGGAGGGAATGCCTCGTCATGCTTCCACCCACGCGGCAGGAGTGGTTATTTCCAAAGAGGATATCAATCACTATGTTCCCCTTTATTTGGCTGACAAAGGCATCAGTACACAGTTTACCATGGGCACCATAGAAGAATTAGGTCTCTTAAAAATGGATTTTCTAGGGCTCAGGAATTTAACGGTCATTCGGAATGCCCTGGACCTCATAGAAAGAAATCATGGAGTTACCATTGATTTTGCAAAGCTTTCCTATGATGATCCCAAGGTGTATGAGCTGATTGGAAGCGGAAATACCCAAGGGATATTTCAGTTGGAAAGCTCAGGCATGACACAATTTATGAAAAACTTAAAACCCGACTGCTTTGAGGATGTGGTGGCGGGAATTTCACTGTTTAGACCAGGTCCTATGGCATCGATTCCCACGTACATTGAAAATAAGAAGAACCCCTTCAGGGTGCGATATACCCATGAGAAGCTGGAGCCTATCCTTTCTGTGACCTACGGATGTTTGGTGTATCAGGAGCAGGTCATGCAGATTGTAAGGGATTTGGCCGGGTATTCCTATGGGAGAAGCGATTTGGTCAGGCGTGCCATGAGTAAGAAAAAGCGAGATGTCATGCTGAAAGAGCAGGAGTACTTTGTTTTTGGAAAGAGGGCTGAGAACGGGGAAGAAGAGTTAAGGGGTTGCGTTAAGAACGGCATTCCTGAGGATATAGCCAAGGATATTTTCAATCAGATGATCAGCTTTGCAGAATATGCCTTTAACAAATCCCATGCGGCGGCTTATGCGGTTTTAGCTTACGAAACAGCTTTTTTAAAAACCTATTATCCGGTAGAATTTATGGCGGCCCTCATGACCAGCGTCATAGGAGACTCCGGCCAAATTGCTAAATATATTAGAAACTGTAATGAGATGAAAATACCTGTTTTGCCTCCGGACATAGGTGAGAGCCATAAAAAGTTTTCCGTGAAGGATGGAAAGATCAGGTTTGGGTTGTTGGGCGTAAAAAATGTAGGTGAAGGGGTGATCGATGCCATTATCGCCATGAGGGAAGAACATGGCATTCCTCAGGAATTTTCCCAGTTTATCAACAATATAGCGATACAATATATCAATAAAAAGGCGGTGGAAAGCCTCATTAAGGCGGGGGCCTTTGACTGTTTGGGGAAAAGTAGATCCCTATTATTGGGCATTTATGAAGATTTGATTGAATCTGCTCAAAACAACTACAGGAAGACCATCGAAGGGCAGTTGGACCTTTTCCAACTGAACAGCGCTGTAATGAATTCAGGGAAGTTGGAAGACAATCATCTAATGGTCACGGAATTTCATAAGGACATGCTTATGGCCATGGAGAAAGAAATGCTAGGAGTATACTTGACAGAGCATCCACTGGCAGACTATGCGGAGTCCATCAATAGGGTGGTTACGGCAACCTCAGAGGAACTGATACACGCCAACGAATCTGAGTTTGCAGGCAGTGTTAAGGATGGTGATTCAGTAACCATAGCAGGCATTATTACGGCAAGGAAGAAATTGATCACCAAAAGTGGAAAGATGATGGCTTTCATAAATCTAGAAGACTTATTTGGAACCATCGAGGTAATCGTATTTCCAAATATTTTTGAAAAATACGGTGAATTGTTAGCTGAAGATAAAGTTGTAGCGGTGAAAGGTACTGTAAACTTTAAAGAAGATGAACAGCCTAAAATACTAGCAGACCGAATTTTGGATATTAATGCTTTAAATGATATAGAAACAAAAAATGAACAAAAGCCCAAGGAAAAGCCTCTGATTATATCCATACCTGCGGAATTGAATGAAGGAAAGACTCTGCCAATTATTAAGGAGTTATTGATGAATCACAAGGGAAGCACTCCTGTAGTCATCGTAGCGGAAGGCTCGGGAAACAAATACAGAACAAAAGAAAATCTATGGATTATGCCAGATGAAGTATTTTTTGCGAAATTAGAAAAAATAATTGGCAGTCAGAAAAGAACGTGATATACTTAGCGTGGATAATTTTGATTAACCATGGAGGTAAAAACATGAAAAAGATTGGCGTATTGACCAGCGGAGGGGATGCACCGGGTATGAATGCTGCCGTTCGTTCTGTGGTAAGGTGTGCAATTTTTGAGGGCATGCAGGTATATGGCATAGAACGTGGTTACGAGGGACTGATTCACGGTGAGTTGGAAGAGATGAAGACCTCTTCCGTTTCAGATATTCTTCAGCGCGGGGGAACCATCTTAAGAACAGCCAGGAGCAAAAGCTTTATGGAACCTGAAGGTTTTAAAAAGGCATTAGGGATGTTGGAAAACTTTGAGATTGAGGGACTTGTGGTAATCGGCGGTGATGGATCCTTTACAGGAGGGTTGAAACTAGCAGAAGAGGGAATTACGGTGATGGGAATCCCCGGTACTATTGATAACGATTTGGCTTACACCGATTTCACCATCGGATTTGATACAGCTGTCAATACAGTGCTTAGCGCTCTTGGAAATATTAGGGATACCTCTTCTTCTCATGAAAGAACCACTGTGATAGAGGTAATGGGGAGGCATTGCGGAGATATCGCTTTATATGCTGGATTGACAGGTGGGGCAGAAAGCATATTAATTCCAGAAATTCCTGTGAATATCAATCAAATTTGTAGAAAGTTAATTCAAGGCAGAAACAGAGGGAAGCTGCACAATATCATCGTAAGAGCTGAGGGTGTGGATATGTCTTCGGATGAACTGGCAAAAACCATCGAAGAGAGAACAGGCATGGAAACAAAAGTGGTGGTTTTAGGTTACACTCAAAGAGGTGGTTCTCCCACAGCCAGAGATAGGATGTTAGCTAGCAGAATGGGGGAAAAAGCTGTTGAATTGCTGAGGGATGGCAGTCAGAGTAAGGCCATCGGTATATCAGGAGCTGAAATCGTACACTATGACTTAAGGGAAGCATTAAATACAAAACGGATCGTTGATGATTCATTTATGAAGTTAGCAGATATATTATCGATATAAACTGGCACTGCTTTGACCCTGTGTATACAGAGCAGTGCTTTTTCAAGAGGAGGAAAGACAGAAACCATGAGCAATGAGACTGTACAAATTGTGTTTGGACTACTTGGGGGGTTGGCCATCTTTATTTATGGGATGAATTTAATGAGCGAAGGGTTACAGAAGGCAGCAGGGGAAAGAATGAGAAGTATACTGGCGATGCTCACCAAAAATCCATTAATCGGCATACTGGCCGGTGCCCTGACTACAGCGGTACTTCAGAGTAGCAGTGCAACTACGGTCATGGTAATCGGGTTTGTCAGTGCAGGTTTGATGAACTTGCCACAGTCCATCAGCATTATTTTGGGGGCCAATATCGGTACTACCATTACAGCACAGCTGATCGCTTTTAAAATAGGCGACTATATATGGCCTATCGTGGTAATCGGATTTGTCTTATATTTCTTCTTTAAAAAAGAGCAGATTAATCATGTGGGTCAAACCATATTTGCTTTCGGTCTCTTATTTATAGGGATTAATACCATGGGTGGGGTCATGAAACCATTGGCAGCCTCTCCTGTCTTTGCAGATATGATGATCAACGTGCAAAACATACCGGCTTTGGGGGTACTGTTGGGCACCGGAATGACCGTTTTGGTTCAGAGCAGCAGTGCGACGATTGCAGTATTGCAGAACTTAGCTTCTCAATCGGGTCCCGACGGAGTGACCAGCATCATCGGTCTTCAGGGTTCGCTGCCTATCCTTTTTGGCGACAATATCGGTACTACTATAACGGCACTACTAGCAACCATAGGCGCTACTGTTAATGCAAAGAGAACCGCCATCGCACACACTGTCTTTAATGTGACAGGAACCTTAATCTTTATATGGTTTGTACCGGTCTTTGCCAAGTTTGTGGCTTACATTTCACCAAAGGGACCGGAAATTGAAATTATTGCGCGACAAATCGCAAATGCCCATACAACTTTCAACGTCGTCAATACCATAATGTGGCTGCCCTTTATTTGGCTTCTGGTTAAAATCGTAACGAAAATATTACCTGGTCAGGAAGTTGAGTTAAATGATAGAACCCCTATGTATTTAGATACTAAAATTTTAAATCAGCCGGTATTTGCCATCCATTTGGCCACCAGCGAGCTTTCTAGGATTGCATCCTTTGCCTCTACCATGATTCACGATGCGAAGAAGGGTTTCCTAGAGGGAGATGTAAAGGCTACTCAGCGAGTTTTAGAAACGGAAGATACGGTAGACATCCTTCAGGATGCTACGGTGAAATACCTGTCTTCCATCTCCACTGTGGCGGAATTGACAGAGCAGCAGGCTATGAGAATCAGGGGCTTGATGCATGTTGCTAGTGATATTGAAAGAATTGGAGACCATTGTACCAACATTGCTGAATTTGCACTGATGAAAAATGATAAGAAATATGTGTTTTCTGAAGAGGCAAAGACAGAGCTTGCCGATGCCTTTGACAGGGCCGGAACCCTTGTGGCATATGCTTTTGAAGCTTTGGAAAAGGGCGATGAGGACCTTGCCAGAAACGTTAAGAAATTGGAAGACAAGTTGGATGTATTAGAAGAAGTTTTAAGAGAAAATCATATGAAGAGATTAAATCAGGGAAAATGTTCACCGGAGTTGACGGTTATTTACTCTGATATTATCCATAATATAGAAAGAGTGGGAGATCACGCGGACAATATTGCGGATGCTGTTTTAGCAGATGTCAATTTCGTCCATGTACCATAAAAAGATCCTAACTCTCAGGAGGTAATAATGAAACAAATGAAATTAAGTACTTTATTAAAAAAGACAAAAATTATATGCACAATTGGTCCAGCAAGTGATAATAGGGATATCCTAACGCAAATGATGCGGGCAGGAATGAATGGAGCGAGATTTAACTTCTCTCACGGAACCCATGAAGAACACGAAAAAAAGATGAATTTGGTAAAGGAAATCAGAGAGGAACTGGGGTTACCCATTTCCATTATTTTAGATACCAAAGGTCCTGAAATCAGGACGGGAAAATTCCAAGAAGGAACTGTAACTTTAACGGAGGGTCAAACCTTTATCCTTACTACTGAGGATGTGATGGGGAACGAAGAGAAGTGCAGCATTTCCTATGAAGGTCTCATTGCAGACGTGAAAGTGGGAGATACGGTGCTCATAGATGATGGACTTGTGGCCATGGAAATTAAGGAAATTAGAGGTCGGGAGTTAGTTTGCACCGTGAAGAATGGTGGAGAGTTAAAGGACTATAAAAGCATCAATGTACCGGGCGTAAAGGTAAAGCTTCCTGCAATTACAGAGAGAGACAAGGCAGATATAGAGTTTGGCATTTCACAGGATGTAGACTTCATTGCTGCTTCTTTCGTGCGCAAGGCTTCGGATATTGAAGAGATGCGATGGCTATTAAACGACAGAGGGGCTTCCCATATCAGAATTATTGCTAAGATTGAAAATAAAGAAGGTGTAGATAATATAGATGAAATCATCAAGGCTTCAGATGGAGTCATGGTGGCTCGAGGAGACCTGGGAGTGGAAATTCCGGCAGAGAATGTACCTATCTACCAAAAAAAGATTATAAAAAAATGCAATAAAATGGGTAAGTTTGTAATTACTGCCACTCAGATGATGGATTCTATGATGAGAAACCCAAGACCCACCAGAGCAGAAGTGGCGGATGTGGCCAATGCAATTTTTGACGGTACGGATGTAATCATGCTTTCCGGTGAAACGGCTGCGGGGAAATATCCGGTAGAAGCTGTTACGAGGATGATGGAGATTGCGGAAACTGCAGAGGAAAGCTTAGATTATGAAAAATTGTTAGCGGATCAGATGCCTGACAGAAATGAGAGCATTACCAATGCGATAGGTTATGCAACTTGCACCAGTGCCTATGGGCTGAAGGCGAAAGCCATACTGACACCTACTTCATCAGGATATACGGCATCCGTGGTTTCTAAGTTCAGACCAAAGGCACCGATTATCGCATTTACAATGTCTGAAGGCGTTGCCAGACGACTATCTTTGGTATGGGGTACCTATCCCATGGTCATGGAGGCAAAAGGCTCTGCAGATGAACTTTTTCGGGCGTCAGCGCATAAGGGAATTGCTCATAGTTTAATCCACAATGGGGATATCATCGTCATTACTGCAGGTCTGCCTGTAGGTGTTGAGGGAAATACAAACAGGATGAGTATTCACATAGTCGGTAAGGACATTTAATCAAGGTACGATGATCAGCTCCACGGTTTCCGATATGGATTCCTGTAGCTTGGTCATCATATTTGTGTTGCTTTGAGCATCCCCGGAGGCTCCGGCCACCACATGGGTAATTTTATTTTTATGAATCAAATCGGCTAAGGTTGCAATAACATCGTTGGAGCGAACTACAGTGAGATTGGCTCCAAATTCTAAGGCTTTTTCATATAGATATTCTAAAGCAACACCTTCTTTGCTATTGCCAAGAAAGTTGAATTGGTAGTGAGCTACATGGATGATGAATAGTTCTCCGGCATTCTTTTCTTTGCTTTTTTCCAAAAGCTGATAACCAAACTGGATTAACCTTTCACAGGTTTTTTGTTGGGTTACGCAAACCATTATATTTTTCATAACGTCACCTTACATTATTTTATTTATTTATATTTATATATTATACAATAATCAAATTCCACTTACCAGTACAAAATGTGAAAGAAAGGACTTCAATATGAAAACGGTAAAAAATATAACAATTTTAGCAGTAACCCTCATTCTTTTGGCTTTCCTTGCTATGGGATGTGGTCAGCAGCAAGTGACCAAGCCTGATGAACCGATTAAAATAGCAGCGCTGAAGGGTCCTACAGGTATGGGGATGGTTTATCTGATGGAAGAGCCTGACCGTTATATGGTCAATCTATATCAAAACCCCGATGAAATTGTTTCCAAGATAATCACCGGAGAGGTGGATATTGCGGCGGTTCCTTCTAATCTTGCGGCAGTTCTGTACGAGAAAACTCAAGGTGAAGTAATTTGTCTAGGTGTCAATACTTTGGGAGTATTGTATCTTGTAGAAAATGGTACAACCTTAGAGCATGTGGAAGGCTTAAGAGGTAAGAAGATCTATGCAAGCGGGAAGGGAAGCGCGCCGGAATATATCCTGCAGTACATATTGAATCACTATGGCATCAATGGAGATCAGGACTTTGATATTCAATGGATGGCCAATCACACGGATGTAATGACGGCTTTGATGTCAGAAGAGGGAGCGGTAGCTTTATTACCAGAACCTTTTGTCACTGTGGCAACTATGAAGAAGGAAAATGTTACGGTTTCCATAGATCTGAATCATGAATGGCAGGAAATCGAAGGAAAGTCTCTTCCCATGGGGGTGATTTTAGCTCAAAAAAGCTTTGTAGAAAACAACCCAAAGATGGTGGAAGTATTCATGGTTTCATATTCCGATTCAGTGGTTAAGGTGAATGAACATCCACAGGAAGGCTCTGAATTAATCTTTGAATTTGAAATTCTTTCGGATAAAAAGATAGCGGAGAAAGCAATACCCAAATGCAATATGGTATTTTTGACAGGAGAAAATGGAAAAGAGGAGCTGAAGGGCTTCTATGATATTTTGAATTCCTTTGATCCAAAGTCTATAGGAGGAAAACTGCCAGATGAAAACTTCTACTATGAAATCAAATAAACTTGCCATATACATATTCAATATTTTCATTTGGATAACTCTTTGGGGTCTTTTGAGCAAATGGCTTGATAACAACCTTTTGCTGCCATCACCCATAGTTTCTTTTATGACCTTGATTGAATTGATGGGAACTGGAACCTTCTACGTTAATCTATTGGCAACGTTATATCGTGTGATAGTGGGTATTTTTTTGTCGGCTCTATTGGGGATTATGGCTGCAATAGGATCATATTTTATAGTAGCCTTACGAGAATTTTTAAGACCTCTTATGAACGGTTTAAAGACCATTCCTGTAATGGCGGTGATTATCTTTGTGTTGCTTTGGGTCAGAGCAGCAAATGTGCCCATATTCGTTTGCTTTCTCATGTGTTTTCCCGTGGTGTATACCAACGTGTTGGAAGGATTGGATCGCTTAAACAAAGAATTTTTAGAAATGGCTCACGTCTATCAGGTCCCTTTGAAAAAGCAAATTCTTTATCTCTATCTACCGGGGGTGCTTTCCTATTTTAATGCCGCACTCAATCTGATCTGCGGATTGTCCTGGAAAACAGTAGTTGCGGCAGAGGTTTTGTGCAGCCCTAAATTTTCTCTAGGATATCAACTTTTAGAGTCAAAGGTTTACTTAAACACAGAGGAGTTGTTTGCTTGGGTGATTGCCATCTTATTTTTGAGTGTAATTTTTGAAAAAATAGTTAGATTTTTAATAAACGATAAAATGCAGCTTAGCACAAAGAGGTATATTCATGATAGAAGTTAAAAATTTATATCAAGGTTACGGTAAGTCTTTAATTTTTAAGGACTTTAGTATTTCCTTTGCCCCTCATGAAATCACGTCCATAGTTGGTGCTTCCGGTTGTGGCAAGAGCACTTTTTTAAAAATCTTAGCTGGAATTTTACCTTACAGGAGTGGATTTGTAAAGGGCTTAGAGAAAAGCTCTTTTTCCTATGTCTTTCAAGAGGATCGTTTGCTTCCTTGGCTCAGTGCGGAAGAAAATATCCGATTGGTGTTAAATCGGTCTCAAAGGACTGAGGAAGTCTTGGAGGAGGTCTTGGAGCTTTTGGAAATTACACATTCAAAGAAAATGTATATTTCAGAAATGAGTGGAGGGATGCAGCGGCGGGTAGCTATTGCCAGGGCCTTGTGCTTTACCAAGGTGAGGAGAGGAGATATACTGTTGCTAGACGAACCCTTTAAGGGTTTAGATCCCAAGTTGCATGGGAGGGTGATTGAAAGGTTGAGTGAGAATTGGAGGAATTATGGGAATACCGTTCTAATGGTTACCCACAATTTGCAAGAGGCAAGCCAGATCTCACATAGGATAGTGGAATTCCTTGACACTCCTGTCAGATGGCAATTTATAGTTGACTAATGACCCGTTTACCACTATAATTATTATAATTTATACAGCTTGTATAAGTGTATAAGTCTTGGAAAGGATTTACTAATGAAAATAGTTACTATAGTTGTAGGTGTATTGCTAATGCTGACGGGAGTATGGTGCCTAGCGAATCCGGGGACCTTATTCTTATCTTTGGCATTTATAATTGGATCGGTGATGCTCATATCGGGATGTAGCCAAATCTTTTTTTATCTATCCATGGACAAGAGAGTGGAAAAGGGTGGGTGGATTGTTGTAGACGGTATCTTGACTGCTATCTTAGGTGTAATCGTCTTATCGAACCAGCTAATTTCTGACGCCATGGTTCCTGTATTTTTCGGTATGTGGATTTTATTTACAAGTATTATGAGGATTATGATGGCTCTCCAGAAAAAGGCATCGGAAGATGATAAAGGGTGGGGATGGATGTTTACCGTAGGTATTCTAGGTGCTTTGGCGGGGATCTATGCCTTTTATAATCCTATTTTAGCAGGTATCGCTATTGTTATATTGGTGGGCGTGTTCTTCATGATACAGGGCATAAACGCTTTAATGTTGAGTTTACTAATTCAAGGAAAGAAGAAATAATGGGCATAATTACTCAAAAAGATAAAGTGATATCCATGATTATCATAGGACTATTATTGATTACCATTTGGTATATGTTAGATATTGTGTTGCTTACCTTTGTAATTACCTTTATATTCTATAACTTGCTTCGGCTGATTCAAAGGCATATTTCAGAGCATTTACCATTTCCAGTACCCAACGGCTTAATATTGGCGTTGTTATATGTGGTAGTCATGTTGACCATCACCCTATTGGTCATGTCGGTTTACCCGAAGTTGGCCACCCAAGTGGTTGCTTTGGGGGATATGCTTAAATCCTTTAATATCAATGAGTTCAGAAGGGCCATTGATCCAAGGCTGGCTGAGTTTCTACCTTATATTGACTACAATAAATACATAGCGGACGCAGGCGGAATTATCGCCAATGGAGCTACAAGGGTTGGAGGATTTGGTCTAAATCTCTTTTTATCCATGTTGCTAAGCTTTTTTATATTGTTAGAGCAAGCAAAAATTCATAAATTCGGAGTGAATTTAAGTAAGAGTAAAATATCCTCTATCTACGAATATTTGATTACATTTGGTGGAAATTTTGCAAGAACTTTTGGGAAAGTGATGAAAGTTCAGGTTACCATCGCTTTTATCAACTCTATTTTGTCCATGATTATGTTGGCTATTCTAGGATTTCCACAGATTGCTGGGTTAGGTGTCATGATTTTTGTTCTGGGATTGATTCCAGTAGCAGGGGTGATCATTTCTCTAATACCACTATGTATCATAGCCTTTAACGTGGGAGGAATCAGTAAAGTTGTAGCTGTTGTAGTGATGATCCTTTTCATCCATACTATAGAAGCCTATATTTTAAATCCGAAACTCATGTCCAGTAAAACGGAACTTCCCGTGTGTTTTGTATTTATCATTTTATTGGTAGGAGAACATTATTTAGGTGTTTGGGGTCTGTTGATCGGAGTTCCAATCTTCATATTTTTAATGAATACCTGCGAGGTTAATTATGAAGAAGAGAAGCGGGTAGGGAAATAAAGGTCAATTCTGGAGGAGAGAGGAAACGAACAGGAAGTTGGGTGGTTCCTAGACCTGAATTGACGTAAAGAAGCGTATTTCGATGATTCTCAAAGGTGTACAAGCCTTTGGGATATTTTTTTCCCATAGGCGGCAAAATATAAGACTGCAGAGGTGGAATGTTTACCTGTCTGCCATGGGTATGACCTGAGACCATGAGATCGATATTGTAATCCATAACCTCATCTACCACATCCGGCGCGTGGGAAATAGCGATGTTATAGAAGTCTGGTCGAGCCCAAGAGGCGATGTCTGATTTTCCATACCCAATGAGGTAATCGTCTATTCCTATAATGGCAATTCCCATAGAGTCTATAGGAAAGTATTCATTCTTTAAAACTGAAAATCCACCTCTCTCCATGATGGTTGTGTACTGTCTCTCGGCACCTCCGCCATAATCGTGGTTTCCAAACACGGCAAACTTTCCAAAGGTGCTTCTTATGTTGGCTAATGCTTGGGAAAGAACTTCAACGTCACCTTGAAACTGGTTGAAGCTATCGATTAAGTCACCGGCAAATATGATTATATCCGGTTTTTTTTCATTGATTTTTTCTACTACTTTGTTAAAATCTTGTAAATCATAATGATAACCGAAATGAGTGTCGGAGAAAACAGCGATGGTCAACTCTCGTTCATTTAAGGAAAATGGAGAGGGTTCCAATTGGATTTCTTTGACTTTAAGCATGTTAGGTTCCAAATATTTTGAATAACTATAAACCATAGTTATCAATAGAATTGTCGTCAGTAAAAACTTAAAAAAACCTCTGGTAAATTTACGCAAGAAAACCTCCATGAAATATTAATAGTATTCTATTATATTAAAAAGTGAGGTAAAAATCAATGTTAAAATGAAAAGAAACGGCGTGAATATCCCTCTGTGCCCTGGTACGGAGAGGTAGGCTATGCTGTAAAGACGCATAGCCTGAAATCGTATGGTTCCGTAAGGGGCACTACGAGATATTCACGCCGTTTCTTTCTGATTAAAATAAATATTTTTCATATTACACATTACATATATAATATAAAAATATAAAATGTACTCATGAATATCTCAGAAGTCCGGCACGGAGAGGTAGGCTATGCTGTAAAGACGTTTAGCCTGACAGTCATCAAGAGTACTGCCGGAAAGATTTTATTGATAGGATGGGCGAAAATATGGTATAGTAGTATCATTAATAATAAAAATTTGGGGTGGATAAAAGATGGAAAATTCTACTTTTGATTATAAAAAGATGTTACTGGAAATTCAACCGCTGAACAGGGATGCAATGAAGGCGGCAGAGGTTAGAATGGATGGAATGGTGAAACCTTTGGGCAGTTTGGGCAAGTTGGAAAAAATCGGGATACAACTTGCCGGAATTACGGGAAAGGTGATCAATCGCATTAATAATCCTGTGACCATTGTAATGGCGGCGGATAATGGAATTTGCCAGGAAGGGGTTTCGGGTTCACCTCAGGATATCACTTACTTGCAGACAGTGAACATGACCAAGGGGATTACGGGGATTGGAGTTTTATCCGCTCATGAAGGTTCCGTCGTACGTATTGTGGATGTGGGAATTATGACAGATGTGGAGGTACCCGGGATTTTTTCTGAAAAGATCCTGTATGGAACCCATAACTTTGCAAAGGGTCCAGCCATGTCTCGGGAAGAGGCGGAACGTGCCATTCAGGTTGGCATCAAGCATGTTGCACTGTTGGTGCAAGAAAACCGGTGTGACTTGTTGGGGACAGGGGAAATGGGTATTGGTAATACTAGTTCTTCCAGTGCAGTGGCTATGGTTTTGACAGGAGCTTCTGCCCAAGAGGCGGTAGGAAGGGGTGGCGGGCTAACAGCTGAAGGGTATGAAAGAAAAAAAGAAATACTCATCCGTGCCATTCGATACAATCAGCCGCAAAAAGAGGATCCTTTAGATGTGCTAGCAAAGGTAGGCGGCTTGGATATGGCGGGACTGGTAGGCTGCTACATTGGTGCAGCTTTTTTTAGGGTTCCCATAGTGGTGGATGGTCTAATTTCAGCAGTGTCTGCACTGATCGCACACAGATTAAATCCTTTGATTGGGAACTTTCTATTCGCATCCCATCGATCTATGGAGCCGGCCTACGACATTATTTCCCGGGAAATTGGGATAGAGCCTATGTTAAATTTGGAAATGCGATTAGGTGAAGGCACTGGGTGTCCCCTAGCCTTTCACTTAATTAAAGCGGCTTGTAGCATCATGGAGCATATGGCTACCTTTGAAGAGGTGGGTTACGACGAAAGCTATAGGGTTGATATCAGGGAGGAGGAAACGCTATGATCATGATGGTAACAGGTGGAGCCAGAAGTGGAAAGAGTTCCTTTGCAGAAAAGAAAATTCAAGAGGTTTTATCTTCTCAACCATGTGCTGATTGCAGCGGTAAACCTCAGGAAGATCATCCCAAGGTTCTTTATATTGCTACTGGCGTGGCCTGTGATGAAGAGATGGAAGATCGCATTCGCAAACATAAGGAACAGAGACCAAAGGGCTGGGTGACTTTGGAAAAATTCAAAGATTTCGGAAACCTGAATGATATTTTGACACAAAATAAATGTGAAGCAGTATTAATGGACTGTTTAGGTTTTATGCTAAACAATTTAATTTTTTATAGCGATATAAATTTTGAAGAGAAAAATTCACAGGTTTTTGAAAAAATAGAAGAGGACATGTTGAGGCAAATCCATGACCTTTGCAGCGAATGCAGTGAGAGTCATGTACCCCTGATAGTGGTGACCAATGAGGTGGGAATGGGGCTGGTGCCTGGGGAGGAAACCAGTCGATATTATCGAGATATTTTGGGCAGAGCCAACAGATATATGGCAGAGTTGGCAGATCAGGTTTATGTGATATTTTCCGGCATTCCCGTCAAGCTTAAATAAGGAGTAAGATGAAATCATTTTTTTTAATGTTGGGTTTTTTTACTAAGATTCCCGTACCTCACGTGGAGTATACAGAGGAACTTTACGGGCGGGGATTGAAGCTAGTGCCCTTCGTAGGTCTACTTATAGGGGTGATTCTCTATGGTGTATCTTTTCTCTCGCTTTTTTTGGATCAGGAGGTCACGGCCCTAATCTTAGCGGCAGTATATCTACTGCTGACGGGGGGAATTCACTTGGACGGGCTGGCGGATACGTGTGATGGTCTTTTCAGCGGAAGAGACAGGGATAAAATGTTGGAGATTATGAAGGACAGTAGAATTGGTACCTACGGTGTTCTTAGTTTAATCCTTTGGTTTTTGTTTTTTTTCGTGACTTTGCAGCATATTCCCTCTGTCATGCTTCTCATCATGCCAATGGTTGGAAAGGTCGCAGCGATTCTCTCTGGACATAGAGCAGAGTATGCCAGAAAAGATGGGTTGGGAAAGGTTTTCGTAAGTCACTGTACTATTAAGGCGGTGATGATTGGTGTGCTGTTGCCTTCCATACTCATCGGAGTTATGGGCATGTCAGGACTCCTTTGGCAGGAGAACCCTCAAAGAATATTCATGATTATTTTTTTAGAGATCGCTATGATTTTTAGCCTGTTGATGATTTTTCTCATCACGGAAGGGATCAAGGAAAAGCTTGGGGGTGTGACGGGAGATACTCTTGGATTTGTTTGTGAGATCGGTCAAGTTATCTTTGTGGCCATGGGATATTTATTTTACCAATTTTATGGTGCGTAATAACCGATTGTGATGGAGTAAAAATGGGAGAATGAGATGAAACTAATTTTAATTAGGCACCCCGAGACGGTGGCCAATGCCAAAAATTTAATTTATGGACATTATGACTGGGGATATTCTGAAGAAGGGGAAAAAGCCTGTTTGGTAGCGGCAAAGTATGTAAAGGAAAAATACGGAGAGGAGCTAAAGGAGCCGGGGACAAAAATTCTGGCTACACCTCTTTCAAGAACCCAAATTTTGGCGGAGGAAATTGCCCAAGACACAGCGATTTCTGTGGAAATCAAACAGGAGTTAATTGAACTGAACGTTGGGATATTTGAGAACATGTCTGCAGAGGAAGTTCAGAAAATATATGCAAAAGAATGGAAAGAATTTATTTCGGACGAAGTAAACTATGCCATTCCCCAAGGGGAGAGCTGGATGGATGTCTATAAGCGATCAGGAGAATTTTTGGCTGGGATAAAAGGGCAAGAAGAAACGATCATTGCTGTAACTCATGCAATGGTCATTAGAAGCTTGATTGCACATTGTTTGGATGTTCCGCTCATGAAAAGTTGGCATTTCCACATAGAACCTACCAGTTTAGTGGAGATAAATTTCTTTGATGACTTTGGAACCATAACAGAAATGGTGAAGCTGTACTGAGGAAAGCGATGATGGATATAAAACGAAAGGTGATCATAATAGGGGGAGGTGCTTCGGGTCTGGCAGCTGCAATTTCTGCTGCGGAGTGCCACGGCGGTCAAAACGTACTCTTATTGGAGAAGAATCCTATCTTGGGGAAGAAGCTTTTGGCTACGGGAAATGGACGATGCAACTTGACAAATAAGGATTGCAGTAAATATAAAGAAACGAAGGAATTCTTTAATGGATTAGGAATCCTATTGAGAGAAGAGGAGGAAGGCAGGGTATATCCTTACACCCTACAGGCCGTAGATGTGCAAGAGGTCTTGGTTAGAAAGCTAACCCTTCTAAGTGTAGAGGTTTGGTGTAGTTGTCAGATAATTTTGGATTCATTGGAAAAGAAAAATGGCATTTTTGAGTTAATGGTAAAGCGAGGAGAAGAATTTTATCAGGTGTCAGGGGAAAATTTAATCGTCTGCACTGGTGGAAAGGCGGGACCTCAATTCGGTGCTACAGGCGAGGGGTATCAGATTGCTCGCGCCTTTGGACATGATATCCATAAGCCTATTCCTTCATTGGTACAAATAACATCCAATGAACCCTATTTTCAAAAAATAAAGGGTGTGAGAGTGAGAGGTAGAGCCTCTCTTTTGAAAAAGCAGCATGAAAGTGAAAGCCAATATGAAATTTTAGATACGGAAGTTGGAGAAATACAATTTACTAATTTTGGATTATCTGGAATATGCATATTTAATTTAAGCCGAAATATTCGACTGGTGAATCAGCAGGACTGCTATAAAAATTATGTAGTGATTTTGGACTTGTTCCCAGAACTCAGCCTGGAGGAGTTGAAGCATATTTTTACAGAGAGCCCAAGTTTGAACTTGGTATTATCGGCGGATCAGTTGTTAATGGGTAAGGTAAACAACAAGCTGATACCTGTGATTCTCAGTGAGTCTGGGGGAGAACTATCAGAAATTTTAACAATGTTAAAAAATTGGTCTATTCCCGTCTCAGGAACCAGAGGCTTTGGGGAAGCGCAGGTGACTAGCGGAGGAATTCCCATGGAGGAAATTCATAGAGCGAACATGGAATCCAAACGGACTTCCGGATTATTTTTTGCCGGAGAAGTTTTGGATTACGATGGAAAGTGTGGGGGATTTAACCTTCAATGGGCATGGGAAACGGGGATTCTGGCAGGAAAAACAGCAAAGGTATCGGAGATCGCAGAATCGAAGGATTAAGATTTGATGGAGAAAAATATGTATAGAATACAACAGATACAATTAAGTTTGACGGAGGGTTTGGAGTGCATTCCGCAAAAAATAAAAAAGAAATTGGGGGCGACAGACCTAACGATTATTTCCTGGGAAATCGTAAAGGAATCCATAGATGCTCGGGACAAAGGCAATATACGAAAAATATATACCGTGGATTTCGAGGCTGAAAGTAAGACCTTGAACTTCAGTAAGCTTGAGAAAAGCAACTCCTATGAGTACAAATATGTTATATCCGGTACAACTCCGCTGAAAAATCCACCAGTCATCGTTGGTTTTGGACCTGCTGGCATGTTTGCCGCTTTAATCCTTTCTCAAATGGGTTATAAGCCCATTGTGATTGAACGGGGAAAAAAAGTGGAAGATCGTTTGAAGGACGTGGATCGGTTTTGGGCAGAGGGTTGTTTAGATGAAAACTCCAACGTTCAATTTGGGGAGGGGGGAGCAGGAACCTTTTCTGACGGAAAACTCACCACCAGGATTAAAGACCCTCGGGTGAAGAAGGTTTTAAACGAGTTTGTAAAAGCCGGTGCAAATCCAGAAATCCTATATAAGCAAAAGCCACATTTAGGAACGGATAGGTTGAAACAAATCGTTCCCAATATCCGAAAATCCATTGTGGAGCATGGAGGTTCTATATTTTTCGAATCCCAATTGACGGGAATTTTGCTTGGACAAAAGGG
This sequence comes from uncultured Anaerovorax sp., assembly GCA_964582545.1. Lineage (GTDB taxonomy): Bacteria > Bacillota > Clostridia > Peptostreptococcales > Anaerovoracaceae > JAVVUJ01. The sequence continues at coordinate 90,957 of CAZOSB010000001.1, forward strand.
CGAGATTTGTAGTATAATAGTGAACGGAGAAAAGGAAATTCCCACATCTTCATTGGTTTTAGCCATTGGTCACAGTGCCAGAGATACCATAAGAATGTTATATGAGGCAGGAATTGAAATTACTCAAAAACCATTTTCCATGGGTGTTAGAATTGAGCATAGCCGCAGATCCATCGATATGGCGCAGTATGGTGTGGCACCAGGCGTTGCTGACTTGGGAGCGGCGGATTACCAACTGTCCTACCGATGCAAGAACGGCAGAGGTGTGTATACTTTCTGTATGTGTCCGGGAGGTACGGTTATCGCTTCTTCTTCTCAAAGGAATACGGTTGTTACCAATGGCATGAGTCATGAAAGCAGAGATGGAGAAAATTCCAACAGCGGGCTACTGGTAGACGTGAGAACAGAGGACTTTGAAGATGAACATCCTTTGGCGGGAATCGCCTTTCAGGAAAAGTATGAAAGGTTAGCCTTTGAGTTGGGGGGAGGCAATTACCGTGCGCCTGCAACCAGGCTGGAGGACTTCTTAAACGGAACTAGTTCATCGGAGAATCCATCCAAAAAAAATATTGATGAAAAAAGTAACGAAAAGATCATAGGACCAACCTATTTACCTGGCGTGAGATTTACGGACATCACGCCTTGTATGCCACCCTTTGTAACAGAGGCCTTGCGGGAAGCCATTCCTGCTTTGGGGCGGAGATTAAAAGGCTTTAACCGAGAGGACAGCATTATGACAGCGGTGGAAACCAGAAGCTCCTCTCCGGTCAGGATCATCAGAAATGAAGATTTTGAGGCCAACATTGGAGGTATTTATCCTGCAGGCGAAGGCGCCGGTTATGCAGGCGGTATCGTATCAGCAGCGGTGGACGGCATTAAAATCGCAGAGACCATCGCAATGAAATATAAAAATGGAGGAATTTATCATGAAGGATAAAGGTTATATACAGGTTTACACCGGTAATGGAAAGGGAAAGACTACCGCATCCTTGGGAATCACCTTGAGAGCGGTGTGTGCAGGATATAAAGTGTTTTACGGTCAATTTATGAAGGGTCAGGATTACAGCGAACTAAAGGCTTGTGAGTACCTGCCCAATCTCACCATGGAGCAATTTGGAACTCCTAATTTTGTCAATGGAAAACCGTCGGAGGAGGATATTTCTCAAGCAAAAAAGGGGCTTGGAATCATGAAGGAAGCCTTACTTTCCGGCAACTATGATTTGGTGATCTTTGATGAAATCAACACCACTTTATTTTTTAAGATTTTACCCGTAGAAGATGTCTTGGAATTGTTAGATCAAAAACCCGAGAACACCGAGGTGGTTCTAACTGGGCGTTATGCCCCAGAAGAAATCATTGAGAGGGCAGATTTAGTAACTGAAATGAAAGAGGTAAAGCACTACTTTAACCAAGGCGTTATGGCCAGGGAAGGAATAGAGAATTAGGCGGAGGAAACGATGACGAAAAGAATTTTACTTTACACAGCAATGATCGTAGTTTTGATTTTTTCAACCATCTCCTATGGTCAAGAAAAAGCACCGGAAGGATTATACAGCTTAAGTTCCGACACAGGAAATTACCAGAGGTTTTCTAATTTTGTTCATGGATACAGTCTGAAAATCCCAACCAACGTGAAAATTGACATGTCGATGTCTGCAGTTTGTGCTGTTATAGAAAATGAAGATTTGAGGATTGAAGTATATAAACAACCTCTACAGCAGGGTATCTCTTTGGGGTCTTATCAAAACTATTCTAATAAGTTTTTACAGAATACATTGGATCATAAAAAAGAATACCAAACGGTGGAGACCATAGGCGGCAAGACGGTACATGTTTTACAATACAGCAGAAAAAAGTTGGCAAGAATTAAAAATGACAAAAACTATTATGCGAACTTAGATGTAATTTCCGGTAATGTTAGCTATTCGATCTTTGTGAAATCTACAAAACCTTTCTGGGAAATAGGCGGATATCATTATTTGGTAGAAGATTTTCAGGTATTTACGCCTACAGCGACCCCCTATGTAAGGACAACACAGCCGGTAGATCTATCCAATAGAGGGTGGAATGATGAGACCGCATCCATTTATAGCCGATATTTCAGCGATGACAGTCCTCTGACCTGGGGGATTTTTGAACCTGCAGCCCCAGAAACCTTTTCGGAATTGGACAGGATCGAGGGTTTCATTGATTATAAATTTCCATTTTTGTTGAATTATACTAGCTTTGACAATAAAGTTGCTCACTCCGGATTAAGTTATCGTTTGGAGAATGCCTATAAGCACGGAAAAATTTTAGAGCTCACCTTGCAGACTCCCGGAGAGACTTGGGGAGAGGGGAATATGGTCTATGATGTTTTGGATGGGGAATACGATGCATTTTTAGCGGATTACGCCAAAAGTGTAAGCGAGTTTAAACATCCGGTATTGTTCCGATTGGGAAATGAAATGAACGGAGATTGGTGCCCTTACTCCGCATACCACACTGCTAAGGATACAGAAATCTTCAAAGAATTCTATAAGTATATATATGAAATCTTTGATAAAGCAGGAGCCGATAATGTGATTTGGGTTTGGAACCCCAACCATAAATCCTTTCCAAATTTCCAATGGAATCATGAACTGATGTATTATCCAGGAGATGAATACGTGGATATCGTAGGTTTAACTGCTTATAATACCGGTACATACTACAAGGATGAAAAGTGGACTTCCTTTGAAACTCTTTATGATGAAATCTATGATACCTATGACAGACAATATAAGCAACCCCTCATGATAACGGAGTTCGCTTCCAGTAGTGTAGGAGGAGATAAAAACCGTTGGATTATCGACATGTTCCATGTAATTGAAAAATATGACAGAATTAAGGTTGCTATTTGGTGGGATGGATGCGATAGGGATTCCAACGGAAATATAGCAAGACCATACTTTATCGATGAAACTATGGAAATCCTAGAAACTTTTAATAAATATTTAAATGATAAAATTGATTTGTGGGATGTTTATGCTTGATGAAGCCATATCCGCTGAGACATTCTAGCCTGCTCTTCAAGCATGATTCTTCCGTTGATGGCTTTGCACCCTTGATCCTCACCATACTTCAAAAATAAGGTTTTCTCGGGGTTATAAATTAAATCAATCAAAGTTTTTCCGGCATAGATCAAACCTTTATCGACGGGAGATTGATTCTCATTGGGGTGCATACCTACAGGGGTGCAATTGATGAGAATATCGTAAGGTTGACGAATTTCGCGGAAGTACTCATAGGAAATAGTATATTGGGAATTAAAGCTCTGTTTGCTGCTGCTAACGATGGTAATGTCAAAAGCACCCATGTCCAGTAGTGCTTTTACCACTGCCTTTGAAGCACCGCCTGAGCCTAGGATCATGACTTCTTTGCCCTTTACGGCTATTTCGCTTTTTTCCAAAAGCCCTTTGAAGCCAAAATAATCCGTATTATACCCAGTGGCTTTGCCATCACTGAATAATACTGTGTTGACGGCACCGATATATTTTGCCTCAGGAGAAAGATCATCCAAAAGGGGAATGACCTTTTCCTTATAGGGTATGGTTACGTTAATTCCCTGGTATTGGGAAGTTTTCAATTGATGAAACCTTTCTACCAGTTGCTCCTTTGGTATTTCAATTAATTCATATGTTGCGTCAATGTTGCCTTCCTGAAATAATTTCTTGTGGATGCCGGGTGAGAAGCTATGGGTTAATGTTTCGCCGATAAGTCCAAATTTTAACATATATGCCGGGCTCCCTTCAAATAAATTTATAGGCAAGGATTTAAATAATAGTTTTATTATACATGAATATTTAGAATATGTATCACAAAATTTTACAAAAACATAAAAAAGTTTCATAAAAGTTTTGAAAAAAATAAAAATTTTATATTTTGGTATTGACCATTTATAAGGTTTTGGATATTGTGAAAGAGTAAGGAATTTCAAATAAAAGTAAGGAGAAATAATTTGAACAAGGTTTTAATAGATATCAGTGCAAAGGCACAAAAGAAAATTACTGCAAGGATGATGGTTGGACAGAGAGGAAAGGCTGTAGGGGGGGCTATAACTTATTCTTTTGCCCTTGCGCTTCCCTCTATTATCGTTGGTTTGATTTTTAGAAATAATATGGCTCTGGCCAGCCTTTTTTCCAATCTATATCCCATTTTGACCACGGGTGCTTTTACCTTGGGGTTTTCAGCGTTTATCTTAGCTTTGTTCCGCAGGAACAATCCGTCCATAGGAGAAGTGTTTTCTGGGTTCTCCCAGTTTTTCAGAGCTTTTGGAATCATGTTTATGGTTGGTATCATCGTTTTTCTCTACGGGATTCCGGCTATTATTTGTCTATCCTTAAGTATAAACAGTATGTCTTTGTTTTATCTTTTAGGGGCATTTGCCCTATGCGTTTTACCCTACCAACAGTATTTGTATTATTCCCAAGTGTATTATATCGCTGTGGATCATCCTGAATTTTCCGTTATGAAGGTATTGGGTGCCAGTAAGAAACTTATGAGTGGTAATCGTTTGAAACGTTTTTATCTGGGACTTTCATTTTTAGGATGGGGATTGATCGCCTACGGTCCCATGTTTGTAGCCAGCGGGCTGGAAGTTTATGTTAAGACCAAGGAGCTTAGCAATATGATTGTGGAAACAAGCCTATACGCATGGGTAGATAATGCTTATTTCATTTCCATACCGTTTACGATTTTTGGTCTAGTATGGCTGGTTCCTTATATGGCGACGACTTATGCTTGCTTTTATGAAATTATTTCGGGAAATTTGACCATCAAGTCATCTGGGCAAATTGAGGAAAATTTGAGTAGGAATAGAAGTCCAGAGCTGTAGACACAGTTATATAATTTAAAGAAAAAGATTGGCACTCCAGGGTAGGAGCCAATCTTTTTTTTAATATCAGGTATTAAATTAGGTATTTTAAAGGCAATGGTAATATGTGCATATATTTATAGTATGCTTGCGATTAACTCTTGTCGAACCTTTTCTATCTTCGCAAAGTCCATGTTGGGAATGTAGTAATTTTCCAGCTCATCATGTGATTCCTTGGCCTTTTTCAGACAACGGATGCCCTGCTCGAGGAGTAGATGAAATAGTTTTGTGCTATCCTCTAGCACTTCCTTTCGATATTCGGATATTTCATCCAAATGCGCTCGGTAGGTGAAGACTTTTTCTTTTGTCCTGTAATATTTCTTTCCTTCCAAGGGGTGGAAGGGGTTGGAAGTAACAATTGCTAAGCTGAGGGAAGGTATTACCAGATGTTCTAACTTTTCGCTGGGTCGAAGCGGACAGTAGTATTCCTCCACGTCAAAGCCTCGGAACATGGAGCTTTCAGCGAAAAGCTCCAACATTTTGCTCACATCTACCCCTAACTCGGTTTCTACCACATATACTTTTTTGCAGCCTTGAATGACGGAGTCCATAAAGCTTACAAATCCTCCGGAGGTGATGGCGGTAGCAAAATACTTGCTGACCTTTCCCTGTTTTGATGTAATTTCTTTGTGAGCCAGCTCTTTTCCTATGATGCCGGCAAAAACCTTATAAGCCTCTTCTGTTTTTACCGCTTCATTCATGATATTTGACATAGTATCGTAGACTTTTCCTGCAGCGCCCAGATAGTTATAAGCCATGGTGTAAATACTGCTGATGGATTCACCCTGATCGATGATGGCTTGCTTGTTGAGCCTGATTCCCTCTTGATTCCAATAGTCTCCCAAGTGGATGATGGAGTCCACCGCCCCCGGGTTAATGGGATCTACAATATGAGGACTGGTTCCATCCACCAAGGCAATTTTTTTATCACGAATGACGATACCATCCAGAGAATTCCCATCCGCAGAGCAATGCATAAAATCCACATCCTGCCCAAACTTAATCAACTCTTCCCCTATTTTCCTCATGAAGGTGGACTTACCTGTACCGGGTCCGCCTTTGATGCAGATGATCTTTTCTGCGTCTCTTTGTCCCAATATGTATTTATAGTAGGAAAAAAATCCTTCTGGTGTGTTGTTTCCAAGGTATAAATGTCTGGATTTTCCTTGACTTTTTTTACTCATATAAAACCCCTCTTTTCACTTTATCCATCTATAGTATGCAGAAAGCTTTTCCAAGGTTCTTGAAAATTTAAAAACTATGAGTATATCTATAATACCAAAGGAAAAACGGTATTAGGGTTGTCACTTTATGTACAAATTAGTTGTTTTTTCTGTCATAAAATACTATAATAGCAAAAGAATCATCTTCAGTTTAGTAAGGAGCAAACAATGAAATTATTAAAAGATAAGATCTTATATGAAGGACAGGGCATTGGTAATAGCATCGTTAAGGTGGATAATTTTCTCAACCATCAAATCGATGTAAATTTGATGGAAAAAATAGGGGAAGAGTTTAAAGAACGGTTCAAAGAAGAAGAAGTTACAAAGATTCTTACGGTGGAAGCCAGCGGCATTGCCATTGCAGTGACGACTTCCCATTTCTTTGGATTTCCTCCGGTGGTATACGCCAAGAAGGCTACCCCCAGCACCATGGTGGAGGGCTTTTACAGCGCCAAGGTGAAGTCCTTTACAAAGGGCACTGAATCTGAAATCAGAATTTCCAAAAGTTATCTTTCAAAGGAGGATAAGATTTTGATTATCGATGACTTTTTGGCACATGGTGAGGCGGCAGCAGGGCTGATCAGCATTACAGAGCAGGCGGGAGCCAAAGTGGTGGGCATTGGAGCAGTCATAGAAAAGTCTTTCCAAGGAGGCGGCACCAGATTGAGAGAAAAAGGTTACAGAGTAGAATCTTTGGCAATGATTGGTGAAATTCAAGATGGTATCATTAAATTTCTATAATCTACAAAAAATACTTTACCTGAGTTCTTCTGTCGAATATAATAGATGTTGTCGTTTGAATGAAGTAATATTTCATCAAACTTTTTAAATTTACCATACGAAAAAAGGAGAAGGAGAAATCATGAAAAAATTATTGGCAGTCGTTTTAATTTTAGCTTTGACATTCAGCTTGGCAGCCTGTGGTGGAGGCGGTACAGAACCTAAGGATGATGCAGGTACGGAGCCGGAACTAACTGTAGGTTTTCTCTACATAGGAACAAAAAATGACGGTGGTTTTACTCAGGCTCACCATATGGGAACCGTAGCCATGGAAGAACATTTTGGTGGCAAGGTTGCTACGATTGTTACCGAGGGTATCGATGACACGGACAAGCAGGCAGCTAAAGAAGCAGCTTTAGGCATGATCGATCAGGGCGCTAACGTTATCGTTGGTTGCAGCTTCGGATTTATGGAAGCCCTAAAAGAACTTGCCAATGATCCTGCATATGCGGATGTTAACTTTATCCATTTCTCAGGATACGAAAAAAATGATACAAACTTCGGAAATTACTTTGGTGCTACAGAAGAGCCCAGATACCTTTCAGGAATCGTGGCCGGAATGCAGACAAAGAGCAATAAAATCGGATATGTGGCAGCACACCCATACACAGAAGTACAAATCGGAATTAACGCCTTTACTTTAGGGGCACAGTCTGTAAATCCCGATGTGGAAGTGAGAGTTGTTTACATTAACAGTTGGTACGATCCCGCCCAGGAAACAGCAGCAGCAGAAGCCCTGTTGGAACAGGGATGTGACGTCATTACACAGCATTGCGATACCACAGGTCCACAGGTGGCAGCGGCTGAAAAAGGGGCCTTGGCTATAGGATACAACATGGACAACAGTCAGGTTGTTCCTGATTCCTTTATGACAGCTCCTATTTGGCACCATGATGTATTTTTAATCAAAACAATCCAAGCGATTTTAGATGGTAACTGGACACCTGAATCCTACTATGGAACTATGGCGGACGGATATATGGATCTTGCACCTCTTACGGATTTAGTGGACGCAGATACCAAGGCTAAGGTTGAAGAGGTGAAAGCCCAGATGATGGCAGGGGAATTCCCAATTTTCAAAGGACCTATCAAGGATAACAAAGGCAATGAAGTAGTTCCTGCAGGAACCACTTTGGACCGAGAGGGAATTTGGATGACAAATTATCTGGTAGAAGGAGTTATTGCGGTGCAATAATTTACCTTAACTTACAAAGGTCCGGAGGATGAAAATGGAACAACATATTGCAATAAGAATGGAGAATATTTCAAAGACCTTTGGAACGGTAAGAGCCAATGAAAATGTCAGTTTAACCGTATATAAGGGCGAAGTACACGCTTTGCTGGGAGAAAACGGTGCAGGAAAAAGCACTTTGATGAATATGCTGTCAGGAATTTATAGTCCTGACAGCGGTTCTATTTTTATGGAGGACAAGCCTGTAGTTTTTTCTTCTCCAAAGGATTCCATTCGCCAGGGGATTGGGATGATTCACCAGCACTTTAAACTGATTGATGTTCTTACAGCAAAGGAAAATATTATTCTAGGTCAAAGGGACGGTGCCTTTATTAAAGGTAAGGTCTTATCGGAAAAGATACTTGAAATTTCAGATAAATATGGATTGGATATCGATCCTGAGAAAAAAGTTTACCACATGTCCGTAGGGGAAAAGCAAACCTTAGAAATCATAAAGGTTTTATATCGGGGTGCAAAAATTTTGATTTTGGATGAACCCACTGCAGTACTGACTCCCCAGGAAATTCAAAAGCTGTTTGCGATTATAAAGAATATGAAGGAGCAGGGGTGTGCCATTATCATCATCACCCATAAGCTCAATGAAGTTATGGAAATAAGTGATAAAGTAACCGTTCTGAGAAAAGGAACTTCCATAGGGACGGTGCTGACACCGGAGATAAATATACCCAACCTCATTGAAATGATGGTGGGGAAAAAGGTAGATCTGGCCATTGAGCGAGCCTCGGTGGACGGAGAAAAAGTGAAAATGATGGAAATAAAGGACCTGACGGTAGTCCATAAGGATAAGAGTGTGGCCTTACAAGATGTTGGATTTACCCTTCATAGCGGTGAAATCCTAGGTGTGGCAGGCGTAGCCGGAAGCGGTCAGAAGGAGCTTTGTGAAGCTATCGCAGGCTTAGTGGTCGCTGAGAAAGGGGAAATCCTATATCCCGATGTTAACATACTGGGCAAAAGCCCGGGAGAGATTATCCGCTTGGGCATCAGAATGGGCTTTATACCCGAGGATCGATTGGGAATGGGTTTGGTAGCCTCCATGGACTTGGTGCACAACATCATGTTGAAGGATTATAGGGAAAACAAAGGGCTTTTCCTGAAGAGGGGACCATGTGCAAAAAAAGCTGAAAGAATTGTGGAAAAGCTGGATATCCAAACTCCCAATATCCATACCGCAGTAAAGAAGTTGTCGGGAGGTAACATTCAGAAAGTTCTATTGGGTCGTGAAATCGATTCGAACCCTAAGGTTCTGATTACGGCATATCCAGTGAGGGGATTGGACATAGGCGCATCCTATAAGATTTATGATCTATTAAATCAACAGAAGAAAAAAGGCGTTGGCGTCATCTTTGTAGGAGAGGATCTGGATGTACTGATGGATATCAGCGACAGAATTATCGTTCTCTGCGATGGAAAAATTACTGGCATTGTAGATCCTACACAAGTATCTAAGGAAGCTATCGGCTTGCTTATGACAGGTGGGCAGAAGGGAGAGGAGGTTGAAACTTTCAATGATTAAGGTGACCAAGAGAGAGAATCTCCCAATGAAAAAAGCGGTCCTCATTAGAGTAGTGGCTATTTTGTTGTCTCTGGTGTTTGCAGGATTGGTGATGATGGTATTCCGCTTGAACCCCATTCAGATCTATATGGAAATGATCAACGGTTCCATAGGAACGGAAATGAGAATTAAGCAGACCATCATGAAAGCAATACCCCTGATTATCGCTTCTTTGGGAATCATGGTAGCTTTTAGAATGAAATTTTGGAACATCGGTGGAGAAGGTCAGATTATGATGGGTGCCATGGCCTCAACCTATTTGGCTTTGAATTTTTCTCATCTTCCTTCTATAGTACTACTACCTCTGATGGCAGTTGCTTCCATGGTGGCGGGAGGAATTTGGGCCTTTATTCCCGCTTTTTTCAAAGCAAAGATGGGAACCAATGAGACTATCTTTACTCTCATGATGAACTATATCGCCATTAAATTTGTAACTTATCTGCAATACGGTCCTTGGAAGGATCCGGAGGGGCAGGGGTTTCCCAGAATTGCTACTTTTCAAGAAAACGCCATTTTACCTCAGGTTTTTGGGGTTCATGTCGGATGGATCATCGCACTGCTTTTGGTAGTGATCATTTATATTTTTATAAACTACACTAAAAAAGGTTTTGAAATCAACGTGGTGGGGGAGAGCTTAGAAACAGCCAGATACGCAGGAATGAGCATCAAAGGAATCATCATTACATCTATGCTGATTTCCGGGGGGCTTTGCGGGTTAACGGGCATGATACAAGCTTCTGCAGTGGAAAAGAGCCTTTCTTTTGGAATCTCTGCAGGTTATGGATTTACTGCCATCATTACCGCATGGCTTTCCAGACTCAACGCTATCGCTATCCTCTTTGTATGTATCATCTTTGCAATGATGATACAAGGAGGTGCTTATTTGCAGATTGCTATGCAGGTGCCGGCATCTGTGGCGGATATCGTACAAGGGACAATTTTGTTCTTTATTCTTGGTAGCGATTTTTTCATTACGTATAAAATAAAGTTAAATACAATCTTTCAAAAAGTGGAATCAAAGGAGGTGGCGTAGTTGGAGGCATTTCTGGCAGCGGCCATCGTAGCCGGAACCCCCTTGCTGTTCGCCACAGTAGGGGAAATTATTACGGAAAAATCAGGAAGCCTGAATTTGGGAGTGGAAGGCATGATGCTCATGGGAGCTTGCATTGGATTCCTGACGGGACTTTATTCGGGAAGCCCTTTGTTAGCCCTGTTAGGTGCCGCTGTGGCCGGAGGAATGGGCGCTTTGGTCTTTGCCTTTATCACGGTTACTTTAAAGGCAAATCAGGTGGTCACAGGTTTGACCTTAACCATCTTCGGTGCAGGGTTTTCAAAGTTTGTAGGCCAAGACATGGTGGGATCCATCGTGCCACCCACCCTGAAGACTTTTTTTGCGAAAACTTCATTGCCCCTTTTGGGAGACATACCATTTTTGGGACCTGTCTTCTTTCGCCAGGATATTTTTGTATATTTAGGATATGCGACCGCTTTGGTTGCATGGATTTATCTTTTTAAAACGAAAAAAGGATTAAATATCAGAGCTGTAGGAGAAAATGCTGCCGCCGCAGATGCCTCAGGCATCAACATTACCCTCAACAAGTACCTCCATATTATTTTAGGTGGTTGCCTTTGCGGATTGGGGGGAGCGTATTTGGCCTTGGTCACCGTACCCATCTGGCAAGTGGACGTGGTAGGGGGAAGAGGTTGGATTGCGGTAGCTTTGGTCATTTTCGCCGCTTGGAACCCAGGGAAAGCGGTGGTTGGAGCATTTCTTTTTGGAGGAATGAGTATCATGGGCTTGCGGCTACAAAGTATGGGCATCAATATTTCTCAATATCTTGTGGATATGGTACCCTATTTGGCTACTATATTCATCGTCATCGTAAGTACTCTTCGAAATAAAAAGGAGGGTATGCCGCCAGCTGATTTAGGGAATTCTTATTTTAGAGAAGAACGTTAAGGATGGCTGAAACACACGGATTATAAAAAATATTATTTTAAATAATGGATATATAAATAAAAAGTAAGAAATAAAAATAAAAATAAAGGATTATCTTGGGGGATTTATGAAGGATCAAATACAATTTTTACCCTTGCTCTTTGCAGGAGATATTAACGTATACGGCATGGCCAGAGCCTTTTATGAAGAGTACGGCATAAAACCTCACGTATACGGCAAGTTTAATGGATGGCCCTGTTACGGAAGTTGTATCATGTATTATACAGCCAATGCCAAAGCGGATCAGCAGGACACATTTTTAGGGTTAGTGAAGGATTTTTCAGAGGCTCACCCTGACCATAAGATTCTTCTTTTGGGCTGTGGTGACAGCTATGTGCAACTGATTAGCGCCAATAAACAAAATTTCCCAGGCAATGTGGTTGCACCTTATATTCCTATCGATTTGATGAATGATCTGATTCATAAGGAAAAATTTTATCAGATGTGTGAGGAAAACGGGGTGGACTATCCGGATACTTTTGTGTATAGGAAGGGAATGGGCAAGGAGTTTCAACTGCCCTTTGAACCCCCCTATATCATCAAGCCGTCCAACGGCATCGAATACTGGCGTTTCCCTTTTGCCACGCAGAAAAAGGTATATAAGGCGGACTCCAGAGAAGAATTGGAGCAAATCTTAGAGGATATCTACGGAGCCGGATATGGAGATTCCATCATTATTCAGGACTTTATACCGGGGGACGATACCTTTATGTGGGTTCTCACCAGCTATTCAGATAAACGGGCACAGGTGAAAATGATGTGCTTGGGTCACGTGCTTTTGGAGGAACACACTCCCCATGGTATCGGCAATCATGCGGTCATTATCACAGAGAGCAATCCTGTAGTGCAGGAGCAATTCAAGAGGCTTTTGGAGCAGCTCAACTATGTTGGATTTTCCAACTTTGATATTAAATATGATTCTAGGGATGGAAAATATAAGGTCTTTGAAATCAATACCCGCCAGGGGAGAAGTAATTCCTACGTTACCGGTGCAGGGGTGAATATGGCCTCGCTTCCGGTGGAGGATTGCATCTTTGACAAGGCGCTGGAGCTAAAGGTTGTAGAGGAAGAGCACTTATGGATGGTGGTACCCAAAGGGGTAGCCTTCCGATATATCCGACCAGAAAAATATAAAAATCAAATGAAGTTGCTTATTTCTAAAGGAAAGTTCTTTAATCCACTGTATAATCAAGCAGATTTGAGCTGGAAAAGAAGAATTACTTTGTGGAAAACTCAACTGGGTCACTATGTAAAATTCAAAAAGTATTATAAATAAGGGAGATTGTATGTATCAGTTTCAGGAGGACGAGGGAAGGTTTTTAGGCGTTATGGGGGGTATGGGTCCTTTGGCTACCAACCTGTTTTACGGTATGATCATAGAAAGGACAGAGGCCCACAGGGATCAGGAACACCTAAATATGATTATTCTCAATCATGCAACCATGCCAGATCGTACGGAGTCCATCCTCAATGGGGATTTAGATCAGTTATTTTCCTATATGCTTCGCGATGCTAAGATGTTGGAAGACAAGGGAGCCGCTGCCATCGCTATTCCTTGCAATACCTCTCACGTATTGGTAGATGTTTTGCAAGAGCAGCTTAAAATTCCCATTATTCACATGATCCGTGAAACGGTGAAGAGAATCTCCCAAACAATGCAAACTAACGAAGAATTGAACATTGGCATTTTGGCTACAGACGGAACCATAAGAACCAAACTTTATCAGGAAGAATGTGAAAAAGCTAACATTCAGCCCATCATTCTATCAGAAAAAAACCAAAGGCGCATCATGAAACTTATTTATAATGGTGTTAAAAATGGTGGAGAAATATGCTTTGAAGACTTCCAAAGGGTGGAAGAAGAACTATTGGAAAAAAATTGCAAAGCGGCTATCATGGGCTGTACAGAATTATCCTGCTTAAAGAAGCAATTTCAACTTTCTGATTTTTACATAGATGCCATGAATGTATTGGCAGAAGAATCCATAAGATACTGTGGAAAAAAGTTAAAAGAAAACATCAAAATATGATAATTTCAACTAGAATACAAATACTATAGATGAACAATGAATGGATAGAGTAATGGTAGCGGCAAGGAGTTTGTGAGATGAGACATCATTTAAATGAATATAAAGACCTGTTTGAAGTGAACGAACTATTGATAGAAAGCAATATTACCCCGGAAATTGGGGATCAAATGGTGCAACATATAACCTACCATTCAAAGGAAAGCAGGGAGAATACTCTCTTTGTCTGCAAAGGGGCACATTTTTCTGAGGAATATCTTATAGAAGCATTGGAGAACGGCGCCATCTGCTACATCAGTGAAAAGAAGTACGATTTGGAAGCCTATGAGGATAGAATTCAAGAGAAGGTGCCCTATATGATCGTTAAGGATATCCGCAAGGTCATGCCGCTGCTGGCAGATTTCTTTTATGGTCAAATTTGGAAGGATCTCACCACAATCGGGATTACCGGTACCAAAGGAAAATCTACGACAACTTACTTTATGAAATTTATCTTAGATGAATATGCTGCCGCTCAGAAAAAACCTAGAAATGCCATTTTGTCAGGCATTGATAATTACGATGGAGTCATCAATGAGGAGTCCCATCTGACCACACCTGAAGCTATGGAGCTCCATAAGCATTTTAACAATGCGGTTCGAAGTGGGATAGAGTTTCTCACCATGGAGGTTTCCAGTCAAGCCTTAAAATACCATAGAACTTTGGGTATTACCTACGATGTAGGGTGTTATTTAAATATAGGGGAAGACCATATCAGCGACATCGAACATACGGATTATGAGGATTACTTTCAGTCTAAGCTCATATTGTTTCACCAGTGCAAATTCGCTTGTATCAATCTCAATGCAGATAGGGCTTTGGAGGTGCTGGATGTGGCAAGGGAACGTTGCCGAAAGGTAGTCACCTTTGGCACGGAAGAGGGTGCGGACATCTATGGATATCAAATTGTGAAAACGGGAAAATCTATAATCTTTCGGGTCAAAAGTGATAGCTTTGATGAAGAATTTAAGCTTTCCATTGCAGGTCTTTTTAACGTTCAAAATGCTTTAGCTGCCATCGCCATATCCTATTGTCTCAACATTCCTCTGGATTACATCTATGCAGGTTTGAAAAAAGCGGCGGTTAGCGGCAGGATGGAGGTTTATACCAAGGAAGGAAGTGACTTACAGGTCATCGTGGACTACGCCCACAACAAGATGAGCTTTGAGACCTTATTTCAATCCACCCAGAAGGAGTATCCCGGTAAGAAGATCATCATCGTCTTTGGTTGTCCTGGGAAAAAGGCCATCAGCCGAAGGCGGGAACTGGGGGAGTTGGCTGGAAAATATGCGGATATGGTATTTATTACGGAAGAAGATGCAGGAGAAGAATCGGTGGTGGATATCAGCAAGGAAATTGCCCTTCACGTGGAAAAGCAGAATTGCCCTTGTGAAATCATCGTGGATCGGGAATCCGCTATCAGAAAGGCCATTAAAATGGGAGATGACAATACAGTTATTCTCATTACAGGCAAGGGAAGGGAAACCCGTCAAAAGCGGGGGATTGAATATATCGATTGTGCCTCGGACGTGGAAATGGTCATGCGTGCCTTAGGGAAAAATTAATTGGGGCATGAACGGGAGCAAACGTCTGGTAGGGGAAGGTTTATGAGGTTTATAATTGAACCTTTCCGATTTTAAAGGAAGAGCTGAACTGTGAGTTTTGAAAAATTCGATTGATCATGTTTACGAAGTTTTCGGATAAATCACTGGCATAAAAGCTGTTTTCCATGGTCAGTTGATCGTTTGAAAGATGTTCTTCCGCCAAAAGATTATAGGAAATTAAGTGATCTTTTATGCTTTGCAAGATTTCCTCAGAGGGATCTATAATCTTTAAATTTGGATATAACTTTGTTATGTTGCTTCTGATGAGGGGATAATGAGTACAGCCTAAAATTAACGTGTCGATCTTATGATAGGATAGAAATGAATCCAAATAGTATTGAATGGTTAAATCCATGATTTCATTTTGCAAAATTCCCTCTTCAATAAGGGGTACAAAAGCAGGGCAGGGAATAGAAAAGAGCTGAAGCTTTGAATTTAAGCTTTGGATTTTTTTTTCATAAGCTTTGCTGTTTATGGTCACCTTGGTGCCGATAATTCCTATGTTATTTTCAGCAGTGCATTGCTTTGCTACAGTTCTTGCAGCGGGACTGATAATCCCAAGGATAGGTATTTCAGGATACTTTTCACGAAGCTGATAGAGACAGACAGAGCTTACCGTATTGCAAGCGATGACAATCATCTTCACTTGATTCTTTACGAGAAAATCTGCTATTTCCGTAGAAAATGCAGTGATGGTATCAGAAGCTTTGGAGCCATAGGGTGTGCGTGCCGTATCTCCAAAATAAATAATTCTTTCATGGGGTAACGCTTTCATTAGGTGGGGGATGCAGGTTAACCCCCCTAAGCCGGAATCAAAGAAACCAATGGGTCTGTTGTCCATATCTATATGCCTTTCAATGTATTTATTAATATATATTAATAATATAATAATACAATTCCTATGTAAAGGAAAAGATAAATTTCAATGTAAGAAAAAAGCCCTTTAAAGGAGAGCTATAACGGGTTATACTATCCATAAGAACAATACCGATAGAAAGGAAATTGAGCAGTGAGTAAGCAAATTAAAGAAAGAAAAGAGATAGATTCAAGATACCAATGGGATCTTCAATCTATGTACCGTGAAGAAAAGGACATGGAGGAAGACTGCAAAGCGGCAGAAAAGTTAGCTGAGGAGTTCGTTAAGTATTCCGGAAAGCTTGGGGATTCCGCAGAAGTGTTGGCATCGGCCATGAAGGACAAGGATACCATATGGAAAAAGTTAGAAAAAGCATACGTCTTTGCCAGAATGAAGAAGGACGAGGATAATCGAATCAGCCAGTATCAAGCTCTTTGCGATAAAATGCACACATTGATCGCTAAGGTGTCAGCCCATCTGTCCTTTTTCACCCCAGAACTTCTGGAGGTACCTGAAGAAAAACTGAGGGGCTTTATGGCTTCCGGGGGGGATTTGGCGGAATATGAATTCGTGTTTGAAATGATTTTACGGGAAAAAGCCCATGTTCTTTCCAAGGCAGAGGAAAACCTCATGGCACAATTCAGTCAGTTGACCCCAGCCACCAATGACATCTTTGGTATGATCAACAACGCTGACATCAAGTTTGGAAATGTGGTGGATGATGACGGTGACGAGGTGGAGTTGACCCATGGAAATTACATCCGCTTTATGGAATCCCATGATCAAAATGTTCGTAAAAATGCATATACGAATATGTACAATGCCTATGAGAAGCAAAGAAACACATTGGCAACAACCTATAATTACAATACAAAAAACGATGTAGTGTTTTCCAAAATCAGAAAATATCCGTCGGCTATCGAAGGTGCTCTGTTTGGAGATGATATCCCATTGGTCGTGTATGATAACCTAATTCAGACGGTCAATGAGAATCTGCCCTTGCTCCATCGATATGTAGAGATTCGGAAAAAGATGTTAGGTCTTCAGGAGGTCCACATGTATGACATGTATGTGCCACTGGTGGAGCTTCCTAATAAAGAAATTCCCTATATGGAGGCGGTATCCATGATGCAGGAGGGTTTGGCACCCTTGGGCGAGGAATATAGACAAATCATGGATTCCGGAATTGCCGGAGGTTGGATTGACGTATATGAAAATAAGGGGAAGACCAGTGGGGCATACTCCTTTGGAAGTTATGACAGCAAACCTTACATTTTGCTGAACTACAACGGAAAGCTGAAGGACGTCTTTACGCTGGTACACGAAATGGGTCACTCCATGCATTCCTATTATACCAGAAAGGCTCAGCCATTTAGCTACGGCGGTCACTCCATCTTTACGGCAGAGGTGGCGTCTACAGTAAATGAATGCTTGTTGATGCAGAATTTATTGAATAATACAGAGAATGAAGAACAGAAGAAATATTTGCTAAACTTATATATCGAAGAGTTTAGAACTACCTTATTCCGTCAAACCATGTTTGCAGAGTTTGAAAAGCTGACTCATCAAGCGGTGGAAGAGGGTACGGCACTGACGGCGGATTATCTATGTGAGGAATACAGCAAACTAAACAGAAAATACTTTGGGGAAAAGGTCAGCTATGATGACTTCATTAAGATGGAGTGGTCCAGAATCCCCCATTTCTACAATGCATTTTATGTATATAAGTATGCCACGGGGTATTCCGCAGCGGTGGCCTTATCAAAGAATATCCTTGAAAAGAAGGAAGGAGCCCTGGAGAATTATATAGAATTTTTGAAATCCGGAGAGAAAGATTTTCCCATTAACCTTTTAAAAGGTGCCGGTGTGGACATGAGTAGCCCTGATCCCATCAAGAAAGCCATGACCACCTTTGGAGAACTTTTAGGGCAGTTAGAAAAATTAATCTAAGGAAAACTTTGATATCCCTATTCTTATTGGTAGTGCAAGCAAGATAGTTAAAGAAGGTTAAATATGCAGAAAATATTCATAGTCACCAATGAATCAAAAATTTCCAAGGATACGGAAGCTCTGCTTAAAGCGAAACTTAAGTTTGAGGGTTTTGAAATTTCTAAGGAATTTACGGGAGAGGAAGAGCTGATCGTCTGTATTGGAGGGGATGGGGCTTTCTTAGCCACTCTTCACCGATACGACTTTCCCGCTGTACCCTTTGTAGGGATTAACACCGGACATCTTGGGTTTTTTCAAGAGTTATTGCCGGATCAATTGGATGATTTTATCGGAAAGTATAAGGAAAAGAAGTATGAAATTCAAAGGCTGAAAACCGTGTGTGCCACTTTTTGGCATGAGGGAAAGCATGTGGCGTTTAAAGGATTGAATGAAATTGTTATAAAGGCGGCACACTCCCTTTCCGTTCACCTGAATTTGGCTATCGGCGACAGCTTTATAGAGCGGTTTAGCGGTGACGGTTTGCTTTTCGCTTCTCCTGCAGGCAGCACTGCATATAACTATGCTTTGGGGGGGAGTATCGTGGATCCCCGGTTAAATCTGCTGCAGGTTACTCCTATTGCACCCATGAATACCACGGCTTATCGCTCTTTTACTTCCAGTGTACTCCTGCCCCCCGATGTGGCTGTCAAGGTATTTCCGGAGGAAGTGGACAAGAAGGATATACTCATCACCTGTGATGGAATCGAGCATACTTATCAATACATTTCGGAGATTACCTTTGGGTTTTCTGACAACATCGTGCAACTCATCAGGTTGGAGGATTATGATTTTTGGTCAAAGGTACAGAGCAAATTTTTATAGAAATTAAAAGTGACGTCATAATGAAAAAACTAATAAATTAACTATCACATGACTTTGCAAAAAAGGAAGAAAATGAACGCAGAAAAATTTAGATATGTAGTAAAGAAAGAAGATGAAGGACTTAAAATTAAGAGTATTTTGAAAGGAAATCTTGGGTTTTCCACCAGACTGCTCAACAAATTGAAAATCCAAGGAGGTGTGTTTTTGGAGGGTGAGCCAGCCAAGATGCATCTTAAACCCCAGGAGGGGCAGGTCATCACTATCGGACTTCCGGAGGAAAGAAGTGATTTTATACCTGAGGATATTCCCATTTCTATCGTGTACGAGGATGAGGATTTGCTGATTGTGAACAAGCAGGCCGGATATGTGGTTCATCCCACCAACGGTCATCCAATTCATACCTTGGCCAACGGAATTATGAAGTACATGATAGATTCGGAGCAAAATTTCAAAATTCGTTTTGTCAATCGTTTGGACATGAACACCTCGGGTCTGTTGATCGTGGCGAAGAACTCATTTTGTCAAAAAGATTTCGCAGTACAGATGGCAAATGACCAAGTAATCAAGAAGTATGTCGCCTTGGTCACAGGTCACGTGACCGCTGATAGTGGAACTATCGATTTGCCTATAGGAAAGGCGGATGAGGAGCGGGTGGAGCGCATAGTCAGGGAAGATGGGGCACCCTCTGTCACTCATTATCAAGTGCTAAATAGGTATACAAAAAAAGGAATTAATCGGAAAGAAGAATTGATTGTAAAGGAATTTACACTGGTGGAGCTTCTGCTGGAAACGGGAAGAACTCATCAAATCAGGGTGCATATGGCTGAGCTTGGGCATCCCGTTGTGGGAGATGTTCTCTACGGGGAAGACAGCCCTTTGCTCATAGAGCGTCAGGCATTACATGCGACCTATTTGCGGTTTGGACATCCGGTCACCAAGGAAATTTTAGAATTGGAAGCACCTCTGCCAAAGGATATGATGGATCTAATAGAAAAAATTAAATAGATACTTTGGTAACAACCTTCCGAGACTTTGCATATAATATGAAAGTATAATAAATATGGAGGTGTTTCATTTTGGAAGATTGTAAACAAATTTATGACCGAGACCACGATTGTGATTGCCATAAGCCTGCACATAGGCCACATTGCGAAGTTTGTTGTGAACCTTGTGATGAGGGTTGGGATTGGCTCACATGGATACTTATTATCATTGTGATTTTCCTGTTATGCAGCCCAAGGGGCGGCAAAGGTGGATTTTTAGGCGGATTATTCGGCTAAATAAATTTTAAATCATGCATGATAAAAACCCCCCATGGACAGATGGTTCATGGGGGGTTTGTTCTATGCATGTAGGATAGACTTCAAAAAAGTTTACGTTTAAAGTCCCATCTGTGCCTTTAAAGCTGCCAGTTCATCCTCCACAGACTTGGAAGCATTGTTGTACTTGCTCTCCAATTCCTCAGTTTCATCAATGGGCTTTTCGTTCAGTTGAGCCATGGCATTTGACTGATCCAACAAACGATCAGCCTTTGACTCCATCCTTTCAAATGCCTGCATGGAAGAAGAGGCAGTATCCATTGAATTTGAAATCTTGTTCATCTGATCTTGGGTTTTGGCAACGGCAACCTTTGCTTTTATGGTGGCCCTTCTGCTTTCCAAGGATTGAATGTCCTTTACCAACTTATCGTGCATTTCTCGCATTTTCGTTGCGTTTTCATGGGCAATGTTATAAGTTTTTTCAAGGTCCACTCCGACAGCCTCCAAGGATTGCTTCTTTGTAAGGAAAACTTTAGCATCTTCCTCGTTTCCTGCTGCCAATGCTTTTTGTGTGAGATCCAGATACTTTGAAACCTGTTCTTTGTTTTCATCCAACATTCTCTTTGTGCGGGACTCTTCCGCCATAACTCCAGCGGTTTCCTTCTTTACATCTGCCAAATCCTCTGTAAGATTTCGTAGGTATTGGTCGATCATTTTTCCGGGATCCTCGCATTTATCCAAAAGTGCGTTGATATTGGCTGACATAATGTCCTTAAATCTTGTAAGTACTCCCATAGTAATTCTCCTCTCAATTATTCATATTTTTTTTCTAATTCAGATGTATCATCGTTGTTTCCAAAAGTTTCTAAAGGTTTAGATAATATTTCTTTCGTATATTCTTCTTTCTCCTTTCTGCGTTTCATTATTTTAGTAATTATTATAATTATTGCAATTATAAGTAACATTAAAATAAAGTTGCCGATTAAGTTAGGGGGTTCCTTAGGTTCGCTCATGATAAACTGTGATGTGGAAATAAAAGTATTTGCAATCATGGCTTCCATGGTTAAGGAAAGATCATTGTAATTGGTTTGAAAGTAACCCCAAAAGATCCGAATGGCTTCTGAATCCATGATGGTATCAGTTGAGTATCCACTCAAATACCGAAATTCTCCATCCATTTCACTCAGGTCATCGTTTTCTATAGCAAAATAGGAAAAAATGAAATGGGCTTCATCTGTAAAGTTGTCGGTATAAAAATTTTCCAAGTATTCGTCCGTTGCATTCCCATTAATGCTGCCATCTTCATTCCAAAATGTTTCATCGTAGGGAACAAAGAGCACGAAGGGTTGAACTCCGGTCTTTTTATAAAATTCCTCCAAACCTTGAATCAGCACTGATTTATTAGATACCCACCCAATATTGTCTTGAAACCATTCTGTTTTATGTACCTGCCCGGAAAGTGGGGTCCGTTTTATGCTATTGCCTGAACTTTCACTGGAGGAATATCCAAGCATTGTGATAAACACAATAAGTGCCACAAAGATAATCAATGGGATAAAGCACCCAGATGGCAGACAACCGGTAGTCTTTTTCATAGGAGCACTGGATGTGTCGTATGTATTAAATCGGGGGGGAGGGGCCACAAATATGGTTTTGTTATGAGTAGAATGATTATGTCTATGGTCATGATCATGATCATGATCGTGCGAATGTCTATTGTTTGGATGAGAAGTTGAAGGTTTAGGGTTGCTGAAAAAGCCGCCGCCACCACTATTGGAAGAACTTCCTCTATTGCTAGAGCTTCCTCCTGAATTGCGACCTCCACCGCTAAATCCACCACTACTTCTGCTACCGCCAAATCCGCCGCTACTCCTGCCGCCGCCAGAGGAAAAACCACCTCCGCCAAATCCACCACTACTCCTGCCGCCAGAGGAAAAACCACCGCCGCCGCTGCCGCCGCCACTACGTCCCATAGAGTCTCCTTTCTAATATTAAGGGTATTACCGAAAAACTGATAAAATGATAATACAAAGGTTATTTTTAGTATAGCATAAAAAGATAAAGGTTCAATATTAAGAATTAGATACATTTTAAAAGATTTCAGTTTAAACAATTTTCTTGACTTAAGCTTTGATAGATAGTAAAATAAAATAATTATTTTATCGCTAAAAATTAAATTCAAATACATATAAAGGAGAAAGAAAATGGCAAAAATTTATTATCAAAACGACTGCAATTTATCACTATTGGATGGAAAGACCGTTGCCATTATTGGCTATGGAAGTCAGGGACATGCACACGCCTTAAACTTACAGGAAAGTGGAGTAAATGTTATTGTTGGACTTTATGAGGGCAGCAAATCTTGGGCATTAGCAGAAAGAGCAGGATTGAAGGTAGACACAGTAGAAAAAGCTTCAAAAAAAGCAGATATCATCATGATTCTGGTTCCTGATGAAAAGCAGGCAGATTTGTATCATAACAGCATTAAAGAAAACTTAACAGAAGGAAAGGTTCTGGCCTTTGCTCACGGATTCAACATCCATTTCTTACAGATTATGCCTCCTGAAGATATCGATGTCATCATGATTGCACCTAAAGGTCCCGGACATACGGTAAGAAGTGAGTATCAGGAAGGAAAGGGAGTTCCTTGTCTGATTGCCGTTTATCAGGATGCTTCCGGAAAAGCTAAGGACATGGGTCTTGCTTATGCGGCAGGTATCGGTGGTTCCAGAGCAGGAGTTTTGGAGACTACCTTTAGACAGGAAACAGAAACAGACTTATTCGGTGAGCAAGCAGTTCTTTGTGGCGGAGTGACCGCTCTGATGCAGGCCGGATTTGAGACTTTGGTAGAAGCTGGATACGATCCTGAAAACGCATACTTTGAGTGCGTACACGAGATGAAGCTCATCGTAGATCTGATTTATCAAGGCGGTTTTGGAAAGATGAGATATTCCATTTCCGATACGGCTGAATATGGTGACTACAGCGCAGGAAAGAGAGTCATCACAGAAGAAACGAAGAAAGAAATGAAGAAAATTTTAGAAGAGATACAAGATGGTACTTTTGCCAGAAACTGGATTACTGAAAATAAAGTGGGAAGACCTCACTTCTTAGCTACAAGAAGAATTAAAGCGGAACACCAGATGGAAAAGGTGGGAAAAGAGCTTAGAAAGATGTATTCTTGGAATGATGAAAAGTAAAATATAAAAAGCTCAAGAATTTAAAGAAGTATAAAAATGCAACGCGAAAAAGGTGAGATGAATGCAATTAAAAGGATCAGAAATCATCATGGAATGCCTTGTGGAGCAAAATGTTGATTTGATATTTGGATATCCCGGGGGGCAGATTATGCCTCTCTACGATGTCCTATACGATTATCGGGATCGCATCAAGCATGTATTAACCAGCCATGAGCAAGGGGCTACCCATGCGGCAGACGGTTATGCCCGTTCCACTGGAAAAGTGGGGGTTTGCTTTGCTACAAGCGGTCCGGGAGCTACCAATACGGTTACGGGTATCGCCACAGCTTACATGGATTCCAGTCCAATGGTAGTGGTTACGGGGCAAGTACCGCTTTCCCTCATTGGGAAAGATTCTTTCCAAGAGGTAGATATTGTAGGAATTGCCTTACCCATTACAAAGCACAGTTTCTTTTGTAGAACGGTGGAAGAGATTGCACCTAATATGAGAAGGGCGTTTCAAATCGCCATGAGCGGCAGACCGGGACCGGTTGTTGTGGATGTTCCCAAGAATCTCATGGTGGAAAAGGGACAGTACGAAAAGCAAGAAGCGCAAGTGCCTGAACCTACACCGCAGCTTAACTTAGAAAAAATTAAGCTCGTGGCGGAAGCTATAAACAATGCTGAAAAACCTGTTATTGTAGCGGGAGGCGGAGTTATCATCAGTGAAGCTTCAGAGGAATTGACAGCATTGGCTCATAAATCGCAAATTCCTGTAATCACAACGCTTATGAGCATGGGATCCTTTGATAGAAGGGATTCTCTATCCTTGGGTATGTTGGGTATGCACGGTCAAAAAAACGCGAATTTAGCAGCTCATCACAGCGATTTAATCCTTGCCATCGGTGCTCGCTTCAGTGACAGAGTGATCGGTGATGCTTCCAAATTTGCAAAGGGTGCCAGAATTATTCATATTGATATTGATCAAGCAGAAATTGGAAAAAACATGCGATATGACATGTTTATCAAAGGGGATGCAAAGCAGGTGTTGAAGGAAATCCTTCCTTTAACTGAAGAAAAAAATAGAGATTCTTGGTTGGAACGAGTGGCCTCCTTTAAGGAAAAAGAAAAGACGAAAAAGGATCGATTGAACTCGGATAATATTTTAGAAACAGTCAATCACGTTTTAGGGGACGATGTAATCGTAGCTACCGATGTGGGACAGCATCAGATGTGGACAGCGCAAAAGTGGATGTTTCGCAGACCCAGAACCTTTATTTCGTCCGGTGGATTAGGAACCATGGGTTTCGGTCTGGGGGCAGCTATCGGTGCCCAGATGGGAAATCCTGATAAACAGGTGGTTCTTGTGACGGGCGATGGAAGTTTTCGGATGAACTGCAATGAATTGGCAACGGTTGCGTGTCAGGATCTGCCCATCCTCATCATAGTCATGAAGAACAATACCTTGGGAATGGTAAGACAATGGCAGAAGCTATTCTTTGACAAGCGGTATTCCGCAACGGATCTGCAGGATGTGATGGACTATGAAAAGTTGGCAGGTGCCTTTGGATTAAAAGGAACCGGTTGCCTTGTAAAGGACGTTCAAGGTCTGGAGGAAGCTGTCCGAAGAGCTCAAAAGTCAGGAAAGGGCGGTATCATAGCCTGCGAAATCTTTAAGGATGAAAACGTTTGGCCCATAGTGCCTCCGGGAGAAGCCATAGATAAGCAGGTCATCAAGGAGAGATACGCCGGTGAGTAAAAATAACGATTATAAACAAGGGGTTGCATGTGCAATCCTTTGTGCTGTACTGTGGGGATTATTACCCGTTTACTGGAAGGCCTTGTACCCTATTGATTCCTTTGTTATCATTTACTACAGAATTTTCTTTGTTTTCCTTTTCGCCTTGGCAGGATCCTTAATGGCATATGGGTGGAAAAAAACTTGGGCACCTTTGAAGGAGAAAGGTGTAGGAAGGACTTTTTTTCTGTCAGGTTTATTAATTACCTGTAACTGGAGCATATACATATGGGCAGTTACAAACAATTATGTCATTCAAACTTGTATCGGTTATTATATAGAACCCCTTATGGTGTGTTCCTTAGGGGTGGTTCTCTTTAAGGAGGAACTGACAAAATATAAAAAGTTATCCTTAATCATCGCATCCATTGCCGTGGTGGTGATTATCGTCTATTATCGTCAACTTCCTTTAATTGCATTGCTTTTGGGCAGTACCTTTGCCATTTATTCTGCAGTGAAGCGCAAATTTAAAATGACCGCTGTCATAGCTTTGCTGTACGAAACCATGTTTCTTGCTCCCGTTGCATTGGCGGCTATTTTCTATGTGGAATATCAGGGAGTAGGAGCCTTTGCGGTGGCTGCACCTTATCAGCTTTGGATGATGCCTCTCATGGGTTTTGCTACGGGAATCCCCTTGATGCTCTTTGCCATGGCGGCAAACAGAGTTCCTTTAGTGACTCTGGGTTTGATCGAATATATCTCTCCATCCCTTACGCTGATTTTAGGGATTTTCCTGTTTAAAGAACCCTTTGATTTTGTTCAATTCATTGCATTTATCATCATTTGGGTGGGATTGGCGGTATTTACTTTGGGCGAGTTGAAAATGGCTAATGAGTTGAATGCAACTCATGAAGGGGAAAAGCCAATGTAAAAAAGGAATTATCCTATCTTTGATATAAATTTATCAATTATCGTTCAAATATTTCTAAAAGGCGAGTTTGTTTTAACTCGCTTTTTTTATACCTTTTTTAGAATTTTCAAATATATTATTAAAAGAGTTTGAAAATGCAATGATTTTAAAATTTAGTTAGGATTGGCATAAAAATTGCGAAATAAAATTATATGAATTATTTTTAAATATGTAGAAAATATCGTCCATGACGATATTGACGGAATATCAAAGAACGTACCTTGCAAAGAGTCGCCCATGGGGGGCGACATCTGGAAATAGGAATCTTTGATTCTGTCATTTCCACGTTTTTTACAATATCATTTCTGAAATGCAGAAAGGAGAGCAGATTATGAGACCCTTAGAAGGAGTAAAAATCGTAGACTTTACCCAAGCGCACGCAGGCAGCCTGGCAACCATGTTGTTGGCAGACTTCGGTGCAGAGGTAATAAAAATTGAAAGGGCCGGCGTAGGAGATTTGGCCAGATATTGGGCACCTATAAAAGACGGAAACAGTGGATATTATGCTTTTTTAAACAGAGGTAAAAAAAGCATCAGCATCAATGCGGCCAGTGACAAGGGAAAAGAAATCATAAAGAAACTTGTGGAAGAGGCAGATGTGGTTTGTGAAAACTTTAAATATGGAAGCATGGAAAGAATGGGACTTACATACGAAGAATTAATTAAAATCAACCCTTCACTTATCTACGCTTCTCTCAATGGTTTTGGTCAGACGGGTCCTATGAAGGAAACCATCGGATTGGATTTGCAACTTCAAGCCATGAGTGGGCTCATGGACAGAACGGGGTTTCCCGATGGTCCACCCACAAAAGTGGGGGCTGCCATGGGAGATCAGTTAAGCGGTACTTACATGGCAATGGCTGTAAATTTAGCTTTAATTCATAAAAAAAACACGGGAGAAGGTCAGAAAATTGATATTGCCATTTTAGATTCTCTTTTCTCTATCTTAGAAGCGGCGCCCATTACTTATTCTTTAAGAGGTGAAGTCCCTATGAGGGTGGGAAACTCTTATCCTTCCATCTCTCCTTACGATACCTTTAAAGCAAAAGACGGTTATGTGTCCATTGGGATTTCTACAGATAGACAATGGTTGAAATTCTGTGAGGCCATGGGAATGGAGGATTTGGCAAAAGAAGAAAAGTACATGACCAATGAGCTCAGAGGTGACAATTACGACACAGGTTTAAAAGAAGCCATCGAAAAAGTGACAAAAGAAATGTCCAAGTTTGAAATTGAAAAGAAATTACGTGAGGCAAGGTTAGCTTGCGGAGCGGTTTGTACCGTGACGGAAGCCATGGAAAGCCAACAGATTACGGAACGAAATATGGTAATTGAGGTAGAGGATAAGGCTTTGGGAAAAGTCAAAATGGGAGGAATCCCCATTAAGTTCTCCGAAACCCCCGGTGAAGTGGCTCATGGAGCACCATTGTTAGGGGAGCATACGGAAGAATATTTGAAAAAGTTAGGGTATTCTGAAGAAGAAATCAGTCAGTTTGTCTCTGAAAAAATCGTTGAAATAGCTTAAATTCAAAATATAAATCTTAGAGTCAGTATGATAAACAAACATTGAAAAGACAGGTAACATAACGCAGAAATCATATAATTTTGATTTGAAAGGAGCATTTTAAAATGGAGATATTAAAAGGTGTAACGGTGGTTGATTTTACTCAGGCCTACAGCGGACCTTTCTGTACCATGCAGTTGGCGGATTTTGGAGCCAGAGTCATTAAAATAGAGCGGGGTGGGGTAGGTGACCAGTCCAGAGAGTGGTCACCCATTGAAAACGGACATAGCGGGTATTACGCTGCCATAAACAGAAATAAAGAAGATTTGGCCATAGACATTGCAAAACCTGAAGGCAGGGATTTGGTATTGAAGCTCATAGAAAAAGCAGATATAGTGGTAGAAAACTTTAAAGTGGGAACGTTGGATAAGATGGGATTAGGATATGAAGAGGTGAAAAAAGTAAATCCTGAAATTATTTACGCATCCATTTCAGGGTTTGGTCAAAACGGCCCCTTAAAAGATTTGGCAGCTTATGATAACATCGTACAGTCCATGGCAGGTGTGATGGAAATGACAGGATTTCCGGAGAGTGTACCTACCAGAGTAGGTCCGGCCATAGGGGATAACTTTACAGGTCTGAATATGTCGTTAGCTATTTTAATGGCATACTATCACAAGTTAAATACCGGGAAAGGGCAAAAAATTGACTTAGCTATGATGGATACGATCTTTAACATCATGGAAAGCCCCATCCTTTTTTACACTTTGCTGGGAGAAAAAGTGACCAGGTCCGGCAACAATGATGCAGGAACCTTAGTCCCTTATGATGTTTACCAATGTAAAGACGGTTATTTTTCGGCAGGTTTAGCCAGCGATGCTGCCTGGCCTAAATTCTGTAATACCATAGAAATGCCGGAACTGATCGAAGATGAAAAGTTTAAGGACAATGAGATCAGATGTAAAAACTATGACATTATCACACCTATTATCGCTAAGTTTTTTGAAGATAAAACCAAGGAGGAATTACAGAAGATCTTCTCGGAGGCGGGAATCCCTTGTGCACCTGTGCTGACAGTACCGGAAATTATGGAACATCCTCAGATTGAAGCCAGGGGCATGTTAAAGGATATGGTTGATCCGGGAGTAGGTCCGTATAAAGCCATAGCAAACCCCATCATGATGAGCAAAACACCCGCAGAATTAAAGGTAGGAGCCCCATTATTAGGTCAGGACACTTTAAAAATTGTGAAAGAATTAAATTATTCCGAGGAAGATATCAAAGGAATGATTGAAAAGGAAATTATTTGGGAGGTGTAACCATGAGTGATCAAAAAGGTACGAACATTAAGAAACTGTCAGAACGTTATGAAATCGGATTGATGGTTTTAAGCTTAATCATCATCATAGCTGTGGTCTTAGGACTTACCATGTTTCCGGAGCAGGGCGTTGCCACAGCCAATGCAGTATTGAGCTTTTTAACAAATACTTTCGGCTCTACCATGCAGTTATTTACTGTAATCATTCTCATATTCTTGGTAGGACTTTCTCTTTCAAAGTATGGAGATATTCGGTTTGGCAATGAAAAACCTCAATACTCTACATTGAGTTGGGTGGCTATGATGTTCTTTTGCGGCAATGGTGCAGGTACGGTTTACTGGGCTTTTTTGGAATGGGGATACCACTTTAACGCAGCCCCTCAATTGATGGGTGTGGAAATCAGCGAGGCTGTTAATTATGAACAGGCCATGGCTTACACCTTCTTTGACTGGGGACCTTCTGCCTGGGCATTACTCTGTGTCTTTGTACTGCCCTTTGCTTACCATTATTACATAAAAAAAGACAACGAATTGCGTTTCAGCGTTTTATGTAAATACACGGTTGGTGAAACTGCGGTGCGAGGTCCTTTTGGTAAAGTTGTAGATTTTATCTTCATCTTTGCTGCTGTAGGCTCAATCAGTATTACGGCGGGAACTTCAGCTTCCACCATCTCCACTACCTTTGCAAATTTGGTAGGAATTCCTGCAACCTTTACCTTAACCACTATGGTACTTATCGGAGTAGCACTTCTGTATTCCGCATCCTCTTTTGTGGGGATCGAAAAGGGTATGAGAAGAATCAGCGATTCCAACGTATACCTCTGCTTATTGCTGCTAGGGTTTATCCTCATAGCAGGACCTACACAAATGATCTATGATTCCATCATCAATGCTTTAGGTTTAATGGCTCAGGAATATCCAAGAATGAGCTTATGGACGGATCCCATCGCCAAAAGTGGATATCCACAGGGATGGACAGCATTTTATTTGGTATACTGGCTTACCTTTGGACCTTTCACCGGATTGTTCGTGGCAAAAATTTCTAGAGGCAGAAGGATCAAAGATGTAGTTTTAAACATGTTGGTTAGCGGTTCTTGCGGGTTATTCCTCTTCTTTGGGATCGTTGGAGGTTTCCAACAGGCCATGAGAATGAAAGGGGTTATGGATGTACCCGATATGCTTGCTACAGGACAGTCGGAGTCCATCGCATTAGCTACATTAAATGCATTGCCCTTGTCCTCCTTGGTAATGATCGTTTACCTATTTGTAATCATTTTATTTTTGGCAACCACCTTGGATGCATGTTCTTTCACCTTATCTTCTACGGTGTCAAAGAATTTGGGGAGTAATGAAGAACCGAACAAATTCTTGAAGTTGGCATGGTGTTTGATTTTGGTAGCACTACCTATCGCCATTTCCTTCATCGGAACTGACATTAACACCATTAAATCCATCGTGCTTTCTACAGGGTTGCCTTTGGTGGTCATTTTAATCATCATCTACATTGGATTCTTTAAAGAAATGTTTAAAGATTTCGGGAAATGTACTAGAGAAGAAATTCAAAGGATTGGAAAGCCGGAGTAAGAGTTTATTTATTAAATATACTCATAATAAGAACTTTGACTATTATTCCCTTCAATGTTAAAATAAAATTATGATTTTTGAAAGGAGAAAAACCATGTTACTGGCTGATAAAAACTTCCATTTGGAATCTTTTGTGAAATTGATCGACGATCTCTATGATGAAGTTGCTATTTGGGATAAAGATTGTAATTTGATCTATATCAACAAAGCTTGTTATCGGCACTATGGTTTGCATCCGGAAGACATGGTGGGAAAGAATTTAAAGGAGCTTAGCTTTCAGCAAAAGTATTGGGAACCTACGGTGGTTCCCTATACTTTTAGCAGAAAGCGAGAGGTGATGCAAAAGCAAAGAACTCTGTTGGGAACTCCAATTGTTACCATTTCTGTTCCGGTGTTCGACGATGTCGGGGAGGTGGTTTATGTGTTGCAGAGTGTGCGAGACGGAGAGGAAGCTTTGGCATTAAAATTAGCACCTGTCAAACCTTTAGAAGAGCAAACTTCTGTCTGCGACAAGGTAAACCTAATTTATAAAAGTAATTGCATGGAAAAGATCATGAATTTTGCCAAAAAGATTGCAACCACGGATGCGCCTTGCTTAATTTTAGGAGAAACGGGTACCGGCAAAAGCCTCTTGGCAAAGTATATTCATCTCATGAGCGACCGCAAGGACAAACCATTTTTCAGCATCAATATGGCCAGCATCAATCCCAATCTCATTGAGTCGGAACTTTTTGGGTATAAAAAAGGAGCATTTACAGGAGCGGATCACAAAGGGAAAAAGGGCCTTTTTGAGATGGCTCAAGGGGGAACGTTATTTTTAGATGAAATTGGAGAAATTCCTAAAGGATTGCAATCTAAATTTCTACACATCATTCAAGAAGGAGAACTGCTGTCCATAGGTTCCGTCAACCCTGTGAAAGTGGATGTAAAGTTGATTACGGCCACCAACTGTGACCTTAAAAAAATGGTGGATGCCGGCAGGTTTAGGGAAGATTTATATCATCGTCTCAACGTATTTGAAATCACCATTCCGGCACTACGGGAGAGAAAAGAGGATTTGAATCTTTTAACCTCTTATTTTCTGAACGTTTTTAATAAAAAGTATTCAAAGAATTGTTTCTTTTCTGAAGAAGCGCTGGAGATTATCAACCATCACTTATGGAAAGGTAACGTAAGGGAACTTTCAAATGTGATTGAAAGGGGTGTTTTAACGGCTTCTGAAAATAAAATTAACGCTACGGAGTTGCCCAATAGCCTGTTTAGAATTAACCCTCTTAATCTGGACACCGGATTAAACCTTCAGCACATTCACGATTTTAAGAGCGCTATAGAGAATTATGAAAAGCTGATCATTTCTCAGGCTTATAATAAGTATGGAAGCTCCAGAAAAATTGCTAAAGCTCTGGGAATCAGCCAGACCAAGGCAAATGTTTTAGTGAGAAAATACATGAAAAATGATGAAAAGGAGATCAATGATGAATGAAATTTTTATCAGAAGAAGTCTGAGGAAATTTAAAGATCAGAGAGTAGAGGATGAAAAGATTGACCAAATTATACGAGCTATCTTTCAGGCACCTTCTTCCTTAAACCAGCAGAGCGGCGAAGTGATTTGTGTTCGTGATGAACAGGTAAAGGAAAAATTAGCCGGGATCTGGGATTATACCCGCCCTTGCAGCAGTGCAAATGTGGTACTGGCTTTAGTTGCAAATAGTCAAATTATGAAGGATCCAACTTCTTGGCAGCAGGATTTAAGCGCCAGTGCTCAAAATGCATTACTTCAAACTGTTTCAGAAGGTCTGGGAGCCGTGTGGATGGGAATTTGTCCGGATGAAGGAGCCATGAAAAGCATGGCGGAAATTTTGACTTTACCTACTCACATTTTGCCTTTTTGTTTGATAGCTATAGGTTATGGAGAGAAAGAGAATCAATTTATCGATCGATATGACCCCCAAAAGGTTCATTTTGATTCATATAAATGAAAAATAATAATTAACTTGCAAGAAATTAAAATTTAACAAAGTGTATACATTATTTTAGTTCATGTATACAACATACAATGTCAATATTGCTTGACTAATTATTAACAATATTGTAAAGTATACTATGTAATGCAAAAAACCTATACTGTTGTATAATTTGGTTGTTAAACTTAAATATACAATGGTTTAAAGTGATTAAAAGTAGGAGGAAAATTTAAATGGATTTTAAACTATCAAAGACACATTTACTTCAGCAAGAGCTATTTCGTAAATTTGCTGAAACTGAAATCAAGCCTATAGCAGAAGAAATGGATGAAACTGAAGTGTTTTCTATGGATCTGGTAAAGAAACTACAGAGATATGGATTCTTGGGAATTCCTTATTCCAAAGCTTACGGCGGTGTAGGCGGAGACTATTTGGGATATGCCCTTTGTATGGAAGAGGTTTCCAAAATTGATGCATCAACAGGAATTACCATTTCTGTGCATACCTCTCTTGCTTGTTCTTGTATAGACGGTTTTGGTACAGAAGAGCAAAAACAAAAGTTCCTCAGACCTTTGGTTGACGGTTCTAAGGTTGGATGTTTTGGATTGACTGAGCCAAATGCCGGAACCGATGCAGCCGGTCAACAGACAAAAGCTGTAAAGGATGGAGATCATTACATCATCAACGGTACCAAGATTTTCACTACCAACTCCGGTTTTGCTGATACTTTCGTAGTATTTGCCATGACTGATAAATCTCAGGGAACAAAAGGTATTTCCGCATTTGTTGTGGAAAGAGATATGCCCGGTGTAACCGTTGGACCAAACATTCACAGAATGGGTATCAGAGCAGCTTCCAACTGCGAAGTAAGTTATGAAAACGTAAAGGTTCCTGCTGCTAACCTATTAGGAAAAGAAGGAATGGGCTTCAAAATCGCCATGAAAGCGTTGGATGGCGGCAGAATCGGAATCGCTGCGCAGGCTGTTGGAATTGCACAGGGTGCCTTAAACGAAGCTATCAAGTACGTAAAGGAAAGAAAGCAGTTTGGAAAGAGAATTTCCTCCTTCCAGAATACACAATTTAAAATTGCTGAATTACAAACATATATAGACTCTGCTAGATTGATGACTTGGAGAGCTGCTGTTACAAAGGACGAGGGTGGTAACTACGGTCCTCAGGCTGCTATGGCTAAGTTGTTTGCATCCCAGATGGCCAATGACGTATGTAGAGATTGCGTACAGCTCATGGGTGGTTACGGTTATTGCAGAGAATATCCAGTTGAAAGAGCGTTGAGAGATGCCAAGATTACCGAAATTTATGAAGGTACATCAGAAGCTATGAAGATGGTAATTGCCGGCTCTATGAAAATATTTTAAGCGAAGGAGAGAATGAATTATGAAAATCGTAGTATGTATAAAACAAGTTCCGGATACGAATGAAGTAAAGTTAGATCCGGTTACCAATACACTGATCAGAGATGGCGTGCCTAGCATTATCAACCACGACGATAAATCCGGTATTGAAGCAGCACTGCAATTAAAAGAAAAGGTAGGAGGAACTGTCACTGTAGTATGTATGGGACCTCCACAGGCAGATGTGGCATTGAGAGAAGCCCTTGCCATGGGATGCGATGAAGCTTTCCTGATTTCTGCAAGAGAGTTCGGTGGATCAGATACATTTGCAACTGCCACCATCATCGCCACAGCTCTTAAGAAGATTGGTTATGACCTTGTTATTACAGGACGTCAGGCTATCGACGGAGACACTGCTCAGGTAGGTCCACAGATTGCTGAAATGCTGAAGATTCCACAGGTTTCTTATGCAGAAGAAGTAACTGTAGAAGGTGATGTTGTGGTGGTAAAGAGACAATTTGAAGACAGATACCACATCATCGAAGTAAAAACTCCTTGCCTCTTAACTGCTCTGGCAGAATTGGCAGAACCAAGATACATGCACGCAGGTGGAATCGTAGATGCTTATGAAAAAGAAATCAAGGTATTTGGATTTGATGATTTAAAAGATGATTTGAATCCTGCTCACATTGGATTAAAAGGATCCCCAACGAATGTATTTAAGTCTTTCACAAAACAAGCCAAAGGTGCAGGCACAATTCATAAGGATTTAAGTCCTGATGAAGCTGTAGAAGCCATCATTGCCAAGCTTGAAGAAAGACATATCATTTAATTTCAGAGAAGGAGGAAAATCAAAAATGAGTAAAGATATTTATGTAGTAGCAGAGCAAAGAGATGGCAATATTGCAAAAGTTTCTCTGGAATTAATCGGAGAAGCCACCAAACTTGCTGCTGACTTAGACCAAAAGGTATATGCAATCCTTTTGGGTGATAACATTCAAGATAAAGCCCAGAGTCTGATGGAGTACGGTGCTGACGGTGTAGTATTCGTAGAAGATCCTATCCTCAAGGAGTACGTAACAGAACCTTACACGAAGGCATTAACCACTGTAATGAAGGAATGTGATCCTGAAATCGTTCTCTTTGGTGCTACTTCCATAGGAAGAGATTTAGCTCCAAGACTTGCACAGAGAATTCACACGGGACTTACAGCGGATTGCACAAAGTTGGATATCGATGTATTCAAAGCTAATGATGAAGATCCAGGACAAAAATTATTGTTTATGACTCGTCCGGCTTTTGGTGGAAACATCATGGCTACCATTCTTTGTAAGAATCACAGACCTCAGATGGCTACCGTAAGACCGGGAGTTATGAAGAGACTGGATAAGGTTGCAGGTAAAACCGGTGAAGTGAAAGAAATTAAAGTTCAGTTTGAAGCTTCGGATATGAACGTTAAGATTAGAGAAGTTGTGAAAGAAACTCATAAAAAGGTAGATATTACAGAATCAAAATATCTTGTTTCCGGTGGTCGTGGTATCGGTTCTCCAGAATTCTTTGGAAACCTTCGTGAGTTAGCAGATGTATTGGGTGGAGAAATTTCTTCTTCCAGAGCAAACGTAGATGCAGGATGGATCGAGAGAGACAGACAAGTTGGACAGACAGGAAAAACTGTAAGACCTGACTTATACATGGCTTGTGGTATTTCCGGAGCAATTCAGCACGTAGCAGGTATGGAAGGGGCAGAATTTATCGTTGCCATCAACAAAAATGACACTGCTGCTATCTTTGATGTAGCTGACTTAGGAATTGTAGGAGATGTAAAAGTCATCATTCCAAAGCTTACAGATGCACTGAAGAAATACAAGGAAGCAAATGCATAAAATTAAATATTTCATTTAATAATAATGAGCAAAAATATAACGGCATGGCTAAATGAGGCTTGCCGTTATTTTCGTTATAATTTTTCGAGTTATAGTAAAAACTTTCTAAGTGGAAGTATGGGAAAAAAGGAAATAAGTAGTATTTATTACTATGGTTATAGATTAAATAAATTGACAAATCATTTTGAAGTTCTTATAATTATAGATAGATTAAGAATGCTGACCAATCGGTCAGTATGAAAATATAACAAAATATAATTTAATAGAATCTATAAATTAAAAAGTTAATGTCAATTGTTTGAAGTTTTAAGAAAACTAGATATTTATTAGATTATTTATGGTATAATAACCTCACGGCGTAAGCCGAAGCGAAGCTTCGGACGCCTGAGAGAACATTGAATCATATCCAAAGCTGTGCTTCGCACAGCGGGCTACCGCCCTTCGCAGGCTCGCCTGCGGATATGGTATAATAACCTCACGGCGTAAGCCGAAGCGAAGCTAGTTCTTTTAAATGAATCGTTTTTATTAATATCATTTAGTCATCATAATGCAGCTATCGTAGAAATATTTTAAGTTTAATATTGTAAAAAAGGGAGCAAAATTATGGAAAAAAAAGCGAAGAATTTTAATAGGTTAACTTTCAACCCTGCTAAAAAAAAGAGCTTGGCTACAAGGGTTACAGTAATGGTAGTGATTGGGCTTTTGGTGTCTTTTAGCGTTTTGACGTTAATCATTGCCAATGCAACCAGCAAAAATATGATCTCCAAGCAACAGGATGAAATTGCTCTGATTGCACAAACCAATGCAGGGATTGCTAAGGAGTTTATGGAGACCATGGTGAATAAAGAGTTGATACTTGTAAATGCAGTAAAGAATCTGGATAAAATTCCGGAGGAGTATAGGTTATCCAATCTATCCGCCATTATTGCTGACGCAAAGTCTGAGGCACAGGGCATATTGAGCCTCTATTATGTTGTAGGAGAAAATGCGGCATACCCAACAGGGTTTACATTATATTCAACTGCAGCAGGCACAGCTTCATCAGCAGATCAAACCACCATTTTAAGCAAAGAAGCTTATGACAATATTTCAAAGGGTAAAGCCATGGCTATTTTGGATCCATATAAGAAAAATATAGATGGCACTGAATATACGGTAATCTCAGTTTTGGAACCAATCTTGGATCCTTTAGGGAACTTACAGGGTGTTATCGGAAGCGATATCGACATAAATTTGTTGGTACAGGCAAAGTATAATACCGGAAATTATAAAACATTCTCAGAAACCATCGTGTGTGGACATCAAACCATGATTATGAACACTGCCAACCCGGATACTATCGGCAAGAAGTTTGTGGAAACTTCCAGAAGTAACGACCCAAACAAGATTTTGGAAGTGGCTCAAAACCCTGTGCCTACGAATTTTTTAGATACATTTAATGATGGAACTAAGAGTTATAGGGCAATTGTTCCCTTTTACGTAGGGACTTCAAAGACCGTTTGGTTAAGCATGACCACCGTTTCAGAGCGTGAAGTCAAAGCACCGGTGGTGAAGCAGGTAACTACACAAATTATCGTATGCTTTATTGCACTTTTGGTATTGGCATTCCTTTGCTTTTTCATCATAAGAAAATCTCTTAAACCGCTGAAGGAAATTGAGTATGCATCTCAGCAAATGGCTAAGGGAAATTTGAAGACACAGATTAACCATATAGGAAATGATGAAATTGGGAGCCTAGCAGACAGCATCAGAACTTCTATGTCATTTATTTCAAACTATATAACGGACATTGATCGGGCTATGGGAGAAATGGCAAAGGGAAATTTTGATTTAGCTCCAAGTCAACCTTTTTTAGGGGACTTTAAACATATTGAGGAATCAATCACCAAGTTTATTTTGGAGATGTCTCATTCGCTCTCCCAGATCAATACTGCTGCTGAGCAGGTATCTGGTGGTTCAGATCAGGTGTCCGATGGTGCGCAGCAATTGGCACAAGGTGCTACAGAGCAGGCCAGCTCCGTGCAGCAACTATCTGCATCCATCTCTGAAATCTCTGAGCAGGTAAGGGAAAATGCGCTGAGCTCCGAGCGAGCCAATGAAATGGCACAGCAGGCTTCTACCGCTATATCCAACAGCAATCTTCATATGCAAAAACTAATGGAAGCTATGAATGACATTCACGCTAAATCCAGTGAGATAAGTAAAATTATCAAAACCATTGAAGATATTGCATTCCAGACGAATATTTTAGCCTTAAATGCCGCTGTAGAGGCTGCTAGAGCAGGCGCAGCGGGAAAGGGTTTTGCAGTGGTGGCGGATGAAGTTCGAAATCTAGCAGGTAAATCAGCTGAAGCAGCGCAAAATACCACAAAACTGATTGAAGATTCCGTAACTTCCGTCAACGAAGGAGTAAAGCTTGCGGAGATTACAGCCCTTGATTTGCAAAGCGTTGTGAAGGATTCGGATGCTACGTCACAGATTATATCTGAGATTACAGGTGCGACCAGAGAACAATCAAAAGCACTGGAGCAGATTACCATGGGAATTGATCAAATTTCCGCTGTGGTGCAGACTAATTCAGCAACCAGTGAACAAAGTGCTGCAGCCAGCGAAGAATTGTCGGGTCAGGCTACTATATTAAAACAAATAGTATCAAAGTTTAAAATAAAAAAGGTGGCTTCGCCACGTTAGTGCGGGTGTTGCCCGCAAATTTAAGGGGTAACCTTTTTTGATATTCCAGAAATATCGTAAGCGATATTTCCTACATAATAAAAAAATTCTAATATGCCTTAAGTTATTTTTATTGTTGGGAGAGCCTAATGTTTAATATTCATGATTTCGTAGAGATTGATCAGACACATTTCTTTGATGGAATGTATATGGACAATGACATATATTATGAGCAGAGTGGAAATTATGTACTCTTGTGTTCCAAAACAATTATTAACAGTATTTTGCTTTTTAAGATAAAAAAGCATGCGGAACGAAATATTAGACTTTTTGTTCCAAGATCTTCTTATCAAAAAATCGTTGAACAAGCAAAACAATATAAGAAAGAACAGGAAAGCGCAAAGTTTAAAGCGAATTATACAGAACTTACCTCAGACTCCAGCTTGATATTTGAAGCCTCAAAGCGGGATGGGCATTTGTCCAAGGATGTATCTGATCGGGTTACAGATGAGGTTTCTGAAAAGATTGAGGAAATCGATGCATCTACGGTATTGCAATGTATTAATCAAATTCGTGATGTAGATAAATACTTATACACTCATAGCCTAAATGTTGCCTTTTTAAACGGTTTAATGGGAAAGTGGTTAAACTTACCAAAGAATGAAGTGGATGATCTCATTAATATAGGGCTGCTTCATGATGTGGGAAAAATTAACACACCTCCTGAGATTCTCAACAAACCTGCCCAATTGACAGACGAAGAGTTTAAGGTGATTCAAGAGCATCCGATTCACTCCTTTAATATTGTCATGGCGTCAGGAGAGAGTAATCCCAAGATTTTGTTGGCGATTAGAGGGCATCATGAAAAGATGAACGGGACGGGATATCCTGATGGTTTCTCAGATAAGGATATATCCTTATATGCTAGGATTACATCTATTTCTGATATTTACGATGCTATGGTTGCAAAGAGAGTCTATAAGAAAGCAGTTTCTCCCTTTGAAGTATTAGCGGAGTTTAACAGGCAGCGCTTTTCAAACTTGGACATCACCCTGGTAAACTTATTTTTGGATAGAATTCCTGCAGAGCTTATGGGTAAGGAAGTTTTGCTTTCAAATGGTGAAATCGGAAAAGTGGTGTACGTGGAAAGAAGAGACTTTTTACACCCTATGATAGAAGTAAACGGCAAGATTTTTAAGACGGATGACATCGTGAAATGTGTCTGCATGCACAACTAAATATTGCTAGTTTTTTATTTAGAAAGAAAGGGAACAGGGGAGTATGGAAGTAAATCAGTTGTTTATCATTGTTGGAGGAGCGATTCTATTAATGATTTTGCTTGCATTTTTTGGTATGACGATCTCCATTCATTTTTCAAACAGAACTACCATCAATAACCTCCAAGAGCAACTGGACGCTTCTAGATCATTGGTTGACTCTTGGCATAGAAAAGAAATGAGACAAGTTAAATTGCAGCTTTGGGAAAGAAGGTTAGAAGTTTATTTCGATTGTGAAAAAGCTGTTTTAAACATACTTGAACCAAATGGCAGACCCATGGAACTATTAAAACGCAATGAATTGGATCGGCGCGTAAAATTTTTATTCGGTAACGATGTAAGGCGATATGTCGCTGAGCTGTTGGACAACTGTGACGAATATTATGTGAAAAAGAGGAAACCCGTAGGAACTTTGGAAGTGGATACACAGTATAACAAGTTAACAAAATATTTAAAGAAACAATTGCAAGAAGGTTTAAACGAAGCATTTTATCCATACTTAAATTTCAGTGACCAAATACGTTAGTAATTCATACGCTTCAGATCCTGTTACTTTGTATAAGATGACAGGATTTTTTAAATGATAAATTGTAAAGTTCGACATTCAAAATTTTTATGGTTTTGGTCATATTTTTTAATCAGATTTTAATAATAACTAAAGGTTCCTTAAATTATAAGATGTCATAATCATATCATAGGTTAGGGGCAGAGATAACAACTTCATAAGCCCTAAGGAAAATTACTTAATGAGAAAGGGACAACGATATGATAACTCTAGAACAGGTAGAAAATTTAAAAAAATATGCAGATGTGACATATGAAGAAGCAAGAGCTGCATTGGAGGCATCTGAAGGAGACTTGCTGGAAGCAGTCATTTATCTTGAGAAGCAAGGAAAGATTGAAACTCCCAATGGTGGAGGCGCATATACCACATCCAATCACTCCTTTGATGGAGCAACGAATTCTCAAGATTATTCGGAGGTGCCACCAAATGATTCACAGAGTGGTAATTTTAAGAAGCAGATGAAAGTTTTATGGCAAGGTTTTTGTGACTTATTTAAAAGAGGGAATATCAATCATTTTCAAGTTTATAAAAATGATAAAAATGTTTTATCCGTGCCTGTCAACATTTTAATATTAGCCTTGATCTTTTTCTTCTGGATTACACTACCTCTTTTGGTAATAGGATTATTCTTAGGATGCTCCTATAAGTTTAGGGGACCGGATTTAGGGAAACAGTCCATAAATCAAATGATGGATTCAGCTGCTAGTACAGCAGAAGATATAAAAAAATCTCTCAGAACAGACGGTAAGGAATAATAGAAAAAAGAAGCGCGTAAAATGTTCCTTTCGTTTAGATGGCCTAGGGGCATAGGAGGAAGCTTGATAGAAAAGATATTAATTGTAGAGGATGAGGAAAAAATGGCAAGAATGCTGGAGCTGGAGCTCCAGCATGAGGGCTATAAGGTTCGCAAAGCTTTTGATGGCAGGGAAGGTTTGGAATTAGCTGAAAGCGAGCATTTTGATTTGATTTTACTGGATATTATGTTGCCAAAACTATCGGGCACAGAAGTATTGCGCCGTATCAGGCGCAATTCCGATATACCCATCATTATGATCACCGCCAGGGATTCCATCATGGATAAGGTGTTTGGATTAGATAGCGGTGCCAACGACTATATTACAAAACCTTTCGTGATTGAAGAG
The DNA here is from genome assembly GCA_964582545.1 of uncultured Anaerovorax sp. Taxonomy (GTDB): domain Bacteria; phylum Bacillota; class Clostridia; order Peptostreptococcales; family Anaerovoracaceae; genus JAVVUJ01. The sequence goes on from CAZOSB010000001.1 coordinate 132,399, forward strand.
CTTTTGGCTCGAATTCGCGCTTGCTTTAGAAATAAGTCAACAAAAAACACTTCCAAGCTTCTGTCAGCCATGGGTCTAACCCTGAATCGGGAAAGTAGCCAGGTAATGGTTGGAAATCAAGAGGTTGAGCTGACCCACAAAGAGTTTGAATTGTTGCAATGCTTGCTAGAAAATAAAGGGCGAGTATTAACTAGGGATGTTTTGTTAGATAAGGTATGGGGTTATGATTATGCAGGGGACACAAATGCAGTAGATGTCTATATTCGTTTTTTACGGAGCAAGATTGATGAGGTTTTCCATATGAAGTTAATTCATACGGTCAGAGGAAAGGGCTATATGATAAAGGAACATCAGGATACCTCGGGTGAGGAGGCAGGTGAATCTTTTGGAGAATAATAAAAAAAATGGTAAGATGAACTCTTCCATCGTGTACAAATTAAATGCTCGGCTATTTTTTAGAATGCTGAGTATTTTTCTTGTAATTAATTTAATTATAGGTATAATGTTTGTTGTGGCAACTATAAACTATGAAAAAGGTTTCATAAAGGAATTTTTATCAAATTATCAAGGAGATATATCAGACCGAGAATTTCGAGATACTGCATCGTTTTTAGAAAGTATCGGATATAGCATCAGCAAAGAAGATTTAGATAATAGATTTATAGAATGGGACTCTGAAGAAAAAACCTTTTGGAGTAAGGTACAGAGCTTGGAGTATCACTTCCGTGTTCAGGATAACGAAGGTAATCCCGTCTTTGTGAGAGTGGAGTTAGGTGCAGCTATAGATATTTTTAGCAAGTACTTTAAGATTTTAATGGCTTTAGAGGGGGTTCTACTTCTTTACATGGTATTAAAAAATACCGTCGATATTCGGAAAACTCTAAAACCCTTGGAAGAATTGACCAAAGCAACCAAAGCCTTAAACTTATCAGAAAGCAATCCTGACATTCTAGTAAAAATTGCCGGGGAAATAGATTCTATCAATGCAAAACAATTAGATACCAGAATTCCTGTATCCTCTGCAAAGACGGAACTAAAATCTTTGACCATAGCAATAAACGGCATGTTGGATAGGATAGACCACGCATATCAATCCCAAATGAGGTTTGTGTCCGATGCATCTCATGAGCTGCGGACACCTATTGCCGTGATTCAAGGATATGCAAATCTTTTGGATAGATGGGGATCGGAGGATCCTGACACTTTAAAAGAAGCTATAGCTGCAATAAAGTCAGAGTCAGAGTCTATGAAAGATATGATTGAGCAACTCTTATTTTTGGCAAGAGGAGATAATGAATCCATGAAAATATATCTGGAAGATGTGGATTTAGCTCATTTGTCGGATGAAGTTTTTGGCGAGATTCAATTGTTAGATAAAACTCATGTAATCGAAACAAGTATTTCTGAGTCACAAGAGGAAAGACCATATCTGATCAAAGCCGATGCAGGATTAATCAAACAGCTGATGCGCATATTGATAGACAACAGCTTGAAGTATACACCTTCAGGGGGGTTGGTTAAAATATCATTGGCAGTAGAAGATAACAAGGTGATCCTCTCTGTTCAGGATGAAGGTGTGGGAATCAGTTCTTCGTCATTGCCATTAATCTTTGATCGGTTTTATAGGGCGGATGAGTCTAGAAATCGCGACACGGGTGGCACGGGCTTAGGGCTTTCCATCGCTAAGTGGATTGTAGAGAAGCATAAGGGTCAGATGGAGGTAGTCAGCCGCCAAGGTATTGGAACGAGGTTTAAGATTTTCTTGCCTAAGATAGAAAGTGTGGAACATTGAAAGAAAAATTATTCGAAACCGTAAAGTTAAACTTTAATAATCAAATTAATTATAGGGATTTAGATGTTTACAAGGGAAGTGTAACCTTCCTTTGTGGTCCATCCGGATCCGGAAAAAGTACGCTTTTGAAGCTTTTAAACGGTACGGTTTCTCCTACCTCTGGAAGTATCCTATATAAAGGATCCGATTTAGCCTCTATGGAGCCCATTGATAGGAGGAAGCGTTTTTCTCTAGTTTCCCAAGAAGTATTTCTTTTTAAGGGTAATATTGTAGATAACTTTAGGGAGTTCTATCATTACCGGGGGGGCGTTTTTCCCTCGGAGCAACGCATGTTGGAATTACTTGCCCTTTGCCAACTCAATCTCCCGCTGGATAGCCAAGTGGAAGTCATGTCTGGAGGAGAGCGACAACGGCTTTATGTGACCCTCTTTCTTTCCTTTTTGCCAGAGGTTCTGTTATTGGATGAACCTACCGCTGCTCTGGATGAGATCAACAGCTTTCAGCTAATGGAGAATTTGACAGATTTTAGCAGGAAGCATGAGATAAATATGATTATCGTAAGTCACAACAGAGATTTGGCTGAAAAGTTTGGGGATGAAATAATACAGTTAGACTGATTAAAGAAGGAGAGGGAAGCATGGAAATTTCCGGTGGGGCCCAGGCCATAGGTCTGTTACAATTTTCACTGATTTATCTTTTACTATTAATTGTGATTTTTATATTAAAAAAGTCCGGCATTAAGAAATCTAAAATACTGTTATGGGCTAGCGTAAAGATGACCATCCAATTGATGCTGGTGGGGTATCTGCTTACTTATATCTTTGAAAACCCTGAACCAATTTGGACAATTGGGTTTATTTTGATTATGCTGATTTTTTCCATTCACAGAATCGTCAATACGGAACAACATCTAAATATCAAGTTTAAGGTGTATGCTGGCATCGCTTTATCCTTTAGTGGTTTATTTATCCTAATCTATTTTGTAGTGATCGTAATCAATGAGAATTTTTTTAATCCTCAATATACCATCCCGTTGGCAGGAATGATTATCGGGAATGCTATGACGGGCATCACACTTGGCATAAAAAGCTTTACAGCATCCATTGCCGCACAGAGAAGTAGGATTCAAACTTTGCAGAATTTAGGTGCGACACCTAAGGTTATTCTCCGACCTTTTATAAATGAAAGCCTGACTACGGCACTGTTACCTACGATCAATTCCATGCTAGGGATGGGCATTATCTTCCTTCCGGGAATGATGACGGGACAAATTCTGTCGGGGACATTACCCACTACAGCTATAATGTATCAAATTGCAATTATGATTGCTGTCTGCACTGCGGTGTGTATCTCTGTGTATTTCACCTTGATATTTGGTGCGCAAACTTTCTTTAATAGTAAAATGCAGTTTTTACAAAATGATTGATTTATCCGTAAGTTACATGTAAAATATCTTAAGAGTATAAAATATTTTATGATTACAAAAATTTCGATTTATTAGCATTTCTTGCATCTTTACGGTGTATAAATATATTTTGAGATGAATTTGATAATCGTGAAGGAAAGTTGAGATAGATGTTTAATGAATAAAATAAACAATAAGTTTAACAGAATTGTGGCGGTAGTCTTCATCATATCACTTCTTGTGGCACCCTTTGGGACCATCAATCGGGTTTATGCCGCTGCCCCAACATCATTTCCAGCCAACTATGATATTTTAGCAGCAAAACAATTATATGAACAATGGATGAAGAATAAAAATAAATCCGTTTCAACACTAAAGCTGGTCGTCAATGAAAGCGCCTACATCAAAGGTCTACCTTTGAGTGTTTTTGATGCGAATTCAGAGCAATACCTTGCTAGGGTAAGCAATATTATGGAAATGGCCATCCCCATCTCAGAAATATATCATTCCTACAGCTTGAAATACTTAGAATCAAGGGGCAAAAAGACCTGCAATTATTTAGATACTTCTATAAAGATAGATCGATTTCAACAGTATTCTGCGCTTCAAGCAAAGGTAAATGCCATTGCATCAGACATCATGGGGCAAGCATTCACAGATAGGGAGAGAGTTACGTTAGCCAACCAATATTTAGTGGAGCATATAACCTACGATACTACTTTAGGGGCAAACTTACCTGAAGGGGACGCTAGAATATGGGAAGCATGGGGTGCATTAAACGATGGGGTGGCCGTATGTAGCGGATATGCAAATGCATTCTTCCTTTTGTGTGAGGCCATGAATATTCCTGTGGTTTCTGTGGTAGGGTATCAGGACAGAAAAGATCCCAATGATCCCAATGAAATAGGTCACGAATGGAATGAGGTTTTTATTGAAAATAAGTGGTACATAGTGGATGTGACTGCCAACGATCCCATTATTGTAGGTGGCACCATGAGTGACAGTGAAAAAAATAAATTATACTCTAAAAGTTTTCTTCTTGTAGATAAGAAAAAACTAATTTACGAAAAATATGAATGGGATGAAAAAACCTTAAATACGGTGAAAGAAATTGCATATCCGAATTTGGTAGAGGATAAGGCAGATGTGCTGAAGGGAAAAGGATTGTTTGCAGGAGATGACAGAGGATATCGACTCAACGACCAATTGAACCGAACCGAAATGGCTATCATGCTCTCAAGGATTACAGGTGGGACGGAAGAAATAATAAAAAATCAGGGGTATTATGAGTCTTTATGCACCTTTAAGGATGTCCCTGATTGGGCGAAAGCACAGGTAGGATATTGTGTGAGCAAAGGATTGATAAAGGGCGTCGGCAACCAACTGTTTGGAGCAGGAAATATGGCTACGAAAAAAGATTATTGTACGGTCATATTGAGGGCAAAAGGGATCACTGCGGGATATGACTATAATACCTCCATGGATAAAGCATACCAATTAGGGTATTTAAGCGGATATCGATGGTTAACTACAGAACTCAATAGAGCAGATGTAGTGGCGATTACCTTTAATACTTTATAAAGTAAGAGTAAATAAAAAGAATTAAAGATTTAAGATTCAAGTTAAAGGAACAGAGATAGAGAATGAGTTTTTTAGAAAACAATCATCTACCCGAAAATAAAAGTATCAACTTAGTACCCTTGGATACCATCCAAGGGTTTGACGTGCGCCCGGGTTTTTATCGCATCAATGGAGCTATGGCTATTCCTTGTGGCATCAACTTTACGATTCATTCCCATTATGCAACATCCTGCTCACTCCTTCTTTTCCATAGACAACAGAAGGAGCCTTATGCCATATTAGAGTTTCCGGAGAGTTATAAGATTGGAAATGTGTATTCCATGATTGTCTTTGGTTTAAACATGGAGGAATTTGAGTATGCATACAGGGTAAAAGGTCCCTATATCCCAGAGCGGGGCATTCTCTTTGATGATTCAAAGTATCTGTTAGATCCTTATGCAAAGGCCGTGGTGGGGCAAAGTCTTTGGGGTATGGAACGAGATAAGGCAGATTGTTATAAAGCCCGAGTAGTGAGGGACGACTTCGATTGGGGAAATTTTAAAGCTCCACATATTCCAATGAGCGACTTGATCATATACGAACTTCACACGAGAGGTTTCACCAAACACCAAAGTTCTCATGTAAAATATCCGGGAACCTTTGCAGGGTTAGCGGAAAAAATACCTTACTTAAAGGACTTGGGAATTAACTGTGTTGAGCTGATGCCTATCTTTGAATTCGATGAGATGAGGGATTGCAGAAATGTAGATGGCAATAAGCTACTGGATTATTGGGGATACAATACCATCTGCTTTTTTGCGCCCAACACCAGCTATGCTGCCGGATTGGAGTACAACCGAGAAGGTAATGAGTTAAAACAGATGATTAAAACCTTCAATGAAAACGGCATGGAAGTGATTTTGGACGTAGTATTTAATCATACCGCGGAGGGGGATCAGCGGGGTCCATTCTTTTCTTTTAAAGGTTTTGATAATAATATTTACTATATGCTGACTCCCGATGGAAAATATTACAATTTTAGTGGGTGTGGCAATACGTTAAACTGTAACCATCCTATCGTGCAACAGTTGATTTTGGAATGTTTACGATATTGGGTTACAGAATATAGAATCAGTGGATTTCGATTTGATTTGGCATCTATTTTGGGTAGGAATGAAGATGGGTCACCTATGAGTAGCCCCCCACTCTTGCAGAATTTGGCTTTTGATCCCATACTGGGCAGTGTCAAGCTCATAGCTGAAGCTTGGGATGCCGGCGGACTGTATCAGGTGGGTAGCTTTCCTGCGTGGAACCGATGGGCAGAGTGGAACGGGAAATATCGGGACGATATGAGAAGCTTTCTCAAAGGGGATGGTGGATACGCCAGAGCGGCAGTGGAAAGGATGGCCGGATCAAAAGATTTATATAATCCCGATAAGAGAGGTGAGAATGCTTCTGTCAATTTCATCACCTGTCACGATGGTTTTACGTTATATGACTTATATTCTTATAATGAGAAACACAATGAGGCTAATGGATGGAACAATACGGACGGGACAGACGATAACCGAAGCTGGAATTGCGGATGGGAAGGGGAGACGGACGATCCACAGGTTTTACAATTGCGGTACAGGCTGATAAAAAATGCATTTGCCGTATTGATGTGCAGCAGGGGAACCCCCATGTTTTTGGCTGGGGATGAATTTGGTAATACACAATCTGGGAATAACAATGCCTATTGTCAAGATAATGAGATTTCTTGGTTAGATTGGACACTTCTGGAGAAGCATAAGGAGACAAATGATTTCTTTAAGTTCCTGATTCAATTTAGGAGGAAGCATAAGGTTTTGAGGAGCGGCGGCGTGCCTGCTCATTGTGGGTTACCCTCCGTGAGCTTTCATTCCTCACAGCCATGGGAGGAAGATTTCCATGGGGAAAGTAGACATGTAGGTATACTATTTGCAGGTCAAAAGGAAGATTTATCTTCTGATGAGTTGGTTTATGTAACTATAAATGCACACTGGGAGTGTGCGAAATTTACACTGCCAGACGTAAAAAACTATGTTTGGGTTCCTGCTTTCGATACGGGTCGTTCTGGAATGGAGAAAAACCATAACCTTGATGATGAGAAAAATGCGGTGGAGTCCTATGTGCTGATGCCGAGATCGGTAGTTGCGTTTACAGCGCTACCGCTAAATCATAAATAAATTACTAAAAGGAAAATATCTAATGAAAGAAAAACAGAAAAAGAAAGAGCAAAAGAATCAAAAGACCGAGAGCAGTGCTAAAAATCGACAAGAAAAAAAGAAGGGCGGAGGGAAAAAGCTTCTCCTTATTTTTGGTCTGATTCTCATGGTGGGAGCTTTGGCTTTTGCCGGAAAATCATTGGGATTTTGGGGTGTATCAGGATCGGAAGGTGTGGCGGATGCATACTTGAAGGCGGTGCAAAAATTTGACTTAAAGGTATTACAGGAGCTTATGGATCCTGAGGGGCAGAAAGAAGTACAAGAGGCTTTGGACTTGACAGCAGGAGAGGGCAGCATAGGAGCTACCATCGGTGAATTTGTCAAGGAACGAAACAAAGAAAGTATGTATACAGTATTAAGTATCAAAGAAGATGGTGATACGGCCATTGTAACGGCAGATTGTAGCTATGTGGAGTGGAATACAGCCTATGCCAAAATCAATGAAATGGTGCTGGGGTTAGCGGTAGATCAATTGCTTTCTGGTAAGGAGATAACGGGTGATCAGATAAAAACTCTGGTAGCTCAGGTTCTGAATCCGGAAACCATGACCATTGAGGAACCAAAAGCACCGGAGGCTGCTAAAAGCAGTGAGAATGAAGGGGAATCGACTGACTCTAAAGATGAAAAATTAACAAAGGAAGAAAAGGAAAAACTCAAGGAAGAGGATAAAAAGAAAGCGGAAGAAGCTAAGGTTTTAGAGGAAAAGTTGGCGGCTGAAAAGAAAAAGCTTGAGGAAGAATTGGCGGTGAAGGTGGAGAAGCTGAAAAAAGAGCTTGAATTTCCATTGAAGCAGAGTACTCTTCAGATTCACCTTGTTCAGATAGATGGAAAATGGCATGTCAGTCATGTAGAGGAAGGGACGTTGGACTCTTCATGGGTAGGCTTAAAAACTCTCATAGATGGAATCATGGATTCCATGGAGATGATGGGAATAGAGCCACCTCAGGAGCCAACGCCGGAGAGCTAAAGATCTAGTAAAGGCAAAGAAAACAAGAACAGGGCACATTCTTTAGATGTGTTTTGCAGAACTTAGGGAGGAAGTTAAGAAAAAAGATGAACATGAACAAAGAACGGTTAATTACGATTATTCAAGAGATTTTTCGTACTTTGGAACGAAATCACTTTGGCACATTAGGAAGACCGGAAAACCCAATATGGGATAGACCACTAGTGGGTATAGCAGCGGGAGATGATCCATATTTTACCTTTTTAAAGGAGCATATCGGTCAGTTTCATTGGACGCCCTTAGAGTTATTTCAATTAAAATATGGGAATACAGAAGGCAGAAGTGGGGAGCGTTTTCCAAAGGATAAGGATTTACGTGTGATTTCTATGGTGTTTCCACAGGTGAAGGAAACCAGAGAAGCCCAGAGAAATGCCACAACCTGTCCCTCTAAAGAGTGGATTGTTTCCAGAGGGGAGTGGGAGCCTCTCATAGCAGATTTTAGCCAGAGGTTGGTTGATGCTTTGGAGAAGGAAGGCATAAGAGCTGTATCTACGGATTTACAGCCAGAGTTTTCTTGGGAAACTTCCCCCAATTTCGGAAAGGCATCCACTTGGTCTCACCGGCATGGTGCCTTTGCCGCAGGGTTAGGCACTTTTGGACTCTCAGAGGGGCTGATTACGGAAAAGGGAAAGGCTTTGAGAATTACAACAATGGTGGTGGAGGCTCCGCTGGAAATAACCCCCAGACCATACATAAAACATAACGAATGGTGCTTATATTTTCAGGATGGAAGCTGTGGAGCATGCATTGGAAGGTGCCCCATAGATGCCATTACAAAGGAAGGACATGATAAACAAGCTTGCGGTGCTTATGAAGATGAATTACAAGCCCTGCAGCAGGAAGGTATCGACACGAGCAACTATATATTTGGATGTGGACTCTGTCAGGTGGCTGTGCCCTGTGAGAGTCAGAAGCCTTAGACTGCAGTCTAAGATAAGATAACTCAATCAAGCAATAATATCACTATAAAAAACAACAATTTCAGGAGGAAAAAATGGAAAAAGAACAAATGACAAACACTAACGCAGTTAATCAGGAATCGGTGGTAAGAATTAAGGATGAGTACGCAAACCCGGCACCTCTGGGACTCATGGGTTTTGGAATGACCACGATCTTGTTAAACATTCACAATGCAGGCATCATTCCCCTCTCGGCTATGATCGTAGCCATGGGACTGGCTTATGGGGGAATCGCTCAGGTGATAGCAGGGATTGTAGAGTTTAAGAAATCCAATACTTTTGGCGCTACAGCATTTACCAGTTATGGATTATTTTGGATTTCTTTAATTTTCATCTGGTGGAATCCTTTTGGTGTTGCAGGGGCAGACAAGACCTCCATGGGATTTTACCTTCTCATGTGGGGAATCTTTACGGGTTTCATGTTCATAGGTACCTTAAAATTGACAAAACACCTTCAGTTGGTATTTGGAACTTTGACCTTGCTTTTCTTCCTGCTTGCACTGGGGGATTTTACAGAGAACCACAGCATTACCATCATTGCGGGGTACGAAGGCATCCTATGCGGGGGCTTAGCGATTTATACCGCAATGCATCAGGTTTTGTCGGAATTATATAAAAAGGGTAACTAAAGGCAAGGTTATGAGCATACGCGCATGCATTTATAACAGGATACAAATAAGAAGGGGTCTCGTATGTATGAGAGACCCCTCAGTCAGGAATTAAAACAGAGATATTATCTTCTGCACCCGCATCCGCGGTTTACATTTTCAAAGCGGTTTCCATTATCAAAGCGGTTTCCATTTTCAAAGCGATCATAATTGCATTCACACTCACAACTTTCGGCTTCATCGCTTTCACTTTCTACCAACCCACAGTTTTCTACGGTATCGCTAGGTCGAATTTGATTTGGGAATAATGGTGGGAATGTACCGCAAATAGATTCTACCTGAGGCTTTAACTGCAAATATCCGGTTGACAATACGCACATTTGAACTGGTACAACAATCTTTTTCTCGCAGGTTACACATAATGCGATGATCAGATTGCCCTTTATAGTGCCATCAGGACATATGGTTAAATCTCTTCCTATGTTATTGGTGGCCAGTCTTGTTTCACAAGCTGGATTACAAAATTCAGTAAAACGTGGTAAGAATGCCGTATTTATTGTTGATGGCAAGCACATTTCAAAGAAGTTTGTCAAGAGTAAGGGGTGTCTTTCATTGGCGATATTGACTTTCGCGCATACGGTAAATACCACTTCACGGTCACATCTGTCAGTAAGGAGTAAATCAAGGGTTACCAAAACATCTCCAGTTACCTTTATATTTTGTGTACCGAAAATAGGTGTTCCCATACATTTCTCATCGCATTCCTCGGTGTCTGCGTACAGTACTTTTTCAGAATACGTTCCATCGGGACCTACCACAGTAACCTGCTCACCGCAAGCTGTCTGTATAAAACTGGCACCTGAAATGGTAGTTTCCACATTTAAGGCCAGATTGGATGGGTCATCGATATTGTGGGGATTAAAGAACCTCTTGCAGCGAATGTCAATAATTCTCTTCAATCTATGATTTTTAGGTATGGCAGGTGCAAAGCATTGATCGTTTACACTTTTCAAACCTTGAAGATTAAAAAGTACAGCATCAAAGACCTTTTGAACGTAGATTGGTTCAGTTACCACGTCGCATAAGTTTCCGCTCCACTCACAGAATTGATCTGCATTACAGCATTTCTGGTAGAGGTCCGGGGATACATTTCCGCCGAAACAACTCATATATTTCCCTCCTTTATGGTTTTTGATTATTTCTTTTCAAAGTCAGTATATTCCCATGCTACTGCAAGTGTTACAATCTAGTAAAAAATTATTGCGAAAACCATGGGTTTCAACTATAATTTTTATAATATGAAGTACAGAGTAAGGAAGGAACATAGAATGTTACAAAATGTTGTGAATGTAACGGTGGGTCTGGGGGGCGGTTGTTACTTGATTATGGGAAAGGTAAGGAATGCCGTTATTGATACAGGTATGGCGTATTGTGGCGGTGAGCTGGTGCAAAAGATCCAAAAGGAGTTGGAGAACTTCCTTGTTAATCATAAAGGCTTAAAGGAAAATTCCGGTAAGGTGGATTACATTCTTCTTTCCCATTCTCATTATGATCATGTGGGAGCGGTGGGATTTTTAAGGGAAGTATGGAAAGATGTTCAAGTGCTTGGGGCGGCTTATGCAGCGCAGGTTTTGACCAAGGAAAAAGCTATAGAAACCATACGGGAGCTTTCCCTTAAGGCGGAAGAACTCTATGGTACAGAGGAGGAAAAAATTCTCAATGAACAATATCAAGGGCAGGGAATTACACAGTATTTTCTAGATGCCAATCATCTAAAGGTGGATCAGGTAATCGGGGAAGGATCTATGGTAGATTTGGGAGAAACCACCGTGGAGGTCTTTGAAACCATGGGGCACACAAAATGCTCCTTGACCTTTTATTTGCCATTAGAAAGTATCTTGTTTCCCAGCGAAAGTACGGGCGTTCTCTGCGAATACGGGGAGAGTAAACCTTCCATCTTAACCTCCTATATTAAGGCCATGGAATCCTTGGAAAAATGCAGAAGAATCCAGGCCAATAACATCATATCACCTCATGCCATTCCTGTGAGGAAGGAAGATGTGGGACAATATTGGAATTGGGCGGAAAAGGGTGCAGAATTGTCTAAAAAGATTATTTTGGAAAGTTATGAGAAGGGAGCAAGTCTCGGGGAGATGCTCCAAAACTATACCCGTACTTTTAGAAAAGGTTTGTCAGCAGAGCAACAACCCATCGAAGCGTTTAATATTAATGCTATGGCTTCTATCAATGTAATTTTACGGGAGTTTACCGATGAATTCCGATAGGCAAATGGAATGAGTAAAGTCAATTCAAGAAGTTTAGTCCGCTAAAGCATTGGGAAATGTAGAGAAAGGAGAAAAGGTATGCGAATATTAGTGATTAGCGATACCCATGGGGAATTGGCTTTGGCCAGGCGGGTGTGTTTGGAAGAAAAACAAGGGTTTCATAGAATATTTCATCTGGGAGATTTCTACAAGGATGGTATTCGTTTGGGTGAAGAGATGGAAATTCCCGTTAACACAGTAAAGGGAAACTGTGATGGCAGTGTATCTGCTGATGACTATGAAATTGTGGAGGTGGAATTTGGAAATCTCTACTTGGCTCACGGTCACTTTGATAATGTCAATCATAATTATCAGAGTATCTGCTACAAAGCACAATCCTTAGGTTGTAAGGGTGCCATTTTTGGACATACCCATATAGGGTTATTTCAGGAGGAAAACGGATTTTATCTTCTGAATCCCGGTAGCTTGACTAAGCCATTGGATGGAAAACCCCGCTCCTACGCCATTATCACCACCAGTAATGAGGGGATGAAGGTGGAGTTCTTTTATGGGGAACCCACATAACAAGTGCTTAACTGTTTTATTTAATATAAGTTATTAGCTTTTAAAATAAATTATTAATTTTATTTTAAATAAATCGATTGACACTTACTGTAACTTTTGATAATATGAATTGTAAATATTTTGAATTATTTTAATAAATTGGATTTTGTGATTGGGTGAAATATTGAGAAGACCGATAGTTGCAGTTTTATTGGGGTTTGCAGGAGGTATTTTAGTCACCTACTATCAAGGAATCTATCTGGCATTAGGGATAGGGATTCTTTTATTGTTAGTGACGGGGTTTTGTGCCGTGAGGATCACGGATCCACTCAGGGCTACATTGTTAATTTCCTGTGGATTTTTTCTCTTGGGTAGTTGCTGTCTTCAATATTCTTTGGGAAAGGAAGGCTCTTTTTACGGGAGGGAAGGGGAGAAGGTAAGAATCAGGGGGCAGGTGATCACTGCGCAAAGCAAACAGGAGGGATTTACGAAGCTCATCCTGAGAGTTGAGGAAGAATGGAGGAGACAAGAGAGTGATAGTGATAAGCTGATTCCTTTGTCGCCAGAAAAGGTGCTTGTAAATATTTCCGGTGTTATGAAGTATGATTCGTTAGAACTCCTGAGTGAAAAGGGTCAAGACCGTCAAAACCTAACCGGAACCGCAGATTTGGTGGGTAGGTGGGTGGAGGTGACGGGAACGGTGGAAGCGCCCTCCCCCATGCGAAATCCTAAAACTTTTGATTATGCCCTCTATATGAAAACCCAAGGAATCACTTCCTTGATTAATAGTAAATCCTACGACTTGCAAATGACACCTCATGAGACTCAAGTGTTTTCCAACAAGTTATCACTACTAAAGGCAAGCTTTATCAAACGCCTGCATTCAATTTCCGATGAGAATTCCACAGCAATTTTAGTGGGCATGCTCCTGGGGGATAAAAGCCTCTTGGAAGAAAGTACTTATGAAAATTTTCAAAAAAATGGTATCGCCCATATCTTAAGCGTATCGGGTATTCATGTAGGGATACTATACCTTTGTATCAATAAGCTTTTGGGTAAAAGAAGAACGCCAGTTTACTTTTTATCAGTAGGGGCATTCCTGCTTTTTTATGCTGCCTTAGCGGAGTTTTCGCCCTCCGTCACCAGGGCTGTTGCTATGATTTTTATTCACTTATTATCCAAGCTTTTATTCAGACCCTATGACTTGACCGCCTGCACCTGTACCTGTGCGGTAATCATGCTCTGTATCAATCCTATGTCCCTATTTCAAGTGGGGTTTCAGCTATCCTATTTGGCGGTTTTTACTTTGGCGGTACTCTTGCCCTGGACCAATAGACGGATAGCACTGTTGGAGGAAAAGGGATTGTCGCCAGCTTTGAACAAGGTGTTAAAATTTTTAGCACCCCTTCTGGTAATTCAGGTGGGGATGGCTCCCTTTACCGCTTACTGCTTCAATTATTTTTCCATCAGTGCGTTTCTTTTAAATATTCCCGTACTGTTTTTGGCAGGATTCATCATACCGTTGGGAGTGATGGCCATGGTACTTTCCTTTCTGGCAGATTTCTTAGGAGAAATGGAAAGGGTACCCCTAATAATGACATATATAATGGAAAGTTTTTTTCGATTTTTAGTATTTTTGGATCAAATATTAATCCAAATTATGAATTTTGGAAATACCGTTTTTGGAAGTTCCTCCCTCAGTTATTTCTTGATGGCTAGTCCTCCTATGGTTTGGATAGCGCTTTACTACGGGCTGCTGTTTTTCCTATTTTCCGAGCTGTTCCGGGTGATGTATCAGAGAAAACAATGGAAAAAAGTGGGTTGTGTTTTGTCGGTAATTCTAATAGTTTCCCTTCTTTTTCCTCATCTATCAGGTGAAGTCAGAGTAAAACCAGGTCTCGTTTTTGTAGATGTGGGGCAAGGCGATTGCCTCCATATAAAGACTCCAAAAGGAAAGAATATTTTAATAGATGGGGGAGGAAGTCAAAATTACAATGTTGGGAAAAAGACTTTGATGCCATATTTGCTGAAAAATGGTATTTCTAAGATTGACTTGGTTCTGGTAACTCACCTGCATGACGATCATTATCTGGGCATACAGCAATTGGGGAAGGAATATCCTATATCTAATTTAGGATTTTATGAAATCAATCAGCTAAGAGCTAAAGAAATTGAGGCAAAATCCGGCATACCTTGTGAAAAATATATTTATCTCAGCAAAGGGCAAACCCTCAAAATCGAGAAAGATATTTCTATAGAGGTACTTTATCCAGAGAAAAAAAGCCAGGCAGAGTACGAGTCCTTGTTAAGTGCCAAAGGAGATGAAAATGAAAGCAGTTTAATCTTAAAGATTAATTATGGAGAACTGAGCGTGCTCATGACGGGAGATATGGGATTTGATGGGGAGGAAAAACTGATGAAACTCCATGGCGGGGATGGAGCAGAAGGAAATTTTTTGCCTGCTTTGCAGTCACATATTTTGAAGGTTGGTCATCATGGCAGCAAATATTCCACTAGTGAAACTTTTGTCAATGTTGTAAACCCCAAGCTTGCTATAATTCAAGTAGGAAAAAATAATTTTGGTCATCCTAACCAAGATGTCATTGAAAATTTAGAGAAATCAAGTATAATGGTATATAGAAACGATCAACAAGGTGCCATTCTTTTAGAAGCGGGAAAGGGATGGAAGTTAAGGAGTACAATCCCCTAAAGTAAGGGGTTGAGAGGAATACAATAAGGAAAAAAGATGGCATATCAGAATAAAGTTCAGATCGAGCACCCTTTTAAAAAGATTGCTGCTCAAATAAAGGAAGGACAGCTGAAGACGCTGCTCTTTTTCTATGGGAAGGAAGAATATCTAATTCGATGGGCTACGGATCAGATTATAACAAAATATGTGAATCCGCAGGCTTTGGCGTGGGATGTTGTAAAGCTAGATGGAGAATTAACATCATTAAATGAAATTAAAAATAGCTGTGAAACCTTATCTATGATGTCGGATCGGCGAGTAGTTCTGCTGAGAAATCTTAAGCTGGCAGCAGGAGAGAAAAGCCGTAACTTTCCGGCAGATGAAGAGGAAGCTCTACTAAATTATATGGAACAGCTGTCGGAGGGCTCCATCCTTATTATTACTGCTACCCATGCGGATAAGAGGAAAAAGTTTTATAAGACGGTGGAAAAATGGGGTGAAGCATACGACTTTTGCCAGTTGGATGAGAAACAACTAGCTGCCTTTATCAACAAGAGATTAAAGCAAGAGGGCAAAAAGGCAAGCCCCAGAGTCATACAGCAGTTCATCAACTATACAGGCTACTTTGCCAAGGAATCGGAGTATACCCTTTTTCATTTGGACAATGATCTGAAAAAAATCATTGCGGCAGCAGAGGAAGAGGAGCTGAGCTTGACCAATATTACTTCCGTACTCTCCGCCAGTTTGGATACCAACGTCTTTTCCATGATTGATGCCATAAGCCAAAACCGGAAGGATGAGGCCTTTGTTTTGTTGCACAACCAGCTTGTGTCAGGGGAAAATCTCTACAAGTTGCTGTCTATCATCTGCGGTCAGTTTGAGCTGATATTGGCAGTAAAGGAAATGAAGTCCAACGGAAGTAGCTTGGAGCAAATGAAGGCAAAACTTAAAATCCATGAATTCAGAATCAAAAAGGCATCTGCCTTTGCGGAAAGATATTCCATAGAATATTTAAAGAAAATCCTGATTAAAGCATATGATGTGGATAAAAATATTAAGACAGGACTTTTAGATGCTACCCTAGCGCTAGAGATGTTTATTGCTGAGATTTAAAAGGTAGTTGCTTTAAAAGAGTCACTTAAAAGGTATCACTTAGGATGTAACCTTTTCTGATGCAGCTGATGAAGATACAAACTTAATTCTAAGAGCTATTTTGCAGTGAACAAAATAATACATAACAATTGATTAAATAGGAGAATACTATGACAAAACAATTCAAAGCAGATTTAATGTTGATACTGGTCACCTTATTTTGGGGTGTTTCTTATTTGTTTATGGATCTTTGCCTGAGGTACATGGAACCCTTCGGGCTAAATGCATTTCGTTTTTCCTTAGCTTTTTTGGTCGCCTTTATCGTAGCTTTTCCAAAGCTAAAATCCGTCAATAGAGAAACTTTAAAATACAGTGCTATTTTAGGTTTTATCCTAATGATTGTCTATTTTGGAGCCACCTTTGGAGTTCAATATACCAGCCTATCCAATGCAGGATTTCTTTGCGCTTTGGCTGTAGTGATTACTCCAATTTTTGGATTTTTCTTTAAGGGACAGAAAGCGGAGAAGAAACTCATCCTTGTTGTAATATTATGTTTAGCGGGTATCGGATTACTTACCTTAAATGAAAAGCTACAACCTGCCGTAGGTGATTTATTATGCATTCTCTGTGCTGTAGCCTATGCGGTGGATCTGTTGGTGACGGAAAGTGCCGTACAGAAAGAAAGTGTCAATCCCTTTCAATTGGGAGTGTACCAGCTAGGGTTTACCGGAATATTCAACTTGATTCTTGCATTGGTTTTGGAGGATAATACCCTTCCAAAGGACGTTGAATTTTGGTTCCCTGCCTTGTTTTTGGCCATCTTTTGCACAGGTGTGGCCTTTATCGTGCAGGTCATGGCACAACAATATACCTCCGCTGCTCATGTTGGAGTAATATTTACCTTGGAGCCGGTCTTTGCTGGTTTTGTAGCTTACTTTTTTGCCGGGGAAATACTAACATCAAGAGGATACTTAGGTGCAATCCTATTAATTATTGGATTATTTATTATGGAAATAGACTGGAAAATATTACTAAAGAAGAAAGAAGAAAATGTAACTGGTTACATCCAGAACCTTGAAACCTCAACAACTTCGCTTGAAGAAGAGAATTCTGAAGAAATCGTTAAATAATAAATTAACATAAAATTAAGAAAAATATTGAAATTTCACATAAAATTATCCTTGCTGACCTATGAAATTTTTGATATAGTAACAATAATTAGATTGAACAGTCGGCAATTAATTTACTTTTCAAAATTAAGAACAATTTGAGATATAAATGTTAAAAAATCGAAAATTCTTAACTTTGAATTTTAACGGTAATGTGCTTATGTAAAAGTTATTTTCAAAACGGAGGTACAATATGTCAGACCAAACAAATCAATGTCAATGTGGTTCCTGCAATCAGCCGGACTTTGCTGAACTGGAGCCTGTCTTGGCTAAATATGGCCATGTAGAAGGTAGCCTTATCACTATTTTGCAAAAAACTCAGGATCTGTATGGATACCTTTCTTTGGATGCCATCAATTACATATCTCAGAAAACAGGGATAAAGGCAGCTAAAATTTATGGTGTAGCCACCTTTTACACTCAGTTTCGATTAAAACCCATCGGGAAATATCTGATCATGTTGTGCCAAGGTACCGCTTGTCACGTAAACGGGTCCAAGATCATTGAAGAAGCCATCTGTGAAGAACTGAACATACAAGACGGAGAAACGACAGAAGACAATATTTTCACGTTAAATAATGTTGCCTGCTTGGGTTGCTGCAGTCTGGCACCTGTTATGATGGTCAAGAGTCTGGAGGACGACGAAACCTATGGAAACCTGACAAAGGATTCCGTGAAAGCCATACTGAAAGAAATCAGAAGCAGAGAAGTATAGGGGGTCAAGATGAAAGTAATTATAGGACAAGGAAGCTGCGGAATTGCCACCGGTGCAAAAAAGACGGAGGCAGAATTTAAAAAGCAGATTAAGGCTAAGAACTTAACCATTCCTGTGGACACTACAGGATGTATTGGAACTTGTTATTTGGAACCCATCGTTGACGTCTATGACGATAAAGGTGAATTGGCTGCCAGATACGTTCAGGTTCAACCGGATAAAGTAGAGACCATCGTGGAAAACCACTTGATCAATGGAAATGTCGTTGCGGAAATGGAAATCTCCGCTGTGGATAAGACCTTTATCGAAAAACAGAAGAGAATCGTTCTCAGAAACTGCGGTTTGATCAATCCCGAAGTCATTGATGAATACATAGCGGTGGGCGGTTATGAGGCTACTAAAAAAGTAATCACCTCCATGACTCAGGAAGAAGTAATAGAAGAGATTAAAGAGTCCGGACTTAGAGGGCGAGGTGGAGCAGGATTCCCCACTTGGTTTAAATGGAATGCGGCTAAGGCAAACCCCGGAAAAAATAAATATATGGTTTGCAACGCAGACGAAGGAGATCCCGGTGCTTTCATGGATAGAAGTGTACTGGAAGGAGATCCCCATTCTCTCATAGAGGGAATGATCATCGGCGGTTATGCCATGGGTGCCACAGAGGGTGTTATCTACGTTCGGGCAGAGTATCCATTGGCCATTCATCGTTTGGAAATCGCCATGGAGCAGGCCAGAGAAAAGGGATTTTTAGGAAAGAATCTTTTTGGAACCGGGTATAGTTTTGATTTGAGAATCAAAGCAGGTGCCGGTGCTTTCGTATGTGGAGAAGAAACAGCTTTGATCGCTTCCTTAGAGGGCGAAAGAGGAATGCCTCGTTTAAAACCTCCTTTCCCAGCACAGAAGGGATTTTGGCAACAGCCTACCAATATTAACAACGTAGAGACCTTTGCTAATGTGCCATGGATCATCACCAACGGGGGAAAAGCCTTTGGTGCCATGGGAACGGAACAAAGCAAGGGGACGAAGGTATTTGCTTTGGCCGGAAAGATTAAAAAAGGCGGTCTGGTAGAAGTGCCTATGGGACTTCCTTTAAAGGACGTCATCTATGGAATCGGGGACGGAATTAAAGAGGATAAAGCCTTTAAAGCAGTTCAAATGGGAGGTCCTTCTGGTGGGTGTATACCTGCATCCCTCATCGATACGCCGGTTGATTATGAAAACATCAACAAGACAGGTGCCATCGTAGGCTCCGGTGGAATGATCGTCATGGATGAAACCACCTGTATGGTGGATATGGCCAGATACTTCCTAGACTTTACCAGAAAAGAATCCTGTGGGAAATGCAATTATTGCAGAGTGGGAACTAAAAGAATGTTGGAAATTCTGGAAAGAATTACCTTGGGTCAAGGAAAAGATGGGGATATCGAACTTTTGGAAGAGCTGGCAGGAAAGATCAAGGACGGCTCCATGTGCGGACTGGGTCAGACTGCACCAAACCCTGTTTTAACCACCATTAAATACTTCAGAAACGAATATGAAGATCATATTTACAATAAGAAATGTACGGCTCGTGCCTGCAAGGAGCTTTTGACCTTTACCATCAACAAGGGTTGTAAGGGTTGTACCCTTTGTTCCAAGAAATGTCCTGTGGAAGCCATCACCGGAAAAGTGAAGGAGCTTCACGTAATCGACCAGGATAAGTGCATAAAGTGCGGCAAATGTGAAGAAGTTTGCAAATTTGAAGCCGTAGACAGAGTCTAAGGGAGAGAGGTGATAATAATGAAAAAATTTAGATTAAATATAGACGGAAAAGAAGTAACCGGATTACCCGGTCAAACCATCTTAGAAGTGGCAAAGGAAAATGACATCTTCATCCCTACCTTTTGTTTTGACGAGAGGACTGAGATTTACGGAGCTTGTGGCATCTGCGTGGTGGAAGTGGAAGGAAATCCCAAGATGGTAAAGGCCTGTGCCACCGAAATTGCACCCAACATGGTCATTAAGACGGATACGGACAGGGTGAAAGAATCCAGAAAGACCAACTTAGAACTGTTGCTTTCCAACCACGTAGGAGATTGCAGACCTCCTTGTGTTTTGGCTTGTCCGGCTCAGACGGATTGCCAAGGTTATGTGGGTCTCATTGCCAACGGTCAGTTTGAGGAAGCCTTGGAACTGATCAAGGAGAAGATTCCTCTACCTGCATCTATCGGAAGAGTATGTCCTCACCCTTGTGAAGACAATTGTAGAAGAAAACTCATTGAAGAACCTATTTCCATCGCATGGCTTAAGAGCTTTGCCGCAGATACGGATTTGTTTGGCGAAGATCCATTTATGCCTGAAATCGCTTTACCCAGCGGAAAGTCTGTAGCTGTTATCGGCGGTGGTCCTTATGGGCTTTCCGTGGCATATTTCCTGAGAATTATGGGACACGAAGTCACCATATTTGAGGCTATGCCTAAATTGGGCGGTATGTTGAGATACGGTATTCCGGAATATAGATTACCTAAAGAGATACTGGATCAGGAGATTGAATTAATCGGAAGAATGGGCGTTGACATCGTTCCCAATACCAAGGTAGGCGTGGATATTTCCTTCGAAACCATCCGTGCTGATTTTGATGCGGTCTGTATCGGTATCGGTGCATGGGTTTCCACCGGCGTTGGGTGCAAAGGTGAGGATTCTCAAGGGGTCATCGGCGGTATTGACTTCCTGAGAAAAGTTGTGAGAAATGAAGAACTGAATATAGGCGAGAACGTTGCCATCGTAGGTGGCGGTAATACGGCCATGGATGCTTGCCGAACAGCTGTAAGACTGGGCGCAAAAAACGTATATAATATTTACAGGCGTACAAAGGATGAAATGCCTGCGGACAGGATAGAGATTGTGGAAGGGGAAGAGGAAGGGGTTATCTTTAAAAACCTGACCAATCCTATTGAAATGATTACCGATGAAAATGGTCATGTGAAGGAAGTCCTTCTTCAGATTATGGAACTAGGGGAGCCTGATGCCAGTGGAAGAAGAGCACCTGTACCTGTGGAAGGTAAGACGGAAACCATCGCTGTGGATACGGTGATTTTGGCTATCGGTCAGGCGGTAGATCCTTCCGGATTTGGAGGGGTAGATCTTACCAGAAAGAAAGGTATCGTTTATGACAAGGATACCTTTATGACCAACATGGAGGGCGTGTTTGCTGGTGGTGACTGTGGAAACGATAAGATTTCCATCGCCATTGAAGCCATAGCAGATGCAAGAAAATCCTCTAATATCATCGATGCTTATTTAAACGGTGAGTCTGTTCGTTATGAAAAACCTTATGTGGTGGAAAGAACAG
This sequence comes from uncultured Anaerovorax sp., assembly GCA_964582545.1. Taxonomy (GTDB): domain Bacteria; phylum Bacillota; class Clostridia; order Peptostreptococcales; family Anaerovoracaceae; genus JAVVUJ01. The sequence goes on from CAZOSB010000001.1 coordinate 153,799, forward strand.
ATATTACGGAAAAAACTTTTGAAGACAGAGAAAGACAATGCAGACCTACGAGGGATCACCTTTCACCGGAAGAGAGAAAGGATAACTTCTCCGAGGTGGTGTTCGGCTTTGATGAAGGGCAGGCTGTGGAGGATGCTTCCAGATGTTTGGAATGTGGATGTCACGACTATTTTGAGTGTAAACTCATCGACTTTGCCAACCAGTATGGTGTGAAGCCGGAAAGATTTTCGGGGGATGTTAACAAGGTGGAATTTGACGACGATCATCCATTTATCACCAGGGATCCCAACAAGTGTATCCTCTGTGGCCTCTGCGTGAGAGTTTGTGATGAAGTGATGGGAATCGGTGCTTTGGGATTGGTTCACAGAGGTTTTGATACGGTGGTGAAACCCACATTGGAAAAACCATTGGAAAAATCCGGCTGCGTATCTTGTGGTCAATGTGTGTCCGTCTGCCCGACAGGTGCTTTGGGAGAGAGATTAACCATTGCAAAATCAGTGCCTCTATGCACAGATGAAACGGATACCACCTGTTCCTTCTGCTCTGTGGGATGTAGCATCCATTTGGAAACCTATGGAGACTTATTGGTGAAGGCCAATCCTGATAAAGAGGGATTTGTGAACAAAGGACTCTTATGCGGAAAAGGCAAGTTTGGATTTGATACGGCTTTCTTGGAAGGCAAGTTGGTAGAGCCCATGATCAAGAGAGACAAAGTCTTTGAAGTGGTTGATTATCACGAAGCCTTTATGACTACAGCAAAGAAGCTTCAGTCCATAGGTGCTAAATATGGAAAAGATAAGGTGGCAGTGGCAATTTCTGACAGATATACCAATGAAGAAGCCTATGCCATAAAGAAGTTGGCAACTGTGATTGGTGCCAAGACTCTCTGCTTTAACAATAGAGAAAGTGGAATCTCTAAAGTGTTGGGATTTGATGCATCTCCCAATACCATCGACGAGCTGCTTTCCACAGAAGTGATTTTGGTAGCAGGATTCCAGATTGTTCATAATCCGGTAATCGGACTGAAGATCAGCCAAGCTGCAAAGAACGGAGCAAAGGTTATCGTGGTGAATCCAAAAGGATTTGAAGGGCATTTTGACTATGCTACAAAGGTAATCTATACGGAAAATGATCTGGAGTTCTTGAAAGCCGTGGCAAAGAAGCTTTGTGAAATAAAACCTCAGAACTCTGAAGGATTTGAGAGATTGACTAAGAGCCTAGAGGGTGTCAAAGTAGATCAAGATGCTGTAGAAGTAGCTGAGCTTTATGGAAAAGCTAAGAAAGCCATGATCGTATTCCAGCAAAATGTGGTAACTGTTGAAGGTGCTACCTTATTGGCAGACATGGCAGTGATCTCCGGGCACATAGGAAGCCCTAGAGATGGTATTTTGCAGGTAAAAGCGAAGAACAACAGCCAAGGGTTGGTAGATTTGGGAATTACAGCAGGTGCGGAAGCTGCAAAGGATATGAAAGCACTCCTGATCTTTGGGGAAGATCCACAAGTTGACCTTTCCGGAGTGGAGTTCCTAATGGTATCAGATACCCACGTGACTGATACGGTGGAAAAGGCCAATGTGGTTATACCCGGTACGGGTTTTGCCTCTGCGGACGGAACATTTACCAATACGGAGAGAAGGTTGATGCCTGTGGAAGCTGCTATAGATGAAGATGTGATATTTAATAACTGGGAAATTGCATCGGAAATCGCTCACGTATTTGAAAAGGAAATGGACTTTGAGGATTCCTACGATATTTCCGTGGAAATGGATGATGTATTGCCCAAGTATAAATATGCAGAGATTGGGGAGGTTTACGGAGGAGTATTAGCTCCAAAGGAAGTCTGCTTGCAACCAGTCCAGGATGGAAAATTTGTGGATCCATTAAAATCTACGGATAATTTGATGAATGTTATTAACGCTAGGTTGCCGAAACCGGTTTAAGATCCCTGTGATTCCCTGGGATTACGGTACGGAGAGGTGGATATGCTCCGCATATCTATGGATTGAGATTCCGTAATGTAATCCTTCTGGGAATCACAGGTTTTCCTTAGTTAAAAATGTAGGAAGATTATGCTCCCGCATAATTTCTTTTAGAGGTTCCGTAAAGGCACTGAGAGATATGGGCATGCCACTTCCGTGATGTAATCCTTCTGGGAATCACAGGTTTTCCTTAGTTAAAAATGTAGGAAGATTATGCTCCCGCATAATTTCTTTTAGAGGTTCCGTAAAGGCACTGAGAGATATGGGCATGCCACTTCCGTAATGTAATCCATCTGGGAATCACAGGTATATTTTCAGTTAAAAGTTTAGGTAGCAATTAAAAAATAGAGCCAGGGCGGTTGAATAGTTTGCCGTGGCTCTTTTTTAGTGGCACTATGTTGACTTGATAATTTTTACTTGTTTTCGTATTCGGAGCAGGGCAGAGTTTCAACTTTTTCTAAGGGTAATTCTGTTATTCGAGCAATAGTCTCGTTGTCAAACCCCTCCTTTTTAAGGTTGGCGGCGGCAATAAGTTTAGCTTTTTCCACACCCTCAGCCATACCTTTTTCTATGCCCTTTTTAATACCCCGCTCCATACCTTCGGTGATACCACGCTCCTCGGCAACCATCATGGCATTGTAGTAGTCTCTTTCTGCCTTTTCCCTCATGTCGTATTCATATCGCAGCTTATCATCGGCACTGACGTAAACCAGCTTTTCCACTGCCTTTTCAAATACTTTCTCTTTTGATGAAAGCATCTTCAAGTCCTCCTCTCTCTCCGTAGTCAGGAATAGTCCCCAAAGCTCCCGGTTGGTCATGTCTTTAATTGGCATTTTCTTTTTTAGGAATTTATCCAACTCAAAATATGCAATTTCTGTTATATCGGATAATTGTTTTCCACTTTCCACGTTCATAAATCTATACTTATTATAACAAGAAGCTTCTTCTTTTAAAAGAGAAAAGTTTAAAATGGCCAAAGTGATGGTTTATCCGAGTTCCTCGTATTTTCCGGTTTGCAAGGGTTGGGAAGATAGCAATTTAGAATTGTAGTAAATGCTTCTAGGAATCATGTTGTACTCATTTTTCATTTGGATTTCTACATTAATATATTCGTTGTTTGTAGTTTTAACCCGTAAATCCAGATGGCTCAATTTTTCTTTGTGATGGGATGGTACCAGCTCGCTGTTTACGATCTCTACAGAATTAGGATCTTTTACATCTAATTCCAGAACATCTCGCATGCGGTTAAAAGTTCCTTATCGTTATCCGTACAGAAAATGGCCTTAAAAACTAAGTCTGCATGGGGTGGAAGGAGCTCTTTTCCTTCGTATAAAATCTTTTTCATCATTGACTTCACCTCTTTCTAAAGATACTGTTAAAAATAAAGGGTATTTTCTTTGACATTTAGCCAGTATGGTCTTTACATATTCCCACCTAACGAAAAAAAGACGCCCCTTGGCGTCCTTGTTAGGTCTGAGTTTAGCATATTTTGTATCTAAAAGTTAAGTAAAATTGTTAAAAATTGTAAAAAATTATGAATATTATAATTCGTATCTATTTAAAAAATTTTATTTTATGTTTTAACTTCTATATAGAATAATTGATATTATTTAATGATTAATATCAAAACGAAAATTATTTACTAAATAACGTTATTGTTTAAATTTAACCATGGCATTAAAAATTTTGCACGGATAATATAGAAATTTTTTAACGCTCACTTGTTTCCAAAACAAAATAGAAGTAAAATATATGTAACATTTAAGGTACTGGCGTAGTGCAAAGCGTTAAAAGTTTGCATGATAACACTTCAAGCGGAGTTCAGGAGGGAAAAGATGGCGAACATTGCATTTGTAGGGGGACTGTTGATCGACGGCAACGGGGGAGAACCCATAGAAGATTCACTGGTTTTAGTTCGGGATAAAAAAATTGAATATGCTGGGAGCAAGCAACCTTTCTCAGAAAGTGAGTATCAGGTAAAGGATATTACCGACAAAGTGATTATGCCGGGACTCATCGATACCCACTTGCATTTTAGCGGAAACCTTACGGATAAGGATTCTGAATGGGTTTTAGAGCCTGTTTTGCAAAAAGCCGTAGTGGCGGTAGCTCAGGCAAAAGAAGCCTTGGAGCATGGATTGACTTCTGTGGGGGAAATTTCCATGACGGGTATACATATCAGAAATATGATAGAAAAAGGGATTATGGATGGCCCCAGAGTGGTTGCCACGGGAAGGGGATTTTCCAGGACGGCAGGTCACGGGGATGCCCATCTTTTGCCCTTGGATTACAATGAGTACTCACATCCTTGGGCAGAGCGTGTTGACGGGCCTTGGGAATTGCGAAAGGCAGTCAGACGGAAACTGAGAGAAGAGCCGGATGCTATTAAAATTTGGGCCACAGGAGGCGGAATTTGGAGATACGACAGGAAGGCGGACAGCCACTACACCATGGAGGAGATTCAGGCCGTTGCCGATGAATGTAGAATGGTAGGAATCCCACTATGGGCCCATGCAGAAGGGTATGAAGGGGCGTTAAATTGTGTGAAGGCAGGGGTTACCGCCATCATTCACGGACAGGAACTCAACGAGGAATGCCTTGAAATCATGAAAAATAACGATATTACCTTTTGTCCCACCATGCAGTTCTTTGAAGAGTGGTTTACCGTATACGAACCACCCTATCGACCTATCCACGAGCAATACGAGGGGAACACGGTTGCGGAAAAGGAACTAAATAGGATATTTGGAAATTTGAAAAGCGCCAATGAAAGGGGCATTAGGATTGTGGTAGGTTCGGATTCATTTTGCAGCAGTCTGACTCCTTACGGGAAATATGCCATCACAGAAATGGTTACATTAAATAGAGCTGGGCTTTCCCCCATGGAAACCCTATGCGCCGCCACAAAAAATGGTGCAGAAATGCTTCGGATAGATGATATTACGGGGACTTTAGAAGCGGGCAAATTTGCAGACCTTTTGGTGCTCTCCCAAAATCCGCTGACGGATATCAAAAATGTTTCCGTGGATCATATGGAAGTGATCATGAAAGAGGGGAAAGCGATTCGCTCCTTAATTTGATAAAATGATTGGATAAAATAGTTCGAACATCATTCGATAAAATGGTTCGAAAATCATTCGATAAAATCATTCGATAAGTTTTTATTAAAGTTTAGAAGAACAAAAATCAGAGTACACCATTTATTCAATGGAAGCTCTGATTTTTATTTTACACCTTTATTTTATAATATTTTTTAGGTAAAAATGACTAAAAAATCCTTTTTAAGAGAAAATAAAAAGGAATAACTATTTAGAAAAAAGAAAGAAGTGAAGAACATGAAGAATATTGTAATTGTTGGAGCAGGTTATGCAGGAATTCTGACAGCTAAGAAATTATCGAAAAAATTAAAAAAAATTGAAGATATACAGATTACATTAATTGATAAACATCCATACCACACCATGCTCACGGAATTGCACGAAGTGGCCGCTAACCGTGTTGAAGAAGATAGTATCAGGATCAGCCTGGATAAAGTTTTTTCAAAAAGAAAAGTCAAAGTTGTATTAGATACCATCGTCTCCATCGACTTTGATCAGAAGCAGGTCAAAAGCGAGCACAATGTCTATCCCTATGATTATGTAGTCTTAGCAGCGGGTTCTACACCCACTTATTTTGGTGTCACAGGTGCTGAAGAATTCTCCTATAAACTTTGGTCCTATGATGATGCGGTATTGTTGAGGGAAAGGATTCATAATTCATTTCGTTTGGCTGCGGTGGAAACAGATTTAGAAGAGAAAAAAAGGATTCTGACATTTTATGTGGTCGGAGCAGGATTTACAGGAGTGGAGTTAATCGGAGAAATGGCTGAATATGTTCCTATTCTGTGTGAAAAATATGAAATCGACAGATCTTTGGTTACCTTATGCGATGTGGATATTTTACCGAGAACTGTTCCTATTTTACCGGAAAAGCTTTCCGCCAAAGTGGAAAGACGTTTGAAAAAAATGGGCGTGAAAGTTCTACTGAATACAGGAGTAGTGGGGATTGGTGAAGACTTTATCGAAACAAAATCAGGGGACGCCATTACCCGCCATTCTGCGGGAACCGTGGTGTGGACGGCGGGGATCGAAAGTGCGGCAGTAACCCTGGAGGCTGGAAAAACCTTAGAATCCGCTGCGCGAGGTAGAATTAAAACAGATGTTTATTTGCGCTCTGTTGACAACAAGAGCGTATTTGTTGTAGGAGACAACCTACTGTTTACCCCTGAGGGAGAAGAAATGCCTGTGCCTCAGATGGTGGAAAACTGTGAACATAGTGCACATACTGCTGCCCATAATATGGTTTCGGCCATATTGGGCGGTAAAATGGAAGAATATCACCCAAAATTTCACGGCATAATGGTCTGCGTGGGTGGTCGGTATGGAGTGGCTAGAGTAGGTCTTCCAAACTTAATGTTCAACTTACCTTCGTTTTTTGCTATGCTTTCCAAGCACTTTATCAATATTATCTATTTTATACAAGTGATCGGATGGAATAAGGTTTTCAGCTATTGTAAGCATGAATTCTTTACCATCAGGAACAGAAGAAGCTTTTTAGGAGGGCATTTTTCCAATAGAACCCCTAGTTTTCTAATCGTTCCTATACGAGTTTGGTTGGGAATGGTTTGGTTGTTCGAAGGTATCAAAAAGGTTGCGGAAGGTTGGTTTAAGGACCCAATGCTCAGTGACTTCTTCGGAGGTGCCAATTCTTGGTATAATCGTATCCTGCATAGTGCAGGGGCACCGAGCATCGGAGGGAATATTGGATCTCTTGTGGATGGAGCCACATCCGCTACTGCAGAAGCAGGAGGTGCTGTAAAGGATGCAGTAGAAGCGGGAGGTGTCGTTTTATTGGATTTTAATTTTTTAAAACTTTTTGATTTAATCTTTGTATCAGGAGTGCAACTCATTGAGTCCACATTGGATACTTTTGCACTTCGTATCAATGTTCCTTTTATAAATTGGTCTATTGAAAAATTTATGCTTCCCAATGAAAGTGTTCAAGTATTCTTACAAAGCAGTATCGTAATTGCTGAAATCCTAATTGGACTAGCCCTAATCGGCGGATTGTTTACCTTTCCTGCTGCAGGAGCTTCCTTAATTTTACAGATTATGTTCCTTTGCACTACCGGCTTATATATTAATACACTTTGGATGATCCCTGCAGGTATTGCAGTGCTTATAGCCGGTGGTAGCATATTAGGATTGGATTATTACGTAATCCCATATTTAAAAGGTAAGTGGAAGAAGATCGGATTCGTTAGAAAGTGGTATATTTATAATGATTAATGAACAGTACCTGACATATGAAGATGCTTTTAAGTTCGTTCAAGAAACCATAAATAAAAAATTGCTTTCATCACCAAAATTGATTTTAAAATATATGAAACATTTATCGCTATCACAAGGTAAATATATTAGAGCTAACTCGGTATTAACATGTGCATTAAATGAAGATGAAAAAGTTCATAGGGATGCAATTTATTTTGCAGCTGCCATAGAATTGTTGCATTTGGCAAGCTTGGTTCACGATGATGTCATCGATGATGCTGACACGCGAAGGGGGGTTCCAACACTACAAAAATTATATGGTAAAAAGACCGCTGTAATTTGTGGGGATTATCTATTGTGTACATCTTTACAGATGTTAAAGGATATTCCTGATAAAGAAGCCTATGGAAAATTTGAGTTGACAGATTATATCTCCAAGTTGTGTCTAGGTGAATTGTTACAAGAGACAAATATAAACAATTTGGATCTTTCCATTCATCAGTATTTGAAGATTATTCGTGGAAAAACTGCGGCACTATTTGAAGCTTCCTTTCATATAGGTGCATTGCTTTCTATAGGTCAGGGAAAGGATTTGAAAAGGTATGTCCAGCTAGGTCGTTATATGGGCATGCTATTTCAGTTGACGGATGACTGCATTGATTTTGAGGCAGAAGAGAAGGATGCCAAAAAACCGGTGCATTCCGATTTGAGGCAAGGTGTGGTCACGTTACCTGTGATATTTACCATAAAAAAGGATGCATCATTTGTTGATCTAGTTCGAGATACCACCATTTCAATAAATCAAATTCATAAAAAAATTATGGAGAGTGGCGCTATCCTTTATACGAAAAAGGTATCGAGAAAGTATTATGACAAAAGTGTAAATTTAATGGAGATGTTGGATCTTACAAATAATAAAAGAAATCGCTTAATCATTCTATTAGATCAAGCTATGAAAGGAATACAGAAGTAGAGCATTTATGATTAAAAGATATTTGTTATATGTAGAAATTATGACAAAAATAACCAGCTTGTATGCATTTCTTTTGACTCTGGCGTATCTTTTTTATAGAGGTCAAGAGATCAACTGGAAATTAACGGCTTTGTTCTTTGGATCTATGTTTATCTTTGATTTAACCACTACTGCTATCAATAATTATGTAGATACAAAGACTAATGCTCAAACCTTGCAATTTTCTCGCCCTATAGCGCTGGGCTTGATTTTGGTTATGTTGGTAATCAGCACCATTTTAGGGCTGTATTTGGCTTACCTCACAGACCTGGTAGTTTTGTTTTTGGGAGGATTGTGTTTTGTATGTGGGGTTTTTTATACGTATGGACCATTGCCTATATCGCGGCAACCATTGGGGGAGCTATTTTCGGGGATTTTTTATGGACTGATCATTCCTTTTCTATTGCTGTATATCAATATGCCGAAGGGGACTTATCTGACCTATAGTATTTCCATGGAAACGGTCAGTGTCAGCTTACAGCTCATGCCGTTGGGTACGGTATTTCTTCTTGCTATTGCACCAATGGCCACCACTTCAAACATTATGCTTGCAAATAACATTTGTGACTTGGAAAAGGATATTTTGGTTAGGAGACATACATTACCCTATTATTTAGGAGAAAATGCCTGCAAATTATTTGCTTGGACCTATTATGTGATCTATGTAGCGGCAATCATTTTGGTAACTTTTAAAATATTACCCTTGATTTTTTTAATATTTTTGTTAACGATTGTTCCTGTACAAAAGAATGTCGGACAATTTTTATTGAGACAAGAAAAATCAACGACATTTATTTTATCTATTAAAAACTACGTGATTATCATGAGTAGCCAAGTGATTTTAATATTTGTTTGCCATTGGTTTAGATAGAATGAAATGAGTATTTAATGAAGTTAATGAGAAAAACAGATTTTATCCTATTGCTTATCCTGTTGGCAATTGGGTTTATAATTTGGAATAGATACACGCACACATTGGCAAAGGAACTTCCCATTGCAGAGATCTATATAGGCTCTTCCTTAGTTGAAAGAGTAAAGTTGGATGAGAGCATGGATTATAAGTTTACAGTAGATGGCAAGGAACAGGTTCTGTTGCATCTAAAAAAGAATGGGAGCATCGCATTTGAAGTTTCTGACTGTCCGGATCAGATTTGTGTACGTTCCGGAGCGTTAAACACCGTTGGTCAAAGTGCTGCCTGTTTGCCAAACGGGATGATCATTAAAATTGTCTCGGATACAGATGGAAAAAAAGACAACTACGACATCATTATTTAAAGGTATTAAAAAAGGAGCATTATATGGTAAATCAAACAAATGTAATGAGATTGTCAAAGACGCGTGAATTAACGCTAACCAGTATTTTGTTTGCAGTAGCATTAATTCTATCCACTGTGGAAATGATGTTGCCTCCCGTACCCCTTATGGTACCGGGCATAAAGTTTGGATTATCAAACATTGTGGTTATGTATTCGTTGTTTTTTGTGGGCAGAACTTCTGCCTTGTCAATCGTTTTATTAAAGGCGGGTTTTGTACTCTTAATGCGAGGTTTGTTTGCCGGTTTTTTAAGTTTGTCTGGCGGAATTTTATCTATTCTGGTTATGATAATCCTTTTGAGTATTTTTAAAGAAAAAATATCTTATCTCATTTTAAGTTTATTCGGTGCAATATTTCACAATATTGGTCAGTTTGTGGCGATTTCATTGATAATGACCAATCTATATCTATGGGTATATCTGCCGGTACTAATAGTTGCCGGGGTAATCGCAGGAGTAGTCACGGCCACGTTACTAAAAGTCATCTTACCAGCGCTGCAAAGTCTTGGTTTAAGATAAAAAAATAATTTTTACGAGGAGGATTCATTATGAAAAAGAAATTAGCTTTTATATTAAGTGCAACTTTAATATGTTTAGCTCTTACAGGTTGTAGTTCAAATGTACCAAAAGAGGATGAGCCAGGTGGAAATGAGACAAAAGGCAAGTCCGTCAATACCGGTCTTGCAGTCATATCTTCTATAGCAAAATCAACAGATGCTACAGGGGAAGCTGAAGGACTGGCTCAAACGGATTCAAGTGTTGTAGCTGTTTTGGTTGATAAAGATGGGAAGATTGTGAACTGTGTGATTGATGGTGTGCAGACTAAAATCAATTTTTCAACCACCGGTACCATTACAACTGACATTAAAACAATGTTTAAATCCAAGAATGAACGTGGAACCGATTACGGGATGGGCGCCGTTTCATCCATTGGAAAAGAATGGAACGAGCAGGCAGCTTCCTTAGCCAATTACGTTATAGGAAAAACAGTCAAAGATATCAAAGGCATAGCATTGACCGATACCGGCGCTCCCGCAGATCCTGAACTGGCGGCATCGGTAACCTTCAAAATTGGAGACACATTGGCGGCAATAGAAAAAGCGGTAAATAATGCTGTAGATATGGGTGCGAAAGAAGGCGACAAGCTAGGTCTTGGAACCTCCACCAATATATCAAAATCAGTGGATGCTACTGCAGACAAAGAGGGTTTGGCTCAAGCGGATTCTACCTATACTGCCACCAGCTTCGATGCGGATGGGAAGATTACGAGCTGTGTTATTGATGGCTCCCAAAGTAACGTCAATTTTAGCACTACAGGCGTTATTTCCACGGATTTGGCCGCACAATTAAAGACGAAAGATGAATTGGGTGATGCTTACGGCATGAAAAAATATTCTTCCATTGGAAAAGAGTGGAATGAAGAAGTTGCTGCCTACGGGGAATATGCTATGGGGAAAACTTCAAGTGAATTGAATGGGATAGCCCTTACAGAAACCGGCGCACCTAACGTTGAAGAATTAACCGCATCCGTTACCATTTCCGTAGGTGTTTTTAACGACGTTATTGCAAAAGCATTCGCTACTGCAAAATAATTATTTTTCATATGATTTTGAAGAGGAGAGGGTAAGGGAAATCTGCCCTCTCTTCCATTAGGATAGAGGTTTTAATGCTAAAAAAAATTATTTCTATAGTATTAATTATAACTATAGCTTTATCATTATCCTCCTGCACTTCGAAACAACCGAAGCGTTACGAGGCGCAATTTTTAACTCTTTTTGATACTGTGACCACCATTGTTGCCTATGCAGAAGACCAGAAAAAATTGGAGGAGCAACTGCAGTGGATTTATGATGAGCTGGAAACCTATCACCGATTATATGATATTTACAATGAGTATCCAGGTATTCAAAATATAAAAACCATAAATGATAATGCGGGCAAAGCCCCTGTTAAGGTGGACCAAAAGATTATAGATTTACTTATTTTTTCAAAAAAAATGTATGAAGAAACAGATGGAAAGGTCAACGTTGCCTTTGGAAGCGTTTTATCTATTTGGCATAGTTACAGGGAACAAGGCATAGAGGATCCTGTTCATGCACAATTACCACCCATGGATATGTTGGAAGAAGCGGCTTTGCACACCAATATTGATTTGGTTTATATCAATGAAGCTGAATCGACAGTATTCCTAAAAGATAGCAAGATGCTTCTTGATGTAGGTGCTATTGGAAAAGGATACGCGCTAGAGCAGGTAGCAAAAAAAGCAGAATCTCAAGGTTTTACTAGTGGACTGATCAGTGTTGGTGGCAACGTATGCGCCATTGGAGGGAAATATGAGGATGATACACCTTGGAATGTGGGGGTTGAAAATCCCAATAAAGAGGATACAGAGAGAACCTTGGCTACGGTTTTTCTTAAGGATCAATCCCTGGTATCCAGTGGAGATTATCAGCGGTATTACACCGTGGATGGAAAGTTATATCACCATATCATTGATCCGGACACTTTGAAACCAACAAATCACTATAAATCTGTTTCAATCATATCGAATTCTTCGGGTATGGCCGATGCCCTATCAACGGCAATCTTTAATATGCCTCTTCAAGAGGGCATGGCGCTCATTGAAAGCTATCCTAATACGGAAGTTTACTTTGTTTTATCGGATGATCAGATTCGGTACAGCAAGGGGTTTTTATGATGAAAAAATTAGGACTAAGCAGATTTAATGAAATATTATTTCATATTTCTAAAATTCAGAATAGTTAAAGTTCATAAAATATAAATAAATTTAAAAAATTGAACATAATCTTGAAGAACTTTGAAATTTCAAGACTATAATAAATTATATTTGTTTTAAAATAAAGAACAATATAATTTTATTTTTAATTTTCCGAAAATTTAAGAAATAATTATTGAAATAAAATTTCATTTATGGTACCATGTTTTTAAGTAAGGGTGATAGAAATGCCCGAGTATTAAAAGGAGGAAGAAAAATGAAGAAATTATTAGTTGTAGTAATGTGCTTGGTTATGGTCATGACAGCTTTTGCAGGGTGTAGCAACACGGGTAAAACCGATGGTGAAACTACAGGTGGCGGAGACGAAGTGATTAAAATTGTAGTAGCACACGTTTATTCCACCAACAGTACCGAAGACGAATATTTAAGATATTTTAAAGAAAAACTGGAAGAACGAACGGATGGCAAAGTAGAAGTTACTATCTATGCCAACGGACAGATGGGATCCGAACGTGAAATCGCAGAGCAGGTAGTTATGGGCACCGTAGATATGGGATTCCATGAAGGTTCCATGTGGGCTACAGCGCTGAACAATCCAAAACTTTCTGTAACCGGACTTCCTTATCTGTACTCCGATATCGCAGGGCAAGCAGCTGTAATGGAAAAAATTATTGTTCCTGCAGCAGAAGAGCTTTATGCTGATACGGTCATCGTTCCACTCTTTTCATTCACTCAAGGTTTGAGAGAATTTATGCCTATGAAAGCACCTATCAATAAAATTGAAGATATCAAGGGGCTGAAAGTAAGAACTCCTGAAATTCCACTGTTTGTTGAAACCTTAAAATCTCTCGGTGCAAACCCAACCACCTCATCTTGGAGTGAAGCCTACCAGATTCTTTCTCAGGGCGTTGTGGATGCCATCGAAGTAGATATGGCTACAGCGGTAGAAGCCAATATGCAGGAACTAGTAAAATACGTATCCAAAACGGGACATTTGGGTGGAATCAATATCTTTGGAATGAATAAAACCAAATGGGATGCAATTCCAGAGGACATTCAGGCAATCATCAAAGAAGTTGGTATGGAAGCACAGGCAGAACAAATCAAAGCGAGAATTAAGGTTGACAAGGAATACGAACAGACCATGATTGATGCAGGCGTTATCATCAATGAAATTGCACCAGAAGAACTGGAAAGAATGGCTGCTGCCATGGCTCCCATCTATCAAGAATTCGTAGATTACGGTTTAGGTGATGTAATCAAAGAAATTCAAGAAGTAGCAAAGAATGCACCTAGGTAAATCCTTTCACCAACTCACTACATATTATTAGGTGGAGCCCTTGGGCTCCACCCTAAACAAGGAGGTGCTTTCAGGTGAATATTTTAATAAAATTGGACAGAATTATAGAACGTTTTCAGACTTATCTTTCTGTAGCGTTGTTTGCATCGGTAATCTCCATTGTTTTTGCTAGTGTAATCTTTCGTTATGTATTAAACAATTCCTTGGTATGGGGAGAGGAGGTTCTCCGATTCCTTGCCATTTGGTTGATTATTGTAGGTTCTTCACTGACGGTGAGGGAGGACAGACATGTGGCAATTGATGTTTTACAGAGCGTAGTTTCAAATAAAAGAGCAAAGATGATATTCTACATAATTACAAGAATTACAGCTGCATTATTTTTAATTATTTTATTGCCGGGTTCTATAGAGTTGATTCAAAAATCATCCAATTCCATCGCGAATACAGTTCCTATCACCTATTTCTGGGTGTATCTGTCCTTTCCAGTGGGTGCGGTATTGATGATTCTTTCCTTTATCAGCATTATCCCCAGGCAAGTGAAGGCCATCAAGGATGAGGAGGTGAGTTCCAAGTGATTCCAATTGTAGTAATCTCCTTATTACTCCTATTGCTCATCGGAGTACCTATCACCTTTGCAATCGGATTGTCCGGAATTATCGCTATCGTATTGGGAAGTGATTTACCGCTTTACATGGTGGTACAAAAGTTTATCAGCGGCATTAATTCTTTTTCCCTGATGGCAGTGCCCTTATTTATTTTAGCGGGGGCAATCATGGGAAAAGCCGGAATTTCATCTAGGATCGTAGAGCTTGCGACGGCCATGTTTTCTTGGATGCGTGGTGGATTAGGTATCGTGTGTATCGCAGCTAACATGGTTTTTGCAGGAATTTCCGGTTCTGGATCTGCAGCCATCAGTGCAGTAGGTGGTTTGACAGCTCCGGAAATGAAAAAAAAGGGCTATAAGCCTGGAATGATCGTGGCAATCATCGGCGGTGGAGGTTCTTTGGGACCAGTCATCCCGCCAAGTATAGATATGATCGTGTTTGCATCTATCACCGGATTATCCGTGGGTAAGATGTTTTTAGGAGGCATATTGCCGGGATGTTTAATCGGTTTAGGCCTGATGATATTCTGTTATTTATACGCAAAGAAAAATGACATTGATTATGGAGGAAAATTTGTTCCCCATGAAGTGATGGTCGCTTTCAGAAAAGCTGTTTGGGCGTTGGTGATGCCTCTATTGATCATCGGAGGTGTAATCGGTGGAATCTTTACAGCCACAGAAGCAGGTGGGATTGCATGCGTCTACGGTCTTCTCGTCGGATTTTTCGTACATAAGGATTTGAAGGTCAAGGATTTGGTTCCGCTTTTTAGACAGGCTACCGTAACCATGTGCCAAGTTATGATGATAATAGGATCGTCAACGATTTTAGGATATATCCTAGTATTGGAAAACATTGGACCAAAGGTTTGCAACTTTATTTTATCCATTACAGATAATCCCACCTATATAATGATGATGGTTATCGTACTCATGCTTGCCATCGGCTGCTTCATGGAGAGTATTGCGGCAATGCCAATTATTTTACCCATCATCTATCCTTTGCTACAGGCAATGGGGGTGGATATGGTACAGTTTGGCGTAGTGTTCTGCATGAGTACCATTTTAGGCGGACTGACGCCTCCAGTGGGTATCTATCTGTTTCTTTCTATGACCATAGCAAAAGCTAAGATGGGAGAAGCCATTCCTTATCTTCTGGTGGTTATGGGAATCATTATCACAATCATATTTGTATCTATCCTTTTCCCTGTCATACCTACTTTGCTCCCCAATCTTTTAATGGGATAGCTTGAAAATAGGATTAAAAGTAAAGGCATAGGAAATAGGAATGAAGATTATAAAATAAACAGCAATGAAAATTGAAATATAAATAAAGGCAGAAATACAGGTAGAAATAGAGAAAAAGTTAAAGTTAGAGTAAGCATTTTGATTATTACATATGAATTCGTTAAACTACAGAAATAAAAGTGAGAAAGGAGAATATCGATTAAGTAAGCAGAACTGTTGAGACTTTATCGGTAAAGAGAGAAATGGCAAGAAAATACGAAATGATTCCAAGGGATGTTCCAAAGGTTCATACGAAGCACAGAACCATCTGTACACCAATACCGGTGCCTGAGTCAGCAGACATCATAGAGCGCCTGAGAAAGAGTGAGCCTTTATCCATGACGGGGCAGCCGCTCATCGTTTGGGATCACGCAGAAGATTATAATGTGTACGATAAATATGGAAATAAGTGGATAGACTTTACGTCTGGGGTTATGATTACCAATGCAGGTCACGGAAACAAAGAAATTCGAGATGCCATTCAGAAGGTCATCGATAAACCGCTGTTGGCTACCTATCTTTTCCCTACGGAAGAAAGATTGGCAGCTGCCGAAGCCATCTTAAGCGTTTGCCCTATTCCTGACTCAAAGGTTTTTATGCTGAGCTCAGGAACCGAGGCTGTGGAATGTGCTTTAAAGCTTATGAGAACCTATGCTCACACGAAACACGGTAAGGAAAAAAATGTGGTGGTCACCTTTCATGGTTCCTTTCACGGGAGATCCTTGGGTGCCCAGATGCTGGGAGGTATGCCACACTTGAAGACTTGGATTCAAAACCCGGATCCTGACATCATTATGGCGGATTTCCCAAATCCTAATATTTTTGACTGGGCAAATCCCAACCATCCCGATTATTCGGAAGAGGGCATATTGGATAATTTCCTGCAGGTTATAGAAAAAGCAGGGGTAAAGCCGGAAAATATTGCCGGAGTTATTACAGAAGCTTACCATGGTGCCACATGTTGCAGAATACCGAAACCTTTCATTAAACAATTAAGAGCATTTTGTGACAAGTACGAAATCTCTCTTTTCATAGATGAAATTCAGGCAGGCTTCTGCCGTACCGGAAAAATGTTTGCATTTGAACATTATGACATTATTCCCGACATTGTCACCTGTGCTAAGGGTATCAGTGGATCATTACCTTTATCCGCAGTACTTTGCAGAAGAGAGATGATGGACGTATACGAACCTAACACCATGACTTCCACTCATTCAGGTTCCCCTCTGGCAGCAGCAGCCACGGCGGCATCCATCAAATACTTAGTGGATCACAAGCTGGATCAAGCGGCGGAGGAAAAAGGTAAGTTTGTGGAAGAATGTATGGCTAAGATTAAGGAAAAATATCCTCATCGCGTAGGCTGGATAGGAGGTATGGGGCTTGCTCAGGCTTTGGAACTTCTCAAACCAAATGAAAAGGTAGGGGATGTGGAATTTGCTTTTGCAGTCACCAACAGGTGTATCGAAAAGGGGCTATTGTTCTTTGCATCGGTAGGGGCAGGGTTTACCTTAAAAATATGCCCTCCGTTAACCATACCCATGGATGCGTTGGAAGAAGCCATGTTGGTAATAGAGGAAGCCATTGGAGAAGTGGATTCTGAAATGAAATAGGCAGATATCCAAAAGTTAAAGGACTTTGACGAAGCAGACTGCAGAAGAATTTTGTAGCTACATAGACTAATAGCAAGTGTGCCTTAGTCGGCACACTTGACAATTAATACTTCTTAGTCTCAATAGCTTTTTCAATTTTGTGGAAATTTTCGGAAATAGTGGGAATTTTTGTAGCGATGATGGTATAAAGAGAATTGATAATGGCCATCTGAGCAATTCGAGAATTCATGCCTACCATCCGATACTTGGTTTCGTTGCTAGCTGTAAAAAGCTTGATATCGCTGATTTTACTGAGAGGTGAGTTACCGGTGTTGGTCAGGGATATGACGGTGGAATCGTTTGCTTTGGCTATTTTCGCACACTCGACGATGTCTATAGAGCTACCGGAAAGGCTGATGGCAAAGAGAACGTCCTCCCTTGAGAGGTAGGTGGCCGCCATGGCTTGATGATGAGTATCGGTGAAGGCAAAAGCCAAGAGACCTAAGCGCAAAAGCTTATGCTGTAAGTCAATGGCTACGGAGTGGGACAGACCCAATCCTATGATATAGATACGTTTGGAATTCATAATAGAGTTTACGGCACTTTCGATGGAAGAAGCCTTCAGGGTATCATGAGTAAAGTTTAAAGTATGCAGCGCTCCTTGAAAAACTTTATCGATTATGGTATCGATGGAGTCCTCCGAATTGATCTCCTCGTTAATGCTTTGCAAAGGAGTGATGATATCCTGGGCTAATGTAATCTTAAAGTCGTGATAGCCGTCAAAACCCATACTGCGACAGGTTCGGACTACAGTAGCATCGCTGACGTTGCTATTCTCTGCCAACTCTGACACGGATAAGCGTATGACCTCGTTGGGATTTTTCAAAATATAATTTACAACTTGCTTTTCAGCACGTGAGAAAGAAGCACGTAAAGAATTTAATCGAAATAAAAGGGAAGGTAAATGTGCATCCTGGTTCATATAGGGTACTCCTTTTAAATGAATATTTAAATTAAATGATTATGTAAAGTAGCTCGAACTTTTTTGATGAATTGATAATGCCCAAGTTGGAAAGTTATGTTAGACAGTCTTATTATAGCAGAACAAAAACAAAATGAAAAGTTGAAAAATTCAAATATTTGAGGAAACGAAAACATTTTGAAATTTTTTTGCAAAAATACTTGAAATTTTATTTCAAAAATATTATGATAAAAATGAAATAAAAATTAAAACAATTCAATGGCTTAGAAAGGAGTTGTTATGGAAATAAAGTCTTTTATGGTAAACATGGTTCAACATGAACTGGAAGATGTGGTAGGAACAGAAAATGTAAGTGTAAGCCCGGTAGATAAACTGATCTACGGTGTGGACTATTATTGGACCGCCCGCATGTGGGTTGACAAAGGTAGAGAGGCACCAAAAGCAGATTTTATCGTGAGACCAAAAACTGCAGAAGAGGTTTCTAAGGTGCTAAAGATCGCCAACTACTATAAGATCCCCGTACATACTTGGGGCGGAGGTTCCGGATCTCAAGGAAGTGCTCTTCCCATGGCCGGAGGCATTATCCTGGATATGAAGAGGATGTGCCAGCTCATAGAAATCAATGAAACCGATCATACCATTACTGCGGAATGTGGGATGATTTTCCAAACCTTAGAGTGGCATGCCAATGAAATGGGATATTCCGTTATGCACATTCCCAGCTGCCTCACCTGTGGTACCGTAGGCGGAGCTTTGGCGCACCGAGGGATCGGCATCATGTCCACCAAATACGGAAAGATAGATGACCAGTGCATCAGCTTGGAGGTAGTGCTACCCAACGGTGATATTATCAACACCTTGCCGGTGCCAAAGCATGCCGCCGGACCAGATCTGCTGCAGATCTTCGTCGGCTCCGAGGGTACCTTGGGAATCATTACAAAGGCTACTTTTAAGTTGGTGAAGTTACCTGAATGCAGAGAGTTTGGAGGATTCTTATTCAAGGATCTTACCACGGGTATCAAGGCTTGCAGAGAGATCGTACAGAAGATTAAACCTTCTATTCTCAGGCTCTACGATGAAGCAGAAACCGCATCTATCATTAAAAAGATCGTCGGCGTAGAAGAAAAAGGCGTATTTGTAAACTTAGCGGTGGAAGGTATTAAAGAAATCGTGGATCTGGAGATGAAGATCATTCTTGATATTTGTCAGGCTAACGAAGGAAAGAATATAGGACCTGAATACGGTGAGAAGTGGTATGACAACAGAATTACCTTCTTCTACCCCGGACACATGATTGAAAACCCAAAGATGTTTGGCACCATGGATACGGCTGCCACCTTCGATAACATTGAAAATGTGTATTGGGCCATGAAACATGCGGTGGAGGACAATTATCCTCAAGCTACATTTATTGCACATTTTTCCCATTGGTACGATTGGGGTACTATGATTTACGATCGATTTATCATCGATAATCCCCCCGAGGATCCCGAAGAAGCATTGCGCCTGAATAACCAGATTTGGAATGCAGGTGTGAGAGCCGCCATGGAACAGGGTGGAATCATCAACGACCATCACGGTGTGGGATTGAAATTATCAAGATTAATGAAAGAACAATACGGTTCTGCCATGCAGGTTTTGGAAGGATTAAAGAAGAGCCTTGATCCCAATGGCATCATGAATCCATATAAATTAGGGCTATAGGAGGTATCATCTATGTTTACAGAAAAAGCAAAGACCATAGCGGAAGCCTGTCGCTTCTGCTGGATGTGCAGACATACTTGTCCTGTAGGGCTTGTAACGGGCAAAGAAGGTAATAATGCAAGGGCAAAGGGACTTTTGGTTTCCATGGACGAGAGAAATGAGCCTATGACTGTGGATACTATGAACGTCATGTATGAATGTGCTTTGTGCAAGGCGTGTACCAATGATTGTGCTACGGGTTTTGACCCATCGGTATATATTTTAGAAGCCAGAACAAAAGCTGTGGTGGATGATCTTGTGCCTGAAAATGTAAAAAAGGTGTTGGATCGAGCCACCGCAGGGTGTTTGGTGGAAGAGAAAATAAACAAGGATTTTGCTGATCGAATTAAGATACTCCCTGCTCATGCTCCCGTGGTGTTGTATGTGGGAGCATGGGGTCGTCGGAGCGGTGCGACCGTGGCGATGGCTTACATGGATCTTTTGGAGAAGGCTAAGGTAGAATTTACCGTATTGCAGGAGGAACCGGAAAGTGGCGCCCATTTAGGTGAGCTTATGGGATACGTGGAGGATGTAAGGCAGAGGGCGAAACAATGTCAGGAAGCCATCAGTAAGACGGAAGCCAACACTTTAGTGGTATTGGATCCAACAGATTGTGCCTTTATGAAGCATGTTTGGGAAGAATGGTCTCTTCCCATGCCAAAGGAAGTAGTGACCGCTACGGCCTATATGGAAAAGCTGATACAGAATAAAAAACTGAATCCAAAGAAATTGAACATAAAAGCAACTTATCATGACCCTTGCAGATTGGCCAGAGATTTAGATGAAACGGAGCCTGCTCGCTACATCATGGAGGCTATGGGCGTAGAGTTAAAGGAACTATTTCTCAACAGAAAGCTTACAAAATGTTGTGGGGGGGCTGTGCTTAAGGAAAACTATCCGGATATAGCAGAAAAAACTGCTCAGGCGAGGTGGAAAGACGTTACTTCAGCAGGACAAAATAACTTAATAACTGCTTGCCCTAGCTGTTTCACCATCTTAGGTGACCAAACTCCCGAAGGTTATAAAATATTCGACATCTTTCTTCTCCTAAACGAAGCTTGTTAGTAGGAAAAAGACCGCTCTACAGGCGGTCTTTTCCATAGCCTCTCAATGGAAGTTATGTTAATATAAACTTTAGTAAGGACTTTAAACTGAAAAATTAAAAAATAGTATATTCAAGAGTAAAATGAAATAATTAAAACAAATGAAGAGGAATCAAGAAGGAGGTCTGCAAAAAATGAAATACTTATTAGGAGTAGACTTTGGGGGAAGCTCCTCAAAAGCTACCCTTATAGATCAAAACGGTCAAGTCATAGGAGTGGACAGCTGTGAGTACCCCATGCTTTTCCCCAATAATGGATGGGTAGAACAAAACATGGACGATGTATACAACGCCTTTAAAAAGAATATTGTCAATATATTGGCCATCACGGGCGTTGCATCTGAGGACGTGGTAGCCCTCTCACTCTCAGGGGGGCCGCATATTGCCGTGTTGTTAGACGAGAAACAGGAGATTATTCGCCCCGCCATTTACTGGTCCGATGCCAGAAGTGTGCAGGAAGCACAAGAGCTACAGGTCATCAAAGAGGAAATCATGGCCATGTCCTATAACTTGCCTACTCCGGGTTGGACCTTACCTCAGATGATGTGGTTGAGAAAAAATGAACCGGAAAATTTTAAAAGGATTCATAAGGTTTTATTTTTGAAAGACTACATTAAATTTCGCTTAACGGGTACCATGTCTACGGATTCCATCGAAATCATGGGAGCTATGTTTCGGGATGAGCGAAAAAACGATTGGAGCGATCAACTGCTGAATCTCTGCGGTTTACATCGCGAACAGATGATTCCTGTTTTGGAGCCTTCTGAAATTGTTGGGAACGTCACAGAAGAGGCCGGTAAGGAAACTGGATTGTCCACTAAGACTCTGGTGGCAGCGGGAGCAGGAGATACCGCCATGGAAGTTTATGCTTCCGGGTCCGCCAAGGTGGGAAATACCACCATTAAGTTGGCTACAGCCGGCAGAATTTGCCCCGTTACAGACAAGGCTTATCCAAGTCCCCACTTATATTGTTACAGGCATGTGATCCCGGGTCTGTGGTATCCTGGAACGGGGACAAAGAGCTGTGCACAATCCATGCGTTGGTACAGGGATGTATTGGGTCAATTTGAGATGGATGAATGCAGGAATCATGGTATGAGCGCCTTTGAATACATCAGCAGCCAAGCCCGTACCATCCCTGCCGGTTCTGATGGATTGTTGTTTCATCCGTATTTACAGGGAGAATTGACCCCTTATCAGAACACAAAACTAAGAGCAAGCTTTACGGGGGTTTCCTCCTATCACACAAAGGCACATTTTAGTAGGGCTGTCATGGAGGGCGTAGCTTATTCCCTGAAAGATTGTTTTGAGGTTTTAAAAGAAATGAAGATTCCCATGGATGATACACTAAAAATCATTGGCGGAGGTGCTAAAAGCCCTGTCTGGAGGCAAATCGTCTGCGATACGCTTCAGGTTCCTTTGGTCAATGTAATCACAAGTGAATCCTCTATGGGCGCGGCTATGTTGGCAGGTGTAGCTTCCGGAGTTTTCCGCTCCTTTGAGGAAAGCGTTGAAATTTGTTCTAAAGTAGCAGACACGGTTTATCCTATAGAGGAAAATAGAAATGTTTACGACGAGGGTTTTGGAGTATATAAGGAAATACAGGCAGCCCTTGCCCCTATATATAACAAGTTGTAAATTGAACTTAATGGTAGAAAGCCATTTAAAAAAGTTAGAATTATGTGGGAAGCAAAACAAGGTGAATGATGAAAATATTAGTTTGTATGAAACAGGTGATTGACGGTGGTAATTCTATCATGGATGAGGACTTTGTGCTAAACAGGGAAAAGAATCAGCTGACCATTAACCCTGCTGACTGCATTGCTTTGGAACAAGCTTTGAGGCTTCAGGATTCTTGTATGGGCGAAGCTGAAATTACGGTACTCACCATGGGTCCTGAAAAGGCGGAAAATCTTTTGCACTGGGTTGCATCCTATCCCGTTTCTCAACTGGTTTTGGTCTCTGATCCTCTCTATCGAGGGTCCGATACTTTGGCTACAGCGAGGGTTTTAAGCGCCGCTGCCGCTTATTTGGGAGGATTTGATTTGGTTCTCATGGGCAGACGAGCTATAGATGGGGAGACGGGGCATGTGGGACCGGAGGTCAGCGCTTTTTTGGAAGTCCCCTGCATCACCAACGTAACTTCTATCATAAATCAAACGTCCATCACCAATGCAACTTCCATCACCAATGTGACTTCCATTGATACCCTTACAAAAGAGCATGTGACTTGTTGTAGATTGTTGGAGCAGAAGCGCCTGAACTTGCAGGTCTCCTTGCCTGCTGTAATCACACTCTGTGGAGGTGGGGAGGCCTATAGTCTGCGCCCTGCCAGTATTATGGGTATGAAAAGAGCAAAGACCATGTCCGTTTTGAAGCTTTCCAATAAAGAGCTAAAAATCCCTTTGTTTCAGACAGGGTTGAAGGGTTCCCCCACTTGGGTGGTAGGGTTAAAGCAGGTTCCTCCCCAGAAGAGAAAGACGCGTTTTTATGAGAATCCACAAGAGGGAGCTAAGGTCATTCTGGAACTTTTACAAAAGGAACGTATCTCAGATGAATGGGATGACAGCTCTGCATTTTTGAGCAATGATGAAAAGGCGTTATATTATGACAACAAAATGAATAATAATCCAGAAAAACCAAAGGGAACTCATGGTGTTTTTGTCTATGGGGAGGAAGCGGAAAGCATCAAAACCGGATTGCAGCTCATCCATCATGCGTTTTCTTCAGGTTGTAAAACCGTTGCGGTAGTAATTGGCAGACGAGATGCCAAACTTTCAAAAAAACTAATCAGCGCGGGGGCGATGAAAGTGTTTTTTATAGAGTTAGACTACACGGAGGATGACTTTTATGTGGGAAGCTGTTTGGCTGAAGTCCTGAATCAAATTTCCTTAGAATCCTTGGTTTTTCCTGCCACTGTAAGAGGCAGAACCATCGCTCCTATCTGTGCGGCTAAAAAGGAATTGGGAATTACGGCGGACTGTACGGAAATCCGGTATCAATCCGATGGAACTCTTTTGCAGATCAGACCTACCTTTGGAGAAACCAAGCTGGCTGAAATTCAAAATAAAACGAAACCGCAGCTGGCAACGGTGAGACCCAATATCTATCCCGATCCCTCCATCATAATTTCCTTTGACGTGGATTCCATAAGAACGATATCCTTTTCTCATGAGATAAAAGAGCGGGTACGGATGGTAGAGCAGGAGACGTTGACACAGAGAGGATTCTTGGAAGTGGAAGGCATTTTGGCAGGAGGTAAGGACTTACGCAAAGAAGATTTTCAGCTCTTACAACAGCTTGGTGACAAACTAAACTTTCAAGTAGGGGCATCCAGATCCGCTGTGGATAAAGGATCAGCACCCTATGAAGTGCAGATTGGGCAAACAGGTAAGACCGTAAGACCGAAATTCTATATGGCTTTTGGTATTTCCGGAGCTGTGCAGCACTTGGCGGGAATGAAGGACTCTGACGTCATCATCGCAGTAAATAAGGATAAAAAAGCTCCCATTTTCGATTGTGCAGATGTAGGGATTTGTGCAGATTGGAAGGAGACTGCAAAGGCGCTCATGGATCTCTTACAGTAGTCCTTATGATGTCCTTTTAATGCAGATTATTTTGTATACATAACGCAATATATTGACAATAATATAACAAAGTGATAAACTTTCATAAGAGATACGTGTTGATTAAAATAAAGCATATAAATTTAAGAATAAGGAGAATTTGAACACATGGGAAATATGAAAGTCATTACCGCAGAAGAAGCGGCATCTTGGGTAAAGGACGGAGACGTTGTTGCTAGCAGTGGGTTTGTAGGCAGTGCTTGTGCTGAAGCCTTGACCAAAGCTCTAGAAAAAAGATTTTTGGAAACAGGCTCTCCTAAAAATATCACTTATTTTTATGCGGCGTCTCAAGGTAATCGAGATGGAAGAGGAGCAGAGCATCTGGCTCATAAAGGGCTGACAAAACGTGTTATCGCTGGTCATTACAATACTGCCCCTTCTATGGGTCAATTGATTTTAAATAATGAGATTGAGGGCTACAACCTACCGCAAGGGACTTTATCCCAGCTTTGCAGAGACATTGCCGCACACAAACCGGGAACAATTACCCATGTGGGCTTAAATACTTTTGTGGATCCTAGAAACCAAGGTGGTAAGCTGAATGAGATTACTACGGAGAATATCGTAGAGCTCATCGATGTATTGGGTGAGGAAAAGCTTTTGTACAAGGCATTTCCTATTAATATCTCATTTATTCGAGGTTCCTATGCGGATGAACTGGGAAACGTAACCGTACATAGAGAAGTGGGAACCCACGAGGTCACTGCGTTGGCTCAAGCGGCTAAGAACTCAGGTGGCAAAGTAGTAGTACAAGTAGAGAAGATTGTGAAAGCCGGCACTTTAGATCCAAGGCTGGTTAAAATCCCAAGAATCTATGTGGACGCCCTAGTGATTACTCAGGATCCCATCGATCACCAACAATCCTTTAATTATTGTTATGACCCTGCACTCTGTGGGGACGTTGTTGTGCCGGTAAATAGCATTGAGATACCTCCTCTAAGTGCCAAGAAGGTAATCGGAAGAAGAGCTGCTATGGAGCTTCAACCGGATACCGTGGTCAATTTAGGAATTGGAATTCCAGAATATATTTCAGCCGTGGCCAATGAAGAGGGAATCGGAGATTGGATGGTTCTAACCGTAGAAGCGGGTCCAGTGGGTGGCGTTCCTTGCGGTGGTTCTCAATTTGGTGCTTCCGTCAATCCGGAGTGTATCTTATCTCAGCATGAGCAATTTGACTTTTACGATGGGGGAGGTGTGGACTATGCCTTCTTAGGATTGGCTCAGGCGGATGAAATGGGCAACATCAATGTGAGCAAATTTGGACCAAGAATTGCCGGATGTGGAGGTTTTATTAACATAACACAAAATGCAAAGAGAGTATTTTATTGTGGTACTTTTACGGCAGGTGGTTTGAAAACGGAAATTAAGGACGGGGTTTTAACCATCTTGCAGGAAGGTAAGGAAAAGAAATTTATAAAGGCCGTTGAGCAGATCACCTTCAGCGGAGAATATGCGGTTAAGACAAATCAGCCGGTTATGTACATCACTGAAAGGGCGGTCTTCGAACTGAGAAAAGATGGGGTTTACTTGACAGAAGTGGCTCCTGGAATCGATATCCAGACACAGATCATCGATCTGATGGAATTCACTCCAAAGATGGAGGGAACCCCTAAGGTAATGGATGCCAGAATCTTTACAGATGCTTTGATGGGTCTGTCGAAATAGGGTAGATGGAATAGAAAAAGCACCTGAACCTAATGGTTGGGTGCTTTTTATGTGGTCAAGTTTTTGTTATTTATTTTTAAATTCAGCAGCTCTTTTTTCCAAGAAAGCTGTCATACCTTCTTTTCTGTCTTCAGAGCAGAAAGGTGCTCCACAAGCTTCTCCTTCGAAGGCTACACCGGTTTTTACATCTAACATAATGCCGTTATTAACAGCGGTCTTTGCGGCTTTAATGGCTAAAGGAGCTTTGGACATAATGGTCTTAGCAATTTTTTCGCAAGTTGGAATCAATTCTTCCGCAGGAACCACCTTTTCTACCAAACCGATTCTGTAAGCTTCGTTGGCATCGATCATTTCGGCTGTCATGATTAAGTATTTACCCATCCCTTTGCCTACCAGCCTAGGTAGTCTCTGAGTACCGCCAAATCCGGGAATAATTCCAAGGTTTACTTCCGGTTGTCCAAACTTAGCGGCTTCTGAAGCAATTCTCATATCGCAGGCCATGGCCAGTTCACATCCTCCGCCTAATGCAAAGCCATTGATAGCACCGATAACCGGTTTGTCAATTCCTTCGATGAAGTCCATGACCTTGGCACCGTCCTTCATCATTTGCTGACCGTCTATGCCGGATAAGTCTACCATTTGAGAAATGTCAGCACCTGCCACAAAGGCTCTTCCTTCTCCTGTGAGAATGGCAACCTGAACGGCGGGATCCTTGTCAACCTCTGCAAAGGCGCTCATCAGTTCGCTCAATACGTCCTTACTCAGAGCGTTCAAAGCTTTTGGCCTATTTACGGTAACGTAGGCGATACCTTCTTTGACTTCATATTTTAGATTTTCATACATTTTGGATACTTCCTTTCACTTTAAACTTAAGTTAAATTAAAGTTATATTGGAAATATAATACCATTTTTTTCGGGCGAATTCAATGGATTATCTACAATTAAATTGTCTGACAATTTTGTTAATTTTTTGTCAAAAACTATATTGATAAAAAATTAACTACATGATAATATTTGAATTAACATACAATAAATCTTATGGTTAAATTTAATAATTCAAAGATATCATTGAAAATTGCAGATGGTATTCCTATTTATTGAAAAATTTGGAGGTATGAAACAATGGCAAATTTATTCTCAATTCCCCGATATATAGTTTCAGGGGAAAATGCTATGCAGATGAGCACTCAGCACATTAAGGCCTTTGGCGAAAAAGCGTTGATCGTTACGGATGAAATTATGGTGAAGCTGGGTAATGTGGCAAAATTGACGGAAGCCTTGGACAGTGTAAATGTAAAATACTATATTTATGATGGTATCAACAGCGAACCTACGCACACTATGATCGATGAAGGCGTAGAAATTTATCAAAGAGAAAAATGCGATTTCCTCATCGGTATCGGTGGAGGAAGCCCCTTGGATTCCTCTAAAGCCATCGGTGCTGTAGTGGCCAATGGTGGAGAAATCAAAGAATACATGGGTAAACCTATTCTGAAAACTTTACCTTCCATCGTAGCAATACCTACCACAGCAGGTACGGGGTCTGAGGCCACAAAGGTTTCGATCATCACTAACACAGAAACCGACGTGAAAATGCTGCTAAACGATCCTAAGCTTATGGCTGACTTGGCAGTAGTTGACCCGGTTTTCACACTGACCTCACCACCTCATGTTACAGCAGCAACGGGGGTAGATGCTTTGACACATGCCATCGAAGCTTATACTTCTGCAAAGGCTTTTTCCATGAGTGATATTTATGCTGTTTCTGCAGTAAAAAGAATTTTTGAAAATATTTATGAAGTTTATACCAATGGTGAAAATCTTCAAGCCAGAAGAGAAATGGCTATTGCTGCTTTAGAAGCGGGAATCGCATTCAGCAATGCTTCTGTAACCATCGTTCATGGAATGAGCAGACCGATCGGTGCGTGCTTCCATGTTCCTCACGGACTTTCAAACGCTATGCTGTTAAAGGTTTGCCTTCCTTTCATCAAATCAGGAGCGACAGCAAGAATGAATAATTTAGCCAAGGAAATCGGAGTTTACAGACCTGGTATGACAGCGGATGAGGGGGCCGAGGCCTTTGTCGTAGCTACCATTGCCCTGCTGAGAACTTTGAACATAAAAACTCCTGCGGAGTTTGGGATTGATAGGGATGAATTTGCAAGATTGATTCCTAAGATGGCGGATGATGCTCTTGCCAGCGGTAGCCCCGGAAATACTCGCAGAGTTCCAAATAAAGACGACATCATGGAGCTTTATCATAAGCTTTGGTACTAAAATAAGACCTATAGGCCTGAATCTCGGGGTAACTTGAGATTCGGGTTTTTTTAATATGAAGGAAATATAAAGCAATTATCATTATAATAACATTGACTTAATAAAGTAATACTTTTTAAATCGCCTAAATTCTGATACAATCAAAATATAACAATATTTCACTAAGGGAGGGCAAGAAATGAGAAAAAAGTCTACGTATATTATTTTGATTGTCATGATGATTTGTACGGCTACCGCTTTTAGTACGGTGACAGCCTTTGGGGCCTCTGCTTCTGTTCGGGTAACCCTGCCGAATTTTTCGGTTACCATGAACGGGCAAGTGGTGAACAACGATTATAGCCAATATCCGCTGATCGTGTACAAGGATATCACCTATTTTCCCATGACCTACAGCGATTGTCGGTTTCTGGGAATAGAGAGCAGCTGGAAGGGCAGCAAGGAGGGATTGCTCATCGAAAAGACCGATATATCGGTGGCATACAGCCCGTATAAGGCTAAAGCAAAAAACGGCGGAAGCTATACAGCTACTGTTCCCAGCTTTCCCATTGCTGTAAATGGCAAGTCGGTAGATAATGCAAAAGAACAGTATCCCCTCTTGTCCTTTCGAGATGTGACTTACTTTCCTATGACATGGAAGTGGAGTGTGGAAGCCTTTGGATGGGATTATACATTTGATGGGAAAAAGGGTTTAATCATCAAATCTGGAAATATACCTGTCGCTCAGAGTTCCCCGCTTTCATCCCGAGGGAAAGATCTGGATGGCAAATTTAAAAATCATATGGTTGCCATTGCAAAGGGCAAGGTGTATTATGAGGCGGCGCAAGGGAAAATTATGGTGGCCCCCATTTCCGATGCTGGGAAAGGGACCCAACTTTATCAATTGGAGCTGGATGATTACGGTAGTGCTGAGACTTATGTCTATGGAGATATCCACAACGAATCAGGTAAGGTTTTTCTGAGATTTCATAGGGGTGGTGCAACCATGGGCAGCGACTGGTTGGTGCAGCTGGATTCGAGTCCGCCAAAGGTATGGCAGTCTAGCTATATGAGAGCCGTTTTTGCAGACCAACAACTTTTCTATTATTGGATGGGTCCTGCGCCAGGTCCTGGGAGTTTGCTCAAAGGTGACATGGAGGATCCGTTGGGAAGGATTGAATCATATTGGAAAGAGGGTGCTGGTCGCATCGGCAGTATAGACTATTGGTATGTTGGAATGAGCGGTTGGAATCCCGGCATACCGGAATTTACACTGGTAGGAGAGGATTTATATTTGCTTGCAGCACAGGGGGTGGTGTCTGCCGAGGGGTATGTCAGTCATTTGGAGTATAAGGTCAGCAAGGTGAACCTTAAGACCAATGAGGTGACCCAGCTGGGGACAAAAAAAGCGGACATTGCCCAGATTGAAGGAGAGTATCTGTACTATTTGTCAGACGATGATTTTTATAGAATGCCCTTGAAGGGTGGCGCAGAGGAAAGGCTGGGAAGCTTTGAATCCTTTGATCGAATGGTGATGGTGTTAAATGGCAAGGTATATTGGAAGTATGCCAATGATGAACAGTTATACCAACTAGGGGAAAAACAGTCCTTAAATCCTGGGGCCAAGTTGGAGTCTATGCGCTTTGCAGGCGACAACAACGAATATTTGGTTTGCACCTTTGAGGAAACCGCCGCTGCCCGTTATCGATTCATGATTTTTGACAAAGGCGGAAAGGTGGTATTCAAATCCTCTGATAAAACCCTAGCCACCAACGTGACCATAGAGGGAAAGAACGTCTACTATTTTAATCATAATTTGGGAACCATTTGCAGCATAGGACTTTAGGGATTTAAAATCTCACCGCGACCAATTTTCATAAACAAATCTGATATGGCAGCTGTGTCTATATTTTGTCTAGGTGCATGTTCATATAATGTTTGAAACATAACTTTAAAGTTTTCAACAACACGGGGATCATCGGTAAAATGATATTTGCTTTGGCGTGTTAGACCGTCGGACTTTACAGAGAATGCCCAAGAATTGTCTCGAACCCAAATGGCTTGAGATGTTGGAAGATTATGCAATATCACCTTGTAATGCGGATTATTAAGTAAAATGGCTGCTGTATCAGCAAAATGTCTTAAATATTGTTCCTTGCTCATTTTTATTACTGTGCCAGTTGCAGCGGATAAAGCGTAATTGACGGATGTTTCATAAGACAGATATGATACAATATCTTCTAGACAATAGTAAAAACCACTATTTGAATCGGGGTCGCTGCTTTTGATGATTTCATGAAATGCATTGTATGATCTAAAACACCGGTCCTTTTGCGCTTCATTGATTTGATTTTGCACAAGTATTTCATCTAGCAGAGGTTCACTCATAGAGGTATAGCACAATACTCTCCCTAAGTGGAAGTAATCGCGTTTGATAAAATAGGAACTCTTGTGAATATTGACCATTATTTCAATTAAATCCATTTTATCACTTACGTAAATTGGTGATGAAACTTCTTTAAAATTTTTAAATAGTCCAAATTGAGATTCAACAAATATTTTATCAAAGGTTAACAAGCTGGTTAATTGTGATAGATCATTAATTGCATTGGATCCTATAACGATTACCTGTTGCTCAATTCCGTACATACTTGTGTTAAATTTTTTATTAAATTTTGTTGGCAAAATATACAGATTTAGATTGTCATACTCCATAATCTCTAAAAACCTTTTATGCATTTCATAGCTAGGAGTTTGTTTATTGTTAACATAAAGAATAATATCGATTGAATGCCCCATTTCCATCATTTTTTTTATTTTGTCAAAAAACATGAGCATAAATAACATATCGATGCTTACCCATTCAAGATCCTCATAGTCCAAAAAGGCTATACGTGCAGGAGCTGACATCTTTTCTGCAGTTTCAAAGATAGTCATTATTGCGTTCTGTCGACCTTCGATTCCAATGTATGTAGTATGTCTTGAAGTAAAAAGACTATTGGTTGTATTGGACGTATAGTTATTTGATGTTTTATCAGGGAGATCAAGTAAGTAACTTCTTATATTCTTTTTTAAGGAATCTTTGCTCCGCCGTTTGTTAGGATAGACATCTTCAAAGAAATCCTCGAGTAAACCGGTGCCCAGAGTTTTGTTTTTTAAAATAAAGTATTCAATTATTTGATCGAAGTAGGGTTGTCCTATAGGTAAATTCCGATTGCCGGTCTTCCATTTACTTATTAGTGTTCTGTCAACATGTAAGACATCTTTGAGCTCGTTGGTTGAAATGTTCAAAAGCATCATCAAATATGCAAGTTTTGTCATTTTATTTCTTAACATGTTTCGCACTCCTCTGTTCGCATCATTGTCACATCAAAGTATGACTATTCGCAATAATAATTATCGATCGATATCATTATTATAGCACGTGAAAAATCAATAGTATATAGGGGATTATGGCTTTAATATAAAGCAATTGTATCTATGATAATGTAAAATAGTCTTTGCTTTTTATCAAATAAAAGCTTTTGAGTGTCACATTACGTCACAAATTTGAAGTGTGAATCATGTATTTCGTCGATTGAAAAATGTCGAATCTTGTAATATAATTATAAAATTAGCTACTGTAGAAGGTGCATGTTGGAGGAAACTATTATGTTTAAGAACATGAAAATCGGGAAAAAGCTTATTCTTTTGTTTGTAGCAATATCTATTATTGCCAGTACGTCAGGTATTATTGCAACATTTTCGCTTGTTCAAACAAACAACAAGTATTCGGATGCAATGCACTATTATGGTTTTGACCTCGGCGATATTGCAGAGTTGGGTATGCAAATAAACGCGGCAAGGGCCTATATCAGAGATGTTATATTCCTTACAGATACCAATTCTGTGAATGAGGCGCTGGCTAAATTACAACATACGTCGCAGATAGGCAACCAGCTGATGCCCTTAGTTGAAGCTGGGCTTCAAACTGAAAGCGGCAGGGAAAAGTGGAAAGACTATATGAATTACGTGGCTCAATACAGAGATGTTCGCGATAAGGTAATTGAATTAGCTTTAAAAACTCCCAATGAGGTGAATTCCGAAGCATATGCCCTTTGGGTAAGCGACGGTGCCCCAGCAATCAATAGTGCAATTTCTATCCTCGAAGAGATGATACAGTTAAAAGTTGATGAAGGGAGTAAAGCCAGTGCTGAACTTGATAAGAAAACTACAGGTACCATTATATTCTGCATGATAGTCATTGTCATTTCTTTGCTCATCGCTCTAGCCCTAGCTGTTACTACATCAAAAGACATCAGCAAGCCAATCCTTGAACTTGAAGCAATGGGCAAGAAGTTATCCGAAGGGAAACTAGATGTTGAGATCACCTATCAGAGTAAAAACGAACTGGGACAGTTGTCAGAATCCATGCGAACGGCTATGTCACAAATTCGTCTTTACATATCTGAGCTGACCTATGCCCTAACGGAATTTTCGAAGAATAACTTCTCTTTACGCCCTCCAAAAGCACATTTTATCGGTGATTTTGCTGTGCTTGAGGGGACTACCGTGACGGTCATGAACAATATGTCTGAAACCTTATCACAAATAAAAACAGCGGCAGATCAAGTATCCTCTGGTTCGGAGCAAGTTTCTTCCGGAGCTCAAGCATTGGCACAAGGTGCAACGGAGCAGGCAAGCTCTGTAGAGGAGCTCTCTGCTTCGATTTCAGAAATATCGTGGCAAATTAACCAGAATGCTGATAATTCAAAGAAAGCTGATGAAAAATCAACTGCCGCTACAAATGCCATTGCAACTAGCAATGAGCAAATGCAAAAGCTTATGTCTGCAATGCACATCATCGATACCAAGTCCGTTGAAATCAATAAAATTATCAAAACGATTGAGGACATAGCGTTTCAAACCAACATTCTCGCGTTAAACGCTGCCGTGGAAGCGGCAAGAGCCGGTGCAGCAGGAAAGGGATTTGCAGTGGTTGCCGATGAGGTGCGAAATCTTGCAGGCAAATCAGCACAGGCTGCTAAAACCACTACTACGCTCATTGAGGATTCAGTCATTTCTGTAACTGAGGGGGTTAAACTGGCAAATGCTACTGCCGATGATTTGCACGAAGCGGTGGTAAGTGTCCGTGAGGTAACTTCCTTGATTGCAGATATTACAAAGGCAAGCAGTGAACAGGCTTTGGCAATCTCACAGGTTTCCGTTGGTATAGACCAAATCTCCTCGGTGGTTCAGACTAATTCTGCCACAAGTGAGGAAAGTGCTGCTGCCAGTGAAGAATTGTCCAGTCAAGCAAATTTGATGAATGAATTAGTGGGTAAATTTACGCTGAAAGAGATGGTGTAGCTCCACGTAACTCTGTGTGGATATAAAGTATTATTGCCACTGCAATCATTGTAAGTTTAGAGTGAGTTATTAGGAAGAATGGATAAGGAGGAGGTACCCCACAATGTCTATGCAACAATATATGGTAGAGGAAGCGGACTCTCTAACGGGATTACAGCGGAGCTATGCTTTTTTGAATTTACTCTCGGAGATGGCACAGGATAAAAGGCAATGTGAGGTTATGATTTTAGGAATAGACAATTTCAAGACAATCAACAACCTTTACACCTATTCCTTCGGTGATCAGGTTCTGCAATGTTTAGCTAAGGAGTTACAAGAAATTTTACCGCCCTCAGCAGAACTTTTTCGGCTAGATGGAGACAGCTTTGGTATAGTGTATACGGGAGAATTACATCAGCAATGTGAAGAAATTTATAGAAAAGCATCGCAACGTTCGCGAAAAATAGATGGAATATCCATATCATTCACCATCTCAGCGGGTATCTGTCATTGCCCTATCCATGGTGAGGGTGGAGATGTGCTCTATACCAACGTTTGTTTGGCATTGGAACAGGCAAAAACCGGGACCAAGAACTGCTGCCACTATTACACCCCTGAAATCTCCGAATGCATTAAGAAAGATATGTTCCTTCTGGAACGGTTACGTAACAGCGTTGCAAATGATTTTAATGGGTTTTATCTGCATTATCAGCCAATTATGAAAAGTGACGCAAAAACTTTATATGGTTGCGAAGCTTTATTGCGCTTTAGTGACGAAGCCTTTCCGGACGGGGTTTCTCCATTTCACTTTATACCACTTTTAGAACGCAGTGGACTGATTTTGGATGTAGGTCAATGGGTTATGCACACTGCCATTGCTCAATGTGCAAAGTGGCAAAAAGTGGCTCCGGATTTTTGTATGAATATCAATATATCAGCTCGCCAATTGGATGACAATAAATTCGCTGATTTTATCTTTCAAACAATTTCTGAATACGGCATATCGCCACGCTCCATCATACTGGAGCTTACGGAAAGTGAGCAAACAGCCTTTGATAAAATTCGTACATTTTTTGATTATATGCGTAAGCACGGATTCCAAACAGCTCTGGACGATTTTGGGACAGGTTATGCCTCCCTAGATATTTTCCGTCAAGTAAGTGCCGATGAACTAAAAATTGACCGTTCCTTTCTTGAACGCATTACCGATAGCGTGACAGATCAGATACTTCTTGAGAGCATACTTGATATGTGCCGCAAGATGAATATTATGGTCTGCGTAGAGGGTATAGAGAATGGGGATATAGAGCACATTGTATCTCAGATGAACCCGCATCTACTTCAAGGTTATAAATATAGTCGTCCAATCTCTCCGGAGGAACTCGAAAATCGATATCTACAAAGCTATGTGTCCCAGCAGAACAATCAGGAGGTAAATGCTTCTCCATTTGTCTATACGCAACATCGACCAGCCAAGCCTATGACGTTTACCGAAATTGTCAACAACGCTCACTCCGGAATTTTTCAAGTAGGGATGGATAAGGAGTTTTCTTTCCTCACCTGTAATGAAGGTTATCGTAGGATGTTAGGTTACACCTCTCGAGAAATGGAGGAAAAATTTGGAAATAAAGCGTTGGGATTTGTCCATCCGGATGATACGGAGTGGGTTAATGAGGAAATCCTCAACCAGCTGTCACAAGGAGATACAGTGACCATAGAGTTTCGAGTTGTGCGCTCTGACGGTCGACCCATTTGGATTTTGGGAACTGGAAACGTAGTACGAACAAGTGACGGCAATCCGAGTTTAATTGTAAACATCATTGAAAATGACAAGATAAAACGTAAGAATTTATCTAATGAAGCAAAACTTTCACAATATGAAAGAATATTAGCCTTATTGCCAACTGGGATTAAATACATTCGTTATGATCTCGACTTCACCATCGAATATATATCTCCCGGTTTTCTATCCATTTTGGGATATACAGAGCAGGATATATTTAAACTTTTCGATGGTAAATATATTAATTTAATCTACGAAGAAGACCGTCAGAAGGTCTTTAATGATGCACTCGACCAAGTTCAAAAAAGTGATGTGGTACACTTGCATTATCGTTCGGTCTGTAAGGATGGACGCCTTGTATGGATGGAAACTATTTCACGCTTGTGTCCTGCTGATCCGGACGGTATTCAACGTTGTTGCTCCAGCGTTGTGAATGTCACTGAAACCATTACCGAGGAAGAAAAAAAACGTTCATTAAACATTTCTAACCGTCTGCAAAAAGCAGCCCAGATTTGGGGAGAGATATTGTTTGAATATAGTTTTATCTCGGGACAGTTGGTGGTGTCAGAGAGTTTTTCTTCTATGTTCGGATATGAGTTGCCGGAGACCGGTATTATCGAGCCGGAGCTGATTTTTAACGAAGGCAAAACTACGCTGCTTGGTTTATTGGAACAAGCGCATGATGGAAAACATCCCTCCCCCATTGAGCTTCCGGCAGTGCGGGCTGACGGTCAGACTATTTGGTGCAGGATTTTAGCACATCCACCAGAGCAGATTGGTGGCGAAAATGTATCTGTCATTGGAAAGTTTATAAATATTGACACGGAATATAAAGAACGAGAAAATCTGCGTATGGCTTCTCAAACGGATTCTTTGACTGGGCTTTACAATAAAGGTTCCGTTGAGATACGCATCTCATCACAACTAACTGAAGCGCCGGACACAACGTATACCTGCTGGGTTTTAGATGTAGATGACTTTAAATCTGTCAATGATACTCTGGGGCACTTTGCAGGGGACAAGCTGTTACAATCAATTGCAGAGCGATTAAGGAAATGTTTCAGAGAGTCAGATATTGTAGGTCGTATCGGCGGAGATGAATTCTTGATTTTTGCCACAGGTAACAAGGACGTTAACTGGCAGGCTCAAAAAGGAAATCAACTTTTAAAGTTGCTTCAAGAACCGTTAATTTTGAATGAGCAGGAAATAATTCCTGCGGTTAGTATCGGGATTTCTTGCTATCCAAAAGATGGAAGTAGCTTTAGTGAATTGTATCAAAATGCAGACAAGGCTCTATATCGTGCCAAGGCAGCAGGTAAAAATAAATATTGTTTTTTTAACTAAAATGGAACATATAGAGGATAAACCTTTATTATGGAGATAGCCTGCCAGTTCCGGTAGGCTTATTTTTTTTGAAGATTAAACTAAGATTTTACCAAGTTTTACCCCTTACTTGAAGTTTGTCAAATAGATTGATTTATTTATTTCACTGTGGTATTATAACAAGGTTAAAGAAGGAGAGAATAATCATATGAAACAAAAGATCATTAACTTAGCGGTAATTGCTCACGTGGATGCCGGAAAATCCACCCTCGTAGACGCTTTTCTATCTCAGAGTGGCGTGTTTCGGGAAAATGAAGAGGTGGCAACCTGCATCATGGATAGCAATGATATAGAGAGGGAGCGTGGAATCACCATTTACTCCAAAAACTGCTCCGTTATGCATAAAGGGATTAAAATCAACATTGTGGATACCCCCGGACATGCGGATTTTTCTTCGGAAGTAGAACGAATCATTCGAACGGTAGACACCGTTATCCTTCTGGTAGATTCCAGTGAAGGACCTATGCCTCAAACCAGATTTGTGCTTCAAAAGTCGTTAGAAATCGGTTTAAACCCCATCTTGCTTATCAATAAGGTGGACAAGAAGGATCAGCGAGCCAAAGAGGTGGTGGACATGGTCTACGAGCTTTTTATGGAGTTGGATGCTTCCGACAAGCAGCTGGATTTCCCCATACTCTACGGTATTGCAAAGCACGGAATCGCCAGAACAGAGTTAGAGGATGACAATGATGATATAACTCCACTGTTTGATACCATCATCGAGCACGTAGAACCTTACCCTGACTACAATGAAGAACCCTTACAACTGCAGATTTCCACCTTGGCATACGACGACTATATCGGAAGGTTGGGCATCGGAAGAGTCTATAAAGGAACCCTCAAAGCAGGTCAGCCAGTTACCCTTTGCAGGACGGATGGCACTACTGCACAACGAAAGGTCAATCAGCTTTTTGTGTACAGAGGGTTGAAGCGAGCAAGTACGGAGTTGGCGGAAAGCGGCGATATCGTAGTGGTGGCAGGGATCTCGGATATTTCCATAGGGGACACCATTTGCAATGACAAGTTGCCTTTGCCTATGGAGAGCATTCACATTGAAGAACCCACCCTTTCCATGAACTTTATGGTCAATAAGTCCCCTTTTGCAGGGAAGGTTGGAAAATTTG
This sequence comes from uncultured Anaerovorax sp., assembly GCA_964582545.1. Lineage (GTDB taxonomy): Bacteria > Bacillota > Clostridia > Peptostreptococcales > Anaerovoracaceae > JAVVUJ01. The sequence continues at coordinate 191,915 of CAZOSB010000001.1, forward strand.
TAACATCCAGACATATTAAGGAAAGGCTGGAAAAGGAATTGGAAGTCAACGTTGGATTGCTGGTGGAACCTTTGGAGACTACCGATGGGTTTAAGGTATCCGGCAGAGGGGAGCTTCACCTTTCCATTCTGATAGAAAATATGCGTAGGGAGAGTTATGAGTTAGCTGTTTCTAAACCGGAAGTAATCATGCATAGGGACTCCCACAACAAGCTTTTGGAGCCTGTGGAAGAAGTGGTAATAACAGCGCCTGAGGAATATTCTGGGGCGGTCATCTCCAAGTTAAACCTGAGAAAAGGTACCATGACGGGAATGACCAACAAGGAAGGTTATGTGCGTTTGGAATATAAAGTACCTACCAGAGGGCTTTTGGGCTTTCGTACGGAATTTATCAACGATACCCGAGGAGAGGGTACCTTGGTGAGACGGTTTGACTCCTTCGAACCTCATAAAGGAGATATCCCGCAGAGAACCAATGGGGCGGTCATTGCCCAGGAAGAGGGTGTGGCAACACCTTACGCCTTAAATAACATCGGGGAGAGAGCGACTCTATTTATTCCATCTGGTACGAAGGTCTATGAGGGTATGATCGTTGGTATGAACAGCAGGAATGAAGATATGGTGGTCAATGCGTGCAAAGCAAAGAAAAGCACCAACATGCGTTCTTCCGGCAACGACGATGCCATTAAACTGACACCGCCTAGGGTATTTTCCTTAGAGGAAGCATTGGAATTCATAAACGATGACGAGTTGGTTGAAGTGGTTCCTGACGATATTAGATTGAGGAAAAAACATTTAAAGGAATTGGATAGAAGAAGATTCGGAAGATAAGAGATGTCTTCTAGAATGATTAAGTAGGTAGGGGGAATATCATATGTCTGATAGAACCATAGAAATACTGATCAAATTAGGCATTGCAGCCGCCATTGTTGTGATAGGTTACATTATCATTAATGTGTTATCCAGAATTTTGCGCAAGGCATTGAGCAAAAGCAGGGTGGATGATGCATTGATTCCATTTGGGGTCAACTGCATGCGAATCTTTCTTTGGATTTTGATATTTGTTACGGCATTGAGTACCATGGGGATTCCGCCTACGGCATTCTTGACGGCCATCGGTGCTGCCGGAGTAGCTATCGCATTGGCCTTAAAGGATAGCCTTGGGAATTTTGCGGGAGGAATCTTGATCATTTTGACTAAGCCCTTCAGCAAGGGAGACTATATTGAGGATTATCAGACCTCTGGGAAAGTGGACAAAATTGACCTTCTCTATACGACCCTTACCACCTTTGACAATAAGACTATAACCATTCCCAACGGAAAGCTTGCAAACTCTACGGTGGTCAACTTTACCCGAGCTGAAAACCGTCGGGTGGATTGTACCTTTGGCATTGGTTATGTGGATGATATTTCTTTAGCTAAGTCGGTTTTGTTGCAGGTGGCAAAGTCTAATGAGAAAATCTTTTCTGACCCACCACCCATAATCGGAGTAGCCAATCACGATGAAAGCAGAATAGCAATGGATCTGAAAGTTTGGTGTGCCACGGACGACTATTGGGATGTGAAGTATTACTTAGAGGAGCACGTGAAGCTGGCCTTTGATGATGAAGGTATCACCATTCCTTATCGGCAGATAGACCTTCACATGAAGTCTTAATCAAATGGAAACTTATTGAGCGTTTTAAGGTATATGAAATTCTATTTTATGTTGTTATGTTTTGAGCAAGTACACTGAAAGGGTAAAGATGAAGGTATATTTAGACAATAGTGCCACAACCAGACAGTCTGATCAGGTAACGGAGCTGATGATTCAACATATGAAGGAGGATTTTGGAAATGCCTCTTCCCTCCATAAGTTGGGGTTTACAGCAGAAAAGTCCATAAAGCTGGCTCGAGGGCAGGTGAACAAGTTATTGGATGAGCAATTTGGTGAGATTGTCTTTACTTCCGGTGGTACAGAGGCGGATAACCAAGCTTTGTTAGGCATAGCTCAGGTTCGAAAAAAATTAGGCAATAAAATCATCGTTTCTCAAATAGAGCATCCCGCAGTGCTAGAAACTTGTAAAAGGCTGGAGACTATAGGATTTAAAATAGAATATTTGCCCGTGTCAAAGGAGGGTTTTCTAAATTTGAAAGCACTGGAATCCTCCTTAGATGAAGATACCATCTTGGTATCCATCATGACGGTGAATAACGAAGTTGGTACGGTGCAGCCCATAAATGAAATCTGTCAAATGGTCAGGACCATTAAAAAAGCTTCGGGCAAAGGGGTTTTGGTTCACACAGATGGGGTGCAGGCGAAGACAACTCAGGACTTTCAAGCTTTAGGACATGCGGATTTGGTCACTATAAGTGGTCATAAAATTTATGGACCAAAGGGGATCGGTGCACTTTGTTTCAAAAAAGGGATATCCGTGCCCGCCATCCTTTATGGAGGCGGTCAGGAGAACAATCTGCGATCCGGCACGGAAAACGTGCCTGCAATTGCTGGTTTTGGGTTGGCGGCAGAACATTTAAAAAAAGATATAAGAAAATCAAATCAAAATTATTTAAAATCATACTTATGGCAAGGTATTTCCACGGAGCTACAGGATGTTAACCTCAATGGTGTGGAAGAGTATCAGAACCCTGTCCTAAGCAGCCCCTATATATTAAATATAAGTTTTCTGGGTACCAGAGGCGAAGTGCTTCTGCATACCCTGGAACAGGATGAAATTTACGTTTCCACAGGTTCCGCATGCTCTTCTCATAAAAAGAGTCGTAGCCACGTGCTAAAGGCCATGGGAAAATCAGATGGGGAGATAGAAGGAGCCATACGGTTTAGTTTCGGTCATGAAAATACAGTACAAGAGATGGATTTTGTCATTGAAAAGGTGAAGAACGCAGTAAAACGATTCAGAAAATTAGGGAGTTTCAGATGATGGAAAATACGAATGGTAAGGAGTTATTGATCGTGAGATACGGTGAAGTGGCCCTCAAGGGTCTGAATAAACCGTATTTTGAGAGGATGCTCATAGAGAGAATCAAACGAAATTTAAAGGAGTTTGATGGAATCAGCGTGAAGCGTCACGAAGGGTTAATTTTCATAAGAGGGGAAGGTGTCTTAGATGAGGAAACCCTCATAAGAAAGATTTCCAAAGTCTTTGGAGTGGCTTCCATCAGCCCTGCAGTGGAGGTGGATTCCGACATGGAAACCATCGGCGCGGAAGCGGTGAGCTATATGCAAAGGCTTTTAGAAAAAAGAACTATTTCCACTTTTAAGGTGGAAGCTCGGAGAGCGGATAAGACCTTTCCATTTCAGTCTCCTGAAATTGGCAGAAGCATTGGGGCTAAGATCCTGATTGGCTGTAAGGTGTTGAAGGTAGATGTGCATAAGCCTGATTGTCACCTGTTTATCAATGTGAGACGGGATAAAACATATATCTACGAAGAAAAAATCTCTGCTTTTGGTGGATTACCTTTGGGAACCAACGGAAAAGGCCTGTTGCTTCTTTCCGGTGGCATCGATAGTCCTGTGGCCGGTTGGATGATGGGCAAGCGAGGAATGTTGTTAGAAGCTATGCATTTCCATTCATACCCTTATACCAGCGAAAGAGCTTTGGAAAAGGTCAAGGAACTGGGCAAGCTTTTATGTTCGTATTGCGGAAGGATCCACATGCATTCTGTTAACCTTTTGCCCATTCAGGAGCAGATTGTAGAAAACTGTCCGGAGGAGGAAACCACCTTGTTGGTGAGGCGCTTTATGATGCGTATTGCGCAGGAAATCGCCCTTAAGACAGAATGTATGATGTTGATTACGGGAGAAAATTTAGGTCAGGTAGCCAGTCAGACTGCAGAGGCACTGGTGGTGACGGACCATTCTGTTCATCTTCCGGTCATGCGGCCACTTATCGCAATGGATAAAATAGAAATCATGGATATAGCCCGCAATATCGGCACCTATGAGACTTCCATCTTACCATATGAGGATTGTTGCACCGTATTTTTGCCCAAACACCCGGTGACAAAACCGAAACTTCACAAGATATTGGAGTCAGAAAGCAAACTTGATGTAGATAAATTGGTAAAAGAGGCGGTGGAATCAGCAGAGCTTATTACACTGTATCCATAAACGTATTGCCTACCTTTACCGTACAGCAAACCTCCAGAAGTTTCATAAGCTTGATAAGTTAGATAATCTTTAAACAATCAAATGAGTTTTTCGTCATAATTAGTAATAATTCCCCTTTTTCTCTTAAAGACAGCTTGTCCAAAGGACTGTATAATAGAGAAAGAAGGGGTTTTTTAATAGATAGAAATGTAGGAAACATGGTTTATACTAGTCCGCAATTAAAAACGTAGTTATTAATTGCAGAATAGCATTATATATGCGAAAGGAGCGGGTAACTTTGAAATTTGAAAATGCGGGGCAATATTTAGTCGTATATTTAAAAGGGGAAATTGATCATCATTTTGCTGCAGAGATCAGAGAGGAAATCGATGATTACATAGATAGGATAAAGTGTAGGATGCTGATTTTGAACTTTGAAGAGGTGACCTTTATGGACAGCTCTGGTATTGGAATTGTAATGGGTAGATACAACAAGATGAAAGGGCTGGGAGGTAAAGTCTTTGTAGATGGATGCGGACCTTATGCAGATAGGATTTTAGAGATGTCGGGAATCTATACCATCGTTCCCAAGCTACAGGTGGATTTAATGGATGAGATTGCTGAAGGGCTACAACTATAAGCGGAAATTTGAGATGATCAATGATTGAGAAAGGAAAAACTGTGATGAAAAACAGAATCAAATTAGAATTGTTAAACCGCTCTGAAAATGAAAGCGTTGCAAGAGTTTGCGTAGCATCCTTTGTGGCAAATTTAGATCCCACCATGGAGGAAATAACAGAAATTAAAACAGCTGTTTCTGAAGCTGTAAGCAACGGTATCATTCACGCTTATAGGGAAGATGAAGAAGGACTTATTACAGTGGAATGTTCAGAGGAGGAGAATCGGCACATTAAAATCATCGTTTCAGATGAGGGAATGGGCATAGAAAATGTGGAGCAGGCGAAAGCCCCTCTCTATACGTCGAAGCCCGCAGAGGAACGTTCTGGCATGGGATTTACGGTGATGGAGAGCTTCATGGATCGGGTGCTGGTTGAATCAGAGGTGGGAAAAGGCACTAAGGTGACCATGATAAAGGTATTGGACAAGACATATGAGCTATAATCCCATGTTAAAAGAAGATACATACAGCCTGTTGAGGGCCGCTCAAGAAGGGGATGAGGAAGCAAAGGAAAAGCTGATCTCTTCCAACACAGGACTGGTTAAAAATATAGCATTAAAATTTGCCAGTTCTTCTTATGAACTGGATGACTTGTTACAGATAGGATTTATTGGGTTGTTAAAAGCCATCGATAAGTTTGACCATAAATTTGATGTGATGTTTTCTACCTATGCAGTTCCAATGATCTTAGGTGAAATAAAAAGATATCTGAGAGATGACGGACGCATTAAAATGGGTAGGCAGATCAAGCAGGATATGAAGCTTATGGGTCATATGCAGGAAGAATATTACAATCTTCACGGTAGGTATCCAAAGATTAGTGAACTGGCTTCCATGATGAACTGCACTCCTGAAAATATCATCAACCTTATGGAAGCCAAGGATGCCTTGCACAATTTGGAAAGCTTAGATGACCCAGAAAGAGTTGAAAAGCAGGGGAAAGAGCTGGCCACGGAAACAGAAGAAAGTCATGTAAATATGATTCAACTGAAAAGCATCATTAATTGTTTACAGGAAAAGGAAAGGCAAATTATAGTCTTACGATATTTTAAGGATATGACACAGCAGGATATTGCCAATCAATTGGGAATTTCTCAAGTGCAGGTCTCCAGAATTGAAAAAAAGGTTTTAGAAAATATGAGGAAAAATTTTGAATAGGCAGGTACAACAACCTGCCCATTCTTTTTGTGCGCCCAGCATGGGCGCAATCTAACGGGTGAAAGTCCCGAACACGCCCTATTAGTATTTTAGCCCGTTCCATTGCGGAGCGTCTCGATTCCATTCTGGGAAATCCAAAACTTCAGGGGCAGGATAATCCACACCCAATATGCCGACCACATCACCGGCTGTGTTGTAGATCGGTGCAAAGGCAGACCATACAGGATCGCTTAGATCTCCGGCATTATCCCAAGCGGATAATGCAGCGGCAGGAGTTCCGTTTAAAGCATCCACAAATTGACCTTCTATGTCATATTGTGCCATCCAATCGTCGGGTTCAAGGGAGCCGTCCACCGTGATTTCAAAGTAATCGTCCAGAGGGTCAGAATCCACAAGAATATAGACATAATAAGCTCCCGATGATATGCGAATATTATCCAGCACCGCCTTTAGTTCCGCATACTCAGGGTCACTTTGACCTTCCTCAGAAAGCAGCAGAGCCTCAAAGCGATCGGCGAATTCTCCGTTCAGCTCCAAGACACTATTAGCGGCAAGGGTTAAAACGTTGTCCTTTACAGTTTGCACTGAGGGAGGAACCTCTACATCCGTGGGATTTATCGGTTTATCTTTCGCATTTTCAGAACAACCCCAAGAGCCAAAGCTGACCATAGCTATGACCATCATAAAAATTAACCTCTTGCAAAATCTATTCATCTTTAATCTCCTTTGCTTATTAAAGTTACAAAATATTATAATAAATTCATTTGATTTTTTTTTATTTTAACATAATTTTCAGATAAAATACAAGTATTTTTCAATATATAAACAAAACAATAAAAATAGTCAGAAAATTCAGATGATTTTTTGAAAAAAAATTTATTTTTTTTGATTATTCCGTAAGAAAAATGTTGCAAAAGTTTTGAAAATATAGTTAAATTGTATTACATGCTGTTAAAATTCTAACAAGACCATTGTTGCATCAATAGTTATTGGTTGATACAACAAGTTAGGATTAAAACTCAGACATCTGCACCTAGAAAAAGGTGAGAAGTTAGAAATAATATAAGGAGGCGTTTACATGAACTTTCAATTGACGAAAGAACAAGAAATGGTAAGAAAAATGGTAAGAGAGTTTGCCACTGCTGATGTTGAACCAATTGCAGCTGACATCGATAAAGAGCACAGATTTCCTGAGGAAAATGTGAAGAAGATGGGGCAATATGGTTTGCTTGGGATTCCTTTCCCAACAGAATTGGGCGGAGCAGGCGGTGACCACATTTCTTATGCCATCACCGTAGAAGAACTATCCAGAGTTTGTGCTTCTACAGGAGTAATTTGTTCAGCGCATACTTCTCTTTGCTGTTGGCCAATCTTTGCTTGGGGTTCAGAAGAGCAAAAAGCAAAGTATTTACCACCGTTGTTAAAGGGTGAAAAGCTGGGTGCTTTTGGACTGACAGAACCCAATGCAGGTACTGATGCAGCAGGACAGCAAACGCGGGCAGTGGACATGGGAGACCACTGGTTATTAAATGGTGCAAAGGTATTTATCACAAATGGTGGTTATGCAGAAACCTTTGTGGTAATGGCTATGACTGACAAGTCAAAGGGTACAAAAGGAGGCATTTCTGCCTTTATCGTAGAAAAGGGATTTGAAGGATTTTCTATCGGAAAAACTGAAGATAAGATGGGTATCTGCGGATCCTCCACTACAGAATTGGTATTTGTAAACTGCAAAGTGCCAAAGGAAAACCTTTTAGGAAATGTGGGAGACGGTTTTAAGGTAGCTATGTCTACGTTGGACGGTGGTCGTATCGGTATCGCTTCTCAAGCTTTGGGAATCGCTCAAGGTGCCTTTGACGTCACTGTAGAATACATGAAATCCAGAAAGCAATTCGGCAAAAAACTTGCTCAGATGCAAGCTTTACAGTTTGATATTGCAGAGATGAAAACAAGAATCGAAGCAGCTCGACTGTTGATTTACAAAGCCGCTGATCTGAAGGAAAAACACCTTCCTTACGGTCAATTTTCTGCCATGGCAAAATTATTTGCTGCGGAAACCGCTATGTATGTAACCACAAAGGCTGTACAGCTTCACGGCGGATATGGATACACCAAGGATTATCCTGTGGAAAGAATGATGAGAGATGCCAAAATTACCGAAATTTATGAAGGTACCTCCGAAGTTCAGAAGATCGTTATCGCAGCATCTGTGTTTGGTAAATAAGGAAGAAGGAGGATTAGAAAATGGCATTTAAAGTAATTGTACTTGCTAAGCAAGTTCCTGATACAAATGAAATAAAAATTGACCCTGTAAAGAATACATTGATCAGAGAAGGCGTTCCAAGCATCTTGAATCATGACGATGCGAATGCTTTGGAAGAAGCATTAAAATTAAAAGATACATATCCTGATGTTCATGTAACGGTAATCTCCATGGGACCTCCACAGGCTAAGGATATGCTGGCTGAATGTTTGGCAATGGGTGCTGACGATGCAGTATTGATCAGCGATAGAGCAGTAGGAGGTTCCGATACTTGGGCTACTTCCAACGCTTTGGCTGCTGCAATTCATAAAATCGGCGCTTTTGATTTAATCTTTGCTGGACGTCAAGCTATCGACGGAGACACCGCTCAGGTTGGACCTCAGTGTGCAGAAAAGTTAAATATCCCACAGGTTACTTATGTACAAGAGTTTTCCATCGCAGACAATATGAAAGATATTACCGTAAAAAGGGCATTGGAAGATGGGTACGAACTGATTGAAATTCAGACTCCATGTATGCTTACTGCTATCAAGGAGTTGAACTCTCCAAGATACATGTCCATCGGCGGTATCTTTGATGTAAAAAATAAAGAAATCAAAGTATGGAATGCTGCTGATATTGCAGTAGATTTGGCTACTGTAGGTTTGGATGCTTCTCCTACCAACGTTTACAGATCCTTCACTCCTGCACCAAAGGGTAAGGGAAAAATGATCGAAGCCGATTCAGATAAAGAAGCTGCAGAAAAGCTTTTAATCAACTTAAAAGCTAAGCATATAATCTAAGAAGGAGGAGAAAAGAGAATGGCGATTAAAGTTATTAACGATAAATGTGTGGGCTGTAAACTTTGCGTAAAAGCTTGCCCCTTTGATGCGATCGATATGGTTGGAAAACTAGCTGTAATCAATGAAAAATGTACCGCTTGTAACCAATGTATCCCCGCATGTAAATTCAATGCAATAGAAAAAACCGAAGATGAAAGCGGTCCTGTAGATCTTTCTGCATATAAGAATGTTTGGGTTTATGCTGAGCAGAGGGCAGGAAAGATGATGCACGTTGCATTAGAACTGATCGGTGAGGGCCACAGGCTTTCCAGAGAACTGGATGATGCAAAGGTTTGTGCGTTATTAGTTGGAAATAATATTGAAAATCTTGCACAGGAATGCTTTGAATACGGTGCGGATGAAGTATATTTGATAGAAGATCCTCTTTTAGAGAAGTTCACCACAGATGCTTATACCAAGGTTATGGTTGATGCGGTAAAACAATACAAGCCTGAAATCGTGCTTTATGGTGCAACCCACATTGGACGTGACCTTGCTCCAAGGGTAGCTGCTAGATTGAACACAGGATTGACAGCTGACTGCACAAGATTGGATGTTAAAGTTTCAAGCTACATAGATTATGCCACAAAGAACACTACATTAGACGTATCCACTTTGGATCCTAACTCTGATGATAAAGGCTTAAAGCAGACTCGTCCGGCTTTCGGTGGAAACCTGATGGCTACCATCATTTGTCCTAAGACCAGACCGCAGATGGCTACCGTAAGACCCGGTGTAATGCAGAGAAGAGAAAAGAACGTTGGAGCGAAAGGTGAAATCGTTAAGATTAAAGCTGAACTTTCCGAGGCGGATATCAGAACAAAATTGATTGAAATCGTAAAATCTGCCAAAGAGTTAGTTTCTCTTACAGATGCAGAAATCATCTGCTCTGGAGGAAGAGGACTGGGGGATGCTTCCGGATTTGAAATTATCAAGAAATTTGCTGATAAAGTGGGTGGAGTAGTAGGTTCTTCCAGAGCAGCTGTAGATGCAGGTTGGATCGATCACTCTCATCAAGTAGGACAGACCGGTACTACCGTTAAACCTAAAATTTACTTTGCCTGCGGAATTTCCGGAGCTATCCAGCACTTAGCCGGTATGCAGACTTCCGACATCATCGTAGCTATCAACAAGGATGCGGAAGCACCTATCTTTGAAGTTGCGGACTTCGGTATCGTAGGGGATTTATATAAGGTGATTCCTCAGATCATCGAAGCCTGGGATAACGCGGAAGATTTATTTGAAGCTTCTATAAAATAAGAGTTAAAATTAAAATATAAAATGTGGAGCTATGAATCCCTAAGCTTATGGCATGTTGCGTAAGCTAGGTGATTCATAGCTTTTAATATGTGTAATTTTATCATTAAAAACTAGTAAAAATGTGTAAAAACTAATTTGAAAGTTATTAAAAAAGTGTAATTTTATAATTTAATTTAATAATAACTTTTAAAATAACATATTGTGGAAATAAATATAGCTATTTAATTTATCTATCTATTTAGAGTTAGTAAATGACAGTTTTGTATAATACTAACTAATAAAAATATTTTAATTTATTATGATTTTAATATGAGGATTAATATGAGATGATATTTATTTTTAAATAACATTGACAAAGCATAAAAATATAGTAGAATGGGATTGTACTTTGTATACAAGCAATCAATTGTTGAGATTTTTGCGATAAAAACATGGGTGTAAAACAAGGAACTGGATTTATAATTGGCAATTCTAATCTTAGAAATAAAATTTTTATGTTATATTTTTAAATTTATATTAGGATTATTTTTTAATATTTAATTTTTTAAAACAAGGAGGAATCATTTTATGGCAGTTAATTTAAAGGGCAGAAGCTTTTTAACATTGATGGATTTTACCCCCGGTGAAATTCGTTATCTATTGGATTTATCAAAGGACTTAAAAGCGAAGAAAAGACAAGGGGTGTACAATTATCGGTTAAAGGGTAAGAATGTAGTATTACTCTTTGAAAAAACATCCACCAGAACTCGATGCGCTTTTGAGGTGGCGTGCTTAGAAGAAGGTGCCCACGTGACATTTTTAGATTCCGGCAGTTCTCAAATGGGGAAAAAAGAGTCTTTGGAAGATACGGCAAAGGTACTTGGTAGGTTTTATGATGGTATAGAATATCGGGGATATGAACAAAAAGTAGTAGAAGACTTGGCAAAATATTCAGGTGTTCCGGTGTGGAATGGACTGACGGATATAGATCATCCGACACAAATTTTAGCAGACCTGATGACCATTGAAGAGCATGTGTCCAAGCCTTTGAATAAAATCAAAGTCGTGTTCTGCGGAGACATCAGGAACAACATGTCTTACGCATGGATGTACGGTTGTGCGAAGATGGGCATGCACTTTGTAGCTTATGGACCAAAGGAGCTGGAAGTAGATCAAGACGTATTAAAAGCAGCAGAAGCGGTGGCAAAGGAAACAGGAGCAGTGATCCAGATTGCTCATACCGATGAATGTCTAAAGGATGCGGACGTCATCTATACGGATGTTTGGGCTTCTATGGGAGAAGAAGCTCAGATTCCCGAAAAGGTAAGGATGCTCAGTCCATATAAAGTCACTGAAGAAATGTTAGAAAAAACAGGAAATCAGGATGTCATTTTCATGCACTGTCTACCCGCTTTTCACGATTTTGAGACTAAGATGGCAAAGGATTGTATGGAAAAGGGATATGATGTCAGAGAAGTTACAGATGAGGTCTTTAGGAGTCGTCATTCTGTGGTCTTCGACGAAGCGGAAAACAGAATGCATACCATTAAGGCGGTCATTGTGGCGACTATGTCATAAAGAGATTGTATTATCAATACACTACATTACATTATCCATTTTTAAATCGAAGGGAGATCCGTTATGCGGAAAGGTGCAAACATTTATTCTGAGATCGGTAAGTTAAATAGAGTGGTTCTGCACAGGCTGGGAAAAGAAGTAGAGGGCTTAGTACCCGACAATTTTGAAAGACTGTTATTCGATGATATCCCATATCTGCAAGTGGCGCAAAAGGAACATGATAGCTTTGCAGAGGTGCTGAGAACCAATGGGGTAGAAGTGCTATATGTGCTGGATGAGGCAGCTAAGGCACTGACGGATGACTCTATCAGGGGGCAATTTGTGGACGAGTTTATCAAGGAAAGCGATGTTCATGGGGAAAGCTTGCATGGTAGCTTGAAGGAATATTTTCTGAGTATGAAGGTGGACACTATGCTTCATACCATGATGGCAGGCGTTAGGAAATCAGATATTTCTGCTATTAAGTCAAAATCACTGACAGATTTTATTAGTGAGGAGTACCCATACTATACGGACCCCATTCCTAACCTGTATTTTACAAGAGATCCAGGCGCGATTATCGGGGATGGAATCAGTATCAATGCCATGAGTACAAAAGCAAGGCGAAGAGAGTCCTTGATGCTAAAATACATGTATGCGCATAATAAAAGCCTATTTCCGGAAGGCACGAACAAGTGGTATGACTATTACAGCCCTAACCCCATTGAGGGGGGCGATATGTTAGTGTTATCCAAAGAAGTGGTGGCCATTGGGCATAGCCAGAGGACTTCTGCCAATGCCATAGAAATCTTTGCGAATAAATTACTGAACAGTGATAATAGCTTTAAAAAAGTTTTAGTTTTTGAAATTCCTAAAAAAAGAGCATTTATGCATTTGGACACGGTGTTTACCATGGTGGATTACGATAAGTTTACAATTCACCCTGAAATAGAAGGACCTTTGCACATCTTTGAGGTGAGCTGCGAAAAGAAGGGTGAAATCCATTTTTCAGGCAGCACTGACCGATTAGAGACAATCTTAGCTAAGGAATTAAAGCTACCGGCTGTAGACTTAATCAGATGCGGTGGCTCTGACAAGATGGCGGCACAGAGAGAACAGTGGAGCGATGGTTCCAATACGTTGGCTATTGCACCCGGTATGGTTGTAACCTATGATAGGAATTACGTGACCAATGAATTGTTGGATAAGAGCGGTGTAAAGGTATTGACCATTCCCAGCTCCGAGCTTTCCAGAGGTAGGGGTGGTCCTAGGTGCATGAGTATGCCGATCAACAGAGAGGATTTATAGGAGGTTCAGCATGGATAAAAATCATAATATTCCCCAAAAAATTGTCATCGCGTTAGGGGGTAATGCTCTTCAGCAAGGCAACGATCAAGCTACGGCTGAGGCTCAGTTGCAAGTTGTGAGGGACACTTGTGAGCATCTAGCAGAAATCAGCTGTAGAGGGTATGAGATTGCAGTAGTTCACGGAAATGGTCCTCAGGTGGGCAGAATTCTGCTGGCATCAGAAATCGCGAAAGATATTACGCCTGCCATGCCCTTTGATGTATGTGGCGCCATGAGCCAAGGGTATATTGGCTATCATATTCAACAATGCCTAAAATACGCTTTAAATTTGAGAAACAAAAATATCCCGGTGGTCACCATGGCTACACAAATGATCATTGAGGCCAACGATCCGGCTTTTCAAAATCCTACAAAACCCATAGGAGCGTTCTATACTGAGGAAGAGGCCAAGCAGTTGGAAAAGGAAAAGGGCTATACGGTAAAGGAGGATTCCGGTCGAGGTTGGAGAAGAGTGGTGCCATCTCCCATACCGAGAAAAATCGTTGAGATTGAAGCGGTAAAAAAGCTTTGGGAATCCACCATCGTCATTACCTGCGGAGGAGGAGGAATTCCGGTTATTGAAGAGGCAGACGGAAGCCTCACAGGTACCGCAGCAGTGATTGACAAAGATTTTGCGGCGGAGCTTCTGGCTGAGCAAATTAAGGTGGATATTCTAATGATTTTAACAGAGGTGGAATACGTCTGCCTCGATTACAATACTCCTAATGAGAAGAGATTGCATCGATTAAACCTTTCCAACGCGGCTAAATATGTGCAAGATGGGCATTTTGCGGAGGGTAGCATGTTACCAAAGATGTTGGCCGCCATGAAGTTTGTGAGGGCAAATCCTACCAAGTGCGCCATTATTACCTCCATTGATAAGGCGATTGATGCTTTAGATGGAAGAACGGGAACCATAATCACATTTGCTTAATGATAAAATAGTAAAGAGTTCGTAAAGCATCGAAAAAGGTATACACAATCCAATTTGATTATCGCGGGAAGCGGCGAGGTCAAGTTGGATTTTTTTTGCCATAAATAGGAATGAATTTAAGCGAAATGTACATAATAAGAGGGTCAAATTGGTACGAAGTGTGCCTATCTAGCCGTAATAAAAGAGGTGAGTAGAAGATGGAAATAAATCAGAAAAAAGAAGAAAAGACCAAACATTATGAGAAATATATCAAGCAATTTTCTCCTAAGCCTTCCTATTTTTCTAACATCATCAAAGCATTTATTTTTGGAGGACTTATTTGTGATGTGGCATTTTATGTACAAGGTATGATTGAAGGTATGGGGGTTAGCAAGGAAGATGCAGGCTCCTTTGTGACGGTAATACTCGTTTGCAGTGCCCAATTACTAACAGGGATCGGAGTTTTTGATAGCATTGCAAAGTATGCAGGAGCTGGAGTGATTGTACCCATCACCGGCTTTGCAAACTCCATGGTTGCGCCGGCCATAGAATATAAAAAAGAAGGGTTGATACTGGGTGTAGGAGCCAAGCTGTTCAGCCTTGCAGGTCCGGTGCTAGTGGCAGGTATCTGCACAAGCACCGTTATTGGGATGATTTATTACGTTATAGGAAAAATATAAATTAATTAAAGGTGTATTTATGGGAAAACAAACATTATTTTTTAATCAGCGACCCAGAATTATAGGGGCAGCCACCGTTGTGGGGGAAAAAGAGGGAAAAGGCCCTATGAGTAAATGGTTTGACCTCATTCTGGAAGAAGATACGTTTGGGGAGAAGACCTGGGAAAAGTCAGAAAGCAAGATGTTAAAGCAAGCGATTTTAATATCGTTGCTAAAAAGCGGTAAGGAAAAAGAAGATATTGATGCACTGCTCACCGGAGACCTATTAAATCAACTCATGTCATCTTCTTTTATGGCCAGAGATTTGGGTATCCCTTTCTTAGGGCTTTATGGTGCTTGTTCAGCAATGACGGAGGCCATGCTAATCGGTTCTGCATTGGTGGATGGAGGTCATGCTCGTAATGTAATCGGAGGCGCATCCAGTCATTACTGCACAGCGGAAAGGCAATTTCGAATGCCATTGGAGCATGGAAATCAAAGACCTCCAACGGCCCAATGGACCACAACTGCGGCGGGGGCGGTAACGATTTCCGCTGATGTTGGCAAAGAAATCAAAGGGGAAGTAGAGAAACCTATTTATATTACTCATGGAACCATCGGTAAAATCATAGACACAGGTGTGAAGGATGCCAACCAAATGGGTGCGGCTATGGCACCTGCGGCCGTTGACACTATCATTACACATTTGAATGATACCGGTAGAAATCCTGATTTTTACGATACCATTTTAACGGGCGATTTAGGGTTAATAGGGAGAGAGATAGCAAGGGACCTTTTAAGCGCCCAAGGGGCAAAAGTTACTGAAAACTATGATGATTGCGGGGCAATGATGTTTTATAAGGAACAGGATGCACATAGTGGAGGAAGCGGATGCGGTTGTTCTGCCTCTATCTTTGCAGGATATGTAGTCAAGGAAATGAAAAAAGGAAAAATTAAGAATGCACTTCTTTTGTCAACTGGAGCACTACTATCGACGATCAGTTCCTTTCAGGGAGAATCTATACCTGGCATCGCCCATGCAGTAGCATTGACCACGGAGCTACCTGAGTAGCATAATTTTAAATTAATAAATAGGAAAGGAAACTGAAATGGAGTATTTAACCGTATTTCTTATAGGGGGAGCAATCTGCGTGATCGGTCAGATCTTAATGGATACTACTAAGCTGACAGCACCTAGAATTTTAGTTTTACTTGTGGTGGTGGGTGCTATACTGACTGGTGTAGGACTATATGAGCCCTTAGTAGAGCTTGGCAAGAATGGGGCTACCGTTCCTTTGCCCGGATTTGGGTATGCATTAGCAAAGGGCGCCATAGATGGAGCCCAATCTGATGGGTTTTTAGGTGCGTTAACGGGAGCAATTAAAAACACTGCCGCAGGGATTACCGCAGCAGTGCTTTTCGGATATTTGATCGCTCTAATTTTTTCTCCTAAATCAAAACGATAGTTTTAAATTTTTATTCCACTACAACCCAAGAGGGCGGTTCTTCTACCAAAGGTGGAAGACTGGGAGTCGGTTCCGGAGTTGGTGTCGGTTCCGGGGTTGGTTCAGGCTTAGGTGTAGGATTCGGAGTAGGCGTTGGGTTTGGAGTAGGGGTCGGAGTAGGAGTAGGGTTGGGAGTTGGCGTAGGTTCCGGTGGCTGTGAAGGTTGATCCGGTGTAGTTGGATTTTCTTCTGGAGTCTCTTCCTCTTCTTCCTTTTTTGGTACATTAGCACCAGCCGGGTAGGAGCCTTTAAAGGTTGAAGATGGTTGGGTACCTTTTATAAAGTACTCCGCTACACTGCCTCCCCCGGAGGGAAGGTAACCGTTAAAGGAATCTACATATGCGGAAACCACGTTATCCGGTCGGGCAAATTTTCCGGAAGGCAATCCCGTATGAACCTGTCTCATTATTTTTGCCCATACTCTGGTGGCAGAGATACTTCCTTGACCCAATTCTATATTCACATCATTTCCAATCCATAAAGCGGCGGAATAATAGGGAGTATAACCCACAAACCAAGCATCGTAGTTATCGTTTGTGGTTCCTGTTTTTCCTGCTACAGGTTGATTGGGGATAGCGGCGTTTCCTGCAATACCTGCAACTACGGCTGAGCGTAACATATCAGTCATGATAAAAGCAACACCTTTATCCATAGCTTGCACATAATTGTGGTTTGCTTCCAAGATCACTTCATCTTTTTTATTGGTTACTTTGGTATAAGAGCTAGGGGAAGTATAGGTTCCGCCATTTGCAAAAGCTCCATATGCGGCCGTCATTTCCAACGGGGAAACACCGTAGGTCATACCTCCCAAAGCCATGGCGGCTGGATTTAAATCGCTGACAGCACCTTCTTCTACGATGGACGTGATACCGAGACTCTTAGCGAATTTCACAGATCGACTCACTCCGATATCGTTAAAAACTTTTACTGCACAAGTGTTGACGGATTGCTCAATTGCTACTCTCATTCGGGTCATTCCCTTATAACCTGTGTACCAGTTTTTTGGCCACATTTTTCCATCGGGAAGCTTAATGGGAGCATCGTTGATAGAGCTGGCAGCTGTCCAGAAATTTCCATAAACTTGAGTTCTATCGGTTACTGCATTGCCCCCTCCATTCAACTGATCTACGCTTGCTTGCAGGGCAGGACCATAGGCGCCGATGGGTTTCATAGAAGATCCTGGCTGTCGGGGACTGGTTGCACGGTTGTATAAGAGCTTTCCGGTGACACCACGACCTCCAACCATAGCTTTTATAGCACCTTGTTTATAGTCCATAATGACCATGGAGGACTGAGGCTGTACGGTTTTTTGCTTTAATGCATATTTATCTCCTCCGATAACGATTCCGTTGTTTCCAAATTGTAAGAATCCCGGATGGTCAGCATTTAACTGAGGACTTATGATTAAATTACCGTTTGCATCTTTGCTTTTATATTGCTGTGGAATTTTTATAACGCCACCTTTGATTCCGTAGAAGGTACCGTTTTCAATCACATACATATCCTTAAATTCTACGCTGTAATCCGTGCCTCCTTGCACTTCAGTATTGTAAAAGTTCAATCTTTTCCCTGAATAAACCAAAATACTTCCATCGGAGTTTACCGCGTATTCGTCTGGACCTAGAGTAAAGTTCCCATTGGCATCAAAATAGTTATTGTAGGAATGTAGCATAATTTTTCCGTTAGAATCCAATATATTTTGAGCTTTATCTCTTCTTAAATTAACCACAGAAGGGAAATTCCCATTGTTTGCAAATTCTGTTTCTACAATTTTTTGCATCTGTGTATTCATGGTGGTGTAAATTCTAAGTCCGCCGTTATATAATCTGTATCTAGCATCCGATTCACTTATTTTTAAGGTATCCATCAGTCCTTGAATTACATCGTTGATTACATAATCTGCAAAATATGAAGTAATTTCTCTAGTGGTATCCTCGCTGGGGTTAATGGATGCGCGCATATCATAGGCTAAGGCCTCTTGGTATTGTTCCTCTGTAATTTTACCTTGTTCTTTCATAAAGTAAAGTACCAAGTCTTTACGCTTTGTAAACAGGTCATTGTATAAGAAGGTGTATTCGCTAGTAGTGTAGATGATGTTAGGATCATCTGCAGCTACCTGATCATGGGAATATCTTTTAATTAACGCAGTTCGGTCAGGAGCTTGTGGTAAGCTAGCCAAGGTGGCACATTCTGCCAACGTTAAGTCTGCCACATTTTTAGAAAAATAAGATTGAGATGCGGCCTGAACTCCATTGGAAGTAAATCCTAAGTAAATGGTATTTAAGTAAGCCTCTAATATCTGCTCTTTGGAAAGATGTTTTTCAAGTAACACCGTATAATAAGCTTCTTTTAACTTTCGATCCAAGGATCGTTCAGCTTTCATTTCCGCGAGATAAAGGTTTCTGGCCAGTTGTTGGGTTATGGTGCTGGTGCCGCTGATGGAACCTTCACCAAAGACACTTTCCTTAATGGCACCTAAGATTCTAATAAAATTAAATCCGCTATGTTCCCAGAAGGTTTTGTCTTCGATGGCTACAAAAGCGTTGATTAAGTCGGGAGAAAGCTCCGTAAAGGAAATATTGGTTCTAAAACCTTCTTTGGAGACTAAATTATCGATGACTTGCCCTTGGTCGTCGTACATAGTAGAGTTCTCACTCAGCAAAGAATAGATGGTTTCTGGATTAATTGGAGGGGCTGACAAGATAATGGATGTCAAAGTTGCTGCTCCAATAGCACCAATGACAAGAAAAATAACAACAATTGCAGTAAATACTTTTTTTGTCTTAGACTTTTTTTTACTTGATTTTGTAAATATTTTTTTCTGCTTTCCTTCCATATTAACCTCTGACTCTAATTCTTCAAAACTTATTCCGCTAACTTTTGCAGTTTGTTTTTGTTGTAAAATAATTTCCTCTGTTTTTTCCATATTTGCGGTGTTGAATTTCCCTTTGGTCTTTGATTTTGCCTTTTGATGTCTTTGCGATCTACCTACAAATTCTGGTTTTGATTCTATCTGTTCCTCTAAATCAGAAAAGTGATTTTTATTTTCAAAATGCTTTCTTAAGAAATCAGGATCTTCACTTGACCAATCACTTTCGGATCCTTTTGCTCGAGGGGAGGAGCCGTTCTGACGTGAATTATTCTCTGATACTTTCCCTAAGGTGTCACTGATGGTATCAAATCTACTTAAAAACCCATCTATGTCGTCTTCTTCACTAGTCACTTTATTACCTTTATCTAAGTTTTTATTTTTTTCATCATTCATGATCATCACCTACCTAAATTTCTTCTAGGAAACTTGTCTATTTTCGAAAATCCCGAAATCTAGACGAGAATAATTATAGCACATTAATTGGTAAATGTTAATAATTATACGAATATTAATTTATTATTACCAAATAATTTGTTTAGACACTGAATTTGATTGAATTGTTCCGTCAATATATGGTACAATACAAAAGCCTTAGAAGAATAAAGGGCATTGGAACCATCGGTTACTAATATTTTCATTATTTTGTTTTACAAATGCGGGGAGAACGGAGAAATTGAGACTGGGTAATTATGAACTTTTGAGATTGCTTTCCACCTTTATGATCGTGTTGCTTCACGTGGCCGCCGGAAGCGTTGCCCTTACAATGGTTGACCCCAATATTTCCTTTACCTTAAGCAATGCCATGGACTCCACCACTCGATATGCAGTACCGCTTTTTGTTATGTTAAGCGGCGCTTTTCAGTTGAAGAAAAAAGAAAATCAGGAATTCATACCTTATTTTATAAAAATAGGAAAAACCATTTTAATTCCTACTTTAATTTGGAGTTTCGTCTATGTCATCTATCAAATAGGTGACCGTTGGTATTCCTACACCTTGGGGGAGCTGAGCTACACTGAGTTTACAGATTTGGTGACGTACTTTGTTACCCAGTGGGCAAAGGGTGCACCATTTTATCATATGTGGTATCTCTATATGGCATTAGGATTATTTCTAATTACTCCTATTCTCATCAGAATAATGGATAGAGTGAGCAGGGGAGCTATTGGATTTATTGGCGTAGGTTTCGTAATATTGGGTATGATTGTAACGGATGTTACCGTGTTACCCTGGCCTTTAAAGTTTATTCAATATATGGGATATTATGTGTTGGGGTACTGGATTCGGGAAAACAAGCAGATTCTTATGAGATGGAAGATACACGCTGCCATAATTTCTTTTATTTGTTTCATTCTCATATTTTATGCTACGGAAATACTCGTTAAGAGTGAATCTGAGGCATTGAATCCTTTTTATTTTTACGGATTCCTGTCGCCTTTTGTGGTCATAGGAAGCATTATGACCTTTAGTTTCTTTTCTTGTTTTCAATTTAATAATCCGTGGATTGAAAAAATTGCTGGGTATTCCTTTAACATCTATTTGGTACATGCCTTGATTCTGGATGTTTTAAACAAGGTCATAAACCAAATTCCCCTTTCGATGGGTTCGGTAGAACGCATTCCTATCTTGACCTTGACAGTGTTCTTATTGTCGTTGGGTTTTTCTGCGGCACTGGAGAAAATTGCAACATTATTACACGTTCTTATAAATAAAAAGCTTGCCCAATAAGGGGGTCTTTACGTGTATTGCTTTGGCAGGGCACATCTCCTGACAACAATAACAGCGAATACAATTTTTATAGTGATACTTTGGTTTTAATTTATTATCAGTTTTTTTCTCCCTTTTCTCATTGGAGATGCCTGACTTGGGAAAGTAAAGAGCTATTTCATCGTAGTTGTCAGGATCATTCCCCCCGTTTGAATCCTTTATGGGGCAGGCCTCCACACAAGCGCCGCAGCTGATGCATTTACTTGCATCGATGACAGGTTTTTTCATAAAAGGGGCTCTGAGATTGGACAGGAGTTTCCACTTTCCTGTTACAATGGGATCCTTTGAAACCTTAAAATCTTCATGGATGAGGTTGCGGATGTCTTCTCCAAGGATTTCAATATTTTCTTCTAGACCTACTCCCAGACCATAGGAATCCCCATATTTAATGGTAGGAATCAACATAGGATCTGTATCTATGAGCCGACAAAATACGGTGTCCAGTGCCACAGGATCCGTAGAAATCAGGATTACATTCATCTTTACGGGATCTCCGGCAAAAGGACCGTTGCCTTCCATGGCCATGATACCATCCATAATATGGAGCTTTGGCTTCAGGTAAAGGCTTAAATCCACCAACATTTTTCCAAAGGAATCCGGATCTGGAAATTTTGCATGGGACATGCCTTTGTTAAAACCATACACGCATCCTAACATATTTTTTACAGCTCCTGTAATTCTCATGAGCGCATGAGTTTTCATCTTTGGCAGATTTATGATCGCATCCGCTTCCAGCGTGCCATTGCTAATTTCAAATTGTTTTGTAAAATTCCCTTCTGGGAAATTACAGGTTTTTCCGTGGGTGAAGTCACCGAAAGGCAGCCCGTATTGATATGCGATGGTCTTTAAACCGCAGCCTTGAGCAATTTTTTCAGGTGGGGCGGGATTACCCGGTGAATCACCATAATACAAATGTTTAAAATTTTTCTCTTGTAGAAGTTGTACCACGGCTTCAAACACCGCAGGATGTGTGGTGACTGCCTTTTCCGGCATGGCTTTGTTTAAAAGATTGGGTTTTAATAGTATCTTATGGGAGTCCGGAAGGAGAACCTCCAAGCCTCCTAAAAGTTCCAATCCTTTAGAAATTGCAGATTTTACTTCATTTATATTATAAGTTTCACACTTTATTAGGGCAACTTTACTTTTCATTGTGTTTTAATCCTTTCTGAATGAAAATAGCTAGTTATGATTGTTCTATGCACTTTAATTTTATTGAGATTTTTACACTGCATTGCATGGGTTTAGTATGAAAGAATATTCTCATAGTATACCACGTCAGAACGTGAAGAACTATAATTTTGAGAAAAATTATTATTTGACAGACGACAACCCCCATGATAATATCTATTGGTGAAAACGCTTAAAATTCAGAATGTAAAGGGAGATTTTAATAACCATGTACTATTTACCTGTAGCTATCGTGATTCTTTCTACCATTGTATATCAATTGGTGATTAAAATAACACCTCATCAGGTGAATCCCCTAATTACCCTGTTCGTCACCTACCTTGCAGCGGCAGCTCTTTGTATGCTTCTGTACCCCTTTTTTAGTCAAGGAGAAACGGTTTTAGAAAATTTAAAAAAAATCAACTGGACGAGCCTTATGCTAGGGTTAGCGGTGGTGGGTATCGAAGTGGGATTTCTCTTGACGTATCGGGCAGGCTGGCCTTTTAGCACCACTTCCCAGATGGCAAACTCCGTGGTGGCCATGGTCGTTTTGGTCATCGGTCTATTCATCTTTAAGGAAAAGCTTTCATTACTAAAAGGAGCCGGAATTTTACTTTGTATGACAGGCGTATTTATGATTAATTTTAAATAAAAATCAATTTCATAAAGGAGAAAAAATGATAACAGTCAATAACGTCAGTATTAACTTTAGCGGAACCAACCTTTTTAAGGATGTTAACCTAAAATTTACCCCTGGAAACTGCTATGGAATCATAGGTGCCAATGGAGCAGGGAAATCAACTTTTCTCAGGATTTTATCCGGTGAGTTGGAGCCATCTACAGGGGATGTAACAGTAGGACAGCACATGAGATTGTCCGTTCTTAAGCAAGATCACTTTGCTTATGACGACTTTACAGTGCTGGACACCATCATTCAGGGGAATTCCAGATTATACGAAATTATGCAGGAAAAGGAAGCTTTATATGCAAAGGAGGATTTCTCCGATGAAGACGGCATCCAAGCATCCATATTAGAAGGAGAATTTGCAGAACTAAACGGGTGGGAAGCAGAGTCCGATGCAGGGAGACTGATACAAGGTCTGGGTCTCAGCATGGATATTTTATATAACCAAATGAACAGTTTGATGGCCAAGGAAAAGATTAAAGTGCTTTTGGCTCAAGCTCTTTTTGGAAAGCCGGAAATTATCCTCTTGGACGAGCCCACCAATGGGTTGGATATTTTAGCCATCAATTGGTTAGAGGATTTCCTTTTAGACTATGAAGGTACTATGATCGTGGTTTCCCATGACCGATATTTTCTCAATACCGTATGTACCCATATGGTGGACGTGGATTACGGCAAGATTAAGATGTACGTGGGCAACTACGAATTTTGGTATGAGTCCAGCCAATTGATTCAAAAGATGATCAAGGACCAAAACAAAAAAAGTGAAGACAAAATCAAAGAGCTGCAAGCGTTTATTCAAAAGTTTTCAGCCAATAAATCTAAATCTAAGCAAGCAACCTCCAGAAAGAAGTTATTGGACAAACTCACTGTGGAAGAGATGCCGGCATCTTCAAGAAGATATCCATTTGTTGGATTTAAAATGGACAGGGAGCCTGGAAAAGAGCTTCTTACGGTGGAGAACCTCAGCAAGACTATCGATGGTGTCAAAGTAATCAACAACATTTCCTTTCGTGTTAACAAAGATAACAAAATTGCCTTCGTAGGAGAGAATGAAATCGCCAATACCGTCCTATTCCAGATATTGATGGGAGAAATGGAACCCGATGAGGGTACCTTTAAATGGGGTGTCAGCACGTCACAATCCTATTTCCCAAAGGACAACTCTCAGTACTTTAACGATTGTAAGCTCAATCTGGTGCAATGGTTGGGGCAATTCACAGAGGAGACTACAGAGACCTTTATGAGAGGATTTTTAGGTAAGATGCTCTTTTCAGGGGACGATGTATTTAAAGAGGTTCAGGTGCTTTCCGGAGGGGAAAAGGTAAGGTGCATGCTTTCCAGAATGATGCTTTTCGGATCGAATGCACTGGTGCTGGATCAGCCCACCAATCATCTGGATTTGGAATCCATTACAGCCCTAAACAACGGTCTCATAGATTTTAAAGGCATCATGCTGTTTGCCTCTCATGACCATGAGTTTATCAGTACCATTGCAAACAGAATCATAGAATTCAAGGAAGATGGCACAATAATAGATGATACTTGTACCTACGATGAATTCGTAGCCAACTATGGAAAATAAGAAGATAGTGAGATAAAATTAAGGGAAATCAACGTGAAGTCGGTATAGATGAAAGCGGCTTCACCGGAAGCACCTTAGACGGTCCAAAGGAGATTTTTGAATTTGCAATCCGGTAAGATGAGAATATATATAGGCATTGGTTTGGGAATCTTTGCCTTATTGTTTTTAATAAACCTTTTTATGCCATACCCTTTAGGATGGATGAACACTTCCAAAGAAATCTTGAAGGCACAGAATGAAAACCTACAAAGGAAAACTAAGCCTGAGGGTTCAGGGGACAGGGTTGTCAGCAGAGAAGAACAGCAGACCTATGAGCTTAAAAGCGCAGGGTACCGTAACAAGTTTTACAATCAAGTGGATGGTTACAGTCTTTTAATTCCTAAAAACATGCATGTGGACATGTCCATGTCTCAGGTCAGGGCTGTTTTGGAAAATGCTGAGGAACGGATTGAAATCTACCATCAATCTTTTGAGGAACAAGAAGGTGTCACACCGGAGGTTTATAGTCAATATTCCAATCAGTTTTTGCACAATGAAATAGATCATAAAACAGAGTTCTATGAAACCATAGAGCTTTCAGGACGAAAAATCATTATTGCTCAGTGGAGCCGAGAGCCCTTAAAGCATATTGAAAATGACAAAAACTATTACGCTTCTATAGATATTTTGCTCAATGATAAAGAGTGTCTTACCTTTATTTTTAAAAGCAACAAACCTTATGGAGGTATGGAAGAGGACCGCTCCTATATGAATATAATCGGTAGCTTTTCGCCGGAGGATATGGTGGAGCAGCCTTATTTTGAAGCGGTAACCCAAAAGGAAAATTCTTCATGGAATCAAGATACGAAGGAGACCTATAATAAATATTTCGGAGATGATGCCACCTTGACTTGGGGAATCTTTGAAAAGGGTGCACCGCTAGATTTTTCGACCTTATCCCGGATGGAGCAACGGTTACAGTTTCAATTTCCCATACTCCTTTATTATACAGGGTTTATGAATGACAAAGATAAACATCCCAATTTAAAAAGGGCCTTAACCAACGCGGAGAAGGAAGGGAGACTGTTGGAGTTGACCTTACAGACTTTGCCTCAGGAAAATCAAGAGGGTAACATGGTATACGATGTTCTAAACGGTAAATATGACAATTTTCTCAAAAATTACGTTAAGGATATCAAAGAATATGGAAAACCCGTTCTTTTTCGAGTGGGTAATGAAATGAACGGGGATTGGTGTGTCTACTCCGCCTACCATACCTCTAAGGATACGGAGGTCTACAAAGCCTTTTACAGGTATCTGTACAGCTTGTTCCAAGAGGCAGGGGCTACAAATGTGATATGGGTCTGGAATCCCAACGGAAAATCCTTTCCTGATTTCCAGTGGAACCATCAGCTCTGTTATTTCCCGGGGAATGAATATGTAGATGTGGTAGGCATGACCATGTATAACACGGGAACTTACTACGAGGGAGAAACCTGGCTTGAATTTTCAGAGCTTTACGATGGACTCTATGAGGATTATTTGCAGAAGTTCAAACTTCCCCTTATGATTACGGAGTTCTCCAGCAGCAGCGTAGGAGGTGACAAGGAAGAATGGGTTGAGACCATGTTTGAACACATAAAGAATTATGAGGAGCTCAAGGTGGCAATCTGGTGGAGCAACTGCGATTTGGATGCGTCAGGAAATGTCTCCAGACCTTACTTTCTGGATGAGACAGAGGAACTGGTAGACATTTTTAAAACAAATCTAAAAGAATATAGAAAAACAACAGAGGACTGATAAAATCATATTGCGCCATCACAGGAAAAAAGGTAAAATAATCGAAGTAAACATTACAGTATTTAATGAGGGTAACATGGAAACACTTAAGCAGAGCATTATAAACTTTTCTAAATATATTATAGATTGGCCTTTACAAATCTTATCCCTTTATGGGCTCACAGGCATGTTGGCTTTGGCTGCAATCCCAATAAAGCTATTTTTATTTTATAGCTTTATCGGCATTACAACCAACCTGATAAGCGTGTGGCTTTTTTCATGCTTTTTTACCTTTGTATTATTGTCTTCTTTTAAAAATAAATGGATTCCGGCAATCCTGTACTTACTGATTACTGTTTTGATGTTTGCAGATGTAACTTACAGCAGCTTTTTTAATCGTTACTTGTCTTTAAACATGTTAGGTGCTGCCGGATTTTTAGGGGACATTGTAGAGAGCATAAAGGAGGTTCTGCGACCTCATTTTGCCTTATTATTTATGGATAACCTTCTAATTTTCATGGCTTTGTTTCAGAGCAGAAACCAAGTGAAACCAAATACAGAGGACGGATTTTTACTTTTTTTAAAACAACAAAGTCAAGTCAAAAGTCAAAACATCAGCAAAGAAGAAACCTTAGCAAAATTGGAAAAAAAAAAGACACCTAAAACCATCTTATCCGTATTTAACAGCTTTGTAGACTTTGTGGATGATCACAAGGCGGCATTCATCGCTCTAATCACCATCATGATTCTATTAGGTAACTTTTCTACCAGCAAATACGTAACCTCTTTATCCAATCAGGAAATTTACACTTACCACATCAATGATCTTCTTAAGGCGGCCACCGGTACGGATGTTTCCGGGGTAAATGGGATCGCTTCTTTTGACAACAGCTATGAAAGGGAAAAGAGGGGTCCTCTGTTTGGAATCGGAAAGGATAAAAACTTAATCGTCATACAGATGGAATCCTTTCAGAATTTTGTCATAGGGAAAAGCTATAACGGTCAGGAGTTGACTCCAAATTTGAATAAACTGATTCAAGATAAGGGAACGTTATACTTTGATAATTTTTATCAACAGGTGGGCAGCGGAAATACCTCTGATGCAGAGTTGGCCATCAACCATTCCATATACGGTTCGCTTACAAGTTATTCCTATAAAAACCATCAAGATAACTATTATAGGGGTTTGCCCGCACTTTTAAAAGACAAAGGTTATACCACTTCGGTATTTCATGCTTTTTGGGATAAAAGCTTCTGGAACAGAGAAAATATTTACCCCAATATAGGGTTTGATACCTTTTACGGTGGGGTGGATAATGGACCAAACAGCTTTAGACTCACGAAAAATATGGGGTGGGGTCTTACAGATGACGAATTCTTTAATCAATCCATAGAGTTTATGAAACAAATTCCTCAACCTTTTTACAATTTTATGATTACCTTGTCCAATCATCATCCTTTCAAAATGTTGGATGAATACACGTTTATACAGCTTGCACCGGAAGATCAGGGAACCTTAGTGGGCAATTATCTGAACAGCGTTGCTTTTACAGATTATGCTATAGGACAGTTTATAGAGAGATTAAAAACTGAAAATTTATATGATAATACAATCATTGCCCTTTATGGTGATCACTTGGGGCTTACTTTAAATGATCCGGACATTTCACAGTCCATGGGAAGGTTATTAGGAAAGCCTTACGATTATGAGGATATGATGAAAGTTCCTTTGATTATTCATATTCCCGGCACGGAGGAACCCATTCAGGAAAGAATCACCATTTCTGCAGGGCAATTGGACTTTTTGCCTACTATGGCATATTTAATGGGATTTGAATCCTTGGACACCATCTATTTAGGGCATAATGCCCTGACCATAGGCTCGGGATTTGTAGCAGAGCAAACTTATATGACCAAGGGTTCTTTTTTTCAGGATGATATTGTATATGAGATGTCACGAGACGGAGTTTTTGAAAATGGAAGGGCTTACAATCAAAAAACAGGAATGAGGGTGCCCATTGAGGACTGCTATCAGGGATATTTACGGTCCATGGATATCATCAATGCTTCGGAATATATCATGAAAAACGATGTGATTAAAAAAATGTTTTTAGACGGCCAGGAACCGGATAAGGTTTTTAAAGAGCCTGAAGCTTTGGATTATCCACAGACCATCGCTTTTTCCGGTGTGCCATATAAAAATTTAATAGGAACCAATTCCTTAGAGGCTCTCAATGCTTCTTATGATGCAGGTTATAGGGCGATTCGGGTAGACATCAATTGGACATCTGAGGTTGGAGCCAGAACAGCGATACTTTTGAGAGATTGGAAAGAGTTTCCTCTCTATTTTGAAAGCGATGTCACTCAGGAGATGACCATAGAGCAGTTTCAGTCCACACCCATGAGGAATGATCTAACCTCAATGGACTTCTTCCAATTGGCGGATTGGATGGTTGAGCATCCAGATGTGGTGATTGTGGCAAACGTAGACAGGAGTGCAGACTTTTTTATGAAGATTCTAGGTGAATATAACGAGTCCGTCATCCCCAGAATGATTCCGGAGGTCCAGGGAATGGTTGAATACTCCGGGCTTTACAATGGAATTCTCAACATGGAGAAGGGTAACTTTTCCTACGAGCAAATTTTGGAGTTTATGAAATTAAACAATGTATGGGCAGGTGCCATGTCAGGAAATTCTGCTGAAGAAAAATACAAGAAATTCCTAAAATCAGATTTTACCATTTACATTTATGAGGCGGAAAATGGACTTCTTAAGAAGGCAAATTAAAACCATAGCGATGGAATACTGGAAGCAAGCAATAGCGGTATTTCTGATACTATTATTGTTGTTAAATCCAACCGGTAATGCTTTTATAAAATCCATCAGCAGTCAAGAGTTTTTTACCTATCATATTAAGGATCTCATAGAAACTACCTTTTCCACGGAGACATCCTATGAAGAGGGGCAACTTTATCTGTCCACAGGCACCTATGAGTCAAACTTGGAAGGTCCGCTATTCGGTGTGGGAAAGGGTAAGAATCTCATACTGATTCAAATGGAAGCCCTTCAAAACATGGTGATCAACAAGACCTATAACGATCAGGAGATAACCCCTTACCTCAATCAGTTTATTCAAGAAGATGGATCGTTATATTTTGATAACTTTTATCAGCAGATCGGTTCCGGAAATACTTCCGATGCTGAGTTTGCTGTTAACAATTCCCTTTTGGGAACCTTGGAAAGCTTCACGTATAAGATCTATGAGAACAATTATTTCTATGGTCTTCCATGGATTATGAACGAGAATGGTTATGATACCATGGTAATGCACGGATATAAGAAGGAATTTTGGAACAGAGAATCCATGTATCCGGTGCAGGGCTTTCACAGATTCTACAGCAGTGAAGATTATAAGAGCGACAATATTCCAGGGATAGGAGGGGGAAATATCGTTGGAATCAGCGACCAGGAATTTTTCAAACAAAGTTTAGAGGTTCTAAAGGAAAAAGAAGCGCCTTTTTATAGCTTTCTAATTACCCTGTCCAGCCACAATCCATACCGGCTGCCGGACAAGCTGAAGCGGATAGAACTTTTACCTGAGGATGAGGACACGCTGTTTGGAAATTACATGGCTTCCATCAATTATGCGGATCGTTGTTTTGGAGAGTTTCTAGAAAATTTGAAAGCATCCGGTCTCTATGAAAATTCTGTAATTGCTCTCTACGGAGATCATTTTGCTCTCACAAAATCAGACAAACGGATCGAGAGCCGGGTGAGCCAATGGTTAGGTTACCCTTACGAGTTTGACACCATGTTAAACGTTCCCATGATGATTCACATACCCGATAGTGGGAACTCTCCTCAAACATTGTCTCTATCCGCAGGTCATTTGGATTTGCTGCCTACCTTATCCTATGTCATGGGGATAGAAAGACTCAACACCCTTTATCTGGGCCAAAATTTGCTTCAGGCGGAATCGGGATTTGTAGCAGGTCAAACACACCTGCTGAAGGGCTCGTTTATTAAGGATGATATTGTTTTTGAGGTTTCTAGGGATGGAGTCTTTGAAAGCAGCAGGGCTTGGAACAGAATTACCCGCCAACCCATTGACATTATGCCCTTAAAGGAATATTATTTAAGGGCGATAAATGTAGTGGAGCTTTCTCGGTTTTATCTTGAAAAGGATGTGATAAGAAGAATATTTTTAAATGGGGAAAGCATTGAAACCATTATGGCAGATACGGGCGACCAAGAGCCTCTTTCCGTTACAGTAGATCTATACAAAACCAAGGGAGAATCTGGTGCACTTTTACCTACCGAAAGCAAAGGATACATTCTTTTAGAGGATTTAGTAAGAGAAATGAGGATTAAAATTCTCAGGCATGAAGAATTTCATCCGTTCTTGGTGCAGATGGAGGATCCTGTAAAGGGACTCGCAAAATTTGAAGAAGAGTTTTCTGGTATTGTCAGGGATGTTGGGATTATTCGTGAAATCGATACGGAAGAAAATGAACAATTTAAATTGATTAAAAGCAAATTAATCCCTGTGATTGAAAATTTAAAGGACTATACGAAGGTACAATATTTGGGTTATGAAAGGATTCTTTTTATGCCCCAAAAGGGAGAATACACCAAGGCTCAAATTCGAGATTTCGTAGAGTTGAATCGGCCTTATGGAATCGTGGTAGAGTTTGAGGACTTAAAGAACTACGCTTATTTAAAAAATACGGATGTAAAAATCTATGTTCTCCATGCAGATACAACGTTGGAAAAGACATACTGCAATATTATTGGCACTTCCGGATATATAAATATAAAGGAAGGGAAAAGGGAAAACTAAAAATGGACGATAATTTGAACTTGCTGCTAGATCCTATGGCACTGCTGATTGCAGCACTAGCCATCGCCATTTTATTGTTGCTTTTTTTTACATTTCTTAAGGTTTCCGCCCTAAAGAAGTCTTATGTGAATCAGTTAGCTTCCATAGAGACTCGGCTGGAAGAGGTTAAGATGCAGCAGGAAAGTCATGTTAGAATCGCAAAGCAGGAAACCATGCAATTTATTCAGACCAGCTTTCAAGGCTTGGGAGAACTATTGTCGGCTACTCAGAAGCAGTCAGTAGAGATTCAGGACATCCGATTGCAGGAATTGAGTCGTCAATTGGAAGGGATGAACCTACTCAATGACCAGAGGTTAGAACGCATCAGGGTTACCATGGAAAATAAAATTTCCGCCATGCAGGAGGATAATGGAAAGAAACTGGAACTGATGAGAGCTACCGTAGATGAAAAACTTCAAAAAACTCTGGAAGATAGGATTAGTCAATCCTTTAAGCTGGTCAGCGATCGACTGGAGCAGGTGTATAAAGGGCTTGGGGAGATGCAAAACCTTGCGGTGGGAGTAGGCGATCTAAAAAAAGTTTTATCCAACGTTAAGACAAGAGGCATCCTGGGAGAAATTCAGTTAGGTGCAATATTGGAGCAGATACTTTCCAAGGAGCAGTATGCAGAAAATATTCCCACTAAAAAGGGGAGCGGAGACAGGGTGGAATATGCCATCAAGCTTCCAGGAGATCAGGATGGGCAATGTGTATATCTGCCAATCGATGCCAAGTTCCCTGCAGATGTTTACTCCAGACTGGTGGAGGCCTATGAGATTGGAAATGCCGTGGAAGTAGAAATAGCTTACAAGCAATTGGAAAAAACTATCAAAGTCTTTGCAAAGAGCATACATGATAAATATATCGATCCTCCACACACCACGGATTTTGGAATTTTATTCTTACCTTTTGAGGGGCTTTATGCAGAGGTGGTGAGAAGGGGGTTGATTGAAGTACTACAAAGGGAATATAAAATCAGCATTGCAGGACCAACCACCATGGCGGCCATTTTAAACAGTCTGCAGATGGGCTTTAAAACTTTAGCTATTCAAAAACATTCCGGTGAGGTATGGACGATTTTAGGGGCGGTTAAGACGGAATTTGATAAATTTGGGGATGTGTTGGCTGCTACCCAACAGAGAATTAATCAGGCCAATGTGGAATTAGACAAGCTCATCGGAACCAGAACGAGAAAGATTCAAAGCAAATTGCGAAACATCGTAAGTCTATCGGATTCGTCTACAGTGCAAGTTTTGGATACCATCACAGATGAGTTAGTTGAAGAGGAAGAGGATATATAAAGGAGGTTGAAAGCGACTTAATGAGTATCTATGCAATAGGAGACCTTCACCTTTCCTTTTCCGCTGACAAGCCAATGGATCGGTTTGGAGGTCCATGGGTCAATCACACAGAATCCTTAAAGAACTGCTGGGAAAGTATGGTTCAGCCTGAAGATACGGTAATCCTTGCAGGAGATAGCTCCTGGGCGCTAAAATTTAAGGAGTATCTTGCAGATGCAGAGTATCTGGAAGGTTTGCCTGGAAAAAAGGTGTTAATCAAAGGGAATCACGATTTATGGTGGGGAACTTTAACAAAGATGAAAAAGTCGGAAAGCTCCATCTTTTACTTGCACAATACTTTTTATGAGACCTCTTGCGAAAATCAACCCTATGCGATCTGTGGAACTAGAGGGTGGATTTGCCCAGGAGATGATCCCTTTACGGAAAATGACCGTAAGATTTATTTGAGAGAAATGAATCGGTTGGAAACCTCCTTACAGGATGCGCAGCGTGCAGGATATGGAAAAGGACAGGATGCAAAAGGCCCCATTCTCTGTGCCATACATTTTCCTCCCACCAATCCAAAGCATGAGGTTTCGGGTTTTACAGAGCTCTTTACCCGCTACGGTGTGCAGACTGTAGTGTATGGTCACTTGCATGGTGAGGAAGGGTATAGGAAAGGTATTAAGGGAGAATACAATGGGGTAGAATATAAGTTGGTATCTTTAGATTATTTAAACTGTAGCCCCTTATTGTTGGTCGGTAATTCTTCCCTAGGAGAATGAGAGCGGAGCCATTCAGCTTAGGGGAATCAGAAAGGAAGGTGATAACTTGAAGAGAGTCATATTAATCGTATTGGATAGTCTGGGGGTGGGTGCGCTACCAGATGCACAGAGTTACGGCGATAAAGGAACCAATACATTAGGTCACATTATAGAAAAAAACCCGGAAATGGATATTCCCAACTTAATAAAATTAGGGCTTGTTCATACTCTGGAACCGGGATTTGTATTGCCGGAGAAGATGGTGGTAGATTCAAGTGAAATCCTAGGATCCTACGGAAGGTTGGGGGAAATGTCTAAAGGCAAGGATACCATCACCGGTCACTGGGAAATCGCAGGGCTTTTTACAGAGGTACCTTTTAAGACTTATCCGGATGGATTCCCTCCTGAGTTTATGGAGTCCTATGAAAAGGCGATCGGGGTAGAAACTCTGGGGAATTATGCAGCCTCCGGCACGGAAATCATAGAAGCCTTGGGCCCTGAGCATGAGGCTTCAGGAAAACCCATCATCTATACCTCTGCAGACAGCGTATTTCAAATTGCTGCAAATACGGCGGTGATTCCGTTGGAGAGGTTATACGAGATCTGTCAAATTGCCAGAGAACTATTGGTGGGAGAATATGCCTGTGGCAGAGTAATCGCCAGACCTTATGTGTTGGAGAATGGGAAGCGCAACAGGACTTCAGACCGCAAGGATTACGCTGTCTCGCCTACTGGAAAAACCATTTTAGATCATCTTACAGAAAGCGGAAAGACCGTTTGCGCCATAGGAAAAATTCACGACATCTTCAACGGGCAGGGCATCAAAACCTCCATTCACACAGACAACAATATGGACGGTGTGGATAAGACCTTGACGGTGATGAATCAGGAGTTTGAAGGTTTGATTTTTACCAATCTGGTGGATTTCGACTCTAAATATGGTCATCGTCGAGATCCGGAAGGGTATGCCAGATGTTTAGAGGAATTTGACCGCAGATTGCCGGAAATTCTAAAAACAATGAAAGAAGAAGATATACTGATTCTCTGTGCGGACCATGGAAATGACCCCACCCACACGGGATGGGATCACACCAGGGAGTATGTGCCGGTTTTAGTTTACGGAAAGTCCATTCAAGGGGCAAATTCCATGGAAACCGGTGCATCTTATGGAGACATGGGTGCTACAATTGCAGAAATTTTAGGCGTTGGAAAAACGGATATAGGAAATAGCTTTTATAAGCAGATTCAAAAATAATTGTTAGCAGTATGATCAAAAATAAAATATTTGGTCATACAGGAGTAGATTAAGGAGGAGAGGGTCATGGGTAAGAATCTCAATATGATTGATATTCTTCTCGATAAAAGAGAAGGAAAGGCTCTGACGGATGAGCAAATACAATATTTTGTGAAGGGATTTACAGAAGGAACCATACCTGATTATCAAGTCTCTGCCTTACTGATGGCTATTTTTCTCAATAAAATGAATCGGGAGGAAACCTATGCTCTAACGGCTGCCATGAAAAATTCAGGTGATGTGGTAGACCTTTCTCCCATTGCAGGTGTTAAGGTGGATAAGCACAGCACTGGAGGTGTAGGGGATAAGACCACCTTCATCGTAGGTCCCATCGCTGCCGCCTGCGGTGTACCCATTGCCAAAATGTCTGGAAGAGGATTGGGTTTCACAGGGGGAACTGTGGATAAAATGGAATCTATCCCCGGATTTCAAACAACCATAGAAGCAGAAGTATTTATGGATTTAGTAAACCATACAGGGCTTTCTGTTATAGGTCAAACAGCACACATTGCACCGGCAGACAAAAAAATATATGCTTTGCGAGATGTGACATCCACCGTTGACAATAAAAGTTTGATCACTTCCAGCATCATGAGCAAGAAATTGGCATCTGGTAGCGATGCCATCGTATTGGACGTGAAGTGCGGAAACGGAGCTTTTATGGAAACTCTGGAGGATGCCGTCGAGTTGGGGAGCATGATGGTGGATATAGGTCGAGAAGACGGCAAGAAAGTGATTGCTGTCATAACGGACATGAATCAGCCGCTGGGAAAAGCAGTGGGCAATGCCAACGAGGTCATAGAAGCCATCGAAACCCTAAAGAATAATGGACCAGAGGATATCACGGAACTTTCTGTAATTTTGGCATCCTACATGATCTATTTAGGGGAAAAGGCAAGCTCTCATCAAGAAGCTATGGATCAGGCCAGAGAAGTTCTCCATAATGGGAAGGCTTTGGAGAAGTTTGGACAATTTGTCAAAGGGCAGGGGGGAGATCCTAGGGTGCTGGATGACTACTCGCTTTTCCCGCAACCTTTGCACAGGAAGGAAATCCGGGCTGATCAGGATGGCTACATAAGCCGGATAACAGCCAGAATCATAGGTTTGGCCTCTCAGCACTCTGGGGCAGGGAGAGCCACAAAAGAAGATCCCATCGATTTGTCCGCGGGAATCTATCTTCATAAAAAGGTTGGAGATCAGGTGAAAAAGGGAGATGTGCTTGCGGAGGTAATGGGCAACGATATGGCAAAGGTAGAGAGGGGTGCTGAAGAGGGTGCAAAAGCATTTCTCATAGGGGAAAAGCCAGCCTTGGGGTCTCTTGTGAAAGAAGTCATCGGTTTAGATTAACTGTAAATCGAATTTTTATGTCTTTCGTCCATATTTGATATTGCTCATTTTCGTTCATAATTTATTTTAATTTATTTTCGTCACTTTCGACCTTATTTGAGGTTGCAAAAAAATAGGGATGATAGTACAATACTATCATTGAATGATAAATAATCATTTTCTAATTCTAAGAAAAATTGGGAAGGGGACTTTGGTGAGCCTATGCTTTTAGAAACAGTAAAAATCGGTAGCAAAATAGAGATTTCTTTTCTTGAGGAAGATACTACAGCGCCAACCAAATATTATAAAACCAAAGTTGAAAATATTATATCTCCTGCCTTATTGACCGTTCAAACACCACATGCCGTCGATCGGATTCTCCGTGTAGAAATCGGTCAGAAATTAAATATGTACAGCTTTCAGAAAGAAGGGATCTATCTTTATAAAGTTGAGGTAGAGAGCCAGTTTCTGGATGATAATATCGGAATGTTAAACCTAGCTATCCTTTCGCCACCAAAGATAACCCAAAGAAGAGAATTTTTCAGATTGGAATGCACCATGGATACTGTGGTGGAAAACTTAACCGTACAGGCACAGGATGCAGAGTTAGAAGATAATGGAGGAACCATTAAGGATATCGGCGCAGGGGGAACGAAACTCATCTGCAATATGGCCTTTGATGTTGGAGACGGAATAAGATGTATCTTTACCTTTCGGGATATAAATTTCAACTTTACCGGTGTGATTATCGGTAAGGAAAGACTAGAAGAAGGACTTAAGTATCGATATAGATATCGGGCAAAATGGAATAAGTTAGATCAAAGAACCGAGGATAAGCTGATGAAGTGCATCTTTGAAACTCAGCGGGCATCCATGAGAAAAGAATAATGTATTTATAATCTTGTAATCTTTCAGTAATGAAAACCTCTTATGATTCATATATTTAATTATAAAAGCCTACTATAAAAAATTCATTAATACGGCTTTTATGATATGAATTTAATAGGAGGTTTTTTATGTGGTTATATAAAAAAATGAAAGTATATTCTTTGATGTTTCAAAAATATCCTTTCAGTTGTTTCCTACAGATTAAAAAAATAGCTGTTAGCTTTCTTTTAATAATTGCCTTACTCTTCTCATGGCCATTAAGTTCCTTTGGAGAAGAAACGGAAGATCCACAAAGTGCATGGAAGATCGATGGGAAAGCGGCGGTTCTTATGGATGCGGGTAGCGGCAAGGTTCTCTTTGAATACAAGGCGCATGAAAAGTTACCAATTGCCAGCGTCACAAAGGTTATGACCATGCTATTAATTTTGGAAGCCGTAGACAGGGGGCAAATAAGCTTAGAGGATCCGGTAACCATCAGCGAAAAAGCATCCAGCATGGGAGGCAGTCAAATGTTCTTGGAAACGGGTGAGGTTCAACCCTTAAAACATTTGATGGAAGGGATCGCTATGGTCAGTGCCAACGATGCCTGTGTGGCGGCGGCAGAATATCATTCCGGATCTATTGAAATTTTCGTAGAAGCCATGAACAAACGGGCAGGCGAATTGGGAATGAAAAATACTCATTTTGTAAATACAAACGGTTTGCCTGTAGCAAATCATTACTCCAGTGCATATGATGTAGGGATTATGTCAAAGGAGCTATTGAAGCACATTCATGAAAATGAAACCTGGTTTACAACTTGGATGGATACCATGATGGTAGGGCTACCGGGAAAACAAACGGAGCTTGGGTTGACCAACACCAATAGACTTGTCCGAACCTATCCCGGAGCGATTGGTCTCAAGACCGGTTTTACTCAGGACGCCATGTATTGCTTGTCCGGAGCAGCCAGAAAAGGGGACTTGACATTAGTTGCAGTAATACTGGGAAGTCCAACCTCTCAAATACGTTTTGCAGAAGCTACAAAGCTGTTGGATTTTGGATTTGCAAATTACGATGCGCTAAAACTGGCAGAAAAGGGAGAACCCATCGACACTTTAATTATTGAAAAAGCTTCTCCCAGAGTAATCAATGCAGTAGCGCCACAGGATGTGGCTGTTTTGATCAGAAAAGGCGATAAAAATGGGATTCGGGGCGAATCGGTTTTTAATAGTATACCGCAGTTGCCCATAACTCGAGGACAACAAATTGGAGAACTAGTGATTTATCAAAATGATAGGGAAATTGACAGATACCCTCTGGTAGCAGAAGAAGATGTCCATAAGGCCGGATATCTGGAACTATACATACGAATGCTAAAAGAGGGGGTAAAATAAATGAATGAGTATGTAATAGCCTTTTCATCTTTTTATAAGGCCGTATACGCGCAGGAAAAATTAAACGAAAGTCATATCCGATCTACCCTAAAGAAGTTACCACCCGAACTAATTCGATCCTGCGGATATGGGTTATACGTAAGAACAAATACCATAGATAACATCAATAGAATCTTAAACAAAAGCAAAATTGACACCAAAGGTGTATTTCAAGTGTAAATTTGCCGTCAATGGCGACAAAGTAATATACTTTCAATAATAATAAGAGAATACCATTTATAATGATATAGATGGTATTTTCTTCTTGCATTCAACTCCATTTGCCCTTAAAATAAATCTATATGGCAAGAAAGGTGCACATGAAGTGTAGAGGTAAAATAACACATGAAAAATTTATGGGGAGGCCGTTTTTCCAAACAGATGGATGACTATACGGCGGATTATAACGAATCTATCAGCTTTGATCACATCCTATATCCTTACAGCATAGAGGCTAGTATCGCCCACGTTTCCATGTTGGCAAAGCAGGGGATCATTTCTCAGGAGGAATGTGAGGAAATCATAAAGGGCTTAAAAATAGTTAAAGAAAATATGGACAATGGTTTGGTAGAATTTGATATTCAAGACGAGGATATCATGATGACCATCGAAAAAAACTTAATTGCAGAAATCGGTGATGTGGGAAAGAAACTTCATACCGCCAGAAGCAGAAACGATCAAAATGCAGTGGATGAAAAACTTTTTTTAAGAGATGCCACTAAAAAGACGGTAGATCTTATCAAAGATATGATGGATGTCATCATTCAAAAGGCTTTGGGAGAAAAGGACATCATTATGCCCGGATTCACCCACATGCAGCACGCACAGCCTATTACGGTGGGCTTTTACTATATGGCCCATTTCCAAGGCTTCAAAAGAGATGCAGAGAGGTTTATTTCCTCTTATGACAGGCTGAACAGGAACCCACTGGGAGCCTGTGCTTTAGCGGGAACCACGCTGCCTACAGACAGAATGGAAACCACCAAGACCTTAGGATTTAGTGAGCCTACGGACAATGCCATGGATACGGTGGGGGACAGGGATTTCATTGCGGAATATCTGTTTAACGCTGCCCTTTGCATGAACCATATCAGTGGATTTGCAGAAGAAATTATCGTATTTAATTCTCAGGAATTTAACTTCATAGATATCGACGATAGTTTTTGCACGGGAAGCAGTATCATGCCTCAGAAGAAAAACCCCGACATTGCCGAGTTGGCCAGGGGAAAAGCTGCCAGAACCATCGGCAATCTGACCACCATTATGACCATGCTTAAGGGTACCTTCCTGACTCTCAACAAGGACTATCAAGAGGACAAGGAACCTCTTTTCGACAGCATTCACACTTTAAACAGAAGCTTATATATCTTTGCCAGAATGTTGGAAAAAATCAGCTTCAGGGAAGAGGTTTTAAAGGAACACTTAAAAAAAGGTTTTATCAACGCTACGGACATTGCGGAGTATTTGGTGTGCTGCGATGTTCCCTTCCGGGATGCTCATGAAATCGTAGGATCCATGGTGAAGTACTGCGAGGGGAAGAATATTACTTTTGAAGAGCTTACCCCAGAAGATTTAGCAGGGATGAAGCTGCCGGTACAATTGACGGATCTTTCTGCTTTTTCCATTGAAAACTGCGTAAAAAACAGAAAGAGTTTGGGAGGTACTTCCCCTGAGGATGTGGACAGACAGATCGGCAATGCCAAGGCTTTTTTAAAGTCTATAGAAAAATGGTAGGGGTATTGTGATTCTGAGAAAGATCAAAAGTGAGAAGCGATATGAGAGAAATTAAATGTGTCGAGATTACGGCAGCCGTTAAAGCCCTTTTTTGGGAAGCAAATTGGTGCTTAAATGAGGATATCCGAGAGGGTCTCAAAGCAGGTGTGTCAGGAGAAGAAAGCGGAACTGGTAGATTTTTGTTGGAAAAAATACTGGAGAACGCCGATTTGGCAGAGGAAAAAAAGCGACCCATGTGTCAGGATACGGGTATGGCCATCGTCTTTGTGGAGCTGGGGCAGCAGGTTATCATTACCGGAGGGCTGTTAGGTCATGCCATTCAAGAGGGGGTAGCACAGGCTTATGATTTGGACATGCGGAAAAGCGTTGTGTTGGATCCTTTTGACCGAAAGAATACGGGGGATAATACACCCGCTGTGATTCATTACGATGTGGTTGAAGGGGATCACGTGAAGATTTCTGTCATGCCCAAGGGATTTGGAAGTGAAAACATGAGTTCCTTGAAAATGCTTACGCCTGCGGAGGGTGTGGAAGGTTTTAAGTCCTTCGTTTTGGATACGGTAAAACTGGCGGGAGCCAATCCCTGTCCTCCTATGGTGGTGGGCATCGGTGTAGGTGGCACCTTTGAAAAGGTGGCACTTCTGGCGAAGCAAGCGCTACTGAGACCTATTCATAATAGAAACTCCAATGCCTTTTATGGAGCATTGGAGCAAGAACTTTTGGAGAAGATCAACGATACGGGAATCGGTCCTCAGGGATTGGGAGGTAGAATTACAGCCTTGGGCGTGCTCATAGAAAGCTTTCCAACCCATATTGCAGGGTTGCCTGTGGCGGTCAATATTTCCTGCCATGCCACCCGACATAGATCGATTGTTCTATAATCTTGAAGATAGAAAAATATCTTTTCATAAAAAACGATAGAGAAAAATATCAAGGATAATTTAGTGGATGAACTAATTAAAAAGAGTGAAATCTCTCATAATAAGGGGAAAATAGAAGAAATGGCTTATGATCATGGAGAAATAGAAAAAAAACTTTCAGACCAAGGCGAAATTATGGTGAAACTTCCGCTGACGGAGGAAACTGTAAAGGCTCTGAAGGCAGGGGATAAAGTGTTACTTTCGGGAAGTTTGCTTACAGCTCGAGATGCGGCGCATAAAAAGCTGGTGGAAGCCCTACAGCAAGAAATCCCTTTGCCGGTGGAGCTTCGAGATCAGACCATCTACTATGTGGGAGCATGTCCCGCTGCTCTCGGGGAAGTCATGGGTCCGGCAGGACCTACTACCTCCGGGAGAATGGATTCGTATACGCCCCAGCTCATAGAGAAGGGATTGCGTGGAATGATTGGAAAGGGTCATCGCAGTGAAGCTGTGATAGATGCCATGAAGGAGCATAAAGCCGTATATTTTGCCGCCATTGGAGGGGCAGCGCTTCTCATGGGGGAAAGTATTAAAAGTGTGGAAGTTCTGGCTTATGAGGAGCTGGGAACGGAGTCGCTGAAAAGAATACAGGTGGAGAATATGCCCCTAATAGTTGTGACCGACAGTGAGGGAAATGACCTGTACAGCAGTGAGCCTAAAAAATTTCAAAGAGATTAAAAGAGGAAGGACGTGTCTATGGAATCGGAAAGTCAAGCCTATATCGACGGATATATGGAAAGAGCAAAAGCAGCCTTAAAAGAGTATGAGACCTACACGCAGGAGCAGGTGGATGAAATCGTTACAGCTGTGGCAAAGGTGGTCTATGATCATGCTGAGGAGTTGGCTGAAATCGCCGTGACAGAAAGTGGAATGGGCAATGTAGCCGATAAAATCGCAAAAAACCAAGGCAAGTCACTGATGATAAGCCACCATCTAAAGAATAAAAAATCCGTGGGAATCATCGAGAGAGAACAATCCACAGGAATTACGAAGGTGGCGAAACCAAAAGGAGTGGTGGCAGCGATTACGCCTTGCACCAACCCTATCGTCACCCCTATGAGCAACGCCATGTTTGCCTTAAAAGGACGAAATGTAATCATTATTACCCCTCATCATAAAGCCATAAAGTCCAGTACCATGACGGTGGATCTAATCAATCAGGAACTAAAAAAACTCGGTGCTCCCGAAAACATCATCCAAATACTAGATCAGCAATCCCGCGAGAATACGAAAAACTTAATTTCCGCAGCGGATGTGGTGGTGGCTACAGGAGGCATGGGCATGGTAAAGGCGGCATACAGCAGTGGAAAACCTGCCTTGGGTGTAGGAGCGGGGAACGTTCAGTGCATCATCGACAGAGACGTAAATTTGGAAGAGGTTATCCCTAAAATTATTGCAGGAAGAGCTTTTGATTTTGGCATTATCTGTTCTGCTGAGCAAACCGTAATTTTACCTGAGGAATCCTATGAAGAAGCCATGGAAATCTTTGAAAAAAATGGAGCTTATCGTGTTAATTCAGAGGAAAGGCAAGCTTTCCGGGAAGCTGTGTTTCAAGAGGGTGCCATGAATCGACACGCTGTAGGACAATCGCCTCAGGTGATCGGTAAATTAGCGGGAAAAGACCTAGCGGATGAGGTAAGGGTTATTTTAATAGATGCGGAGGGACCGGGGGCAGAGGATGTTATTGCAAAGGAAAAAATGTGTCCTGTTTTAGCCGTTTATCGATATAGTGATTTTATAGAGGCCGTGTCTATCGCCAAGGCCAATTTGGAGGTGGAGGGAAAGGGTCACAGCGTAAGCATTCATTCCAACACCGTTGAACATATAGAGTATGCAGGGGAGAACTTAGATGTCTCCAGATTTGTAATTAATCAGGTTTGTGCCACCAGTGCAGGGGGAAGCTTTTTTAACGGACTGGCACCCACCAATACCCTAGGTTGCGGCTCTTGGGGTAATAACAGTATTTCAGAGAATTTGGACTACCATCACCTGATCAATATTTCTAGAATCGCGTACTTTATTCCACATGCGAAGGTACCGACCTATGATGAAGTTTTTGCTAATGGATTAGAGATGTCGGGGCATACTAATATATAATCATAGACTTTAAATAAAAACAAAAGGAGAAAATATGGATAGCAGAACAAAAAAATTGGCAGATGTGCTGGTTCACTATTCCTGTAGCTTAAAAAAAGGTGAAAAGGTTTTGATTTCCTATGAAGGAGAATGTGCAAAACCTCTGGTAAAACTTTTAATCAAAGAAATTTATGCAACAGGTGGATACCCCTACGTTGAAATTAGAGATTCCTCTGTAAACAGAGAACTATTGCTTCATTGCGTAGATGAACAGATTGAATTTATGAAGGAATATCAATTGGCACAGATGCAGGGCATGGATGCTTTTATCGCCATTCGAGGTGGACTCAATACCTCGGAGTTGTCAGATGTCCCTTCGGTCAAAATGAACATGTACAGCAAAATTCTACGTCCCGTACAGGATTATCGGGTAAACAATACGAAGTGGGTAGTTTTGAGATACCCCAACGAATCCATGGCACAACTAGCCAATTGCAGCATGGAGGCTTTTGAAGACTTGTATTACAATGTGTGCACCTTGGACTATGGAAAGATGTCAAAGGCTATGGATCCATTGGTAGACTTGATGAACAAGACGGACAAGGTCAGAATTACCGGAAAGGATACGGATTTGACCTTTTCTATCAAAGGCATCGGTG
This sequence comes from uncultured Anaerovorax sp., assembly GCA_964582545.1. Classification (GTDB taxonomy): domain Bacteria; phylum Bacillota; class Clostridia; order Peptostreptococcales; family Anaerovoracaceae; genus JAVVUJ01. Next base: position 235,213 of record CAZOSB010000001.1, read on the forward strand.
CTGTAAAATGCGATGGTGAAAGAAATATTCCCGATGGAGAAATCTATACGGCTCCCATAAGGGATTCTGTCAACGGCATTATTTCCTACAACACTCCTTCGGAGGAGCAGGGCTTCACCTATGAAAACATCGTCTTTGAGGTGAAGGATGGAAAGATTGTCAAGGCTACGGCAAACAGCACGGACAGGATTAATGAACTTTTAGATACGGACGAAAGCGCACGCTACTTCGGAGAGTTTGCCATAGGTGTCAACCCATATATTCTCAACCCTATGAAAGATACTTTATTTGATGAAAAAATAGCAGGTAGCTTCCATCTGACTCCGGGGGCCTCTTACAAGGACGCTTTTAACGGAAACAAATCTGCGGTACACTGGGATTTGGTGATGATCCAAAGATCGGAATACGGCGGTGGAGAAATTTGGTTTGATGATGTGCTGATTCGTAAGGATGGTCTTTTCGTGTTGAAAGAGCTGGAAGGATTGAATCCGGAAAACCTCAAGTAAACCTGATTAGAACGAAGTGCGGTGGAGCCTACCTCATTTGGAGAATAAGATGAAACACATATTTGTAATCAATCCGGCGGCCGGAAAAGGGCAGGCGGAAAAGGTATTCATTCCTCAAATTATGGAGACTGTGAAGAGAATGTCCTTGGACTATGAGATTCACAGAACCATGGGGGTAGAGGACAGCGTTCGATATATTAAAAACAAGCTCATGGAAAGGGATCGTCTCACATTGAACGGTCATTTGTCCGAAGATTTTATTTATCGGTTTTATGCCTGCGGAGGTGATGGAACCCTAAATGAGGTGGTCAATGGAGTGGTGGGAAGAGTTGGCGTAGAGGTAGCCTTGATTCCTGCCGGAACAGGAAACGATTTTGTACGGAATTTTGCTCCTAAGGAAGTCTTTCAGAATGTGGAAAGGCTGATTGGAGGAAAGACCGTACCCATCGATGTTCTATGTTATAAGAGTTCTGCCAACATTCAATATGTAGAGGATGATGAAGGACTCAGATACGCCATCAACATGATTAATATGGGTCTAGATTGCCATGTGGTACATCATATGCAGAACTTTAAAAGAATCCCTTTTGTAGCCGGTAGCCTTGCATATTATGGAGGTGTGGTTAGGGCTTTAATGAATAAAAGGACAGTTCCCTTGGATATTCTTTTAGAAGAAAAGGATGGAAATGAAAAATATGAAAGTCTATCCTTATCTGAAAAAAGTTTTCGACAAGTGGATTGTCTTTTGTTTACGGTGGGAAATGGTAGATATTACGGAGGTGGATTTCAGGGGGCACCCTTGGCTAGTGTGGCAGACGGAAAGATGGATGTGACCATCGTACAAAATATCCCCTATAACCAGCTTATGAAATTGATTTATCATTATAAAAATGGAACCCATTTGAACATTCCGGAAATTGAACGATACATATCCTACAAGCAATGTGATAAAATTATCATAAAGAATCCACAACAAGCCGACCTGTGTGTAGACGGAGAAATTAAAGAAGGAAGTGACACGGAAATCACACTCTTAAAAGGTGCAATTGCTTTCGTCTTACCAGAAGGTATCTGACCTACTATAAATTTGAATTGAAATTCAAAATAAAAATCGGATAAAATTCCATTTATCCGAAATAATCAACAAAATTCAGAAACCTAGTCTTCTTCCTCTTCAAGGCTTCGATCTCCCAGCAAGTATAGAATCAATTCTTCCTGTTTATCTACCGCTAAATAAATCATATCTAAATCGGGATTTTTTTGTACAAAGAAACTGCATTCCAATGGTCTATATAAAGGAGAAGTGTTGATTTTATGTCCTAATAATTCCCTTTGGTATTCCATCATAAGAGGAAAGAGCTTGCTGTCGGTATTTTTTTCCCAAGCAGGGCAGGTGTTTTCAGCGGCATACTCGATTTCTGACAGATAACATACCTTTTGATGAGCATCTTGTATTTGAGCCAGTGCACCAGGGGAGGTGCTCAGCATGGAAAGACTGCCTGTAAAGTTGCCCGTATAAGTGTAAGCTGTGGATAAGGTGGAGGAACTCTCTACCTTATTTTTTTCTTCAGGAGAAAGGGTAAACACTCCATCCACCATTCCGTAGAGGTAGCTGATTATGTTGGAGCTGCTTTCCTTCACTAATACTTTGTCCGGAAGCTCAACAGGTCGAATCTCAAAGGTAGCATCTTTTTCAATATCTTTGTATGCTTTTTTAAATTTATCCAGAGCTTCCTGATATACTTTTTGAAAGCCTTTGGAATCATATTCGTTGACCACCACAACAAAGGTGGCATCCTGAGGTATGAAGCCCGGAGTAACACCGGCATTAAAGCTGGCTAACTCTAAAACGATACCGTTATTTTTAGCATATGCTAATAGATCCCCGCAAATTTTTATAGGGTTCGCATTTTGAAGATTTTCCTCTGAATGGGCACTGCCCCCGTTGAAGTTCCGTAAAGAAACTTCAAAAGCTTTGGTATTTAACGGCTTTACCCATACCATGGTCTGAGCAAAGGAGAGAGTTTCCATACCTGCGGAGCTATTGACCATGGAGGCTTCTTGAGAATTCCCCAGGCTGATCAATTGATCTCCGGCAAGCCAAAGGGGATTTACATTTTCCGCACCAGTCATGTCGTCCTCCTTTTTCAGAGTATACAGCACCTTTATACCTGCCTTTGTTTCAGACATTTTTACAACGTAAAGGGCGGATGCGATATTCTTATTATTTCCGTGAAGGATGGTCACCGGTAAATCTTCAAAGCCGTCTTCAGCAACTTTTTCAATGAGCACATTGCCATACTTATCCTTTGAGCCTTTGAGATTATTCTCTTTTGCCCATTCTAACAGATAGAATTTCAGAGCTTCTTGTGGGTTTTCTGCATTGCCAATAACGTTTTCTATGGCGGATAATTCGCCTATAATCGTAGTTTCTTTCGGTTCTTCAGGTTCCTGTGTCGGGACTTGACTTAAAGTCTTGGGAATTAACACGATACAAACGATTAGCAATAATATTGGAATAATTAATTTTTTCATATCAGTAGTATGCTCTCCTTGGGTAATATAATCTAACTATTCTGAATTTATTTTATTAATGGATAGTATTTTTAAGTAAACTATGCTACAATGATACCATAAAAAAAGAAATACAAAAAGATATTTGTTTCTTAAATTTAACGGAGGCAAAAAATGGACTGTAGACTTGAGTTACCCGTTTACTTATTTCATCAAGGTACGTCCCTGAGAGCCTATGAATTTATGGGAGCTCATCCCTACAGCCTTGAAAACGAAAGGGGATATGTTTTCAGGGTGTGGGCACCTAAAGCAAGCAATGTGTATTTGACCGGAAATTTTAATGGGTGGGATTACAGAAAAAACCTTATGCATAAATTAAACAATGAGGGCATATGGGAAATTTATATGCCGGGGATTGAGGAATTCGCCGTATATAAGTACGTGGTGGTGGATCAGGAGGAACAGGAACATGTAAAGGCGGATCCCTATGGTTTTCACATGGAGACAAGACCGGCCACAGGTTCTAAGACCTATAATTTAGAAGGATTTCATTGGACTGATGACCAATGGATGCAAAAGAGAAGCGCAACGGAACCCTATGATGTGCCAATGAATATCTATGAAGTACATGCCGGTTCCTGGAGAAGGTATTCCGACGGAAATACTTTTAGTTACGAAAAATTAGCAGATGAGTTGATTCCCTATGTGAAGAATATGGGTTACACCCACATAGAGTTGATGCCCTTATCGGAATATCCCTTTGATGGTTCTTGGGGATATCAGGTAATGGGCTATTTTGCTGTAACGTCACGTTACGGTACCCCCAAAGATTTTATGGCATTTGTAAATCGTTGTCATCAAGCGGGTCTCAGTGTGATTTTGGACTGGGTGCCAGGTCACTTTCCAAAGGATGAAGCCGGGCTTTACAACTTTGATGGAGGATGTTGTTACGAGTATGAGGATCCACTAAAGAGGGAGCACGAAGAATGGGGCACGAGGATTTTTGATTGGGGGAAAAACGAGGTGAGAAGTTTCCTTCTGTCCAATGCTATGTTTTGGTTGAATAAATTTCACATCGACGGTATCAGGGTGGACGCGGTGGCATCCATGCTTTATTTGGATTATAACAGAAAAGAAGGGAAGTGGCGACCTAATGTCCACGGCGGAAGAGAAAATCTGGAGGCGATTGCCTTTCTAAAGGACCTAAATACATCGGTTTTTGCCAATTATTCCAACGTATTGATGATCGCAGAGGAATCTACGGCATGGCCTTTGGTGACAAAACCGGTGGACGTAGGGGGGCTGGGTTTCAATTATAAGTGGAATATGGGGTGGATGAATGATACCTTAAGCTACATGAAAACGGATCCTTTCTTTAAAAAAGGATGTCATCATAACATGACCTTCTCCATGTCCTACGCTTACTCAGAAAACTATGTATTACCTCTCTCTCACGATGAAGTGGTGCACATGAAGGGTTCCCTTATTCGCAAGATGCCGGGTCAACCGGAGGAGCAGTTTGCCAACCTGAGAGCGTATTTTGGATATATGATGGCACACCCGGGAAAGAAATTGTTGTTTATGGGAGGGGAATTTGGTCAATTCCACGAATGGAAATTCGATGATCAGCTGAGCTGGTTGCTTTTAGAGAATTCTTTACATAAAAAAATGTTGGAATTTACCAAATCTTTAAACTTTTTTTATAAAGAAAATCCAATTTTGTGGGAACAAGATCAATATTGGCAAGGATTTCAATGGATTGAAGCCAACGATAACGACCAGAATATATTTGCTTTCCTTCGAAGAGACAAAAGAGGAAATACGATTTTAATTATTTGTAATTTTTCGCCTATCAGGCGCATAAATTATGTGATAGGTGTTGACAAGCCCGGCAGATATAAAAATATTTTTAGTTCGGACAGTGTAAAATTTGGTGGTAAAGGCAGGGGCACGAAATTAGTTTCAAGTGTAACGATTCCTTTTGGCGAATTTCATCATCAAATTAAAATTACACTTCCACCTTTATCCACTCTTTACTACACATTAACAAATGGAGGTGATTAGTATGAAAAATACTAAGAAAAAGGAAATGATTGCTATGCTCCTGGCAGGAGGACAAGGTAGCAGACTAGGGGTGCTCACCCATAACATCGCAAAGCCGGCGGTGCCTTTTGGAGGTAAATACAGAATCATTGACTTTCCCCTTTCCAACTGTGTGAATTCAGACATTGATACCATCGGTGTACTCACACAGTATCAACCTCTTGAGCTGAATGCTTACATCGGAAGTGGAATGCCCTGGGATCTGGACAGGATTTTCGGAGGTGTGAGAATTTTGCCCCCCTATGTAAAGGGAAAGGCCGGCGAATGGTACAAGGGTACTGCCAATGCAATCTATCAAAATATGCATTTTATTGAAACCTTTGATCCCGAATACGTTTTGATTTTATCGGGAGACCATATCTATAAAATGAATTATGATATCATGTTGGACTATCATAAGTCAAAGGGTGCGGCTTGCACAATCGCTGTACTCAACGTTCCTCTGGAGGAAGCTTCCCGGTTTGGTATCATGAACGCAAATGAAGATTTAAAAATCTATGAGTTTGAAGAAAAACCTCAGGAACCAAAGAGCAATCTGGCTTCCATGGGTGTTTATATCTTCACGTGGGATAAGCTTCGGGAATACCTAATTAAAGATGAAGAGGATAAAAGCTCCGACAATGACTTTGGGAAAAATATCATCCCCACCATGCTGCAGGCTGGAGAGCCTATGTATGCTTATGAATTCAAGGGGTATTGGAAGGATGTAGGGACGGTGGAATCCCTTTGGGAATCCAATATGGACGTGTTAAATCCAGCAGTGCCTTTAGAACTAAACGATCCCCCTTGGAAGATTTATTCCAGAAACAATCTGTTGCCACCTCAGTATATTGGAGATAACGCAAAGATTACAAATTCCACCATTTCAGAGGGTTGCTACATAGATGGTGAGGTGGAAAACAGCATCATCTTTCCAGGAGTAACCATAGAAGCAGGGGCAGTGGTGAGCAATTCGGTAGTTATGCCCAGGACCGTGATACGGGAAGGGGCGGTAGTGGAGTACGCTGTCATTGCTGAAGATGCCACAATTTTGGGAAGAGCTAAGATCGGATACAGTAAGAATCCGAGATTGGAAGGAGAACCAAAGGAAATTACCGTGGTAGGTCACGACATTACCGTGGGTGAAGGGGTCATTGTACCCATGGGGGTTATGGTAGAGACGGACTTAATTCTCGAGGGAGGTGAAATGTAATGAACAAAGTATTAGGAATTATTTTTTCTTATTCAGAAAGAGAAAACCTCAGGGAATTAATTTCCACCAGAACGTTGGCATCATTGCCCTTCGGGGGGAAGTATCGAATTATCGATTTTGTTTTGTCCAATTTTGTAAATTCGGGTATCTACGATATTTCCATCATTACCAGAAACAATTTCCACTCCTTGGTGGACCATTTGGGATCGGGGCGTGAATGGGATTTAAACAGAAAGAGAGGGGGACTTCGTGTGCTCACTCCTTTATCTACTCCGGGGGGAACGGAAACCGGCGTATACAGAGGCACCATAGAGGCCTTGTCCAGAAATATGCACTCCATTAAAAAATCCTTGGCGGACTATGTAATTCTCTCTGGCAGCAGTGTGATTTACAATATGAACTTGGAGGAGTTGGTAAACAGTCACATTCAAAGAAATGCAGACATTACCACCGTATATACGAGATCCTTGAATGGATGTAACGTCATCCCTGCAGGAGTGAACATCCTAAAGATGGATGGCGAAGAAAGAGTTTATGAAATCAACCCAAATTTGGATGACGTATCTTTTCAACAGGAACCTTGGGATATCAGCTTATTTGTCATGAGGAAGTCATTGCTGGAGTCCTTGGTCGCTGATTCTATGTCCTATGGTAGGTACGATTTTGAAAAGGACATTATACAGAGGTTGGCTTCCAATTTAAATATCAGAGGTTATGAATATAAAGGGAATATCTTTGAAATTAGCAGCGTTTCCGGTTATATGCAAGCTAATTTAAGCTTACTAAAGGATCAAGTGAGGAGCAGAGCCTTTACGAGACCCATTTACACAAAGGTAAAAGACAGTGTTCCTGCCAAATATTTAGATGGATGCAGCGTGAAAAACTCCGTGGTTGCAGATGGTTGTATCATAGAGGGAAGCATCGAAAATTGCATCATTTCCAGAGGTGTAAAGATAGGGAAAGGCTGTATTATTAAAAACAGCATCATCATGCAGGATACGGAAATAATGAGGAACGTAATTTTAAATCATGTCATTTTGGATAAAGAGGTTATTGTGAGAGAAAACCGACAACTGGCAGGTCATGAGACCTATCCCGTTGTCATAGAAAAATTAAGCATCGTATAGGGAGGTATTGGTGGATATACTATTTATTGCGACGGAGGCCAGTCCTTTTGCCAAAAGCGGGGGACTGGGTGATGTGTTGGGCAGTTTGCCGGGGGAATTGGTAAGGAATGGCATAGATGCCAGAGTTATGTTGCCCCTCTATAAAGAAATCAAGGAAAAATATTTAAAAAAAATGGAACTCATAAGCGAATTCTCGGTACAGCTTGCTTGGAGAAAAACTTACTGTGGTCTCTTTCAGATGGAATATAAAGGGGTGATCTTTTACTTTATAGACAACGAGCAATATTTCGCCAGGGATAATTATTACGGATACTTTGATGATGGAGAGCGGTTCGCCTACTTCTCCAAGGCATCCCTAGAGGCTTTGCCTTATTTGGATTTCAAGCCGCAGATCCTTCATTGTAGCGACTGGCAAACAGCACTGGTACCCGTATATTTGAAAACTTTTTATACGGAAGAACCTTATTATGATCGTTTAAAAACCGTATTTACCATTCATAATATCGCCTATCAGGGAAGATTTGATGGACGAATTTTAGAAGATATCTTGGGGATATCGTCAGTTTACAGAAGCATTTTAGACTATAAGGGCGATGTCAATTACATGAAAGGTGCTATCGTAACCTGCGATTGTTTGACCACTGTGAGCCCTAGTTATGCAAAGGAACTCACCTACGCTTATTATGGAAAAGGTTTGGATGGAATCATCAAGGAAAATCAGTATAAGCTCCATGGAATTTTAAATGGAATTGATATCGATTTATTTAATCCCAGCAAGGATAAAAACCTGGCGGTAAAGTATTCAAAATCCTCTCCTGAGAAAAAAGTGCTAAATAAAATTGCCCTTCAAAGGGAACTGGGTCTTGCGGAAAAGGAAGACATCCCTATGATCAGCATGATCGGACGACTGGTGGATCATAAAGGCATCGATTTAGTGATCAACGTTTTTAAAGAAATTATGGAAGAAGATATTCAAATGGTGGTATTGGGCAGCGGGGATTCCTACTATGAAGACTTTTTTAGGAGTAAGAGCATCGAGTATCAGGGGAAGCTAATCATTGTGACGGGATTTTCGGCTCCTTTGGCGAACAAAATTTATGCGGCATCGGACTTATTTTTGATGCCGTCCTTAAGCGAGCCTTGCGGGCTTGCTCAGATGATTGCATCCAGATACGGTACGGTTTCCATCATTCGGGAAACAGGTGGACTGCAGGATAGCATTTTCCCCTTTAACCCACTTACAAAAAAAGGAAACGGTATTACCTTCGGATCTGTTAATGCCCATGATATGTTGGGTGCCATTAGAAGAGCCATCGGATTTTATTGGGATAAGCCTGTTTGGAATAAAATTATGCAAAATGCTTTTAAAACAGATTTTTCATGGAAGAAATCTACCCTGGAGTACATAAAATTATATGAAGAGTTGTTATAGGAGGCCATTATTTATGATTAAAAATTATACGACGGATAAAGTTACCAAGATGATAGATCGCATGTTAAAGAACTTCGGTGCGGAACCCAACTCAGCGACTAAAACACAGCTTTATAAGGCGACGGTATTGGTAATACGAGATATCATGTCTGAACTGTGGTTGAATTACCATGATTCCAGTAAGGGTCAGATGCACAAGCAGGTGTACTATTTTTCCATGGAATTTTTGCCGGGACCATCCTTAAAAAATAACATCTTTAATTTGCAGATGGAAGATGTGGTGAAGGAAGCCATAGAGGCACTGGGGGGAGATCTAGAGGAGCTTTGCGCCATGGAACCGGATGCAGGATTAGGGAACGGTGGCTTAGGAAGATTGGCATCCTGTTATCTGGACGCGATTTCCAGCAGAGGAATGGCGGGTCACGGCTTGTCTATCTGTTATGAGTATGGAATCTTTAAGCAAAAAATAATTGACTGCATGCAGAAGGAAGAGCCGGATAGTTGGCTGACCTTGGGTGATGTATGGCTGATTGAAAAGGAAGATGAAAAGGAGCAGGTTCGCTTCGGGGGCAAGCTGGAAGAAATATGGGATCAAAATGGTAGGATGAGGGTAATTCACAAGGATTATAAGACGGTGGTGGGTATACCCTACGATCTGCTGATTACCGGTTATGGCAGCGATGTGGTCAATGATCTGAGGCTCTGGAAGTCCACCTCTTTACAAAGCATAGATATGGAGCTCTTTGCACAGGGAAAATATCAGGAATCCATGGCAGAGCGGCATCAAGCGGAGGTTATTTCCAAAATTCTCTATCCGGAAGATGCGCACCCAGAGGGAAAAAACCTGAGAATGTCTCAGCAGTATTTCTTCATATCCGCTTCTTTGCAATCCATGGTCAAGAAGCACTTGAAAAAGTTTAAAAACTTAGATAACTTCTATAAGAAGGTTGCTATTCACATCAATGATACACACCCGACTATGGCGATTCCTGAACTTATGAGAATCCTTATAGACGATTACGACTATGATTGGGATCGTGCATGGGAGATTGTGCGAAAGACCGTTTCCTATACCAATCACACCATTATGCCGGAGGCCTTGGAAAAATGGCCAGAGGATCTTTTTGCAAGGCTTTTGCCAAGGATCCATTCCATCATTGTGGAGATCAATCGAAGGCTAAATGGGGAGATTGCAAAGGCATTTCCTGGGGATGAAGCCAAAAGAAATGAAATGTCCATCATCGGTGGGGGAAACATCCGAATGGCGAACCTATGCGTGGAAGCTTCCCATACGGTGAACGGGGTTTCCGCACTTCACAGCGGTATCATCAAGGAAAATTTGTTTTCCGGGTTTGCGCAGATTGCACCGGAGAAATTTACCAATGTGACCAACGGCATCGCTTATAGAAGATGGCTCTGTCAGGCCAATCCCAAGCTGTCTGCACTGTTGGATGAGCTGATAGGCACGGGTTATAGGAAAAATGCCAACGAGCTGGAGAAGCTTTTACAGTATAAGGATGATCCTAGCGTATTGGAAAGAATGGCCAAAATTAAACGGGAAAACAAGATTCGATTGGCCAACTACATTCAGGGAAATAATTCAGTGACGGTGGATCCTGATTCCATCTTTGATGTTCAGGTGAAGCGGTTACACGAATATAAACGTCAGGTATTAAACCTTTTCCATATCATGGATCTTTATAATCAATTAAAGCAGAACCCTCAGATGGATATGGTTCCCAGAACCTTTATCTTCGGTGCCAAGGCGGCTGCCGGTTACCAAAGTGCAAAGCGGATTATCACCTTGGCCTGTAGGTTAGCTAATGTTTTGGAGAAGGACCCTGTGGTGCAAGGCAGATTAAAAATCGTGTTCTTAGAGAATTATTCCGTATCGCTGTCTGAGATTATCATGCCCGCAGCAGACGTTTCAGAGCAAATTTCTCTGGCCGGAAAGGAAGCTTCCGGAACGGGTAACATGAAGCTGATGATCAACGGTGCGGTGACCATTGGTACATTGGATGGGGCCAACGTGGAGATTTATCAAGCTGTAGGGGAGGAGAACATATTCCTCTTTGGCATGAAGGTGGAAGATGTGGAGCAGTTGGTTCGGTCGGGTAGTTATCGACCATGGGTATACTGTCAGGAAAATGAGAGCTTAAATGCCATCATAAATCTTTTATCGGAAGGGATTGACGGTGAAAAATTCGGGGATATCGTCAACTCTCTTACAGCAGGTGTCAACGGAATCGCAGATACTTACTTTGTATTAGCGGATTTTGACTCCTATAAAAAAGCTCAGCAGAGGATTGGGTTGGCCTATGGAGACAAATTGCGTTGGGGAAACATGTCTCTTACCAATATTGGAAAAGCGGGAATGTTCTCTGCGGACAGAGCCGTGAAGGAGTATGCGGATAGAATTTGGGAGATAGAATCTATCAATGATTGAGTATAACAGCCGTGATCGTTACTTTAAGAAACCGTTCGGGGCGGTGGAGGTAGATACCCTCATTACCTTTCGAATTAAAAACACAGAACAGGATAAGCCTTCCAGGGAGGCTTATCTTGTTGTATCCAATGATGCCAACAGCGAAGATGAACAGTGGATCAATGGAAGCAAGCATTTTATGGAGGAAGGGGATACCTGCTGGGAGGAGTATGAGTTTCAGTGGGAAAGTTCCAAGCCAGGGCTTTATTTCTACGGTTTTAAAATGTTTTATTGGGATGATTCCGATGAATCCAAGGGCGCTTTCCAGTTGACCGTGTATGAAGAGGATGTTTATGGAAGTCCGGAATGGATGAGAGAGGGGCTGATGTATCAAATTTTTCCCGATCGATTTGCCAAAAGTGACAGATATTCTCCGCCCGAGCAAAATAAAGATTACTATATGAGGGAGGATTGGGGCGGTGCTCCCTATGGTCACCCGGATGAAAACGGAATCGTTTGGAACAATGATTTCTTCGGGGGAAATCTTTTGGGAATTATGGAGCAGTTAGATTATCTGGAGTCCTTGGGTGTGACGGTCATCTATTTGAACCCCATCTTTGAAGCTTTTTCCAACCATCGGTACGATACAGGAAATTACATGGCCATCGATCCCTTATTGGGCAACGAAGAAATCTTTCAAGAGCTCTGTGAAAGAGCATGGGATAAGGGAATCCGGGTAATCTTAGACGGAGTATTCAACCACACGGGAAGCGACAGCGTTTACTTTAACAAAGAAGGGCGGTTTCATGAACCGGGCGCTTTTCAAAGTAGGGATGCCAAGTATTTTGAATGGTACAGCTTTATCGAGTATCCTCATAAATATGAGGCGTGGTGGGGGATCGATACCTTACCTTCCGTCAATGAAAGTTCTGAATCCTTTCGAGAATACATCCTTACGGGGGAGAATTCCGTCATCAAGCATTGGCTTCGATGTGGTGCTTCGGGATTTCGGTTGGATGTAGCCGATGAATTGCCAGATATTTTTTTGGATGAACTGAGGATGGCTGTCAAATCGGAGAAACCGGATGCGGTCATTATAGGTGAGGTTTGGGAGGATGCTTCCAACAAGGTGGCTTACGGTCAACGACGCAGATATTTTCAAGGGAAGCAGTTGGATAGCGTGATGAATTATCCCCTGAAAAACTCTATCATTGATTTTGTGACGGGCAATATATCCGGATATGATTTTTCTCTCACCATGGAGAGCTTATGGGAAAACTATCCGCAGTTTGCATTTTACTCCTCTATGAATATTTTGGGAACTCACGATACGGTGAGGATCTTGACGGTTTTGAAGGAGGATCATCGGGTATCCAACGATTATGAAGCCAGACAGAAGCTATTTTTAGCCTTGCTGATCTGGGTGTTTATGCCGGGGATTCCGTGCATTTACTATGGGGACGAAATCGGCATGGAGGGCGGCAGCGACCCTCTCAACAGAGGATGTTTTCGCTTTGAACAAAGGGATGAAGAAATCTTTTCTTTTTATAAAAGATTGTTTATGTTTAGAAAAACAATAAATAATTTAAGCGGCTTATCCTTTGAACCGGCGGAATCCAGAGAGGATTATTTTGCATACTTGCGAAGTGGAGAGGAAAACTCTGTATTGGTGGTGATTAACAGGGGCCATGAACATAACCTTTTAAAGGTTGACCTACTGGAACAGGAGACCATCTATGACTTTTTTATAAGCGGATCCGTAGATTTTGACGGGAAAAGAACCTTTAATCTCCAAGAAAACAGCGGTGTTGTGATATATATAAAAAAGAAATTTTAGGAAATAATTTGAAAAATGTTTGAAAAATGTTAAGAAACAATTTAAAAAACAAGTTGCAATTGACTATTTGAGTATGATATAATCCTTATTGTTGTGTTTATATGGAGGTTGAGCCCATGAAAACAGTAAACAGAGAGAAGATTAGATGACATATAGAATATTATAAAAGGAGGTGGGTTGAGTGTCAAGAAAATGCGAAATATGCGGCAAGGGTCAGGTTTCAGGAAATAACGTTTCCCATTCCAACAGACATACCAGAAGAAAATGGAATGTAAATATTCAAACGGTGAGAACTGAGGAAAACGGTACGGTAAAGAGAAAAAAAATCTGTACCAGATGTATCAGAACCAATAAGATTAACCGTGCTATTTAATAGAAAATAAATGAGAAGTTCTTACAGTGAATGATGTGAGAACTTTTTTAATATGAAAATAAACTAACAGGTAAAAAGCTTATATCCGCAAAATATCATAAGGCCTCCTAAGATTATGAGCCATACCTTAGATGGTAAGAAAAATGCACATAAAGTCACAATTCCTATGATTAGAAGAATTAATCCAAAAAGCTCCACCTCACCAGGTCTAACACAACATTTTTTTCTGCATTTCATTTTATGGTCTCCTTTTCATTGCTTTTATCGCGTAAATATATGAAAACATATCAGACAGCACACCAAAAAACCCAGTATTATGTACCAGATTAGTAGGGGGATTGTTTTGATAATCAATATGGAACCGGCAATGGCCAGAACCAATCCTAACAAATTTACTCTCGTCATAATCAACACCCTTAACATTATATGAAAATAAAAGGAATAAGTTCTCATTAAAACTACAAATCTTTGGATTTATGGTGGATACCCATTGCAAAACAGAACATAAAAAGGTAAAATAAAATTGATAAAAATATCCAGTTGTTTTTATAGATAGGAGTTTACCGTTGTTTTATAAAGTTGACACCCCTCGGGGATATATCGGCATGGAAAAAGCCGTAATCGGAAAAATTATTGTGGAAGTGATAGATGGACTAGGGGGTAGGGCGGTCATTTCTAACAAAAACGGAAAGGTGACGGGTCCCATTGCCAGAATTGGAGGGTTGGAGGATAAAAATCATATAGAGATTACCATGAACGATCAGAAGAGCATGGATATACGCATCTATGTGGTCATCCGATTTGGATCTAGCATCAGCATGGTGACGGAAACCTTAATTGCGGAAATTAAGAAACAGGTGGAATATCATACGGATATAGAGGTCAACAGCGTTGCGGTGATGGTAACGGGCATGATCTCTAAAAATATTTCCAAGAGGAATATAGAGGTCAGAGGTTAAACGGAATGGATAATAGGAATCCCATGAGCTTACAGGACAGCACGGATAAAATAAAAGGCGTAGGCGCAAAAAAGGCAACCTATCTGCGTAAATTACATATAGATACGGTGGAAGACTTGCTGCTTCATTACCCGAGGACCTACGAGGATTGGCGCAATATAACGACCATCAGTAAGGTGAAGGACGGAGAAAAGGTTTTGATTCAGGGCAAGATTGTCCTGATGGTAAAAGGAAAGTATCGGTTCAATAAAAAACAAACCTTAAGGCTTTTGGTGCAGGATTCTTCGGGGGCTATGGAGGTTGTTTTTTTTAATGCGGCTTATTTAGAAAAAACCTTAAATAAAGGAACAGAATACGTGTTTTATGGAAATATTAGTATAAAATCAGATAAGGTCCAAATGCTACATCCTGAAATCAGTTCCTTTGAAAAGGTGGGGACGGACGGAATCCTGCCCGTATATGCTTTGACAGCAGGAATCACCCAAAGAGAGCTTCGTATCTGGCAAAAACAACTTCACCCTTTGTATGCTTTGGTGGTGGATTATCTTCCCGCCATCACCAGAGAGCGGAATAAACTTTGCCCTCTGACTTACGCTTTGCAAAACATTCACTTTCCCGATTCGGGAACGAGGCTGAAGGAATCAAAATATCGATTGATCTTCGACGAATTTTTTTTATTGCAATGTGGTTTGCAGTCCTTACGGGTGAGGACAGAGCAGAGTGAAAACGGCATTTCTTTTCGTGGTGATGTGGATTTGAAGGGACTTCTGGATTCCTTTCCGTTTGTATTTACAAAGGGACAAGCCAGGGTTTTTGATGAAATTTTAACTGATATGACTTCTCAAAACATCATGCATCGTTTGATTCAGGGGGATGTAGGCTCGGGAAAGACGGCCATTGCCATCGGGGCGGTTTATGTGGCTGTAAAAAACGGATATCAAGCGGTCATCATGGCACCTACAGAAATTCTGGCAAGACAGCATTTTCAACAGATTTATGACCAACTAAAGCCCTTTGGCATAAATACGGGATTTCTTTCGGGAACATTGAAGGCAAAAGAGCGTGCAGCCGTGCTGAAAGAGATCCAATCGGGACAGGTTCAGGTGGTGGTTGGGACTCATGCGGTGATTCAACCATCTGTGGTCTTTGAAAATTTAGGTCTGGTGGTTACGGATGAGCAACATCGGTTCGGTGTAGCTCAAAGAGCCGCCTTGTCGGGAAAAGGGAAAAATCCCGACATTTTGGTCATGACAGCAACGCCCATTCCCCGAACGTTGGCGGTGGTGCTTTATGGAGATTTGGACATTTCCTATATCGATGAATTACCCCCCGGAAGGCAGGAGATCATTACAAAAAGTATTAGTGATAAAAGCAGGAGCTTGGCTTATGAGTTTGTAGAAAAAGAAGTCAAAAAAGGAAGGCAAGCTTACATCGTGGCACCGTTAATCGAAGACTCTGAGGAAATCAACGCTCGCTCGGTTACAGGTCTTTTGGAGGAATTAATAAATCAATATCCGGATTTTACCATAGCGATGCTGCATGGAAATATGAAGCAGCAACAAAAAGATGAAATAATGGAACAATATTATGTAGGAAAGATTCAAATTCTTGTGGCAACCGTGGTCATCGAAGTTGGCATCAACGTTCCAAATGCCACAGTGATGCTCATAGAAAACTCCGAAAGATTCGGTTTGGCTCAATTGCATCAGCTGCGAGGACGTGTAGGAAGAGGAAAAGAACAATCCTATTGTATTTTAATAACGGATGAAAATATGGATATAGCCAAAGAAAGGGCTGAAACAATCGCTGGAACAAGGGACGGACTTATGATTGCAGAAAAGGATCTACAACTTCGAGGACCGGGGGAATTTTTTGGAATCAGACAACATGGACTTCCGGAGCTAAAACTGGCAGACTTTTCGAAGCACAGAGACATTTTAAAGAAATCCGGAGAAGAAGTGAAGTCTATTTTAGCGGATGACCCTAAGCTGATAAAGGAAGAAAATCATCTTTTAAGAGAAAAAATCCAGTCCATTTTCAGCAGCGATAAAGCAAATCTATAACCGTATACTAGCGATTCAGAAAAGTTATGCAGACTTTATACAGGGAAATTGTCTGTTAAGTTGAAAAATAATCCCTTAAATTTCAACGTTTTTAAGAGTGTTAGAAAATTAAACCAACATATGAAATCTTTTCTAAGAATATTTAATTTACCAGCGGTCAAAATATTAGCGTGTAGGAGGTGAATTAAAATGACACAAAAGAATTACAAAAACAACTCAAACGATGCTAGCTCTAAAGCTGCATTAGACAGAATGAAGACTGAAGTTGCTAACGAACTTGGAATCGCTGATTATGACAATCAGGACAAGGGAAATATGACTTCAAAACAGAATGGTAACGTTGGTGGCCAGATGACTAAAAGATTAGTTGAACTTGGTCAAGAACAGTTAAGAAAGTAAGTTCTGTATTTATTTTATTAACAATTTTTAAAAACACAAATAACGTATGCCTATCTTTAAATCTTAGAGATAGGCATATGTTTTTTTTGAAAGCTTTTTATATTCTATGATAAATTTAAAAATTATCAATTATGTTAATTTAAAAATATTTTAATTTTTATTTAATTTATCAAATTTCTTATTATTAAACTTCAAACATTTTTTAAATCACGTTGTCATTTTCCATAAATTATGCGATAATATATACGAAAGTGTGGTGATTCAAATGGAACTCGAAAGGCTCCTTGAACGTATAGATGCAAACCGAAAGCTGATAAACGAACGACGTCCCCTGACGCCTGAAGAGGTGCGTGAGCTTGACCGATATTACAAAATAGGAACAACCTACTCAAGTAACGCTCTGGAGGGCAATTCTCTCACCTTAACTGAAACGAAGGTGCTGCTTGAGGACGGTATAACTGTGGGCGGCAAGCCGATTAAGGATTTTTATGAAGCTACAGGCCATGCAAAGGCTTATGACTACATGCTCTCTGCCGCACGTACTCCTAATCTTATCTATTCCGAGGATATGATATGCAAACTGCACAGTCTGTTTTACAGTGGCATAGACAGTGACCAATCGGGACGATACCGTGACCATCAAGTGTTTATCACTGGCACGGAATACGTACCGCCCACACCGGAGGATGTCCCCGATCTTATGAAAGCTTTTGTTGATGAGCTAAACGAGAAAAAGGATAGAATGCACCCGGTGCTGTTTGCGGCGCTTTCGCACAGGCGGCTGGTGGATATTCATCCTTTCATGGATGGTAACGGTAGGGCAGCGCGACTTCTGATGAACCTTGTTTTTGTGAACAAGGGCTACTGCATTGCATCCATTGCACCGATACTGCGTGTAGATTATGTTTCAACATTGATTGTCGCACAGAATTCTAAAAGACCAAGTGATGAACCGTTCAACCGTCTGATTGCCGAATGCGAATTGGAAGCACAGCGGGACTACGGGCGTTTGTTCAAAATACCACTTGCTTAATCGTGGCTCTTGGCAAGGGTCATGTTAGACCCAATTCAGTATACAATCTCTCAAAATCTCGCTTCAAGTCTTCGCCCATACAAATATTTATATTGGTCGGTTCCATGATACTCACTCTCCGTTAATCAGTATTATAATGAAACTAGGTATATGGCTGAAGAGTCATTAGATTTAAGTCAAGATGAAGCATTGGAATGTATTAAATAGAAAAAAATTAATTTTGAAATTAAAAGAGATTGAAAAAGAAAGGCTTGAAGTAAAGCAACCTGAAATAACTCTATAAAATATTACAAGGTTAAAAGATCACACATAAAAACTTTTACAGTAAGGGTATTTAAAGCTCCTTGCTGAATTTATTTATGCATTTATGAAATTTTAAAGTCTATAAAAATTTATAACCTTAAATTTTTAATATTATTCAAATCGAAATTACAACCAAGCTTATTCCAACCAAGCTTCTCGACAAACCGCTAAGAATATGATACAATAATAAAAAGTAGCGATGAAAATGTATCAGATAAGTCAAGTTAGAGGGGGGGATATTATATGACAATAGCAAATAAAAAAGTGGAGCCATTAATAAAAGAAATAAAGAACCAACTTGTTAAGCAGTTTGATGTTGAAAAGATTATACTGTTTGGTTCTATGGCTAAAGGAGTAATTTCTGAGGTTAGCGATATTGATATTTGTGTAGTTGCAGATAGTCAAAACAAAAGAAGCACTTTATCTGATATGTATTGTGCTCTTGACTATAATATACCGATAGATATTTTATTGTATACACCTAAAGAATGGGAGAGATGCTCAAAAGATCAAAGTACCCTCGCCTTTGCAATTAATAGTGAGGGAGATTTATTATATGGTAGATAGCTTAAAATATATTGAATGGTATCGAAAAGGTGAGGCAGATCTAAAAGGTGCCGAGATTCTATTTGAATACGGAGGTGACAACGGTATTATTGCTTTTCATTGCCAGCAAGCAATAGAAAAAACCTTAAAAGGCTTTCTTATTCAGGAAAGTGGAAGACTTAGTAACGGGCATAGTTTATTATTTCTTTTAAAAGAGGCTTCGCAGTTTGAAGAGCAATTTATTCGATTCCGCAAAGATTGCGCTTTTGTGAATCAATTTTATATTGAAACGAGATATCCGGCTGATGAGTCATTAGATTTAAGTCAAGATGAAGCATTGGAATGTATTAAAATAGCAAAAAAATTAATTATAAAAGTAAAAGAGATTGAAAAAGAAAGGTTTGAAGTAAAGCAACCTGAAATAACTCTATAAAATAATACAAGGTTAAAAGTTACGCATAAAAACTAAAAGACTACAGTTAGAAGCTGTGGTCTTTTCTTTGCAACAACAGTTGCTATATTTTGCTCCATGATTGATGCTGATATTTAGATTCCTCCATTTTTATTTTCGGACAGCGAAAAAGGAAACCGCATATTTCAGCGATTGCCTTTTGTGAGTGGGGTTGAATTTTATTGTATGCCATTTTCAAGCTTTACGACTTTTACTGGCTTGCCGATTGCGGCGAGGAACCATTCCATAGACTCCGCAAGCTCCTTTGAACGCTCCTCAGGTGTCTGCGACAAATGCCGGAGAGAATTTTCATCTCGAATCTTTCTGATTTCATCCATACATACACTGGTTTTCATTCGTCCACCTCCTCTATTAGCATTTTCAAAGGCTTCAAGCGAGGATTGTAATTTTATGATGGAATGCTCAATTTCCGCTTGTTCCTGCTCGTACTCGGCTGATAAAATCACAAAGCGTTTATCGCTCAATTTACCGGTGACATTATTCTCGTAAGTTTCTTTATCAGCATGTTCAGTTCAGTAACACGCTTACGTTTGGTGGCAATCTGTTTCTTGTGCGCCTTTGCCGTTTCCTCTTGCCGAACCTCCAATGCTTCACGCACACGCCGGATAAATACGAATTGGCTTCGCCCAACGTATCAACACGTTTGATGGTTTTTCTACATCGCTGTGCCGTTTCCCATGTTTCGGGGTCTATGACAGCGGCGTGGGTATTCTCAAAAAAATGTTCCTTGCGTGTTCTGCCGTTGACTGTATGTCCCTTGTATTCCGGCTTGCAGATGATACTTGCCACGGTAGAGCCGTTCCATGTGTAGGGAATTTCAAGGTCGCACCGCTTGGCATAACTGCCAATTTCACTCTTTGCCATATATACCGATGTGCGCAATACCTCGGTGGTCTCGGGGTCGATAATCCATTTGCCTTTGTCCTCGGCTGCACTGGTGTAGCCGTAAATCGGAATGGTTGTCATGCGCCCACCGTCCTTGGCTTTGCGGCGCATAGCGTCTTGCACCTTGAGTCATACAGATACCACTCGTTTAGGACGTTGAAAAACGAAGTAAATTCATTGCTCTGGCGGTCGTTACTGTCATCATCTCGTGATAGCCTTTCATATAAGGCTGTAATCTTCGTATTGTCGGGTATAACCGACTGCCTGTTGTTCATAACGAACCCCTTTCAGGCAACCGACCCATTTGCAACATCTTTAGTATACCACAAAAAGAGCGGTTTGTCACCGCTCTTTTGAAAATTCATAGTTTTGAAATTGTTGATATTATGCCTTTTTCTTTCCTTTATGGAGGAGTTGGAAATGACCGACTAGAAGGAGGATTAGGATCCGATACCTACTACTTTAACTTAGGAGATGGAGTGGATACGATCTATGATTACGAGTATTCCTATGATAGATACGGAAACTACAAAGGAGGAACAGATAAGCTAATCATTGGAGACATAAACAAAAACTCTCTCATAGCCAGCAGAGAAGGGGATAACTTGAAACTGTCTGTCCATGGCACTGAGGATGGGGTAGTAATTGACTCTTGGTACAAGGGAAGAGATTATGTGGTGGAACAGATTTATACTTCTGATGGAGGTATGCTGAGTTATGCACAAGTTGGCCTGCTGATTCAAGCTATGGCATCTTTCACGGCTGATACGGGTATGTCTTGGAATGATGCGCTTTTGGAAAGACCAGAAGATGTGAACAATATCATTTCCCAATATTGGGTGCAAGGTTAAAAGATCACACATAAAAGCTTTTCCGTAAGGGGTATTTAAAGCTCCTTGCTGAATTTATTTATGCACTTATTAAATTCTAAATTCTATAAAATCATTTCATAAAATTCAAATAAATGAACATTTAAAAGCATTTTTCTGTTGAAGAATGTAAATAATTATAATATAATAAATTTGGCTTAAATTTCTAAACATTCAAAAAATCTTAAACAAATTCATTTTTAGAATTGACTAATCTTAAAGGAATCCATATGGGTAAGTAGTTTCGGGGTGCTTTACTCAACAAAACATATTTGGGAGATCATATGAAAGATAGGTATGTATTAAACCTACATTTTAATAAAAGAGGGAGTAGCCATAATTGGTGATTTCTCTTTATTTGTCATGCTATTTTAATTGTGATTAATAAGAAATTAGGTCTTAAGTCAATACAGCACAAACTAATAAGAAAATAAGCATCAAAATAAATTATTAGAAAATAGATTTTGTAAGAAATAAAATTACTCATTTCAGGGAGGTATAAGAATTTGAAGAAAGAAACCTACGAACCAAGCCAGTTACATAATGAAGTACCAGATCCACCACAACCGCAATCCTCTAAAAAAGTATCGAAAAACAATATTGTGATAGGAGTGGTAGTAGGTATTCTACTTATTGCAGGAGTGGCTATCTGGAATAATCCACGAGTTCAGCATTGGGGAGAGCCTAGGGCGGCAAAACTAACAGTGGTTAATGAAGATCAGTTCAAGGAGAAATTGTTAGAGTTTTGGAGATATAAGTATGACGAGGAGTTCTCTATTTTATATACAGAAAACAGGGATTCCGGGTATTGTTTCTTCTATGGTCAAGCTACTAGCCCAAGTATAGAACGGCGTTTTGATTTTTGGGCAGGTGTTTATGAAGATGGAAGTGTATTTTGTGAAGATGAATACTTTGCCTTTACTATCAGAGATGAATATGAAGCATATATGGCGGATCTTCTTAGGGAGTTTTTGCCGGAGGAATTTAAGATTTATCAACATTATCCATTTAATAAATTTACTGAATTAGAGAAAAAAATTAGTTTTGAAGAATTTCTGGAAAGCTACAGAGGGGAATATACTGGAATTGATTTTAGCATTTATATTAAAGAATCTGATATTACATTAAAAGAAATGAGTACAAGAACCGATTTGATAGCAGCAAAACTTTTAAAGGAAGGGTTTTATGGTGATATTTTCATTAGATCAGTATATGATGATGAATTTCCATTAATAAGTAGAAGTTATACTGGTAAGCCTGGTGTGCCTAAAAATTTAGAGCGTATTCTTTTGAAAGTATTTGAAGATAATTACGAAATAAAGTTAAAAATGGAGGATTAAAAAATGGGAAATGAAATGTATGAAGTAAAGTGGGACGGTATTATAAATGACAACAGTGTATTATCAGTGAAAGATATTTTATGGCTTGACAATTTAGCTTATTTTAGACATTTAGCTGAGAATCCAGAGAAGTATAAAACTATTGGAGATTACTTAGATAAAATTGGAGATGGCAGAGACATTGATGAGACTGTTTTAAGAGCAATGAGGGATTTGGAAGCTGGGGCAGGATACAACAACAAAGACAGCGATGGTCAGCCGATTCTTCCCTTGGGATTATCGGAGAATGAGTTGGAGTCTATCTATCAGAAGTTATGTAATAATTCTAGTATACAGAATTTAGAAATTATCAATGCAATTAATATAAATGGGCTTGCTGGATACTGTTTTAAGCAAGGCGGAAATGTATATGTGATCTTTCGTGGAACCAGTGGGCCTGATGCATGCCTTTCTTTTGATAGGCAATGTGAATATAAGCTTTTACATCTGCACCAGTCAGCACAATCCCTTGTTGCCTAAGTACGGTAAGGAAGATTATGCTCCGCATAATTTCGTTTAGAGGTTCCGTAAAAGGCACCAAGGGAATGTGTTGATAGCTTGCACAAGCAAATAAGTATCACAATTAAATACCAATAAATCTTTACAGGAAATATAATTATTTATTTCAGGGAGGTATAAGAATTTGAATAAAGAAACCATTGAACCAAACCAATTACATAATGAGCTACCAGATCCATCACCATCGCAATCTCCTAAAAAAGTGTCGATAAACAATATCGTTATAGGAGTATTAGTAGGTATTCTGCTCATTGCAGGAGTGGTTATCTGGAATAATCCACGAGTTCAGCATTGGGGGGAACTTCGTGGGGCTACTTTAGAGCAATACAGTGAGGGACAGTTTATAGAAAAGTATAAAGAATTTCTAAAGGAAAAGTACGATGAAGAGTTCGCCATAAAGTGGGTGGGCAACCAAGATTATGGATACTGCTTCTTTGAAGGAATGGGAACCACAGATTCTATTCCGGGGGAAGAGTTTTACTTTAGAGCAGGAATCTATGAGAATGGGGAGGTGTTTGGGGAAGATGAATACTTTGCCTTTACTATCAGGGATGAGTATGAGGCATACATGGCGGATCTTCTTAGGGAGTTTTTACCGGAGGAGTTTAAAATTTATCAAGGATATCCTATAAACAATTTTACCGAATTAAAAAAGAAAATTAGTTTTGAGGAATTCTTGGAGCAATATAAAGGAGTATATCAAGGGATTGATTTTGGAATTTATATCAAAGAATCTGATACTACATTAAAACAACTCAATTTAAAAGCTGATTTAATGGCAGAAAAACTATTGAAAAATGGATTTTACGGTGCTATTTTTATTCGGTCTAGGTATGATGAGGAATATTATTCGGTAACAAGAGAGTTTAGGGGTAATCACGGGGTACCTAAAAATTTGGAAAGAATATTAATAAAAGTTTTTAATGATAATTATGAAATAAAATTGAAAATGGAGGAATAAGAGATGGGAAACGAACTATATGAAGTAAAATGGGACAGTATTACAAATGATAGTAGCGTATTGTCAGTAGAAGACATTCTTTGGTTAGATAACTTGGCATATTTTAGACATCTAGCAGCAAATAAAGAGTTATATCAGTCAATAGGTGATTACTTAGAAAAAATTGGGGATGGCAAAGACATTGATGATACAATACTATATAAAATGAGATTTCTTGAGCAGGAGGCGGGATATAACAACAAAGACAACAACGGTCAGCCGATTCTTCCCTTGGGGTTATCGGAGAATGAATTGGAATCCATTTATCAGAAGTTATCTAATAATGCTAGTATACAGAATTTGGAAATTATTAATGCAATTAATATAAATGGGCTTGCTGGATACTGTTTTAAGCAAGGCGGAAATGTATATGTGATCTTTCGTGGAACCAGTGGTCCGGACGCGTGGAAGGATAATGTTTCGGCTTTTAGTGAAAGTGATTCCTATTTGCAGGGACAAGCCTTAGCATTTTTTAATCAAAGCCTTGCAATGGCTGGATCTGCGGATAATGTAATCGTCAGTGGCCACTCTAAGGGTGGGAATTTGGCTAAGTACATAACCATTATGGATGATCGTGTGGATGCTTGCCTTTCTTTTGATGGACAGGGGTTTTCTGATAATTTTATGGCAAACAATAGCTCTCAGATAGATAGAAATAAGGATAAGGTAATAGAAATCAATGCTGCCTTTGACTTTGTTAATTGTTTGGGCAATTCTTTGCCATATAGTTCTAGTGATCAAGTGTACTATTTTTCTTCAAATTTTGCATATGGAAATTTTAATTACTATCACTATCCTAATGCCATATTTGATCAAAATGGGGACTTGAAGAGCTACACAACAGTGCAAACTGAGTTTAGTAAGGCAATACATGAATTTTCACTTTATGCGTTTAGAAATATTCCTCAAAATGAAAGAGTGGACGTATTAAATGATTTTGGGAATTTTCTATCTAAAAAAATGACTGGTCAAGATGCCGGAACCCTTAATCCGGATACCCTCCGTTGGTTAGGGCGAGCCATTGATAATTCGGATTTTTTACAAGGTGTAGGTCCAACTGTTGCAAACATGTTGATTGATAATTATACCTATAATATAGCCTTAAATAATCCTAGAATCCAAGCTACAATAGCGGAAGCAGAAAGTAAGCAGAATCAGATTCAGGAGATTCTGATTAAATTAAATGAAGGTGGGAAACTCTCTGATAAAGATTTAGAAAAAGCATTATCGAATTTAAGCAAACCTCTTTTTTCAAAAGAAAATTTTGATAAGGACTTTATCTCTTATGACTCATCAACAGGTGCATTTATTTTTGCAGGCTTTGAGAAAGTAATCTATAGTTACTTTGATATTATCTATCCCGCCTTTTATGAAGTTGGCGGAGAGTTATATGAGACTCCATATGAAATAGGGGGAAAAACATTTGATACATCATATAAGCTTGGCGAATACATATATGAGCTTTTTTATGAATATGGAGGAAGTGTCTTTACTGCATCATATCAAATGGGTGAAGCCTTAGCAGATTACAGTCAGCAATTAAAGCAATCATTTTTTAATAGCATAAACATAATGTTTAGCAAGCTATATTCTCTGGGTGGGGATCTATATGACTGCATAAATTCCATAAAAAAAGAAGGACTTTTAAACTCCATCCTAAACGCATTACGGGCAGTAGTGGCACCACCACGCCGTTATGATCCGCTGGTATTCGATTTGGACGGGGATGGAATCTATTCAAATAAGCTGGCTGATGGTACATATTTCGATTATGGTGGGGATGGATTTGCGGAGAAGACAGGTTGGCTAGACAGCGGAGATGCGTTTTTGGTGCGGGATATTAACGGCAATGGTCTCATCGATGATGGGGGAGAACTCTTTGGGGACAGGACGCTTTTGGCAGACGGAAAGTTTGCAGCTAATGGATTTGAGGCCTTGGCACAATTTGATAGCAATGGGGATCAGATCATAGATGAAAATGATGAAATCTATAACCAATTGAAATTATGGGTGGATAAAAATAACGACGGAATCTCGCAGCAGGACGAGCTTTACAGCCTCAAGGATATGGGGATTGTGGGAGTTCAATTAAACCATAGCAGAAAAAACACCACAGATCAAAATGGAAACCTCATAACCAATGCAGGAACCTTTATTCGAGCAGACGGAAGCACCGGAAATGTGGGAGAGCTGAACTTTGCCACGGACAGTATGGACACAAACTTGAAAGAAGAAATCGAGATTTCCTCGGAAATTTTGGCGAAACTGCCCAACATTAAGGCCTTTGGGAATGTGAGAACGTTACATGAAGAAATGGCAATCAACGGCGATCTAAAAGAACTGGTAGCGCAGTACACCCAGTGCAAAAATCTAAATGAAAGAAATGCATTGGTTGACAGAATTATTATTTTGTGGACTGGATGTGAAGGAATAGAAGCGGGAAGCAGGGGAAGTTTTGTAGATGCCACGAAGTTGGCTGTCATTGAGAAGTTCTATGGGCAGGGATTTATGGGAGTA
Source organism: uncultured Anaerovorax sp. (assembly GCA_964582545.1). Lineage (GTDB taxonomy): Bacteria > Bacillota > Clostridia > Peptostreptococcales > Anaerovoracaceae > JAVVUJ01. The sequence continues at coordinate 261,666 of CAZOSB010000001.1, forward strand.
GGCGGAAGCAATCCCAACAGTGCGGCGGCACCTATTTTGCATGAAGCATATAACAATTTGATGAGAGAGATCGATAACGCTTTGGTTTCTCAGTCTCATTTGGCTTCATTTGTGTACTTTACCAGAGTTGTGGAAAATGGGGAAACAGGGAAAAAGGAGATTGACTACAGCTTGGTGAAATCGTTGTTTGAGCTAGTGGGGCAGAATGATTTGGCATATGGTCAGGGTTTACTGATTCAGTATATGAAGCTTCTGGAAACGTCGGAGCAGTATAAAGGGAGTTTTAGCAAGAATGAGTTTGCAATGCAAATGTCAAATGTAAGTGTTGCAAGGGGATTAGATTTGGCTAATTTGGATCGGTATAACTTTGTTTTTGGGAATGTCGGAGAAGACCTTCTCTATGGGGGAAACGGGGAAGACATTTTGTATGGAGAAGAAGGAAACGATATTCTCTATGGAGGAGTGGGGAACGACATTTTGTACGGAGGAGAAGGAGATGATATACTCTATGGAGAAGGAGGAAATGATCACCTGTATGGAGGAAAAGGAAACGACCGATTACAAGGAGGGTTAGCATCCGATACCTACTATTTCAATCTAGGAGACGGAATCGATACGATATATGATTATGAGAATGCGTACATAGGTTCTTCCGGATACACAGGAGGAATAGATAAGCTGATTTATGGAGAAGGAATCAGAGCAGACATGGTAGAGGTTGTGAGAGAAGGAAGAAATGTAGAACTGAGAATAAAGGGAACAGAAGATAAAGTAATCATAGAAAATTACTATACAAGCGGAAATGAAGAAGGAGTAATAGATATCCTTTCGACAATAGAAGAAATTCACTTTTCAGATGGAACCATATGGAATATGAGAAGAGGTGCGAATCTATACGAACTAAGCGGGGGAGAGGGAAATGATATCCTAAAAGGGACAGGAGATACAGACCATCTGTATGGAGGAGGAGGAGATGATACACTGTACGGAGGAAGTGGAAATGACCTCTTGTACGGAGGAGTTGGAGAAGACCTTCTCTATGGGGGAAACGGGGAAGACATTTTGTATGGAGAAGAAG
>CAZOSB010000001.1:262843-266676 GCA_964582545.1 uncultured Anaerovorax sp.
AGGGAAATGATATCCTAAAAGGGACAGGAGATACAGACCATCTGTATGGAGGAGGTGGAGATGATACACTGTACGGAGGAAGTGGAAATGACCTTCTGTATGGAGGAGTTGGAGAAGACCTTCTCTATGGGGGAACAGGAGATGACGTACTATATGGAGGAGCTGGAAAAGATACGTTATATGGGGATGCAGGAAATGACCACCTATATGGAGGAAAAGGAAACGACCGATTAGAAGGAGGGTTAGGATCCGATACCTACTACTTTAACCTAGGAGATGGAGTAGACACGATTTATGATTATGATGCCACTTATGATAGATACGGATACTACTATCAAGGAGGAACCGATAAACTGATCTTTGGAGATATAAACAAAAACTCCCTCATAGCCAGCAGGGAAGGGAACAATTTGAAACTGTCCGTCCATGGCACTGAGGATGCGGTGGTTATTGACTCTTGGTACAAGGGAAGAGACTATGTGGTGGAACAGATTTATGCTTCAGATGGAGGTATGCTGAGTTATACACAAGTTGGCCTGCTGATTCAAGCTATGGCATCCTTCACAGCTGATACGGGCATGTCTTGGAATGATGCGCTTTTGGAGAGACCGGAGGATGTGAACAATATCGTTTCCCAGTATTGGGTACAAGGTTAAAAGATCACACAAAAAAGCTTTTCAGTAAGGGGTATTTAAAGCTCCTTACTGAATTTATTTATGCACTTATTAAATTCTAAATTCTATAAAATCATTTCATAAAATTCAAATAAATGAACATTTAAAAGCATTTTTCTGTTGAAGGATGTAAGAATTTATAATATAATTAATCTAGCTTAAATTTCAAAACATTAAAAAATCTTAAACAAATTCATTGTTAGAATTGACTAATCTTAAAGGAATCCATATTCGGGGTGCTTTACTCAGTAAAACATATTTGGGAGATCATATGAAAGATAGGTATGTATTAAACCTACATTTTAATAAAAGAGGGAGTAGCCATAATTGGTGATTTCTCTTTATTTGTCATGCTATTTTAATTGTGATTAATAAGAAATTAGGTCTTAAGTCAATACAGCACAAACTAATAAGAAAATAAGCATCAAAATAAATTATTAGAAAATAGATTTTGTAAGAAATAAAATTACTCATTTCAGGGAGGTATAAGAATTTGAAGAAAGAAACCTACGAGCCAAGTCAATTACATAATGAGCTACCAGATGCACCACAACCGCAATCCCCTAAAAAAGTGTCGAAAAACAATATTGTGATAGGAGTGGTAGTGGGTATTCTGCTTATTGCAGGAGTGGCTATCTGGAATAATCCACGAGTTCAGCATTGGGGGGAACCTAGGGCGGCAAAATTAACAGTGGTCAATGAAGAGCAGTTCAAGGAGAAATTGTTAGAGTTTTGGAGATATAAGTATGAGGAGGAATTTGTCTTTTTAGGAGTAGGGAACAAAGATCCGGGATATTGTTTTTTCGGAGGAAGGGCAACTTCTCCATCCATACCGGGAGAAGAATTTATCTTTCGTGCAGGAGTTTATGAAGATGGAAGTGTATTTTGTGAAGATGAATACTTTGCCTTTACTATCAGAGATGAATATGAAGCATATATGGCGGATCTCCTTAGGGAGTTTTTGCCGGAAGAGTTTAAGATTTATCAGAGGTATTCTTTAGATAAATTTAAGGAATTAGATAAGAAAATTAGTTTTGAAGAATTTCTGGAAAGGTATAGAGGGAAGTATACAGATATTGGCTTTTCTATCTATGTGTTGGAGACAAAGTTTAAATGGAGTGAAGCAGAGGAGAAAGGAGAAGAAATTGCAAAAAAACTATTTGAAAAAGGGTATGTAGGTAGCATATTTGTTAGAACGAGAGATGAAGAAAACTATAGGTTGTTAGCAAGGAATGATAGAAGAAATTTTAGTGAACAACCGAATGAAAATACTATACTAATAAAAATGTTTGAGAAAAAATATGAAGTTATTGTAGATAGAGAGGAGTAAGTTATGGCACAAGCATATGAACAAAAGTGGGACGGAATTACAAATGACAGCAGTGTATTATCAGTAAAAGACATTTTATGGTTGGATAATTTGGCATACTTCAGGCATTTGGCAGCAAATTATGCAGATTATAAAACAATTGAGAAATATTTAGAAGATATTGGGGATCAGGCAGATATTAAAGATGGAATTTTAAGGATAATGCGGGAACTTGAAGCTGCGGCGGGATACAACAATAAAGACAGCAACGGTCAGCCGATTCTTCCCTTGGATTTTTCGGAGAATGAGTTGGAATCTATCTATCAGAAGTTATGTAATAATCCTAGTATTCAGAATTTAGAGATTGTTAATGCAATTAACCTTGATGAAATAGGGTTGGTGGGCTATTGCTATAAGCAAGGCGGGAATGTATATGTAATCTTTCGTGGAACTAGTGGACCTGATGCATGCCTTTCTTTTGATAGGCAATGTGAATATAAGCTTTTACATCTGCACCAGTCAGCACAATCCCTTGTTGCCTAAGTACGGTAAGGAAGATTATGCTCCGCATAATTTCGTTTAGAGGTTCCGTAAAAGGCACCAAGGGAATGTGTTGATAGCTTGCACAAGCAAATAAGTATCACAATTAAATACCAATAAATCTTTACAGGAAATATAATTACTCATTTCAGGGAGGTATAAGAATTTGAAGAAAGAAAGCTACGAACTAAGCCAATTACATAATGAGCTACCAGATCCGCAACTACCGCAATCCCCTAAAAAAGTGTCGAAAAACAATATTGTTATAGGGGCACTAGTAGGCATTCTGCTTATTGCAGGAGTGGCTATCTGGAATAATCCACGAGTTCAGCATTGGGGAGAACTTCGTGGTGCTACTTTAGAGCAATACAACGAGGAACAGTTTATAGAAAAGTACAAAGAATTTCTAAAGGAAAAGTATGATGAAGAGTTCACCATAAAGTGGGTGGGTAACCAAGATTACGGATACTGTTTCTTTGAAGGTCGCGCTACTACGGATTCTATAGAAGAGAAAGGCTTCTATTTCAGGGCAGGAATCTATGAGAATGGGGAGGTGTTTGGGGAAGATGAATACTTTGCCTTTACCATCAGGGATGAGTATGAGGCATATATGGCAGATCTCCTTAGAGAGTTTTTGCCAGAGGAATTTAAGATTTATCAGTGGTACCCTATGAATAAATTTACTGAGTTAGATAAAAAAATCAGTTTTAATGATTTTTTAAAGCAATATCGAGGCAGATACCAAGGGATTAATTTTAGTGTTTATATTAGAGAATCTGATATTCCATTAAAAGAAATGAGCAGCAAATCGGATTTAATAGCAGAAAAACTATTAAAAGAGGGATTTTATAGTAATATTTTTATTCGCTCAGTATATGATGAAGAGTATCCACTAATAAATAGAGTTTATACTGGAAAAATTGGTGTGCCTAAAAATAATGAAGCTATTATTTTAAAAATATTTGAAAATAATTTTGATGTTATTGTAAGTTTGGAGGATTAAGAAATGGGAAATGAAATGTATGAAGTAAAATGGGATAGTATTACAAACGACAACAGTGTATTTTCAGTAAAGGACATTCTCTGGTTAGACAATTTGGCATATTTCAGACATTTGGCTGAAAATCAAGAGAAATATAGAACGGTTGGGGATTATTTAAGAGATATAGGAAACAATGGTCAAATTAACGATGATGTATTAGCAAAAATGCGTGAACTTGAGCAGGAGGCAGGATACAACAACAAAGACAACAATGGTCAGCCGATTCTTCCGTTGGGGTTATCGGAGAATGAGTTGGAGTCCATTTATC
>CAZOSB010000002.1:0-157012 GCA_964582545.1 uncultured Anaerovorax sp.
GTATCAACTGTCATCTCATTTTTAAAAAAATTGTCTTGACAAGGAGGACATTATAGCTCCACCTGTTAACGGTAGCCACCAAAGGTTTAAAAACTGATGTTTATAGGGAGGAATTTTATGAATTTTAAATGGGATGAAAGACAAAAATATAAAGAACAAGCAGATGAGGTTCTGAGAGCTCTTGCAAAATTAATTGTAGAAGAGGATAACAAAAAACTAAGCGAATTGGAAACCGAATTAAAACGAGCTGAAGAAAATGGAGAGTTAGAACCTTTTCCGGAAGATCTTAAAAAGGCACTATTGGATATTGTTAGATTTTTTGAAGAAAAGAGCAGAAATGAAAAAAGAAAAATTAAATTTTCTGCAGTAATATGTTTATTGGTTTTTTTAAATGTTTGATAAAAAAATTATTTTATTTCAAATATCAAAATTATGAAAGCCCTTTTGGGCTACTTAGGGAAAATTGTGCGATTAGCCAATTTATTCGATACATCTTAATATGTGGCAGGTAAAAGCTCCGTATAGGGGCAGAGCAAACCGCCCACTAAGAAGCGGTCATGATTAAAAATGATTTTTTTTGCTTGGTAAAATTAAAGTTTTTGATAATTTATATAATTGAGTAATATTTAAACTTTTATCTATAAGATATACTTTGTTGTAAGAGACGATTAGTTTTCCGAATACTATATCATTCTCCTCATATAAAGCATATTGACCCACCTCTATTTGTTTTATCTTGCCCTCGGCAATGATTTCATCATTGATCTTAAAAAAATGATACTTTCCTGCATCCAATGCTATAGAAATGTATTCTCCAGATGTGGAATCTTCCATATTTGACTTGTATGTGCCATGAATATTAACGTTACCTCCAATGCCTTCGTTATAATTTATAATCTTTATTACTAAAAAAAGAAATACCAAAAAAACTATGAATACAATCATAACAATAATTGTTTGCCATACTTTTGATTTCATTAAATACCTCACAAAAAATTTATTCTTTATTAAGCTTTATTAATTTACTAACTCAACTTTCCCACCAGGGAAAGTTAACTGAACCTTGAAAAAATAATACAATCAAGCACACAACTGCAATTTGTCAGCCCAAACAGATGGAAGTTCTTTAAAGAATTGCTCCATGAGCAGATTAGCAGCGGTTTGACTAATAATGGGATTTTGATTTAATGCCGCTTTCAGCGCATCTAGGATCAGAAATACAGCTCTATCAACTTTGATATCAGCTATTTCTTCACACAAATCATAATATAGCTGCCCAATACTCCTCTGATCTTTAGAATACCTAGATTCAATGGCAAGCATGATGTAACGCATGAAAACGATGCTCGTATGAGCAGTCATCATGTCATAACTTCGCCCTTGAAATTCTTTAGCAAGAGCTAAAAAGGATTTTGTCATTTTGAAAAAAACTTCAATATCCCATCGTTTGCCGTAAATTCTAATGATTTCTTCGTCAGGAACAAATACATCAGTGGATAATAGTGCTAACCAATTAGATGAGTGGCGATCTTTAACAAAGACGATTTTGACATCAATTAGCTCTAAGTTTTTCTTAGATTCACGTATGCAAACAGTTACAGAGCCTAAAATATTTTCTTTAGGAGTGCAAGAGAGTTTCTTGTAAATCTCCTTAATATTAAGCCATTCACCTTGGTAAAAATAATGAATCTTGGAGGTGCTTTTGATCATGCAGATTACATCGATATTTCGTTTCACAACACCGGCAATGGTCTTTGGAAAAGCAAACCAACTGTCAAAGAGAAGATACTTTGCAGGAAGCCCTTTTGCTGAATCTATGAGTTTAAAAAGCACATCCGTAGCGTTTTCCATTGCTTCTGCTCTTTTTCGATATCCAACCGTTCTCTTGTCAATGTTCTCTTGCATAGGAGAAATCAACTTCTTTTCATGCCTAGTTGTTAGTAAAGAAAATGAAACCGGAAGAAATGTTGAGCCATCAGACCATCCAAGAGTAAGCATTTTAAAGCCTTTGACAAACCTGTGGGTCGTATGATCAAACACTCTTGCTAGAAGTTCTACTTTCTTGCTGCGACCACGGTCATAGGTTGAATCATCTACAATCAAGACATTTACTCTGTCGGTTGAAGTTAGGGCATTCATTTGCTGAATGACAGTTGTCACAAGAAGTAATAAAAGCCGCGTCCAATTGTAGTGGGTATTGTTTAGGAAACGATAGAAAGTATTCTTCTTAAATGCGATATCTTCTGGATTCAAAATCAAAGTACGATACAAGTTTTTGCCAGTGAACACCATCTTGAATATTTCTTTCAAGATAATAATACAGGCAACGCCACCACCTTTATAGAAGTTTGATTTGCTAATCAGCATTGAAATTTTGTATGTTTTAAAAAAACTGTCAATTTTGTTGGAAATAGTATGCTGTGCGTATAGTTTTTCTGATATAATAGAAGCAATAAAAGTTCCTCCTTTATGTTGGTATTAGTGGTTTTCGTAATTCTATTATATCATAAAAGAGAGGGATTTTATATATTTTTATTCCATTTTTTATTATTTCTTCAAGGTTCATACTCACTTTTTAGTGGGAAAGTTGAGTCACTAATAATATGAATCAGGGTCAAAAGCTATTAAGGCTATAATTGACTACAATATAAAGTGTTGTGACATTTATTAAATAGCATATATAGTATTAAATTTTCCAAACTTTAATATTTTTGGATATTTTTACCCCAGGATTATAATAAAAGATTTAAATATTTTATTTTGTTGAGTGTCAATATTCTAACACTCAACAAATATTTTGAAATATACAGTTTAAGTACCTTCAGTGAGTTATGATACAATTATAGTTTTAATTTACTCTTTGACAATATGCATATACGTTGTGATATTGTGATGCAACTCCTGTAGAAAATGTCTGCCATGCCTGTCCCGGGTATCTTTTTTGAATACTATATGGTACGCTCCTATATCCTTTATTTAATCTAAGCTTATAATAATATAGATTGCTTGGCAATGGTTCAGACTGACCAAAGGATGAATTGGCTCCGCCTTTACCAGTTGAGCCCGCAACAGAAACTGACCCCCATGGAAGACCGAATGTAGCTGTAAGAGTATAACTAGTCCCTCCGCTTACAGTATAGTACAAAGAACCATTACCTCTGTATCCACCTGCAAGTTGACCCGCTGCAAAGTCATCTCTATAAGTTATTTTTGCTTTATCCTCATGAAGATAAGTTCTATATTCGACATCAAGCGTTGCAAAAGTACTAACGGCAGTTTTCTTTTTGTCAAGCTCTATAGCTTTTTGTAATGCTTGGTCAATCTCCTTTTGAATTGCTGCATAATATTCTTCTTTTGGTACTTCAGTATATGTGCCTTTTTTCTCTCCTTTTAATTCACCTGCAAAAATTGTTTGAGTCATGGCAAAAACTAAGGCCAAGCATAATACTAAACTAATAAATTTACTCATTATTGTTTCTCCTTATAAAAAATTAATTATTAAAATTTCGGATAGTTTTAACATCCAACAATCATAAACATCCCCCCTCTCAATTATCTCAAAGGAGTATTTAACCCCTTTTACTCATAACCCTTAGTTCTTCAGGAACCTCCGGTTGATAATATATGAATCGGCTATTATTCGCTGCAATCATCATTGCCATAAAAAGTGCCATGAAAGTGCAACCTTTCCCCATGAGAAATCCTAATTTGTTAAACCATTTGTTCATAAACTTTTTCCCCTTTCTCTTGAATCATTTTTCCGATAAGTAACGTGATAGCAGCTATAAATTCACCGTAGGAAGCTGCCAAAATATATTGATGCTGCTGTGGTAGAATCCAAAGAGCAACAAGAATAACAATTGTTTCTAAAACTGCGTAAAAGTAGCTTTTTCTTTTCATATGGTGCAATTGTTCCTCTGTTTTAGGATTGTTTTTATGTTCTAAAGGTGCAAAGGCTACTACAATGGAAAGGGCAGTGGCAGTAAAACAGAGAATTAGGATAAAGCATAAGATTTGATTCTGTATTACAGTGAGCAAAACGGGAACAGTGCCACAGCAAATCACAGAGAGTAGTAGGCAATTCCTATGGCTAGAAGCGTGATACCCACCGCAAAAGGTGCGTATGGGATATAAAAAGAGGAGAAAAAATAAGATGGGCATTAGGGAATGAGTACATAACCCTAAAATTGCAACCATAGAAAGAAAGATGACATTTGAAATAAGCACTTCAAAGCCATAAGCGTAGATATTTTTACGGTCATTAGAAATGAGAGAGATTTCAGTGAAATAATCGGTTACCTGTAAAGCCATCTTTCGGAGCATCTTTTCATCCTCTTTTCATCTTTTGGCTAATGGTAACACTAATTTTTTATTTGGCAAGCTTTTAAATAAATTGGTCGTTTTTTTGTCATTTTTGACATAGAAAATATTATTCCGGAGATTTGTTCTTCAAAATGATGGACACAGAAAAATAGGTATCATCAAAAGAAGCATCGAAGAATCCCTTATTTTGTGAAGCGATTTGTTTCATGATTTCTATGCCGTATCCGTGATTTTCGAGATTGTTTTTCCCTGTTAGAAAGATACCTTTGAATTTTTTAGGGTTTACGGTGAAGGTGTTTTTGATATGAACCATTACCACATCTTCATTGACTTCCATTTCAAGATAGATAGACCGCTCCTTAGGATCTTCTACCTGATTGCATGCTTCTATGGCATTGTCTAAACCGTTAGCGATCACCATGCACATATCTATATCACTTATATTAATGGGGCTTTCAATCTGCAACTCTTGCGAGAAATGGATGTGTTTTTCTTTTATGGTATGATACTTGGAATTTAATAGAGCGTCTAAGGCTACGTTTCCTGTATCATACTCTAGCTTGTTTTCTTCAATCTGCTTTAAAACTGAATTTGCATAAGTGTTGGCATTTGCTGACTCTCCTTTGTCCAGTAAAGTTTGAATCGTTAGAATGTGGTTTTTCATATCGTGTCGAATCATACTCATCCGTTCATTTAAAGTGGTTACTTCATTTACATGATTTCGCTCTGTAAGCATTTGTTTTTCCAATAGTTCTGCTTTATTTTTATACTGATAAAATTTTGACATTTTTTCAAACAAGAAAAAAATTATTGAGGAAGAAAAGAAAATATAAATCGAAAATAGTAAAACCATTTCTTTTTCTATTTTTAAATTTAATATGAAAACATAATAAGAAATGGAAAATAATATAAAAAATCCAATAAAAAAAATACTAAATAATAAAACCCAATATTCTTTCGGCAAAAATATATTTTTATTTTTCCAAAGCTTATCCATAATTTTAATTAAAAACAATATTGAAATTTTTGCAATAAAGGTGGCTAGAATGGATACCATGGTATCATCAATCATATCAGAAAAATTCCAGCCCATGAGCATCAATAATACAGTTGTTAGAAGCTCACATATCACTGTAACAAGATTTAAAAATAAAACCATAATAACCTTAGTCCATATTTTAGACCGATAAAACAAGATAGCTATCATAAGATCACAAAAAATTATTACCGGATTGGACAGATAAAAATGTTCCAAAATAGTATTTGCTAAATTAATATAAAAAAAAACCACTCCCACCATAAGGCACGAATGTGGGAAGGAAGGATTTTTCCGCTCCATAAAGATATTGAAAAACATAACCGTTAGAATACCGTCTGCCAAACAACCCATTTGATCTGTAAAAAAATTCATGTTACACCCCCTGGTACTAATACGATTATAACTACTTAAACAAACTGCTGACCATTCCTTTATATTTTCTGCTAACAGGTATTTCAGTCTTGTCCTTTAAAACAATTAAATTTTTACTGGGAAAATACTTCAGTATATATTTTTTATAAACTAAAAAGCTCACATGAACACGAATAAAGGGCTTTTCCTTCAGTTGATTTTCTAAGTCTTTCATGGTTTGGCGATATTCATAATGCTTGCCATCGCTTTTACAATGTAATATTATGTAGCTCCCGCCTTGTTTCTCAAAATAGAGGATATCATTATAAGGATTATTCTCATAAACATCCCCACTTTTTAATGTGAAGAAATCATGGCAACTTTCGTGCTTCTCAAAGACCACCTCTAAGGTATGAAAAAATTTTTCCTTTACCATGGGCTTTTTCAGAAAATGAAAAGCTTTCACATCATACCCTTTAATCGCATACTCTGAGTGACTTGTAAGAAAGATGATGATAGCATTTTGATCCGCCTCACGAATCCTCTGGCTTACCTGAAAACCATCCAAACCCGGCATAGCGATATCCATGAGGTAAATGTCAAATTTTTTATCTCCATAGAGAACCTGACTTAATAGGGACTGTCCATCTTTAAATTCCTCGAATGAAATAGAATAATGAAGGTTTCTGTCCTGTAATTCAGTTATGTAATTAATAATTTGATCACGGAAGATTGATTCATCGTCGCAGATTGCAATTTTCATCCCTTACCCCCAAAGTACATTCGTTTCTATGACTTAATAAATATATATAGTGCAATATTTAAAGTTTCAAAGAATCATCAATTCCAATTATATCATATAGGCATGGTGGAGTCTATGAATTACGTTCAAATTTACGCAATCAGTTAATAGAGAATTATTAAGCTTAATTTTCTAAACTCGTTCCTGTTTAACATTTCTCTCATACCTCAAGCTTTCCCAGAAGTCTGAAATTTTCATACGTTAATTAGCTATACTGAAATTATCATAAATTAATAACATATAAAATAATTCTGTTGACATAAATACAAAAGAGTGATAATATATTTGAAGTAATAAAGAAGAAACATCCGTTTCTCACCTGGTGGCTGAGGCTGTAAGGTTCATATGGCAAAATCTTTAAGGTTTTGGTGCATTGAGACGGATAAATTGTATCTGTTTTTTTTATTATGTAGGAGATATCCCATGGGATGTTTCTGGAATATCAAAAAAGGTTTCTTATTAAATTGCGGGCAATGCTCGCACTAATGTGGCAAAACTACCTTTTTTATTATTTTTAAGAATTTATTATTTTATGGAGGGTAAGGCAATTAGCAAAGAAAATCAAATCAACGAAGAGATTCGTGACAAGGAATTGAGAGTAATAGACAGCGATGGTACGCAACTGGGAGTTATGAGTCTGGATGAGGCAATGAATCTTGCCTTGGAAAAAAAATTGGACTTAGTGAATATTGCACCAACTGCAAAGCCACCTGTGTGTAAAATACTTGATTACGGAAAGTACAGATACGAGCTTCAGAAAAAAGAAAAAGAAGCAAAGAAAAAGCAAAAGATTACTCAGGTTAAAGAGATTAGACTCAGCACTTTTATTGAAGCCCATGATCTGACTGTGAAAGCAAATAACGCCTCTAAATTTTTAAAAGAAGGGGATAAGGTCAAGGTTAGCTTACGATTTAAAGGAAGAGAAAGAGATTACACCAGCAAAGGACAAGATGTAATGAAAAAGTTTGCGGAAGTCACTGCGGAAGTAGGTGTTGTTGAAAAAAAACCGGAGTTTGAAGGCAGAAGTTTGATTATGATTTTAACACCTAGAAATGATAAATAACATTGGAGGAAGAAGTAAATGGCGAAGAACAAAATGAAGTCTCACAGAGGCGCAATGAAAAGATTTAGATTAACCGGAACTGGAAAAGTAAAAAGAAATAAAGCTTATAAGAGCCATATTCTTACAAAGAAAAGTGCTAAGAGAAAAAGAGGATTGAGAAAAGCAACTCTTTTAACTAGTGCAGACTTAAGAAGAATTAAATCAGTATTAAACAAATAAGAAATCAGGAGGTAAGAAGAAATGGCAAGAGTAAAAAAAGGCTTAAACGCCAGAAAAAAACATAAAAAAATATTAAAGCAGGCCAAAGGATTTTATGGATTGAAAAGCAAGGTTTTCAGAGCAGCCAATCCAGCAGTAATGAGATCTCTGAGATCTGCCTACGTCGGTCGTAAAAATAAGAAGAGAGAATATAGAAGATTATGGATTGCAAGAATCAATGCAGCTGCCAGAATGAACGATATCTCCTATAGCAAATTCATGAATGGCTTAAAGGTTGCCGGAATAGAAATCAACAGAAAGATGCTAGCTGAAATGGCAGTCTATGATGCAAAGGGCTTCTCTCAGTTGGTAGAGGTAGCTAAAAAAGCCAAATAACTTGAAAAAATAAATGCTTGTCGACAACGCGTTTTGACAAAATCAACCCCTCTTTTCCTGTATAATTGTATAGGTCAGCATGGAAAGGGGGTTTTTTCATGTGGTGATTTATGCAGAATATCTCGTTGCGGAAAACTTAATAACCGGAATGGTTCTCATCATTCTAACCGGGAAACTGTGTGGAACTCATTTGAAGAAATCAATGATATTTCTGGGCGGATGTTTATGCGGAATATATTCTCTCACCATCACATTGGAGCTGAATGCGGTGGTGGCATTGCTGTCGAAATTGCTGTTTTCATTTTTTATAATAGCTGTAATTTTTAGACCAAAACAATGCAAACCTTTTTTAAAGCTTTTAGGCACATTTTATATAAGTAGTTTTGCCATGGGTGGAATTACCATAGGGCTTATGTACTTTACAGGAAGCTACGGAGTGGCAAACAATACCTTTGTATATCTGAACCATATTACATACTTAAATATACTAGCTGGATGTACATTAACATATTTCCTGATCAGCTGTCTGGCAAGGTGGATGAAGGACAGAGTACTGGGTACCAATATAAACTTTGATGCAGAGATTATTTTAGGAGAAAAACGTGTAACAGCAAAGGGCACAGTGGATTCTGGGAATTTTTTGCGCGAGCCCATTTCAAACCGCATGGCTTTTATCATAACATTAAAGTTGGCAGATGAGCTTTTTTCATCCGAGTTTATAGATATTTTAAGCCAAAATGAAGATAGTCAGAAATGCTATGAAACTCTGTTGCAGAAGAATATGGCGCAACGCATCAGATTGATACCTTACAGTGCAGTACACAATCAAAGAGGTTTGATGGTCGGAGTAAAGCCAGATATAGTCATTTTAAGAAGAGGACAGGAGGAGAGAAATTTGATGGATGTATACTTGGCCATAAACAAAGGGGATTTTAAAGCGTTTCAAGGGGATTGCGAAATCCTCCTGCATAGGGATATACTGGATAAGGGGATAGGCTGTTATGTGTAAGACTTTATTATTACGTATTTTACTTTGGCTTCGGGGGAAAAACCCAAAAGACATTTTTTACATAGGAGGAAGCGATATTTTACCGCCACCTCTCACGGCGGAAGAGGAAAAAGTACTTCTGGAAAAACTTATGGAGAAGGATGAGACTGCGAGAACCGTTTTGATTGAAAGAAACCTTAGACTGGTAGTATACATTGCAAAAAAATTTGAAAATGCCGGTGTAAACGTTGAAGATTTGATTTCTATCGGTGCCATCGGTCTGATTAAGGCCATCAATACATATGACTTAGAAAAGAATATTAAACTGGCGACCTATGCTTCCAGATGCATTGAAAATGAGATACTGATGTACCTGAGAAGAAACAATCGCAGGAAGGGTGAACTTTCCTTTGAAGAACCATTGAATGTAGATTGGGATGGCAACGAATTGCTGCTTTCCGATATTCTGGGGACGGAAAACGATGTGGTGTTTACGCACATAGAGGAAGAGGTCAATCGAGAGCTTCTGGGGTATGCCCTAGCAAAGCTGTCAAAGCGTGAAAAACAGCTGATGGAGATGCGGTTTGGTCTTATCAGTGGCAGAGAAATGACACAAAAAGAGGTGGCGGATAAGATGGGTATTTCTCAATCTTACATATCTCGTTTAGAGAAAAAAATCATCTCAAGACTTCGAAAAGAGATAAAAAAACTGGGATAGAATTTAACCGTTTTGTCAATAATAAGGTATGCGCAAAACTGATTGCTTGGGGGGCAAGGCAGGAATGCGGAGGACCTGAAGATTATGGCAAATAAAGTAGAAATTTGCGGTGTAAACACATCAAAATTACCGGTGTACAAAAATTCTGAAATGCAGGAAATGATAATCAAAATAAAGGGGGGAGATCAAGAGGTCAGAGAGGAATTTATCAAGGGAAACCTGCGATTGGTACTCAGCGTCATACAAAGATTTAATAATAGAGGGGAAAACCCGGATGATTTATTTCAGGTGGGATGTATTGGACTCATAAAGGCCTTGGATAATTTTGATACATCTCATGGTGTAAGGTTCAGCACTTATGCCGTGCCTATGATTATAGGGGAGATTCGGAGATATTTAAGAGATAATAACTCTATTAGAGTTTCTAGGAGCCTAAGAGATTTAGCCTACAAGGCACTGCAGGTGAGGGAACGACTGTCAAAGGAATCACAGAAGGAACCCACCATTGCAGAAATTGCAAAAGAATTGGAAGTACCTAGAGAAGAAGTGGTATTTGCCTTGGATTCCATTCAGGATCCCATATCTCTCTTTGAACCTGTGTTTCACGATGAAGGTGATGCGATTTTTGTAATGGATCAAGTGAAGGACAGCAAAAATACCGATGTAAAATGGATCGAGGATATTTCTCTTTCAGAAGCTATGAAGAAATTGACCGGAAGAGAAAGAAATATTTTAAATATGAGATTTTTTGAAGGAAAAACTCAAATGGAGGTTGCGGAAGAGGTTGGGATTTCTCAAGCTCAAGTTTCAAGATTAGAAAAAAATGCATTAAAATTTATGAAAAAATATGTTTAGAGAATATGCACCATTGGTGCATATTTTTTTGAGCTGAACATATATTTGAACAAGGTAAAAGTTTACTGTCTCCAAATCGGTGATATGGAGCAAAAGGAGGACAAATATATGATCAGCACACAAAATATTAAAGATAAAGAAATCATCAATATGTTTGATGGAAAAAGTTTGGGATTTGTATATGATATTGAGGTAAATCTGGAAAAAGGTACCATTGAAGGAATCATCGTACCTGAAGAAAGAAGTTTCTTCCACATATTCGGCAGAGGGGGAAGCGATCGGGTCATAAAATGGAAGGACATCAAACGAATCGGGGAAGATGTAATCCTTGTGGATGTGTCAGGTGTCTTTGAGTCGGATATAGCACCCTTGGATGATTATTGAAAAAAAGCTTGCATAAACCACAATATGTAGTAAAATAAATATAATTAACCAATCATCTCATCGATATGGTTGAAGCGAAATACGTAGTTATGGAGGTAATAATATATGAAATGCCCTTTTTGTGAAAATATCGATACGCGGGTAATCGATTCCAGACCTACAGAGGAAGGCCATGCCATAAGACGCAGAAGAGAATGTGACAATTGTAGCAAGCGCTTTACCACCTATGAGAAGGTGGAAGAGATGATCTTTATGGTTATCAAAAAAGATGGAAGCAGAGAAGCTTTTGATAAAAACAAAGTGATGAATGGTATTGTAAAAGCTTGCGAAAAGCGACATGTGGACATGGCATCCATAGAAAAGATTGTGGATGATATTGAACGCGGTCTCAATAATATGATGGAAAAGGAAGTGGAGAGTCACTTGATTGGAGAAGTGATTATGGATCATCTAAAGGATTTGGATGAGGTGGCTTATGTGAGGTTTGCTTCCGTATACAGGCAATTCAAAGATATTAACACTTTTGTAGCTGAAATTGAAAAACTTTTAGGAAAGAAAAATTAAGGGAGATGTCTGTTATGGAAAGTAAAATCAGAGTAGCCATAGATGGTCCCTCAGGGGCAGGAAAGAGTACCATTGCAAAAGAAGTAGCTAAAAAAATGCGTTTGGATTATATCGATACTGGTGCCATGTACAGGGCTGTGGCATACAAGTTTTTGCAGGAGGCAATCGACCTTAAAGATGAGGTTTCTCTAAAAAATCTTTTGGAAAAAACAGAGATTGATTTTTCCAAGGGTGATATCATTTTGGATGGTCAGGTTGTTAACCATAAGATTAGAACGCCTGAGGTTACGAAGATGGCATCGGAGTGCTCGGCACTGAAGGCGGTGAGAGAGAAATTGGTGGATCTGCAGAGAAAGATGGGACAAACCAAAAGCGTCATTATGGATGGTCGTGACATTGGAACTAACGTCTTGAAGGATGCGGAATACAAGATCTTTATGACGGCTGCTGCAAAAGAACGGGCTTACCGTAGATGGTTGGAGCTCACGGAAAAAGGTGCCACCATCCCTTTGCAACAAGTGGAGGAAGAGATGATTGAAAGGGATTACAACGATTCCACCAGAGCGTTGAACCCCCTGAAAATGGCAGAGGATGCCATAGAGTTAGACACAACGGGAATGACCATTCCTGAGGTGATAGAAAAAATTACAGAAATGATTAGCGAGGAGAAGTAAATGGCAGTATTAAAACCCTTTTGTGCCATCAGACCCAAATCGGATTTGGCGAAAGATGTGGTGGCATTACCTTATGATGTGATGAATAGAGAAGAGGCTTTCCAGATGGCAAGTGAAAACTCTTACAGTTTTTTACATATATGCAGATCGGAAATCGATCTTCCCCAATGGATGGATGCCTATGCTCCGGAGGTTTATAAAAAAGCAAAGACCAATTTGGATGATTTTATTACCAAAGGAATTTACATAAAAGATGAGACCCCGTCGCTTTATCTGTATAAGCAAGTTATGGAAGGTCGTAGTCAGGTGGGCATCGTAGGTTGCTTTTCAATAGATGATTACCAGAATAATATCATTAAAAAGCACGAGTTGACGAGAGTAGAAAAAGAGCTTGATCGAATTAATCATTTCGACTATTGCAATGCGAACACAGAACCTGTTTTTCTTACTTACAAAAACGATTCGCATATTCAAAGGCTCATTCATGAATACCTTTCCCAAAATGAACCGGAATTTGACATTACCTCAAAGGACCATGTTCGACATGCTCTTTGGAGGATTGGGAATACGGAACTAATTCAATCCCTGGTTTCCTCCTTTGCAGCCATAGACTCACTTTATATTGCAGATGGGCATCACCGATCTGCGTCTGCTGTAAAGGTGGGTCTAAAGAGGCGAGAGGAAAATCCAAACTATTCAGGAGAAGAAGAGTTCAATTACTTTATGGCGGTGTTATTCCCTGACAGTGAGCTGAAAATTTACGACTACAACAGGGTGGTTAAAGATTTAAACGGTCACTCCACAGAGGAATTCCTAGAGAAGCTCAGTAAGGATTTTCTTGTGGAACGCAAGGGGACGGATATTTATCAACCTGAAGGGAAGCATAAATTTGGTATGTTTTTAGACGGTCAGTGGTATCAACTACAGGCTAAGGAGCAGATCGTTTTTCAAGGTGATATTCTTAAATCTTTGGATGTGAATATTTTACAAGATAATGTGTTGTCTCCTATTTTGGGAATCGGAGACCCCAGAACGGATAAAAGAATTGACTTTATCGGTGGGATCAGAGGTCCTCAAGAGTTGGAAGCACGAGTAAACAAGGATATGGCCGTTGCTTTCTATCTGTATCCTGTAGAGATAAAGGATTTGATAGAAATTTCCGATCAGAGTTTGATCATGCCCCCTAAATCCACTTGGTTTGAACCAAAGCTGGGCAGTGGTTTATTTATTCACCAGCTGTAATTCGATTACATATATTTGCCCAACTTAATAAGTCAAATAAGTCATAAGTTTATAAAACATGTCAATGCTTTACAAATTATATCTAAAAATTAAATCGTGGTAAATCCACTCGATAAAGTATAAAAACCCTCTCCCAAGGAAAAATTAGAAGTGCGGAGGGGTTTTTTATATGAAGAAAAGACTACAATTTGTTTACTTATTCGTAACGCTTATGTTATTGACTCTATCGGTCAGACTGGTATTTATTCAGATCGTGGATGGTAAGGAATATGCCGAAGCGGCACAGGCGCAATATAAGATTGGCTTAGAGGGATCTGACGCACGGGGTATTATTTATGATAGAAACTTGAACCCCCTCACGGGCACGGAAGCGGATTACGTTTATATTATAGAGAGAAATCGGGTTGATAGCAGGGTAAGCCAAATCTTTGAAAGCTTAGGTGGACGTCGAGTACCTAGCAAAAATAAGACTTATTCAGTTTTCAGTAGCCCTATTTTCAGCGATTATGCCACATCCGTATTAAAGGAAGAATATAAAGCTTTTGTTTTGGAGTCTCAAAAAAGATATGCCACCAATCAGTCTGCGGTACATCTCATTGGATACGTAAATGAAGTAGATGGAAAAGGCGCTTTTGGAATAGAAAAGGATTATGACGAGGAACTGACCAAGAGAGTACGAAAAATTTCCGGAACAGCAGATGCTACGGGGAAGATCTTACAAGGAAAGGGAATTCGTGTAACAGACGAGAATAAGAAGAGTGGAGTCATTACCACCTTAGATGGAGTCGTACAAAAAAAAGCAGAACAAATCTTAAGTCAAGCCGATTACAATGGTGCAATCATAGTTGCCGATGCTGTCACCGGCGATATTTTGGCAAGTGCTAGCTCCCCTTTTTATAACCCTACAGCAATCGAAAAGTACCTTACCAGTGACAAGATGGAATTGATCAATAAAAGCACGCAGGGTCAATATGCCCCCGGTTCAGTTTTTAAGATTATCGTTGCAGCAGCAGCTTTGGAAGAAGGCATCATTACGGCAGATCGCAGATTTCAATGTAATGGCTATGAAGTAATCAACGGGGTACAAATCAATTGTAGCGCAAGATCAGGGCATGGAGAGCTAGATTTTAAAAATGCTTTTGCAAAATCCTGCAATTCCGCTTTTATTCAGCTTGGAAAAGAACTTGGTGGAGAAAAGATTCTAAAGATGGCAAATAGGTTCCATCTAAATGAAATGGCGATAAACGATATAACTGACCAAAGATCAGGAATCTTCCCCAATCTTGCTGATATTGCAGGCGCGGGTATTGGGAACTTATCCATCGGTCAGGGAAAGCTAGCTCTCACCCCAATGGAAGTGACAAGGTCCACTATGATTATTGCAAATGGGGGCTGGGATCAAGAGCTAAGCTTGATAAAAGGGACGTATAATCAAAATGAAATTTCTTATATCCCCAAAGGATCTGGCGGTAGAGTAATAGAAGAGGTTATCAATAAACAGATTCTTGATGCCATGGTGGAAACTGCGGTTACAGGAACCGCTAGGAGCTTAAATATTAATGATGGCGAAGAGAAGATTTCGGTAGCGGCAAAGACGGGATCAGCAGAGACCACGATGGGTGGAGAATACGTAGTTCATAGTTGGTTGACAGGGTTTTTACCAGCTGAGGATCCTCGTTATGTAATCACAGTTTTCATGGAGAAGGGAGGCTCGGGTCGCGGAGCCGCTATTCCGGCTTTTCAGAATATGGCGCAAAGCCTCTATGAAAAATAATGCAGTCTCCCATTAGAAAAGACTGCATTATTATTTATGGTAAATATGTGAAACATGCTTGAATTAAAGATGATCCACTCTATTTTTATGGTTAGAAAAGCTTAATAATCAAAAACTATCTGTAGATTCTGCAGCAGCAACCACCGGATCTTCGTCCTCCGAAGTCACAACTTTTTCCTACTACATATCCTACAATTAAGGGTATCAAACATGGCATATAGGACACCTCCTTTTTCCTAATTTTAATATATGTAATTCTTAGAAATATGTTACTAAAAAATAATTATTACCGACAATCATTTATGTGGATTTTGATAACTCCCAAAGAGCAGATTTTAATTTGGATAAAGCTTTTTTTTCTATACGTGATACATAGAATCTCGGCTATTGTAATCGTTAAATTTGCAGAGAAAGTAAATCCTCGCTTTTTTCTTGAATGAACTTATAGGAATCGCTGACTCCTTGATTATAGATCTGCGGTCCAAGATTTTCAATGATGAAATCTAAGAGCAATGTGGCGGCCAAATCACCCAACTCTTCGTCTCGTTCATTTAAAAAATAATTTTTCATCTCTACTTTCATCTCTTCTTGGATCTCTTTTGACAATTTAATTTTTTCTTTCTTTTTCAAGGGATACCTCTTTTCTCAATTGTTTTTTAAATAGATTAGAATTTCTTTTTCCTTCGTAATTTCAATTCTTTCAATCAGACTAAAGAGAAGCTCCTTATTCGTTTCCATGGTATCCATAAACCTTTTGACGACTTCCTTTGATGGGTTGGAAGGACAGTTGGCTTTTTTTTTCTGATTGAGAAGTAGTTCCATTTTAGCTTGCAGGTTGAGCCTGTCAGACTTCATTTTATCATAAATCCTTTTAAAGTCAACTTCCTCCAAATGACCTTTTAATTTATCACTGTAAACCTCATCTAGGTTTTTTCCTAACTCTTTTATGTCCCATTGCAGCTTTGTTATGTTCTGTAGGGTTGTATCCTGCATAGTTAATTTATTGATTTGGGACAGGGCTATTTTTTCTAGTGATTGAATATTTATGTGAGGTTGACAGAGCATCTTAATTTGTTCCACCACTGCTTCCGTCACCAAATCTACTCGAATATTATGGGAAAAGCATTTCTCATAATTGGTAAATCGTTGGTAGGTTCGGCACAGAAAGTATAAGGTCTCATCATGAGCTAACTTGCGATTAATTACGGCTAATTTATAACCACACTCGTGGCAATAGACTAAGCCTTTTAAAAGATAATCATAGGTGCGTGACCTGGTTTTTGTTCTGGCTGAAAGGAGCATTTGAACCTTGTCAAAGGTGACTTGATCTACAATTGGGGGATGCGTGTTTTCCACTACAATCCAATCTTCCTTTGGAACTTTAATGCTTTTTCTTGACTTGTAACTGACTTTTTTGCTGCGACCTTGCACCATGTGACCAAGATATAGTCGATTCTTTAAGATATAGGTGATGCTTTCGCTACTCCATAGTCCGTTGTAGATGCCTTTTTTTGACAAACGAAGATTAGCATAGGCAGAAGGCGTTGGAATTTCTTCTAAGTTAAATATTTTTGCAATCTCTCGAGAAGACTTTCCTTCTAAAGCTAGTTGAAACATTCGTCTTACATTATCGGAAACCACTTCGTCTATAGCAAGTTTATTTTTTTCGCTAATTTTGTATCCGTAGGAGGCTTTGCCGCCGATAAATAACCCGTGCTGCTGTTTATATTGCTTAACACTTTTAATCTTTTTGGAAATATCCTTGGCGTAAAGATCATTGATGATGGCTTTAAAGGGAGTCAGATCTCCATTGCCGTTATCCACTCCTGTATCCAGATGGTCTAAAAGCGATATGTAGCGAACGTGATTTTCGGGAAAGTACTTTTCCTGATAGTATCCGGTAAGGATGTAATCTCTGCCTAAGCGAGACATGTCCTTTGTAATGACCATATTTACTTTTTTCGCCTCAATGTCTTTGATCATTCGGAGAAAACCAGGGCGATTGAAGTCCGTTCCCGAGAATCCATCATCGATATATTCTCCATAAATCTCTAACTTTTGCTCATCTGCAAACCTTTGGAGCAAGCTTCTTTGATTAGTAATGCTCTGTGATTCGCTGTCCTTATCATCCTCTTTGGAAAGTCGAATGTACAGTGCGACCTGATAATTATTAGGATTGTCTACTTTTAATGTCATCGATTTAATTCCTTTTGTAAAAAAATTTTAAATGATTTTTCTATGATCTCCTTTACGAAGGTTTGCTTTTGGCTGTGATGGAAGTCATCGTTAAAAATGCATCGAACAACTAACTTTTGTTTTTTTAATTTCCCCATATTTCATACCCCCTACCTATAATATATGCTTGAAATACAAATTCATTTGACTAATATTTTTAATGTGGTTATTGATGCCTTATATTTTAATTATTCATAAATCATGATATAATGATAAAAAACAGTATCGGTAATGTAGCGGTAAAAGACAATTTATAGGAAGAGAGTAACTTGAAAGAAGATAATATTTTATTAGGGAATATAAAAGATAAGATTCGGCAGTGCGAGAATCAGCATCGAGTGACCCGGTCTGTTTTTTTAGATATGCGCCAGCAGAGCTTGGTGGAAGGGCTGTGCAAGAAAGAGCACTATGGAAATTACAGATTTTATGGCGGGTATGAGGATGCGGAGCGCAAGGTGATTCAGTTTTTCCCAGACTATATGGACATGGAGGAAAATCCGCTATCCGTCATCAATATGAGCAAGAAGGGCAACAGGGAGCTGACCCATAGGGATTATTTAGGATCTTTGTTGGGTTTGGGTATAAAACGGGAAACCTTAGGGGATATTTTGGTGCGGGAAGATGGTGCACAGGTCATCGTCTTATCTGAGGTTGAAGAATTTATTCTCAACAATTATGATAAAGCAGGGAGAACGGAGCTAAAGGTATCCGCTGAATCCATTGAAAGAATTATTCTTCCAGAGGTTAATATAGTAGAAAAAAGAGATACGGTAGCTTCGCTCAGGCTAGATAGTATGATTGCCTCGGCTTTTTCTTTATCTAGAGGAAAGGCCGCAGAGGGAATTACCGGTGGTTTTGTCTATATAAACGGAGTACAGTGCTTAAAGACGGACAAGTTGGTTCAGGTAGGGGATAAGCTGGTTTACAGGGGAAAAGGAAGGTCTGTTCTCGGTGAGGTTTTAGGAACATCCAGAAAGGATCGAACCATTGTAGTGATCCACCTATATAAGTGAGAAGAGGAAAAGTAAGGGAAAATAATCTAACTCTATAATATTGATACGTTCCCCGTTAATAGAGTATGCTGAATGAGTTCAACTGAATTCTTAAAATGGATGAATTCTGTCTGCGATTAGCTATATTTTAAGCTTGATGTAGTTATACTAATAACATATTGAAAAAGGAGAAGCGTATGAATTTATTAAAGAATAAGATTGCCATTGTCACAGGAGGCACAAGAGGGATAGGATTTGCTACGGCAAAAGCCTTTTTAGATGAAGGGGCTAAAGTAGTGGTTTTGGGATCAAAACAAGAAACGGTGGAAACTGCTTTAAAAAAACTGGAGGGTATCAATAAAGCTTATGAAGTGATAGGGCTTTGTCCTAATATTACGGATACTGAATCGGTGAGAGAGGCTTTTGATGCGGTGGCTGACAAATGGGGCGCAATAGATATACTGGTAAACAATGCAGGAATCAGCCAGTCAACCCCTATTGAGAATTATACACAAACAGAATTTGAAAAGATTCTGGACATCAATATAAAGTCGGTTTTCATTTGCTCCCAGATGGCTGTAGAACAGATGAGAAAGAAAAAGTGTGGGGTGATTCTTAACACCAGCTCGATGGTGAGTATCTATGGGCAAGTATCCGGTTGCGGTTATCCCACTTCTAAGTTTGCTGTGAACGGAATTACAAAGTCTTTGGCACGGGAATTGGGCAAAGATGGTATCAGAGTAAATGCGGTAGCACCTGGAGTGATTTCAACAGATATGGTAGCAGCATTGCCCAAGGAAATCGTAGATCAAATTTCTGCAACCATTCCTTTGGGTAGGGTCGGGCAGCCAGAAGAAATTGCAAATGCCTTTGTATTTTTAGCATCGGACATGGCTAGTTATGTTACAGGAGCCATTCTTTCGGTAGATGGTGCTACCCAGGTGTAGGCAAGGAAAGGAAGATGTCTTTACCTTAAGCTGGATCCGATACATAGGATCTGGAAATCCCTAACTCTTTTGCCACTTCTCTTTGCGGTTTGGAAATTTCTTGCCCCAAACCATAACGCTTGGATATGACATACTTTTCTCTATCGCTCAAGATGTCGGAGATGGCTTCATATAATTTTTTAATTTGAATTTTGTTGTCGATGGCATCGATAATACAGTCGCTGTCCGTACCTAAAATGTCACTAAAGCTAATTTCGTTGCCATCTTTGTCCATGCCGATCGGGTCACTGAGGGAGACCTCTGACTTTTGTTTTTTAGAGCTGCGTATGCTCATTAGAATCTCGTTATCGATGCATTTGGCTGCATAAGTACCCAGTCGTACAGCCTTATTAGGTTTATATGTATTGATGGATTTGATCAGACCGATGGTACCTATGGAAATTAAATCATCTTGTTCTCTTCCTGCGGTAGTATATTTTTTCGCTATGTGAGCTACTAATCGAAGATTCCTTTCAATCAAAATATTTTTTGCTTCAATATCGCCATCCTCAAACAGTTTGAGGTAATGAGATTCCTCTGCAGATGTCAACGGTTTTGGAAATGAACTCCCCACGGAGACATAAGAGGCTAAAAGCAAAACGGGATTAGAAATAAATAATGAAGCAAAAAGCAAAGACAGGCTCATAATCATGCTCCTTTCAGTTAAAAATATAAGCTTAATAAAAATATATGATTTCTCAACTTAAAAAGTGCCTGACCCACATTTTTAATAAAATAAATTTTAATTGAATTTCAAAATATTATTAAAAATTTAAAAATGATATCCTCATCATGATTGTGGGAAATACTGAAATATTTCTTGTAAATACTTTGTTATAGTGATAAAATACAAATATTATTGTGTGGTTTTTCCGGGGGGAAATAGGAGGAAAAACCAATTGGAAGAAAAGAATTATACTACATTAATAAGAGAATTGCCCGAAGAAGAAAGACCTCGGGAAAAACTGTTGAGGCTTGGGGCTACTTTTTTATCAAATTCAGAGTTATTGGCTATATTAATTGGTACCGGAGCAAAAAACATTTCAGCCATTATGTTGGCGCATAGAATTTTATCCATGGATAAAAAAGGAATAGCGAATTTGACCGAATGCAACGTTTCAGAACTATGTGATATACCGGGTATCGGTTTGGCCAAATCTGCACAGATTGTTGCAGCCATTGAATTAGGCAAAAGAATTTCTACAAAACCCAAGGAAAAAAGGATTCCCATCAATCAACCGGAAGTAGTGGCAGATCTTTTCATGGAGGAAATGCGATACTTCAAAAAAGAGTTTTTTAAAGTTTTATTGCTCAATGTAAAAAATGAAATTATTACCGTTGAGGATACGTCCATAGGGGATTTAAGCAGTTCCATCGTTCATCCCAGAGAGGTTTTTTTTGGTGCTGTGAAAAAAAGTGCCGCATCAATAATCCTAGTGCACAATCACCCCAGCGGAAATCCTACTCCAAGCAAAAATGATATAGAAATTACACAAAGACTTGTGGAAGCAGGGAGAATTTTGGGCATAATAGTCATAGATCACCTG
This sequence comes from uncultured Anaerovorax sp., assembly GCA_964582545.1. GTDB lineage: Bacteria > Bacillota > Clostridia > Peptostreptococcales > Anaerovoracaceae > JAVVUJ01. The sequence continues at coordinate 21,132 of CAZOSB010000002.1, forward strand.
ATTATTGGTGATGGTTCATATGTCAGCTTGAGAGAAAAAATGCTAATGTAAAGGAGACAAATAATCATGTATTTTGGATGGTTTCAAAAAGATGTTGGGATAGATTTAGGTACAGCTAATACATTGATCTTTGTAAAGGGGAAAGGAATTGTTTTAAATGAACCCTCTGTGATTGCCGTTGATATTACTTCTAAAAAAGTATTGGCGGTGGGTGAAAAGGCAAAGGAAATGTTGGGAAAAGCACCTGAGCATATAAAGGTAATCAGACCCCTGCAGGATGGTGTCATATCGGATTTCGATATGACGGCTGCCATGCTGGAAGAGTTTTTAAAAAGGGGAATAAAGGAAAAAAGTCTCTTTGCAAAGCTTAGAGTAGTGGTGGGCGTACCTTCTGGAGTTACAGAGGTGGAAAAACGGGCAGTAGAAGAGGTTGTGCGACAGATGGGGGCAAAAAGTGTGTACATCATCGATGAACCTATGGCGGCGGCTATCGGCGCAGGATTCCATGTGGAGGATGCCAAAGGGTGCATGATTGTGGACATCGGGGGAGGTACTTCAGACATTGCCATCATTTCTTTGGGGGGTATCGTCACGGGAATCTCCCTACGTTATGCTGGGGACAAGCTCACAGAAGCTATTATTTTATATATGAGAAAGACTTATCAACTGTTAATAGGAGAAAAGACAGCTGAAGAAATTAAGATCAACATAGGATGTGCCTATGACTTTGGGACTAAGATAGATTTTATTAGAAATATGGATGTGAGCGGAAGAGATTTGGTAACAGGGTTGCCTAAGTCACTCACCATAAACTCACTGGATTTAATAAAGGCATTAGAAGAACCGGTATCTGTGATTGTGGACGGCATCATGCAGGCCCTGGAGCAGACTCCCCCTGAAATTTCTGCAGATATTTCTCAAGTCGGCATCATGCTTTCCGGTGGTGGAGCGCTTTTAAGTGGGCTGGACAAGTTGATTGAAAATACCACGGGCATTAAAACGTCCATCGCAGAGAATCCTTTGGAAGCCGTAGTTCAAGGTACAGGGGTTAGCGTTAATTTTTTGGAAAAAATTCAAATGCATTCTAAAAAAATATCTTCTTACAGTAATTAACAGGAAACGGTGAATAATGCATGAAATGGTTTAGAAGTCATAAAAAAAGTACTTTTATTGGTATTATTTTATTAATATTGATTGTTATAATTGCAGTATCTTATGGGAATAGCGGATCTAGCTCCCCTTTAGGAAGAGGCATCAAAACAGTTTTAACGACCATACAGGAGCCTTTTGCCAAAGCAGGAAAGGGCATAGGCACCGCCTTTAAAGGAATTGTACAATTTAAAGCAATCACCAGAGAAAATGAGGCTTTAAAAGATGAAATTGCTCGACTGAATAATGAAATTATTAACTTAAAGCTATCAGAAGAGGAATTACAGCTACTACAGTCCTTGTCTACGGCTCTGAACTATGAAAACGTGAGAAATTATTATAACTATATAACCGGGGATGTAATCGCTATGGATGGTTCCAATTGGTTTAATATCTTTACAGTAAACTTAGGTTCTAAAGATGGAGTGAAGAGGGATACTGTTGTAATCAACGGTCAGGGTTTGATTGGACGGGTAATGGAGGTGGGCTCCAATTGGGCCAAGGTTATCTCTATCATAGATGAGTCCAATTCTGTAAGCTTCAAAGCTACCAGAGATGGATCTCTCATGGGGGTGATGGCTGGTGATGGTCAGGGGGGATTGCGCGGTTACATGCTGAATCCCGACTTTGAAATTTTAGAGGGAGATGAGCTGATAACCACAGGCATGGGTATGTTTCCGGAAGGAATTCCCATAGGAACTGTTTCAAGGATTGCCTTGAATGAGGACTCCTTGCTAAAGGCCATTCAAATCAAACCCTCTGCAAATTTAGACAACGTACAAAAAGTCATTTTTATCATCCCTAAGGATGAGGGGGAGGTACAATGAAAGGTATCTTTTCTTTTTTAATTTTTTTCATTGCATTTATCTTTCAAACCACTATTTTTAGCCAGATGGGGTTTTTGGGAGCATCACCCAATATCATCCTCTGCTTAATTGTGGTAATGGGATTTCTATACGATAATGTGGATACCTTTGTTTGGGCGATCGTATTTGGGCTTTTACAAGACATTTATTTTTCTCAGGTCATAGGTATTTCAGCCACATGTTGCTTTCTGTTGGCTCTCGGCATCTATGTGGTCAAGGACTTTGTCAATCGAGAAAACATCATTCCCGCAGTGGGAATGGTAGCAGGAGGAACGGTTCTGTATCAATTGCTGTACTGGTTCCTAGGCATAATCTTTGGATCCGCATATGGGATGCTACCTCTGTTGCAGGCTATTGCACCTTTAATTCTATATCACATGATTATTGTGATTATATTATATAATATTTTTATCCGAAGAGTAGTAAAGCATAGAAGTGATAATAAGTTTAAAGGAAAATTTAGAATTTATGAATAAGTGGCTAAAGAGTAGAAATTATCAAATATTAGGATTAACATTTTTTCTAATGTTAGTACTTTTAATTCGTTTGTTCGGGTTGACCATACTGGAGACACAAGCTTGGAGCAATGCGGCCAACAGCCTCAGTATCAAAAGCATTTTTACATCAGCCCCCAGAGGAAAGATACTAGATCGGTATGGCAGGGTGATTGCAACGAATCAGCCTAGTTTTACCGTGCTTTTCAGCGGAGGAGATTTGAGCAATTATGAAATCAATAAAGTAGCTTCAGATCTAATTGCAGTTTTGGAACGCAACGGGGATCCCTACAATGATAATTTCCCTATCATGATAGATGAAGAGGGTGGTTTCTATTATAGTTATGAAAAGGAGATCGTTGACTGGCTTTTATCGGAGGGAATGCCAACAAATTTTACAGCCGCCCAAGCCTTTGAGGAGCTGTTGATGAGAAATGAAATAAGCCTTTTATTGGACAAATATGAGGCACAGGAGCAGTTGCAAACCAACTATAACGTTTTTCCGCCTATCTCTGTTAAAAACATGAAATTTACGAAAACTTTGGATAGAGAAAGTTTTTTAGGACGTTTTTATTTGTCTTTAGAGCTTTCTGCAGAAGAAGCTTTTCAGGCTTTGCGGGAAAAATTTGAGATTGAAGAACATGTGACAACGGCAGAAGCCAGAAAGATCATGGTGGTCAGAAATGAACTGAGCTTACAAGGTTACCGGCAGTATATGCCTGCTAAAATAGCTTCCGGGATCTCGTCAGAAAGCATCGTTATATTAGAAGAAAAAAGCAACTCCTTGCCTGGGGTTGAGGTGATTGCGGAATCCGTAAGAATGTATCCAAACGGAAATGCCGCTTCTCATGTAGTCGGTTATTTGGGCAAAATTTCAGAGAATGAGAAGAGCTACTACGTAGATGAACAAGGTTACAACCCCAACGATATGGTAGGGCAGTACGGCATAGAAAAGGCCATGGAGTCCACCTTGCGTGGGGGGGACGGAATTAAGAGTGTTCAAGTAAACGCCTTAGGTGAATTAGTAAAGGTTATCGATGAAAAGGAGCCTTACAAAGGGAAGGATGTCTACTTAACCCTCGACCTAGAGCTACAGAAGTCCGTGGAAGCTTACCTAAAAGAAACTTTGGAAAAACTTCAAGTAGGAGGAACGTATCAAAGCCAATGGGGCAATTATTCTATGCCTACTTATAAAAATGCAAATGTGGGAGCTGTTGTGGTTTTGGATGTAAAAACAAGTCAAGTGTTGGCTATGGCAAGTTACCCCGATTATGATCCAAATTTATTTGCCAAGGGTATCAGCGGTGAAGATTGGGCTTCCTTGCAGAGCAAGAATCCAAGGGATACCATGGCACCCAGACCGTTGTTTAATGTAGCAACCAAAACTCCTGTGCAACCAGGCTCTACCTTTAAGATGGTGACGGCTACTGCGGCTTTAGAAAGTGGATTGGATCCTAAGAAGAAACTTTACGATGGTGGTGCTGTATTTTTGGGAAATAGAAGCTACGGTTGCTTGATCTGGAATGCCGGGAGGGGTAGTCATGGTCCCGTTAATTTGGCGGAGGCCCTGGAAGCTTCCTGCAATTATTATTTTTATGATTTAGGTGCAGGTCGGGATTTTGTAAAGGGCACCTCTTTAGGATTAGAACCAGAAATGAATGTGGAAAGACTTTCCTACTTTGCCAAGGAATATGGTTTAGGATTGCCCACGGGGATTGAAATTTCTGAAACCGTAATGCCGGCTCCAAGTGAAGAACGAAAGATTGCACAGATGAAAGGTCTTCTTAGGAATGCTCTCATAGGTAGAGCAGAAAAGTATTTTACTCCTGAAGTGATTGCAAATAAAGGTACCTTGGATAAGCAAATCAATACCATTGTCAGTTGGACGGAGGAGAACCCTTCAAGGACAGATTTGATTGAAAGAATGGTGGATGTAGGTATTAGAGAAGAGCTTGCTGAAGAAGTTGCGGATTATTGTAAGTTTACATTCTTTAATCAAGCTCGATGGAGTTTGGGGGACGAATTGAATATTTCCATCGGTCAAGGTGAAAATGCATATACACCATTGCAAATGGCAAATTATATTGCTACAATAGGAAATAAAGGAATACACAATAAAGTAACACTTATAAAAGGTGTTGAAGGGGAGGGTCCCATTGAGAAGGAGGAGGGAAGGAAGATTAATATCTCCGATGAAACTCATTTGGAGGAAATCATTCAAGGTATGAGAAGGGTAGTCACAGGACCCAGAGGAAGCTTACGCATTTTAAATTCTGCACCTCTTACCGCTGCGGCAAAGACAGGAACGGCGGAGAGAGCCGGTAAAATTCCACCTTTAGATGAAGTGGAATACATGAAAACCAATCTGAGGAGAATCAACGGTGCTTTGGCTTGGGAGGATGTGGAGGTAGAAATGAAACGCTTAATGAAGGAGTACTCTAAGATTTTTACTTCTCAAAATTTTGCAGTACGACAGGCAGTGATCAACCTCAGCAATGGTCGAGTGACACCGGAAAGCATCGACTACTATAAGCAAGCGTATGACAGCTTTGGATGGGTGGTGACCTTAGCACCCGTTGAGGAACCGGAAATCGCCATTTCCGTCCTTTTGGTACAGGGTGGATCCTCCACCTATGCAGGTCCCTTGGTGAGGGACATAATTTATAGATATGAAGAGTTGCAAAGTGAATACAAAAATGGTAATATAAATTAACATAAAAAAATAGAGGGAGAAACCATGGGAAAAGTATTTTTAATCGCATCGGGAAAAGGTGGTGTGGGCAAGACGGTTTTTACCACCAATATGGGCGTTACTTTGGCTCAACGAGGGAAAAAAGTAGTACTCATTGATATGAATATGGGATTGAGGAATTTGGACATTTGCCTGGGATTAGAAAATAAAATCGTATACGATGTGGCAGATGTGCTTATGGGTTTGTGTAGAATTAGGCAAGCCTTAGTTAAAGACAGACGTTTTCCGGAGCTGTACATGATCTCGGCAACCCCCAGTAGAGACAAAGCGGACATTACCCCCTTACATATGAAAGTGTTGTGTAACAAGCTAAAGGAAAAATTCGACTACATCATTATTGATGCGCCTGCAGGAATAGACGCTAGCTTTGATATTGCGGCAGCCGGTGCAGACAGTGCGGTTATTATCACTGTACCGGAATATGTGGCGGTCAGAGATGCTGATGTAGTAGATAAATTGTTGAGTGACATGAACATTCAGAGCAGATGTTATGTGGTCAATAAGGTAAAGGAAGAGTTTTTTTCATCAAAGTTGGTACCGGACCTTGAGGATATTTCACAAGTGCTCAGATTAAAAATGGCCGGTGTCATTCCATATGATGAAAATGTGCATGTGGCCGCAAACAATGGGGTACCCATCGTATTTGAGCAGGGTACTTATATTCAAAAAAACTTTGATAAGATTGTAGACAGAATCATCAACGAGTAACTCCAATTCAGCCAACAGTTAAGCGATTAGAAATTAATAGATTTACTTCTGATTCCCACATTTAAGATAAACCCAACAGCAATCATATTGGCTACCACCGAGGAGCCACCATAACTTATAAAAGGCAGAGTAATGCCGGTAACAGGCATTACTCCCATCGACATAGCGATATTTTCAAATATTTGAAAGCCAAACATGGCAAAAAGTCCCATGGTGATTAAAGCGCCGTACATATCTCTAGCCTTATCTGCAATGGATAGTATTCTGTACAAAAATATGGTATACAGAAATAACACAAAGGCTCCTCCAATCATCCCAAATTCTTCTACGATTACTGAAAAAATAAAATCGGATTTTTGCACTGGCAAAAATTTTAATTCCTTTTGTGTTCCCTGAAACAATCCTTTGCCCCAGAAGCCTCCTGACCCAATGGCAACTTTGGAGTTCCATACTTGATAGTTTCCTTCAAAAGCTAAGTTGTCAGGATTTAGGAATGCATCGATTCTGACCTTTTGATGGGGTGCCATCAGCCTATATGCGATAGGTGCTGCCACTACCACAAAGAGCGATAATTTCGCCAAAATTTTATAGTCCATTCCGGCATAGAATACCATAACGATCACCACTACCACATAAATGATAGCACCTCCCAAATCCTCCTTGATTACAATGAGGATAAAAGGGGCGGAATACAGAAAAGCCATAAGCACACCTTTAAAGGAGGTCAGTGTATGGCGATTTCGGCTAAGATAAGAAGCAAAGGCTAAAATAAAAGTAATTTTAACTATCTCAGATGGCTGCAAATTCACAGGACCCAAGTCAATCCAGGAGCGAGCACCATATTGCACCAATCCCAATCCGGGGATATAAACCGTCAACAGGAATAATAGGGAGGAAACATAAATAAACTTTTCCATCGTTTCGAAAGATTTATAGTCGAACATCAGAATGAGTAAAATTGCAACGATTCCCATAGCGTATGCGGTTGATTGCACGATGATATCTTTATTTATAATAAACGCTCCCTTATAGGAGATGCTGCCTATCATCAGGATGCTTATTATAGCAAAAAAAATCGGCATCAATATAAGTGTCTTATCTATGTTTCTTAATAAGTTTCTAAAATAGGTCATGGGGTTCCCTCTTTTTTCTTGACAATTTCATAAGAACTACATTATAATATATATTGTGTGATTATATCAAGAAATTAATTTATGTAATGCGAATATTTACTAATTTTTTACACATTTAAACATGAATGAATAATAATGAAGTTGAAAAAAGAGGAAATATACTTAAGAAAAGGAGGTGCGTTAAAATTAATGAGATATTACTAACTGTTGTTATTTCGATTATTACCTTAGCCTTGGGGCTATTGGTTGGATATATATTCAGGAAATCCGTTGGAGAGAAAACTATTGGTACTGCAGAGCAAAGAGCTAAGAATTTAATCCTGGATGCTGAAAACAAGTCTGAAACCATAAAGAAGGAAGTAATCCTAGAAGCAAAAGAAGAAGCCCACAGAATGAGAAGTGAAGTGGAGCGTGAAGTTAGAGAAAGAAGAGCAGAAATACAGAGATCCGAAAAAAGATTGATTCAAAAGGAAGAAATCATTGATAAAAAAACGGAGAATATTGAAAGAAAAGAAGATAGCATTACGAAGAAAGAACAATCCATAATAGATAAGCAAAAGGAATTGGATAGTTTTATTGAAAAGCAAATGGTGGAACTGGAGAGGATCTCAGGTTATACTGCGGAGGAGGCAAAAGGAATCTTGCTTTCCAATGTAGAGAAGGAAATTCGTTATGAAGCTTCCGTAATGATTAAAGACATTGAATCTAAAGCTAAGGAAGAAGCGGAAAAACGGGCCAAAGAAATTATTACAGGTGCTATTCAACGATGTGCAGCCGATCATGTTGCAGAGAGCACCGTATCCGTAGTACCTCTTCCCAACGATGAAATGAAGGGCAGGATTATCGGAAGAGAGGGACGAAACATCAGAGCGATTGAAACTCTCACAGGTATTGATTTAATTATAGACGATACACCCGAAGCGGTAATCTTATCAGGTTTCGATCCAGTAAGGAGAGAAATCGCTCGATTATCCCTTGAAAAGCTCATCGTAGATGGACGGATTCACCCAGCCAGAATCGAAGAGATGGTAGAAAAATCACGAAGAGAAGTGGACAATATCATTAAAGATGCGGGAGAACAGGCTACCTTTGAAGTGGGTATCCATAATCTTCATCCGGAACTGGTAAAACTATTGGGTCGATTAAAATATCGAACAAGCTATGGACAGAACGTGCTAAAGCATTCCGTGGAAGTAGCACATTTGGCAGGTCTCATGGCTGGAGAAATGGGTATGGACGCAAAGATTGCCAAGAGAGCTGGTTTGCTCCATGATATCGGAAAATCTATAGATCATGAAGTAGAAGGTACACACATTGATATCGGTATCGACTTACTTCGAAAGTACAAGGAGCCGGAAGTGGTCATTCAGGGTATGGAAGCGCACCATGGGGATTATGAACCAAAGACCATGGAAGCGATTCTCATAACAGCGGCGGATGCGTTATCTGCTGCCAGACCGGGTGCAAGGAGAGAAACTTTAGAGACCTACATAAAGAGGTTGACGAAATTGGAGGATATTGCCAATACCACTCCGGGGGTTGAACGATCCTTTGCGATACAAGCAGGACGAGAAATTCGTATCATTGCTAAACCCGATGAAATGAATGATGAGAGCATCGTATTTTTGGCTCGAGAGATCAGCAAGAAAATCGAAAGTGAATTGGAATATCCCGGTCAGATTAAAGTCAGCGTAATTCGAGAGACCAGAGCTGTAGATTATGCAAAATAGGTTAGATCAGAACAATCAATTATTTGAAAAGGGAACTAATTTAATCGAAACAAAATTGAAAAGTATAATAAAAAAGAGACTTTCAGAAGTCTCTTTTTTAACGACGAATTAAAGTTCAAAAGTGTGTTAGTAAATTCTATGAACATCGAATCCGTGATCCTCTAAAATATCCAAAATTTGTTTGATATGACCATGACCATTGGTTTCTACAGTCACCTCTAAAGCAACCTTGTTAGAATATCGATCCAAGGCCTTAAATTGGTTGTGTTCCAATTCAATAACGTTAGCGTTATTATCGGCCAGAAGGCCTGCTACTTTTAATAACTGCCCGGGTTTATCTGGTAAATCTACGGTAAAGCACATGATTCGTCCTCGGCTAATCATACCCTGATTGATGATGGACGAGATGGTGACCATATCAATATTACCTCCGCTGACCAAGCAAACAACTTTTTTTCCGGGCTTAGCCACCTTTTTTAGAGCAGCCAGTGGAACTACACCTGCAGTCTCTGAAACAATTTTTTGCTTTTCCATTAAAAGCAGTACGTTTTCCATAATATCTTTTTCTGACACGGATATGATTTCGTCCACAAAGTTTTTGACAAAGGCAAAAGGTAACTTTCCGGGTTGCTTGACAGCCACACCCTCCGCACTGGTCTTTAGGGAAGACAATCGCGTTATCTGTCCTTCCTCCATGGAAATTTTCATGGACATGGCACCCACCGGCTCCACTCCTACAATTTTTACAGCGGGATTTTTTGCTTTTACAGCGGAGGCGATGCCGGCAATCAGACCACCTCCACCCACAGGTACTAAAATTTCGTCCACTTTGTCCAATTCCTCTAAAATCTCCAATCCGATGGTTCCTTGACCGCATAGGACGTCGTAATCATCAAAGGGGTGAATGAAGGTATAACCAAACTCCTCGGACAAAGACATGGCTTTATTGTAGGCCTCATCATACACATCTCCGTGGATAATCACTTGCGAACCGTAAGCCTTGGTAGCGTCTATCTTTAAAAGTGGGGTTACATTTGGCATAACGATAGTGGATTGTATGTTTTTGGCTTGAGCGGAAAACGCTACCCCTTGAGCGTGATTTCCGGCGGAGGACGCGATAATGCCCTTCTCCTTTTCTGCATCCGTAAGATTGGCGACCTTGTTGTAGGCTCCTCGGATCTTAAAGGAACCGGTAATCTGCAAATTTTCCGGCTTTATATAAACTTGACAACCATATTCCTTACTATAAAAATCGCTGAACATCAAAGGCGTTTCCTTGATTACACCCTTTAGGTTGTTTCTGGCTTTCTCGATATTTTCTATATGATTTAGCCCCATGTATTGCTTGACCTCTTCTGTTTTCATCCGTTCCTCCCAAACTGCTTCTTTAGGAAAGCATTTATCTCTGTAGAATACATATAATTTAATAGTTTATATTCTGAGCAACGTTTAGTCAACTATAAGTAAAAAATAAAATTAATTTCTAAGAATTAAATGTCATACAAGGGGACTTCCCTTCATATAGTGTAAGGACTATAGTGGAACAAGTATAGAGGAGGTTTTTAATTTGGAGAACTTGAATATATATGAAAGCATGGCGGAGCGCACTCAGGGCGACATCTATGTAGGTGTTGTGGGGCCCGTCAGGACGGGTAAGTCCACTTTTATTAAGCGCTTCATGGATTTGCTAGTGGTTCCCAATGTGACAAATACATACGTCAGGGAAAGAATTAACGATGAATTGCCACAAAGTGGATCCGGCAGAACCATTACCACCACAGAACCAAAATTTGTGCCATCGGAAGCGGTAGCACTAGAAATCAACGGAAATCTTCACTTTAAGGTTCGCATGGTAGATTGCGTGGGTTACATAGTAAACGGTGCCATCGGTCATACAGAAGATGGAAAAGCCAGAATGGTCAATACTCCTTGGCACCAAGAACAGATATCCTTTGAGGAAGCGGCTGAGATCGGTACAAGAAAAGTCATTGCAGAACATTCAACTATAGGCATTTTGGTCACAACCGATGGTTCTATCGGTGAAATTCAAAGAGACAGCTATGTGGAAGCTGAAGAAAGAGTTGCCAGAGAGCTGAAGGAACTGAATAAGCCCTTTGTAATCGTTTTGAATTCTGTAGATCCAGAGGCAGAGATGACTCAGGATTTAAAATGCAAATTAGAAGATAAATATGGTGTTCCCGTAATATCTGCAAATTGTGCAACTATGAATTCCGACATGATTAGCAATATTTTAGGGGATACATTATATCAATTCCCAGCCTCTCAAATTAACTTCCATCTTCCTGGATTTGTAGAAGGTCTTCCAACGGAGCATTGGATTAAGACCACCATCATGAGCAACATCAAAAAATGGAGCGAAACTTTTGAAACCATCAAAGATATTTCCAGTTCTATTCGAGTATTGGAGGATGGCGAAATCATCCATCAACTCACTGTGAATAACATGGATTTGGGTACAGGTATCATCGATGTAGAAGTCAACATGGTCAATGGACTTTATTATAAAGTGATTGAAGAAATCATGGGTGAAGAAGTTCAGAACGATTACCAATTCTTCAAGCTTATAAAAGAATTTTCTAAGGATAAGAAGGCTTATGACAAATTGAAGATTGCTATGGAACAAGTGGAGGAAACGGGTTATGGCATCGTGCAACCAAAACTCTCCGAAATGATCTTGGAGGAGCCGGAAATCTTCAAGCAAGGCAATAAGTTTGGAGTCAGATTGCGTGCCAAAGCCCCAAGCCTTCATATTATAAAGACAGATATTACCACGGAGGTTTCACCGGTGGTGGGAAGCGAGCGACAGAGCGAGGATTTGATCAAATATCTGCTTACGGAGTTTGAGAACGATCCATCCAAAATCTGGGATACCAATATCTTTGGCAAATCTCTCTACGAAATGGTTACGGAACAGATGGAAAGTAAACTATCTAACGTGCCGGAAAATATCCGTCATAAGGTAAGAAAATCCTTGCAGAAAATCTCAGATGAAGGAAAAGATTATTATATTTGCATTATCATTTAGTTTTGTTGAAAACGGGACTAAAACCCTCGAATGTATTAATCTATAACCGAATTTTTCATAAATTTACCTATAAATTTACCTATTGACAATTATATTTTTACTGTGTTAGAATGCAAATTAATTGAATATTGATTCTTCAGGGCAGGGTGTAATTCCCTACCGGTGGTATAGCCCACGAGCCGTAAGGTATGATTCGGTGTAACTCCGAGGCCGACAGTATAGTCTGGATGAAAGAAGATAGTTAGATTTCGCTCTATTAGCGTGTTTGCACTTTTGCTCTGAAATGATTTATCATTTCAGAGTTTTTTATGTTAAACAGCTGCATGAGTTGCATCTTTTTATAGTAGCCTTGATTTTTTGTTTTCAAGGTTATTTTTTTATTATAAAGGAAATGATTATTCAGGAGGTGAAAATGACAGACGAAGAGTACATGAATTTGGCATTACAGCTTGCGGAAAGGGGAAATGGATTTGTCAATCCCAACCCTATGGTCGGTGCGGTCATAGTAAAAAATGGGCGGATTATAGGACAGGGTTGGCACGAAAGGTATGGAGCTCCCCACGCTGAGTGCAATGCATTGGCAAGCTGCAAGGAGTCACCAAAGGGTGCAACCCTCTATGTGACTTTAGAGCCTTGTTGCCACCACGGGAAAACCCCACCTTGTACCGAAGCTATTATTGCCAGTGGCATTTCAAAAGTGATCATAGGCTCGGCGGATCCAAATCCTTTGGTGGGGGGTAAAGGAGTGAAAATCCTTAGACAACATGGGATTGAGGTTGTGGAAAACGTTTTGAAAGAAAAATGTCATAGACTAAATAAAGTGTTTTTTCATTATATCAAGACAGGTTTACCCTATGTGGTTATGAAATACGCAATGACCATGGATGGAAAGATTGCAACTCGCACAGGAGAATCTAAATGGATTTCCAGTGAATTGGCTAGACAAAGGGTACAAGAAGACCGCCACAGATATTCAGCCATTATGGTTGGGAGTGGCACGGTACTTTCTGATGATCCCTTGCTCACTTGTCGGTTGGAAAACGGTAAAAATCCCATTCGCATTATTTGTGACACAAATTTGCGTACACCGTTTACCAAAAGAATCATAAGCACAGCTGGGAATGTTCCCACCATCCTTGCCACTTGCTCTTCAGATTTAGAGAAACACAAAAAGTATCTTATTGCAGGATGTCAAGTCATGGTAGTCCCCCAAAAGGACAAACACATTGATTTAAAATCACTCTTACATAGGTTGGGTGAAGAAAAAATAGACAGTATTTATGTGGAAGGAGGAGGAACGTTGAATTGGTCAGTCTTGGAGCAGGGGATTGTAAATGAAGTGCATACTTATATTGCCCCAAAGATGTTTGGGGGTTATGTAGCACCTAGCCCAATTGGCGGATTTGGTGTAGAGATGCCAGCGGATGCATTTTTATTAAAAAATAAAAAAGTAATACAGCTTGGAGAAGATACTTTAATAGAAAGTGAGGTGGTGCACAGTGTTTACGGGAATTGTTGAGGAGGTGGGTAAAATACAGTCCGTTAAAACCGGTACAAATTCATCAGTACTGACAATCAGTGGAAGTGTGATTTTTTCCGACTTGCATTTAGGGGACAGCATTGCAGTCAACGGGGTGTGCTTGACCGCAAGCAGCTTTACGATGAACAGCTTTACAGCTGATGTGATGCATGAAACCTTAAATCGCTCCTCTCTTGGGAAATTGAAAAGTGGAAGCCATGTAAATTTAGAGCGCGCTATGCCGGCCAGCGGTCGTTTTGGTGGTCATATGGTATCCGGTCATATTGATGGAACGGGGCAGATTACCAGCATAAAAAAAGAGGGAAAAGCGACATGGTATACCATAAAGTCTGATAGATCCATTCTAAAATACATCGTAGAAAAGGGTTCTGTTGCTATAGACGGCATTAGCTTGACCGTAGGAAAGGTATCCCACGATGATTTTAGTGTCTCCATCATTCCTCATACGGCAAAGTCAACGATTCTTTCGGAGAAGGTAGTGGGAGATCTGGTAAACCTAGAAAACGACATAATCGGAAAGTATATTGAAAAGCTATTACACCAATTTGATTTGCCAAAAGTTGAAAGTGGAATCACAAGAGAATTTATGACGAAGTTTGGATATTAGGAGGAACAATGTTTAAGTACAGCACAATTGAAGAAGCATTAGAGGAGCTTCGTAAAGGAAAAATTATTATAGTTACCGATGATGACAATCGTGAGAACGAAGGGGATTTTATCTGTGCGGCTCAGTTTGCAACGGCAGAGAATGTTAACTTTATGGCCGTTCACGGAAAGGGGCTTATCTGTATGCCTATGAGTGAAGAACTTGTTTGCAAGCTGCAGATTCCCCAGATGGTAACCCAGAATACCGATAATCACCAAACTGCATTTACCATTTCTATCGATCATGTGGATACCACCACAGGAATTTCGGCAGCAGAACGCAGTCTCACTGCAATTAAATGCGTAGAAGAGAATGTGAAACCGGAGGACTTCCGCCGACCAGGACACATGTTTCCTTTGCTCTCCCAAAAGAATGGTGTGCTAGAGCGTAACGGTCACACGGAAGCAACTGTAGATCTCATGCGTCTGGCAGGTCTGAAGGAGTGCGGTTTGTGCTGTGAAATAATGCGTGAAGATGGCACTATGATGCGGACACCGGAACTGATGGAATTATCTAAACAATGGGATTTAAAAATGATTACTATTAAAGATTTAATCGCTTATCGCAAAAAAAATGACGATCTGATAGAGCGAGTTGCTGCTACTAAAATGCCCACAAGGTATGGCGATTTTACCGCATATGGTTACATAAATCGACTGAATGGAGAACATCACATTGCACTTGTGAAAGGTGACATCGGAAATGGTGAGAATCTGCTTTGCCGAGTACACTCGGAATGTTTGACGGGGGATGCCTTTGGATCTACACGTTGTGATTGTGGTCGACAGTTTAGCGCTGCTATGGCACAAATAGAAAAAGAAGGTAGAGGCATTTTGCTGTATATGCGTCAAGAAGGTCGGGGGATTGGGTTGATTAATAAGCTCTGCGCTTATGAGTTGCAGGATCAGGGATTGGACACTGTAGAAGCGAATATTGCATTGGGCTTTGGAGAGGATTTGCGGGAATACTTTATCGGTGCACAGATTCTGAGGGATTTGGGAGCTAAAACCCTGCGTTTGCTCACAAATAACCCTGAAAAGGTCTATGGATTATCGGATTTCGGTATGGATATTATTGAGCGTGTACCGATTCAAATGGATGCAACCGCACACGATTTGTTCTATCTCAAAACCAAGCAGGAAAAAATGGGACATATTTTAAACTATTAATTCTAAAAAAATTCAAAAAAAGAAGGAGAAAGTTAAAATGAAAACATATGAAGGTAAATTGGTATCAAAAGAAATTAAGATTGGAATTGTTGTTGCGCGTTTCAACGAGTTTATTACATCCAAACTGTTAGATGGTGCACTTGACGGATTGAAACGCCATGATGTTATGGAAGACGACATCAGTGTTGCTTGGGTTCCGGGGGCATTTGAAATTCCACTCATCGCATCAAAGATGGCAAACAGCAGAAAATACGATGCTGTGATCTGTCTTGGCGCAGTAATCCGCGGTAGTACAAGCCATTATGACTATGTATGTAGTGAGGTTTCAAAGGGCATTGCATCGGTTTCACTGAGCAGTGATATTCCAGTGATGTTCGGTGTGCTGACTACAGAAGATATTGAGCAGGCC
Organism: uncultured Anaerovorax sp.; assembly: GCA_964582545.1. Classification (GTDB taxonomy): domain Bacteria; phylum Bacillota; class Clostridia; order Peptostreptococcales; family Anaerovoracaceae; genus JAVVUJ01. The sequence continues at coordinate 36,774 of CAZOSB010000002.1, forward strand.
ATTGAGCGTGCAGGCACTAAAACGGGTAATAAGGGTTTTGATTGTGCAGTCAGCACCATCGAAATGGTAAACCTGATTCGTGACATAGAAACCGATAATAAAATGAAGATTAGTTGAAATTTTTCTATGGATACTTTTTTGGATTAGATTTACATTTTCTGTAACTGAGAGTATAATTAATATCATAGAAACCCAAACAGTGCTGTTGATAGGATGAACTAAGGAGAAAAAAATGAATAATATTTTTGAAGCTATGATGTTGCTGTGTTTTGGATTTGCATGGCCCATGTCCATCTATAAATCTATAAAATCTAGAACCAGCAAGGGCAAGAGCCTCAGCTTTCTTATCATTCTGCTGGTAGGATACATCTTTGGTATCATCAATAAGTGCCTCAATGGAGTGGACTACGTAGTATACTTTTACGCTTTAAATTTTGTATTGGTAGCCATAGATACGGGACTCTATGTGAGAAATACCAGATTGGATGCTAAACTACAAGTAAATGCAGATTTGAAATCAGATCCAAACATACAAGTAGACGACAATTTATAAATAAATTCAAAAGAGTATAACATAAAGACTTGATTTAAAATAAATAAGGCTAAATCAAATAAGTAGTTCCAAGATTTTTAGACAACAATAGATTAAATTAAATCAGTTAGAATTAGATTTATTCTTCTTACTGTTTCTTTTCAAGGAAAAAAAGACACCGATAACGCAAATTGCTGTAAAAACCACAAAGGATACTTTCATGGTTCCAATGATTTGGGTAGGTGTTGCCTGTGATAATTGGGTATTGCTCATTTGCATGGAAACAATTAGGGTTACGATGACCATGCTCAAAGTGTGCCCCATGCTCCTCATGGTAGCCAGAATAGAGGATGCTACGCCGTAATCCTTCTGCTCTACACAGGACATGACCGCGTTCGTGTTGGGGGAGGAAAAAAAGGCGAAGCCTGCTCCGATAAACATCAACGTAGGAATGATCAACCAGAGAGAGGTGGATTCCTTAATAAAGATAAATACACATAAACCTATGGCAGATATGGCCATTCCGGCAGAGGCCAATTTGAAAGGGGAGATTTTATCGGAAAGCTTCCCTGCGTAGGGTGACAGGATGGCCATGATGAGTGGTTGGCTAATGAGGATGAAACCGGCGGTTTGAGAACTGTACCCCTGAACTGTTTGCAAGTATATGGAAAGCAAATATCCCAATGCAAATGTGGCACCATAATTCATTAGTGCGGCTAAGTTCGATAAGGTAAAGGCTATATTTTTAGTAAAAAGTAAAATATCAATGATGGGATATTTTACTTTTAATTCATGACGAACAAAGAGAACACACAAGATTAAGCCTGCTGCGATTACATATTTAGCATAACTGTTGGAGGAAAGGGAGGATAAGCCATACATCACTGCTGTTATGGCAGAAATATATAAAAGGTTTCCCAAAAGATCTGTGCTTGTTTGAGTGTCTAAGTTTTTTCCTTCTTTCTGCAATCTACGCAATGCAATGATGAAAATTAGTAACCCTACACAAAAGGAAAACAGAAATATGGAGCGCCAACCAAGCCAATGATTTAAAAAACCGCCTGCCACAGGACCAGCAGTCAAACCTGTATAGGTGGCAGCCACAGAGTACCCCAACACTTTACCTTTTTTTTCAGGAGGAAAGCAACTGATGAGAATCGCAGTGTTCGTTGCAAAGATCATAGCGCCTCCAAGTCCCTGTAGAACACGAAAACCAAGTAAAATCGGCATACTTGGGGAAAAGGTGGATAAGAGTGAGGATAACATAAAAATAAAAATACCTATTTTTAAAATTTTTGTTCTTCCGTTGATGTCAGCATATCGACCAAAAGGCACGGATAAAACTGCAGAAGCCAACATGTATGCTGTAACAATCCAACCCAAAAGGTCCGCACCGCTATGAAATTCTTCACCGATAGCCGGGATTGCCAAGTTTAAGGCGCTACCGTTAAAGGTGGTGATAAATGCTGTAACCATGGCTACATACAATGCCGCAGCTTGCCCTTTTTTTTCAGGGTTAAGCCTTTTATTTTCCATATCCATTATACCTCGTATTCTATTCATTCGTTCGTTCGTTTATTTTATTAAAATGTAAGATTGATCAATAAATTTTATTAATATTTTTATAATAATCTTATTATTATAATCAATTTTTATAAAATTAGCAAATGATATTAATTGGGTTTCTGCGTATTTCAGACGATATGAAAGACAATGTGAATATGTAAATTTTGACATGAATCATTGACTAAACGATTGGTTTCATGTATAATCAGTATCAATAAAAAACCTGAATAAACTTTAACGAAATTGCTTTAATTAGGATTATAAAATGAAATTGTGGGAACATAATAAGCAGAATATATATAAAGAGTATTATATATATGAATAGGTTGATATAGGAGGTAACAAATGATTAACTTGACAGAAGAAACTTTTGATGCAGAAGCTATGCAATCTGAGGTTCCTGTAATCGTAGATTTTTATGCCGATTGGTGTGGACCCTGTAAATCTGTAGGTCCGATTTTATCCGAAATGGCCGGGAAGTATGAAGGCAAAGCAAAAATTTGCAAAATCAATATCGATCAGCAGAGAGGCTTAGCCATAGCCAATAAGGTGATGAGTATTCCAACGTTGCTCTTCATAAAAGATGGAGAGATCAAGGAAAGGGTAGTGGGTGCACTGCCGCAAAATGAGTTAGAAGCAAAATTGGAAGCATTAATTTAGAGCATAAGCGGTATAAATGCCGCTTTTTCTATAAAAAGGATAATATGGTAACTATAAATATAGTAAACGTTTCACTCCTGATTACAGGATTGTTTATTGTTAATATCATAATTGCATTGTCGATAATTTTTCTGGAAAGAAAAAACCCATCTGCAACTTTGGCTTGGATTATGATTCTATTTTTAATCCCATTATTAGGTATTGTCTTCTATTTTCTTTTTTCTCAGAATATTGCCAGACAGAAAATATTTAAGATGAATAAATATGAAGCCACTGTACTGAGAGAAGCCTTAGAGGATCAAATTGGTTCTATGAAAAACGGTACATATTCTTTTACCAATGATGTAAGCAAGAAATGGAACCATATGATTTTTTTGAATCAATTGAATGCGTATGCTTTTTTTACAGAGACCAATAAAATATCTATTTTGCATGATGGACAATATATGATGCAACGGTTGATGGATGATATCAATCATGCAACTGACTCTATTCAAATAATGTATTATATAATCAAAAATGACGAGACGGGTAAAGTTTTGTTAGATGCACTTACCGAAAAGGCAAAACAGGGTGTTCGGATTCGACTTTTATTAGATTCATTGGGAAGCAGACAAATCACCAATCGAAGGTTGGAAGCCTTTAAATATGCAGGGGGAGATTATGCTTTTTTCTTTCCACCTAAATTTAAATTTTTAAACATGAAACTCAATTATCGAAATCACAGAAAACTGGTAGTAATCGATGGCAAAATCGGATATCTGGGTGGATTTAATATCGGCAATGAATACTTGGGAAAGGTAAAAAAATTTGGATATTGGAGGGATACTCATATCCGAATAACCGGCGCCGGTGTTCAGGATTTGTTTGCTAGGTTTATTTTGGATTGGAGGTTTGCCGCCAAAGAAAACATTATTATGACGGAGGCCTATTATAATCAGCCCAAGAATGCAGGGAATACGGGGTTGCAGATTGTCTCTTGCGGTCCGGATTCTCAAAAGGAAGAAATCAAACATGGATATTTAAAGATGATTAGCGCAGCAAAGAAAAATATCTTTATTCAAACTCCTTATTTCGTTCCGGATAACAGCATCATAGATGCATTAAAAACAGCTATTCTATCAGGTGTAGATGTGCGAATCATGATCCCTTGTAAACCGGACCACATGTTTGTTTATTGGGCTACTTATTCTTATGTGGGAATATTACTGGAGATTGGGGCAAAAATATATGTTTACAACCCAGGATTTCTACATGCCAAGACCATTACGGTGGACGGCGAAGTGGCTTCTGTAGGTTCAGCCAACTTTGATATCAGAAGCTTTCGATTAAATTTCGAAGTAAACGCTTTCATATATGATCCAGAAGTAACGTTAGAACTGGAAAAATTATTTAAAAATGATATGGATAAATGTACAAACTTGACAGAGCATTCTTATAAAAATAGAAGTCTTTTCATTAAATTTAAAGAGTCAATATCCAGATTATTATCTGATTTATTATAATAACAATATTTTACTAAGAAATTTAGAAGCACTTGTGAAGAAAGGATGAATGAAAAAATGAACTTATCAGCTATGGAAAAAATTGATGAACAAATGGTTAATGCAATAAATGCAGAAATGAAGAGGCAAGAGAACAACATTGAATTGATTGCATCGGAAAATTTTACAAGCAAGGCCGTTATGGAAGCTTGCGGCAGTCCTTTAACTAATAAATATGCAGAAGGGTACCCTGAGAAGAGGTACTATGGCGGATGTGAGTGTGTGGATGAAGTGGAAACTTTAGCCATAGAGAGGCTTAAAGCTCTGTTTGGAGCAGAGCATGCCAACGTGCAACCACATTCCGGTTCCAATGCCAATATAGCGACCTATTTTGCATTATTAGAACCAGGAGATACAGTACTGGGAATGGATCTATCCAATGGAGGGCATTTGACCCATGGAAGCCCGGTAAACATGTCCGGTAAATATTTTAACTTTATTTCTTACCGTGTAGATTCTTCCACTGAAATGATCGATTTTGACCAAGTTAAAAAGCTTGCCAAAGAGCACAAGCCTAAGATGATTGTGGCAGGGGCTAGCGCTTATCCCAGAATCATTCAGTCGGGGGAGTTCAGAAAAATCGCGGATGAAGTGGGTGCTTTGCTAATGGTTGATATGGCGCACTTTGCAGGCTTAGCTGCAGTGGGTGCTCACCCTAACCCTATGGAGTATGCCGATGTGGTGACCACCACCACTCACAAGACCTTAAGGGGACCTAGGGGAGGTGCAATTTTATGTAAAAAGGAATTTGCACAAAGGATAGACAAGGCCATTTTCCCGGGCATACAAGGAGGACCTTTGATGCATATTATCGCTGGAAAAGCCGTTTGCTTTGCCGAAGCGGCTACACCGGAGTTTAAAATCTATCAAAATCAGGTAGTATCAAATGCCAAGTCCTTTAGTCAGGCTTTAATCGCAAGAGGCTTTCAATTGGTGTCTGGCGGCACAGATAATCATTTGATTTTAGTAAATCTTACAAATAAAGATATTTCGGGGAAAGATGCAGAGAAGCTATTGGATGCCGTAGGGATCACCACCAATAAAAATTCCATTCCGGAAGATCCCAGAGGACCTTTTGTTACCAGCGGCTTGAGGTTAGGTACACCTGCTATGACTACCAGAGGATTTAAGGAGGAGGAGTTCGGCAAGGTTGCAGAGGCTATTTCGTTGATTTTAAATGCACCTGAAGACTTGCAATCGCGAGGAAAAGCACAAGGCATTGTAACTGAATTATGTAAAAATTTTCCTCTTTATAAATAAAGAACAAATTGGGAAAATTAATTAGGAATATCTTGACATTTGTTGCCGTAGCATATACCATAATAATTGAATTTATTAATGATATTTCTTTGAATTAATCAGACATACAATCGTTCATTAAATTACGAAAACGTAGGAGGCGTACAATGTTTAAAAATTTAAGAATTAAGATGAAATTAATTGTAACCTTTTCTATTGTCATGATTATGGTAATAGGACTGATTTTTCTCTCTCTAACAAACTTAAAGAGCGTATCCTCGAGCATGGAGAAGTTTTATGATACCTCCTATAAAGCGGCAACTACCGCATGGGAGGCAAGGCGAGACATTCGTTATTTGGAAGCTGATATCTATCATGCCTTGGTAGAAACAGATGTGCAGGCGAGTGCTGCCATTATTGCAGATGCACAGAAGAATGCGGAAGATTTCAATGCAATGTTAGCTGAATTAAAAGAGTATCTCCCAAGTTCAGCAAATGATATTGACAGTGCCATCAATATCGCTCATGATGCGAAAGTTTACAGGGAACAAGTTCTGACCTTGGCAGGGCAAAATTATAACGAGGAAGCCTATGCTGTGATGAAGGAGAAATACGGTCCGGAACTAGAGAAGATAGTTCAGTTGTTACTCAAAATAGGAGCCAATGCGGACACAGAAAGCAAGAATTTTGTAGATTCTGCCAATAAAACGGCAAACTTTACTATGTTGTTATTGATCGGAATCGGTGTGACAGTTGCCATTGTCATCGTTATCTTAGCTCTTGTGGTAGCTAGAAGCATATCTATTCCTGTCAATCAATGTGTAGACCGATTGAACTTGTTGGCAAAGGGTGATTTGACATCTCCGTTACCTCAGATCGACAGCAGGGATGAGGCTGGAGAGTTGTCACAGAGCATGAACGAGGCCATCAATAGAATCGTTTCCTATATAAAGGACATTGATAGAGCTATGGGTGAGATGGCAAAGGGTAACTTTGATTTAGAACCTTCGGAGCCATTTATGGGAGATTTTCAAAATATTGAAAAGTCTATTACTTCATTTATTTTAAGCATTTCCGATACTTTAACTCAAATCAATATGGCCGCTTTGCAAGTTTCTAATGGGTCTGATCAAGTGTCCAGCGGTGCGCAAGCTCTTGCTCAAGGAGCAACAGAACAAGCATCATCGGTACAGGAATTATCTGCTTCCATTGCAGAAATTTCGGAGCAGGTAAAAATGAATGCAGAAAACTCCAACAGGGCTAAGGATATGGCAAACCAGGCTACAGTGGCTGTAGAGAGCAGCAATGTACAAATGCAAAAACTGATGAGTGCCATGAATGATATCAATGAAAAATCCGGTCAGATTGGTAAGATCATCAAGACCATAGAAGATATCGCTTTCCAGACTAATATTTTAGCCTTGAATGCAGCGGTAGAAGCAGCTCGCGCTGGCGCAGCCGGAAAAGGTTTTGCTGTAGTAGCCGACGAAGTAAGAAATTTAGCTAGTAAAAGTGGAGAGGCGGCAAAAAATACGACGGAGTTAATCGAAGGCTCCATTATCGCCGTGGAAAATGGCACAAAGTTAGCTGAGCAGACAGCAAAAGAACTATTGGGTATTGTGGACGGGGCCAATGCCACAACTCAATTAATTGGCGAAGTTACAGAGGCCTCCAACGAACAGGCAGTATCTATTGCACAGATTAATCTGGGAATAGAGCAAATTTCATCAGTGGTTCAAACCAACTCTGCTACCAGTGAAGAAAGTGCGGCTGCCAGTGAGGAGCTTTCCAGCCAAGCAACCCTCATGAGGCAATTGGTATCAAGATTTAAAGTGAAGGATCTGCACGGCATGGAAGGACCATCTTCATTTGTAGGTGCTAGTTATGTACCAGATAATCAGGATTATTTTGAGCCAACGGCAACCACGTCATACTATAATCAAGATGATTATTTAGATGGAAAGTACTAATCCGTAAACCACCGAAAATTTATACTGATTTGGATTATGAATAGCTAACTTAAAGTGATCGCTTTAAGTTAGCTACTTAACTGTTAATGATAGAATTTAATACGAAAAAGCAAATAAAATAAGTATTAACCTTATAAAAGTTTATTTTAAAGCAAAATATATGAAGTTATTGGCAATAAGGAAGTATCATGGTTAAAATAGGAAATGATTGGGATGAAATTCTTTTAGAAGAATTTCATAAGGAATATTATTTAAAACTTAGAAGTTTTTTAATCGAGGAATATAAAACAAAAACAGTTTTTCCATCTATGTTTGACATTTTTAATTGCTTAAAAATGACTGCGTTTAAAGACGTTAAGGCTGTTATCTTGGGACAAGATCCTTATCATGAACCCAATCAAGCCCATGGGTTGTGTTTTTCTGTGAAGAAAGGTGTGAGAATCCCTCCATCCTTAATTAATATTTATAAAGAAATAAACCATGATTTGGGAATTTGCCCTCCTAATCATGGAAACCTTGAATCTTGGGCTAGGGAAGGTGTTCTTCTGCTCAATACTGTTTTGACTGTGAGGATGGGTGAAGCAAATTCCCATAAGCAGAAGGGATGGGAACAGTTGACAGATTGTATTATTCACCATTTGAACAATAAGAAAGAGGGCATTGTATTTTTCTTATGGGGTTCTCATGCTAAAGAAAAAAAAGAATTGATTACAAATAAAAATCATTTAGTGCTGAATGCAGCACACCCCAGCCCATTATCTGCCCATAGGGGATTTCATGGATGCAAACATTTTTCTATGGCTAATGATTTTTTAGAAAAGCAAGGCAAGGTCATTAACTGGCAAATTACAGATTAAAAGACTGGCAACCATAATTAAGATAGTAATAGCAATAGTAACAATAACAGTAATAGGTTTTGGAGTTAAGTAATATGAAACGCAAAAGATATATAATCAATAAAAGAGGTAAACAAAGACTTTTTATCATTATTTCATCTTTTTTACTGATATCTATCATTTTAACTATGGGTCAATTTTATTCATTAGAAAATAATATAGACATTTTAACAGAACTATTAAAAAAGGTTGAGACAGGCAAAGACGGCGGCGATATAGATGATCCTAAAAAATTGGAAGCGTTGGGTGCAATAAAGGGAGCCGCTCTTGGGAGTGAGAAGATTAGAAACACAGTAGTAGCACATGACAGCAATCAACCCAAGCCCTCAACACAACCCGAAGATGATACAGAGAATCCTGATGTTGGAAATTTTTTTGACTCGTCACTATTTATTGGGGATTCTAGGATGCAGGGTCTCATGATCTATTCAGGAACCACAGGTACTGGTTATACGGAAAAGGGTTTGGACGTTACCGGAGCTGTTAGCAAAGCTTTTATTTGGCATGAGGGCAGCCAATTGACCATTCCTCAAGCCTTAAAGTTAGGACAGGCATTTGATCGAATTATCATTAAATTAGGCATCAATGAGCTGGGATGGAGAAGTACGGATCTCTTTACAGAAAGATACAGTGAGTTTGTGGCGTTAGTGAAGGAAGCACAGCCTGAGGCTGAAATTTACCTTCATGCCATCTTACCTGTTACGCAAGCAAAGTCATCGGACGGTTCTGTTTTCAACAATTCAAGGATATCTGAATTTAATGCATTGATTAAAGAAATATCTGAAAAGTATGGTGTTTATTATATTGATTTGGCATCCAAGTTAGCAGATGAAACAGGATTTTTACCTCCGGAAGGGGCCGCTAAAGATGGGATTCATTTAAAAAGTGAATTTTGCAAAAAATGGTTGGTTTATCTTAAGGATGCCATTGAAGAAGATCGATAGGGAGGAAAGGAAAATGATTATTAATAAAGCCAAAAAGGCAATGACCTTTAGGGGGCTTCTCATTGTGCTGATATGCATTGCATTGTCCCTGACAATGATCGGATGTAGCGATGGGCAAAAGACAAAACAGTGGGATGATTTTACAGAGTCCTTAGCTACTGATCTTGTAGAAGAAGGTGTCTTTGATGATGAGTTGGCGGAGATAGATGACAATTTATTTTACTCCATGTATGGAATAGATAGCGCGCATTTGAAGGAGTATAAAGTTTTCATGTCTTCCGGGGGCACCGCTGATGAAATCGGTATATTCTATTGCCAGAATGAGAAAGACGCAAAAGCAGTAGAGGACATGGTCAAGGTCAGAATCGAAGACCAAATATCAATTATGGAGAATTATATTCCTGATGAGGTAACAAAATTGGAGGAATCTGTACTGGTTCGAAGTGGTCCATATGTAATCCTTTGCATATCTGGAGATTCGGATAAAGCAAAGGAAATTATTGAGGAATATTTATAAGGGATATGACTGAACTTATCAAATGGATTTTTAAAAGGGAGCTATTGATAAGGTGTGTAATAGGGGTCGATAAAGGGCATGTGGAAAAAATCTGCTATGGATTGTGATAGGACCTTAGCGATACCGTTGACGTGATTGCAGATCCATTTTGCATCTGCTCGATTGTCGTGGTAACCCAATGCAACCAATATGGCAGGAGCATTCACCATTTTTAATTCAGAAAAACGCATATCGGATATGATTTTAATTTTTTCGGGGTTTGGATAGATTGCGGACATCTTTTTTTTTGTAATGGTGGCGGCCCTATTGGATTTAGGCGATGACTGGGAATAGTAGATCGTACAGCCCTGTAATTGTCCTGAGAGACCTTCAGGTGCAATGTTGGATTGGAAGGCCAGATGTAAATTATAAATATAAGAGTTCGACTTTTCAATTATGTTTAACAATGAGTCGCCAGGAGTATTTCGACCAAATTCAATCTTACTAGCATTTAGGTAGGGAACCATAGCATCTGCAATAAGATTCATGTAATAGCTTTCCTCTCCCCCGTTTATGAAGAGCGTATCCTTTTGGGCAGAGGGGCTCAAAAAAACTTTTACCAAATTTATACCTCCTTTTCCTATTGATGGTGTTGATCAACGAATGTAACACTAATCCACAATTTTTAGTAATATTTTGAATTGCGGACTAGTATAAACTGAAGTTTATGATGAAGGTCATAATTTCTCTAACAGTATATGTTACATAAGAAAATGTGTTAATTTTATAGCAAATATGGTATACTATGGATATGATTACATGACGATATAAGGAGAACGAGATAATGATGACTCACGTTAATATTAAAGTATGCATTCCATTGCTCATTGCCCTACTGCTATTAACCGGATGCGCCGGTACAGATGGAGGTGGACAAGAACAGGCGAAGATTCCTGAAACGGTATTTATGCGGGATATTTTTGTGGAAGTTAACGATAGTTTTGGAGATTATCCGGCTATCACAATGGGTATGGATTTTGAGGATGCTATGATACAGGACCTAATGGGAATTCCCCTTGAGGCTGTAAAGGATTATGGTGGTCAGATGTCTATGACGATGACGAACTCGGACGTATTTCTAGGTCTTAGAGCAAACCCCGGCAAGGTGGAAGAGGTGAAGAATGCCTTAGAAGTCAGGTTGGCAGATTTACAGGCACAATTTGAACAATATCCTGTAATGGGATCGAAGGATAGAGCCGATGCCGGTGAGGTATATGTGGTAGGTGATTGTGTTTTCTTAATAGTCATCGGCATTGTGCCAGAGGATCAACCAGAGGGGCCCTACGATTTTTCAGAGGATGTTCAAAAGACAAAAGACATTATAGATAGTTTCAGAGAATAAGGTGAATTATGGTTTTTAGCAGTTTGATTTTTATATTTAGATTTTTACCCATAGCTTTAATAATTTATTTTTTTACGCCGAAAAAGCTTAAAAATTTTATGTTATTTTTACTGAGTTTGCTGTTTTATGCATGGGGAGAAATTCGTTTTCTGCCCATTCTATTGACTTCTGTGGTAGTGGATTATGCCGTTTCCAATCTCATGCAAAAAAATAAGCATAATCCAAAGCTGTGCAAGGGACTATTGATACTTTCAATGGTTACAAATTTAGGTTTGTTATGTGTATTTAAGTATGTGGACTTCTTTATAACCAATATCAATCTTGCATTGCCCATATCCATACCTTTATTAGGATTTTCATTGCCTTTGGGAATTAGTTTCTATACCTTCCAAACCATGTCTTACACCATCGATGTTTATAGAGGGAAAATTGATGCTGAAAAGAATTTTTTTGCATTTGGAGCGTTTGTAGCTATGTTTCCCCAGTTGATTGCAGGTCCCATCGTAAGATATACAGATATAAAGAGAAAACTTAAAAATAGGTATATGAGTTACGATCTCATTAGAGATGGCATCGAACTGTTTATTCTGGGTTTGGCGTGCAAGGTGTTGTTGGCTAACTCTGTGGGTTTGCTTTGGAAGGAAGTTCAAGAGTTGGGTTTTGATACGATTTCCACACCTTTAGCATGGTTAGGAATCCTGGCATTTTCCTTTCAAATTTATTTTGACTTTAGCGGATATTCTCTCATGGCAATTGGATTAGGAAGAATTTTGGGATTTTATTTCCCTCAAAACTTTAATTATCCTTATGTTTCCAGAAGCATGACGGAATTTTGGAGAAGGTGGCATATCACATTAGGCTCTTGGTTTAAAGAGTACCTATACTTTCCTTTAGGGGGAAGCCGAAAGGGCAAGCTTCGAACGTACATAAATTTATTTATAGTATGGGCAGCCACCGGTTTTTGGCATGGTGCCAGTTGGAACTTTATACTCTGGGGTCTCTTTTATTTTGTATTGATCAGCTTAGAAAAACAATTTTTACACAAAGCACTTGAGTCGGATTATTTTTTAAGTAAGATTTTTTCTAGATTGTATTTTATTCCCCTTACCATGATGGGTTGGGCTATATTTGCCATAACGGACATGGGACAACTTCAAATGTTCTTTCAGAAACTTTTTTCGGGTGATTTGAGCCTTGACATTATCTATTATTTAAGAAATTATATGGTGGTATTTTTATTTGCTTTTATATTTTCAACTCCAATATTGAAAAAACGTTGGGAGAGATTGGATAAAAATGGAATCATAAAAACTTTGATTCTAATGGTTTTATTTATAATATCGGTGGCATATATAGTGGATTCCTCTTATAATCCTTTCTTATATTTCAGATTTTAATAACTCTTTAAATAGAAGGGACGAAAGAGATGGAGGTTAAAGATGAACAAATTCATAAATTATAAATTAATCATACTTTTTATGGTTGTCATTTTCGGTATCAGTATAGCGGATATCGCAGAAGCGGACAAGGCTTTTTCAGAAATTGAAAACAGAAGCTTACAACAAATTCCCAAATTTACAAAAGAAAAACTGTTAGAAAATGAATATACTTTACAATACGAAGAATATATTGACGACCAGTTTTTTTTGAGGAATCTGTGGATTGACATAAAGTCTAGGGTGGAGTTTGCCTTAGGTAAAATTGAAAATAATGGCATCGTTTATGGAAAAAACGATTATATGTTTGAAAAGTATCATAAGACCAATGAAGAGAGACTACAAAATAATGTAGAGTTTATTCGTAAGTTTATCAAGAATTACTCAGGCAATGTGGCTGTGGGTATTATTCCCAGCTCTTACATGAAGCATACCGATTACTTGCCTCTGGGTTTGCAGAATCTGGATCAGTATTCTTATATCGATAAGATTAACGAAGAATTTAGAAATACTTTGACAGGCTCCGGAGATTTGATGGATGTATTCAGTTTGAAGAATACGGATATAGAGTATTACAAAACGGATCATCATTGGACCACGCTAGGTGCGTACAAGGCTTATGCGGAGATGATGGAGATGTTGGGTGAGTCCTATGTTCCTTTAGAAAGAGGTATTCTGGGTGACGACCAAAGAGGGACCCTTGGTTTAATTGATTTAAATGATTTTTACGGCACTTACTACAACAAAACAAAGGCATTTAATGCAGTACCGGATATTCTTCGCTACTTTGAAATACCCATTACAGACATGACCATAGACGGGAAGACGGTGGACAGCCTGTATGATTTAAAGCGATTAAACGATCGGGATAAGTACAGTATGTTTCTTTACGGGAACAATGGAGTCACGGTAATTCAAAGTGACAATAAAATAGAAAAAAAACCTTTGGATTTAACGTCTGAAGGTGAGGTTTTAGAGGCTCCTGCGGGTGATACTTTTGGAGAAGGTATCATTGAGGAAGAGCATGCAAACAAAACCAGGGTTCTTTTAATTAAGGACTCCTATGGAAATTGTTTTGCTCCTTATCTCACTTACAGCTATGATGAGGTGGTGGTGGTGGACTTGAGATCACTCAATAAGAAGATGAGTGAGTTCATCAAAGAAAAAAATTATGACCAGGTCATTATACTTTATAGTTTTATGAATTTAGCCCAAGATGTAAACATCGCTAAGATTAGTTATTAACTTGGAAGTTTAGTTGTCAACTCATACAATTAGATATTAACTAAATAATTGAAATGAAAATTTCCATCAATGACTTTAAATTAGTCCCCAATTTAAAAGATAAAATGATTTTAATTGAGGACTAATATACATCTGAAAGTAATTTTTTATGTAAAAGAAAAATTACTTTTTTTCTTTTACAACCATTATGATTAACTTTCCGGAAGCACAGCTGATTTCCAAAGAGTCTTCTAAAAATGAATTGCTGACGCCCAGAGGAAAAGAACTTGTTAGGATGGCATTTTGTAATGGATACTTAGCACCGGTAATGGTGACACCCGTGCATTTATCTGAATAAGAAAAGACCGAAAGATACAAGTTGTATTCATCGTTCGAATATGAATTTGAAAATTGTTCTTTTAACAAAACTACAGATGAGTTCTCAATCAAAGTGACATAGGTTAACTCATCTAAAAGACAGATGTGAAACGTATCCTTATCTTTAGGGGCTGAATCAATCAAATAGGAAAGCATCTGCAGATTTGCTAGAGTGTGGTCGAATCGTCCGCCCATGCCTCCTAAGATAATAAAGTTTTCATACCCTAAGCCTAAACCATGCTGTAAGCAAAGAAGTGTATCCGTTTCGTCCTTGTCTGAGCTTACCTGAATGACGGGATAATCCTTAGGGATGTTGCCCTTAGCAGAGTCAAAATCCCCTAAAACCATGTGAGGGCGGATTTTTTCTGCAATTGCTAAATCCAGACCACCATCCGCACATAAGATATAATCATCCTCAAGAATCTGCAGGCAATCCCTTATAGAACCCTGCAGAAAGGAAGTAATGATGATACATCTGCCCTTTTTTCTCATATTCATACCATAGTTTACCTAGATAGCTGGTCAAAGGCTTGTTGCAGATCCGCTGAAATATCTTGAAGGTTTTCAATGCCCACCGATAAACGAACCATATCCCCCGAGACTCCCGCGGAGATTAACTGATCCTCGGTAAGCTGACGATGAGTGGTGCTGGCGGGATGCAGAACACAAGTCCTAGAGTCTGCAACGTGAGTTACAATGGAAGCCAATTTCAGTCCATCCATAAATTTGGTGGCCGCTTCTCTACCCCCTTTAATACCAAAGGAAATTACCCCACATGAGCCGGATGGCATGTATTTCTTTGCCAATGAAAAGTATTTGTTACTTTCGAGGCTAGGATAATGAATCCAAGAAACTTGAGGGCAATGCTCCAAAAATTTTGCGATTTCCATGGCATTTTCAGAATGTTTTTTCATCCTTAAGCTTAAAGTTTCCAAGCCTATATTTAATAAAAATGAGTTGGTAGGAGAAGGTGTAGAACCCAAATCTCTCATTAATTGGACTGTAGCTTTGGTGATATAGGCCCCTTTACCCAAATCCTGTGCATAACGAAGACCGTGATAGGAGTCATCGGGTTCCGTAAGACCGGGAAATTTATTTCCATATTTGAGCCAATCAAAGTTACCGCTGTCCACGATGGCACCCCCCACGCTGGTGGCATGACCATCCATATACTTAGTGGTGGAATGAACCACGATATCTGCACCAAAATCAAAGGGTTTACAGTTCACTGGAGTAGGTAGGGTGTTATCTACAATTAGTGGTACTCCGTGACTGTGGGCAAGTTCGGCAAATTTTTCTATATCCAAGACCACCAAGGAAGGATTGCTTAAGCTTTCAGCATAAACTGCTTTGGTATTTTCTTTAAATGCACTCGCCATCTCTTCCAGAGAAGCGTCAGGATGAACAAAGGTAACATCTATGCCCATTCTTTTCATGGTCACACCTAAGAGGTTAAAGCTTCCTCCATAGATACAGGAGGAACTGACGATATGATCTCCGGCACTGCAGATGTTAAAGAGGGCGTAGAATACCGCAGCTTGACCCGATGAAGTTAGAATAGCCGCTGACCCATCTTCTAAAGCAGCGATTTTTTCCGCTACAGCTTGATTGGTAGGATTCTGTAGACGGGTATAAAAATAGCCACTTTCTTCAAGATCGAAAAGTTTTGCCATATGCTCGCCTGACTCATATTTAAAGGTGGTGGATTGATAGATTGGTAAAATTCTGGATTCCCCATTTTTGGGGCTATAACCGGATTGTACACATTTTGTGTCTATTTGATATTGTGTCATGGTAAGCCTCCGTATTTTCATAACATACAAAAACATTTTAACTTTTCCTATAATAACATTGTTTTCATTAAAAATCTACTTTATTTCCAGAAAAACAAAACATTACCTCTTGATTAAATGGATATTTTTCATTATACTTAATTTATAAAATCATTTGATAAAAAATAAATTTAAGCAAATGACTTGAAAGGAGCTTTGGTTCGTGGAAGAAAAAATACAAAAGGTTTTAGAAGAAAAAGTAAATCCTGTATTAAATTCGCATTTGGGGGGAGCTGTGCTTTCCAAAATTGAGAATAATATTGCATATGTGAGATTGACGGGTGCTTGTGGTGGATGTCCATCTTCACAATTTACCTTAGAAGATGTGATAAAATCAGCGCTAATAGAGGAAATACCAGAGCTGAAAGACGTTCAATTAGACAACTCTGTAAGCGATGAATTGCTGGATATGGCTCGCAATATTTTAAATAAAAACAAAGCTTAGTTATTTGAACATTTGGCATAAAAATTGCATTATTTTTAATATAGTTTAAACTGGACAACAATTATGATCGGCAATGGGGCCGGACAAAATTTTTGTTTATTAAATACGAAAAAAGGAGAGTTGTATTATGGCATTAATGACAGGAGCTCAATATATTGAGAGCTTAAGAAAGTTAAACACAAAAGTGTACATGTTTGGCGAAGAAGTAAAGAATTGGGTAGATCATCCAATCATTCGACCCTCTATCGATTGTCTGGCTGTTACATATGATTTGGCAAATGATCCTCAATATGCTGACTTAATGACCGCGAAGTCTAACCTCACAGGAAAGACTGTAAATAGATTTACCCATCTTCATCAGGATGCTGGGGACTTAGTAAAAAAAGTTAAAATGCAGAGACTTTTAGGTCAAAAGACCGCTTCTTGTTTCCAGAGATGCGTAGGAATGGATGCTTTTAACGCTGTGTATTCAACCACATTTGAAATCGATCAAAAATATGGTACATCCTATCATGAGCGTTTTAAGAAGTATGTGGAGTATTGTCAGGAGAATGACCTCACAGTAGATGGAGCTATGACAGATCCAAAAGGTGATAGAAATTTACCTCCCCACAAGCAAGCGGACAAAGATATGTTTATGCACATCGTAGAAAAGAGGGAAGATGGGATTGTGGTAAGAGGTGCAAAAGCGCATCAAACCGGAACCATTAACTCACACGAGCACTTAATCATGCCAACTATGGCCATGGGCGAAGACGATAAGGCCTTTGCCATTTCCTTCGGTGTAAAAACTGATGAAGAAGGAATCTTCATGATTTACGGAAGGCAATCTTGCGATACCAGAAAAATGGAAAAAGAAGCTGGATTTGACGTAGGTAACCCCAAATTTGGCGGTCAAGAGGCATTGGTAGTATTTGATGACGTATTTATTCCAAATGAAAGAGTCTTCATGTGTGAAGAATTTGAATTTGCTACTATGATGGTTGAAAGATTTGCGGGATATCACAGGCAGTCTTACGGCGGATGTAAAGTTGGTGTTGGCGATGTAGTAATCGGAGCTACAGCTCTGGCTGCAGATTATAATGGCGCTGCAAAAGCATCACACATTAAAGATAAACTCATTGAAATGACTCATTTAAATGAAACCTTATATTGTTGCGGTATTGCTTGTTCCGCAGAAGGTTGGCAGACAAAAGCAGGAAATTATCAGATCGATTTACTACTGGCTAACGTTTGTAAGCAAAACGTAACCAGATTCCCATACGAAATCGTAAGATTGGCAGAGGACATTGCCGGAGGATTGATGGTAACCATGCCTTCTTATGCAGACTTCCATTCAAAGGTAAAAGCAGGAAAGGGCGACATGACCGTTGGAGAATGGTGCAATAAATTCTTTGCTGCGGCCCCTGGTGTAAGCACTGAAGATAGAATGAAGGTATTGAGATTCCTTGAAAATATCTGCTTAGGTTCCTCTGCGGTAGGATATAGAACGGAATCTATGCATGGAGCAGGTTCACCACAGGCTCAGAGAATTATGATTTCAAGACAGGGTAATCTTGAAATGAAAAAAGCCCTTGCTAAGGAAATCGTTGGAATCAAATAAATTTAGTCAAAATTGGCTCTCAGGCCGTCGAATATTCTTCGACGGTCTTTATAGCATAGTTAGATAATGTTGTTTATAGGGTTAGTGTGAGGATTTTACGGTGAAGTGTGGCATAAAATTTTGTGGTGGCTGTAACCCCCGATATGATAGAGGTAAGGCCCTGGAATTTTTGAAAAATCGATTTCAGCAGCATATCCATTTTGAGGTGGCACAGGAAGGAGAAGCTTATGACCTTCTTATGGTGATAGGCGGCTGTACCAATTGTTGTGCTTCCTATGAGCAATATCTTTATCAAAATATCCTAAAGCTTTGGGATCAAGAGCATCTGGAAGAGGTAATAGAAAAAATAGAAAAAATTTGCAAGGAGGATGGAAATTTGGAGTGGAAAAAAATTTATCAGGATCGTCTATGTACAGCAGAGGAGGCTGTGGGGCTTATTAAATCAGGAGATCGTGTGGTATTTGCCCATGCGGCGGCGGAGCCTGTTGTTTTAGTAGATGCGATGGTGAAAAATGCTGCCAACTATAAAAACGTCATGGTGAGCCATATGGTGACCTTAGGGAAAGGTGAATATTCAAAGGCTGAGTATAAGGATAATTTCCAGTTTAACGGATGGTTTACAAGTCCTTCCACCAGAAATTCTCTGGCTGAAGGACATGGGGATTTTACTCCCGTTTTCTTTCATGAGGTTCCAAGTTACATCAGAAAAGGAATCTTTCCAATCGATGTATTTATGGTGATGGTTTCTCCTCCTGATGCGCATGGATACTGCTGTATCGGTGTGTCTGCTGACTATAGCGTGCAAGGTGTAAAATCTGCGAAGATTGTATTGGCGGAAGTGAATGATCAAATACCTGTGGTATATGGAGATTCTTTTATCCACGTAAGCGAAATTGATAAATTTGTAGAATCCTCCCATCCTATTCCTGAAATAGGGCTTCCCAATATCGGCGAAATCGAGCTTGCTATTGGCAAAAACTGCGCGGAGTTGGTGGAAGATGGCTCTACGCTTCAGCTAGGCATTGGTGCTATCCCTGATGCGGTTCTTCAATCCCTAAAGGGTAAGAAAGATTTGGGCATTCATTCGGAAATGATTTCCGACGGTGTTGTGGATCTTTATGAGGCCGGGGTTATCAATTGTTCTAAAAAGGGGTTAGATCATGGTAAGATGGTGGTAACCTTTTTGATGGGTACCAAGAGACTCTATGATTTTGCGGCTAATAATCCAATGGTTCAGTTGAGAACGGTAGACTATGTAAACGATCCTGTAGTAGTATCCCGCTGTACCAATATGGTTTGCATTAACTCCTGTTTAGCAGTGGATTTCATGGGTCAAGTTGTGTCTGACTCTATTGGAACTAAGCAATTTTCAGGTGTTGGCGGTCAAGTGGATTTCTGTAGAGGAGCGGCTATGAGCTTAGATGGTAAAGCAAAAAACATCATTGCAATGCCTTCTGTAGCAAAGAAAAAGGACGGAACGCTCATCTCGAAGATTGTGCCATATATCGATCATGGTGCGGCAGTTACTACTTCCAGACACGATGTACAATACATCGTAACGGAACATGGAGTAGCGCTGTTAAAAGGGAAAACGTTAAAAGAAAGAGCTAGGGCTTTAATCAATATCGCACATCCTGATTTCAGGGAAGAATTGAAATCAGAATTTAAAAAGCGTTTCAACGCTGAATTTTAAGGAGGAGATTTATAATGCAAGCATTAAGAGTAGTGCCAAAGGTTTTTTACTTTGAAACCTTTAAAGAGTTTAATGACGAGTTTAAAGTAGGTAAGGATGATTTGTTGATCACAAATGAGTGGTTATTCACACCATATGTGGCACCATTAGGGGTTCAAACCAATGTTATCTATCAAGAAAAATTTGGAGCAGGAGAACCCTCTGATGAAATGATTGATGCAATGGCCGAGGAAATGAAAAAATACGATTTTAAGAGAATCGTAGCTTTTGGTGGCGGTACCATTGTAGATATTTGTAAAATATTAGCCTTGGATGTTCCAACTAAATCCATCGACCTTTTCACCGGCGTAGTAGCCCCCAAGAAAGTGAAGGAGTTGATTGTAGTTCCTACCACCTGCGGTACAGGTTCTGAGGTTACCAATGTCACTATTGCTGAGCTGAAGTCATTACATACAAAGAAAGGTCTTGCAGTAGACGAAACCTATGCGGATATTGCCGTTTTGGTGCCTGAAACAGTAAAGGGACTTCCTTATAAGTTCTTTGTAACAAGTTCCGTGGATGCGCTGATTCATGCTATTGAATCCTACCTTTCACCGAAGGCATCACCTTTTACAGAGATGTACTCTTTAAAAGCCATAGAAATGATTATGTCGGGGTATAAGGAAATTGTGGAAAAGGGAGAAGAGGAAAGATTTAATTATCTGAAGGACTTCGTTCTGGCTTCCAATTATGCGGGTATCGCTTTTGGAAATGCCGGATGTGCAGCTGTTCACGCTTTATCCTACTCCATCGGTGGGGCGTTCCACGTTCCTCACGGGGAAGCAAATTACCAGTTTTTCACAGAAGTATTTAAGATGTACATGAGGAAGAATCCTACAGGAAAAATCACGCAAGCCACAAAGATATTTGCAGATGCTTTAGGGTGTGATGAGAATGCCGACGTTTATGATGAATTGGAAACTTTCTTGAACAAGCTGATTCAGAAGAAACCTTTAAAGGAATACGGAATGGTGGAAGCTCAGATCGATGAGTTTACCAAGTCCACTGTGGATAATCAGCAGAGACTGTTGGCAAATAACTATGTACCACTCAGTGATGAAGAGATTAGAGAAATATTTGCAAACCTTTACTAAAGGGACAGAATATAGACAGTAAATTCCATAAAAAAAGTGACCGATAAGGTCACTTTTTTTATGGAGGAAATATCGCTTGCGATATTTCTGGAAATTATAAATATTTTCCTTTAGGATTTTCTTTAAATTATTTGGTAATATAAATTTCTACGCGTCTATTTTTTGCTCGACCGTCCTCTGTATCGTTGGAAGCCACAGGCGCGTAATGGGAGCATCCCTCTATAGAAAATTTGTTGGGTGGCATTCCGTTCCTTGTAAAAGCGTTAAGTACGTTTAAAGCTCTTTCAGAAGAAAGGGTCCATCCGAACTGTTCACTTTGTGGGCTGTCTTGACCAGCGATGTAGGCGGTATGACCTTTGATGGTAATATGACCAATCTGTACATAGGCAGCTTCTAACAGTTTTTCAATGGATACCAGAATAGGTTCCCCTCCCGGTAACATTTCGGGGCTGTCGGGAACAAATAGGACGCTGTCCTTTAAATTGATAGCCACGTAATCGTTGGTTCCCGAGACTTCGATTTGAGTTTCTAAGCCTGCCTCCTTGACGTAATTATTTAATTGCTCATAAAGTTGTGACATGTTTAAATTTGAAGCTGTGTTTCCGCCCGTATTTCCACCAGCCGCACTACCTGTGGTTCCGCTAGCAGACGTACTGCCAGTTCCCTCGCCCACTACGGGGGGGTTGTTGAAAGCAGCACCCATGGCAGCAGCAATGGCCTTATACTTTTCGGCGTCCACATTGCTCATAGCATATAACATAATAAACAAAGCCAATAGAAGGGTAATCATGTCGGAGTAAGTCAATAACCAACGCTCATTATTGCCCTCGTGCTCTGCTTCTTCTACTCTTTTACTCATATTTAAGCCTCTTATCAATTCATTTTAAGATAAACCTTATACGTATCAATTATTAATTGTCTATGCCTTCTTTATATTTTTTATTGCCATCTGCAAAAGCATTATAATATAATGACAGTTGATTTTTCACATCTCTGCTGATGGATCCGCTGGCAATCATGCAGACACCATCTATAATCATCTCTCTGATAATCTTTTGACGTTTTAAATTACTTTTTAATTTGGTTGCGATTGGCAAATATACGACATTGGCCAAAACAACCCCGTATAAGGTGGCAATAAAGGCTACTGCAATAGATTTTGTCAGTTCTTCTGGCGATCCCATATTGGATAAAACGTTGATGAGACCCATAACCGTACCGATAATCCCCATGGTGGGAGAAAACCCTCCAGCAGATTCAAATACCCCGATTTCTATTTGTTTTTTGGCACTGAAAGAATGTACTTCGTTTTCCATAATATTCCTAATTTGGTCAACAGATTTCATTTCAAGAATTAAAATGATTCCTTCCTTCATCAGATATTGCTCATCTGTATTCATAGGTAATTTACCCATCGCTGCTTCTAAAGCCGTAATACCTTCTTTTCTTGCAATATCTGAGAATTCTGAAACAGTATCGATGATTTCTCCGGGATTTCCTGAAGGCTTAAAGGATTTTCCAACTGATTTTAAAGCATTCAGAAAGTCACGTAAACTGGTAGAAGCAATGGTTGCACCAATAGTTCCTCCGATAACAATTACAGCAGGGCTCAATAAGAGTAATGAACTGAGAACTCCGTGTTCAAGAACGAAGCCCATCAATAAAGCCCCAAACCCGACAACAATACCTATTACTATTGCAAAATCCATATATACACCTCATTAAAAAAATAAATCTACATACCAATGTTACTCTTTTTTTTCTGTTTAGTCAACAGCCAGTAAGCCTTTCAAACAACTTTTTTACCAGGATTTTATCAAGCTTTTGCCTGTCATTTCCTCAGGCTTTGGAATTTTCATTAAATCCAATAGAGTAGGGGCCATATCCGCCAAAACTCCATCGTCCCTTAAGGTGATTGGCTTTTGTGTTATAACCAGAAAGGGGACGGGGTTTAGAGAGTGGGAGGTTATTACATTATTGTTTTCATCCGTCATGACATCTGCATTTCCGTGGTCAGCTGTGATAACGGCTTCGCCGCCTTCTTTTAGCAAAGCATCTATCACCTTAGGAACACATTCATTTAATGTTTCAATGGCTTTTACAGTGGCAGATATGATTCCCGTATGACCTACCATATCCGGATTGGCATAGTTTAAAACGATAAAATCGTAATTTCCGGATTCTATCTGCTCAATGACCTTCTCTGTCACTTCATAGGCACTCATTTCAGGCTGCAGGTCGTAGGTAGCTACCTTAGGGGATGGAACTAAAATCCTGTCCTCACCCTTGTAAGGGGCCTCTATACCACCGTTGAAGAAAAATGTTACATGGGCATACTTTTCTGTTTCTGCAATTCGTAGTTGCCTTTTGTCCAGATTGGATAGATATTCTCCCAGAGTATTGTTCAAAGACTGGGGAGGAAAGGCCACTAAAACATTGGGCATAACCAGATCGTATTGAGTCATGCAAACATAACACAGATTTCTTAGAATTTTGCCCCTTTCAAAACCATCGAAGGAAGGATCTACAAAGGCACGAGTGATTTCTCTGGCTCTGTCAGGTCTGAAATTGAACATAATTAGTGCATCCCCGTTCTCCACGGAATGTTGAGGGGTCAGAACGGTAGGAAGAACAAACTCATCGTTTTCTCCTCGGGCATATGCATCAATCAAAGCATTTTCTGCTGAATCGCTGCTTTGACCAAAACCTAAAGTCATGCAATCGTAGGATTTTTGCACTCTATCCCAGCGATTATCGCGATCCATGCCATAATACCTTCCAGAGATGGTGGCAATTTTTCCTAAGCCAATCTTTTTTATATAATATTCCAATTGATCAAAGTAATTCTGAGCACATTGAGGGGGAACATCTCGCCCATCCAACAAAGCGTGAATAAAAACGTCCTTTATACCTTTTTCCTTGGCCATATCCAAGAGGGCAAATAAATGTGTAATGTGACTATGCACGCCACCGTCGGATAGCAATCCCAGAAGGTGTAATGCGGAATTATTTTTCAAAGCATGATCCATCGCTTTGTTAAGGGATAGATTATTAAAAAAATCTTTATCTTTTATGGATTTTGAGATCTTCGTAAGCTCTTGATATACGATGCGTCCAGCACCGATATTGAGATGACCCACCTCTGAATTTCCCATTTGACCTTCGGGAAGTCCTACAGACATGCCACAGGCACCTAAGGTGGTGTAAGGATATTTGCTGAAGAGCTGATCCAGCTGGTCTGTATCAGATTGTGCAATAGCATTACCAGCGGATGTTTTATTGATGCCATATCCGTCTAGTATCATAAGTAAAGTAGGTGTTCTTTTCTGCATTTGTGTTACCTGCTTTCATTTCGCATTTATGTTATTGTATTATTATACCAAAAAAATAAAATAAAATATATAGGTTATGAAAATTTTTGAAATAAATACAGAAAAATGGTCCATTTAAATTATATCAAATTATCGTGATCTGATGAACTTAGTATCGTGATCTGATGAACTTAGTATCGTGATCTGATGAACTTAGTATCGTGATCTGATAAACTTCCCGTTGGAGTAACTTAAGATTTTTCCATTCTGGTATGATAGTTTTCCGTTCACCAATACGGTGTGAATTCCTTCTGGAGGAGCTTGAGGCTCGTGAAAGGTAGCCATATCCAACACCTTCTCATAATCAAATATGGTGACATCCGCATCGTACCCTTCCTTGATGAGACCTTTTTGTCCGTGTACGCCCAGTCGTTTTGCCGGCATAATTGTCATCTTGGAGACTGCTTCAAACAGATCAAAGATAGCTTCATCCCTAGAATATCTTCCCAAAACTCTGGTAAAAGTTCCAGCCCCTCGAGGATGTCCTTGCCTGCTGTTATAACCGCCATCGCTGCCCACAAAGACGTAATCTTTCTTTAGTGCGTCCTTGATTTCATCTTCGTTCATCACCATGGCTACTACATACATCAGGGGGTGTTCCTTGCGGATTTTATAAAAAAGTTCCTTGTCACAGTATATCCCTTTATATGGATCTTCTGCCAACATAATACTATCAAAGCTCTTGTTCCAATTGTCAAAACAGCCTTCATCAAACACAGAACTGCCGATTTTGCAGCTGAATGCTCCATAGGGATAGGCATCCACCAATATGTCAAGACCTTTGTCTCTCATGGCCTCTATCTTTATTAAACCTTCTTTCATATTGCCATAGGCGCAAAGGCTTGAGATGTGAGATATTTGCAGTGGGATGTTTATGCTTGTGGCCAGTTCTTCTATTTCATCTATTGCTTGGATTGCATTTTTCGCATCGCTTCGTGCATGGACGGAGGTTAGGAGTTTGGAATTGCCGATAATATTTTTACAGATAGAAACCATTTCTTCCATATCGATGCCTGGACAATATTCTAAGCCATAGGAGAGACCTAGAGCTCCAAATTCCACAGCCTTTTCGATCTCCGCTGCAATGAATTCTATTTGACCCTGTGAAGACTTTTGATAAATATCCGTATTTCCGGATAAATTGCGAAGATAATTATGACCTATGTAAGTCATAAAATTCATAGGGTACCCTTGCTTATTGATGAAATCGATAAACTCATAGAAGTTATTCCTGTTTGATCCACAATTACCACCTACCGCAGTGGTTATTCCGTTTTTTAGAAGGACTTCTGAAATGTCAAAATATGCACCTTTTGTTAATGACAAATCCTCCTCGTGCATGTGAATATCAATAAAACCAGGGGAAACCATCAATCCGGTAGCGTCAATGGTTATGACCGCCTCAGGACAATGATTTACATGAGTAATCTTGCCGTCTTTTATACCGATATCAGCCTCAACTAAACGTTTGTTTTCACAATCTACCATTTGCCCATTGATAATTTTTATATCCAACATAAGCTTACCGATCCTTTCATCACACAATAGATATTACCTTTTTAAAAGTACATTTTAATTCTCATTCAGATAAAGTATTCAGACAATCCCGATTTAGCTCTTCCCTCAGTAGCTTGATAAATTCATCGCATTCACTGCTCAAATAGCTTCCTTTTGTCTTGATAAATCCTAGGTTTGCATAATTATCCGGGATAGGAATGGTGGTAATGTTAAACTTAGCATAAAAGTCAGGATGAAGTGTACATCCGACGCTAAAGGAATCTGTCTTTGATACGATGCTACATTTTAATTCTCTATCCGCCACGGAAATGGTTTTCTGTGGATTGATGATTTCCAAGGAAGAGAGATCCGGCATATAACTTAAGGTATGATTTTTTTCATTGGCATATTTGACATACATGTAGTTTTTTAACTTATGAAAAGGGAAGGGGGTCTCAGCTAAAAGAGGATGATCCTTGCGCAAGTTAATATTGACAGCAAGTTTTTTAATCAACGTATACTCCAAATTTTTTGAGTTTAAAATGCTGATGCATAAGTCGAAGGTGGAGCTGTTAATCAGAAGAACCCCTAGGTCACTTTCCAGGTTGGATACACTGTTTATCACATCCATCATCTCATCATTTTTCAGGGTAAAGTCCATATTTTCATTGGATTCATATCTTTGACATAGTTTGATAAACGCTTCCATCACAAAGGAACAATTTTCGGTAGTGAGATGAAAATTTGACTTATTCGTGGATAACTTGTTGATGTTATCTAAATGAAAAAGTGCAGAGCGAGCATATTTGCAAATTTCGCTGCCTTCTGCTGTCAGCTTAATGCCGTTTTTACTCCTGAGAAAAACGGAAAGTCCCAATTCTGACTCAAATTCTCTGATGGCGTTACTTAAGCTTGGCTGAGAAATGAAAAGGGTTTGCGCAGCCTTAGATATGGAGCCTTGACGTTCGATCTCCAGAATATATTTTAATTGTTGTATATTCATGATTTCTCCTTTATATTTGGTAAAAGTAAATCACTATTGCTAAAGGCGATTTTATTAAAATGAAAATTAAAAAGTTGAAGTTTTTTTCTGACTACATTTTATCACACTATGGTTTTTATTTTATATAGTTTTTTCTTATATGCATATAGTCAAAGAATATTTTTCAGGAACAGCCAGAGAGAATATAATAATTATAATATTAAGAAAGACAAATGGTAAAACCAACATGAAAAAAATGATTGAATCTTATATTGAAACAAATTTTCAAAAGTTTTGTGATCTAAATGACTTGATTTGGGAATTTGCAGAGACAAAGTTCGAAGAATTTCAGTCGGCAGAAGCTCAGATAGCAATTCTTGAAAAAGAAGAAATGAGGATTACAAGAAATGTTTGTGGCATGAAAACGGCTTTTACCGCTGAGTTTGGAAACGGAAGTCCCGTGATTGCCATTTTAGGAGAATTTGATGCCCTGCCTGAACTCCATCAAGAGGCAGGTAATTTTGAAAAAACGGAGACTGGTATCGGTAAAAATGGACATGGTTGCGGACACAACACCTTAGGAGCTGCGGCAGCGTTGGCGGCAGCTGCAGTTAAAGATTGTTTGAAGGAAAACAATCTCTCCGGAACCGTTCGGTACTATGGATGCCCGGCTGAAGAGGGAGGAGCAGGAAAATCCTTTATGGTTCGAGAGGGGGCCTTCGACGATGTGGACATAGCGCTTACCTGGCACCCTAACTACTTTAACTCTGTAGTTAGGAGCGGATCACTGGCAAATATCAGAGTGTTTTATAAATTCTGCGGAACCAGCGCTCATGCCGCCGCTGCACCTCATTTAGGAAGAAGTGCGTTAGATGCTGTGGAGCTTATGAATATAGGTGTCAACTACCTGAGGGAGCATATCATTCCAGAGGCCAGAATTCATTATGCCATTACAAATGCAGGTGGGAATGTTCCCAATGTGGTTCAAAAGGAAGCGGAGGTCTTATATGCCATACGAGCGCCAAAACTCTGGCAATTAGACGAGATCTGTCAAAGGGTAGACAAGGTTGCAAAGGGTGCATCCTTAATGACAGAAACGGAGTCCCATAAAAGAATCGTAAGCGGTTATGCGGATTTCATCAGTAACAAAACCATTTCCAAAATCATTTGTGAAAATTTTTTATCTACGCCTCCTGTGGTTTATACGCAGGAAGAAATGGAGTTTTCACAAAATTTTAAAGATACTTTGCCAAGTACAGAGCTTCTAAGAATCTTGGATGAATTGATTCAAACAGAAGATAGTTTAGAAAAAATCAAGGAAATAAAAAATGATGTATTGCAAAATTCCATTTCTCAGTTTTTTTATCCACCCACTCCAA
The DNA here is from genome assembly GCA_964582545.1 of uncultured Anaerovorax sp. Lineage (GTDB taxonomy): Bacteria > Bacillota > Clostridia > Peptostreptococcales > Anaerovoracaceae > JAVVUJ01. The sequence continues at coordinate 64,996 of CAZOSB010000002.1, forward strand.
TGTTTGGATCCACCGATGTAGGGGATGTAAGCCATGTGGTTCCGACAGGTCAGTTTTTTGCAACATGTTATGCAATGGGAACACCTTCTCACTCTTGGCAAGTCGTATCCCAAGGAAAGTCGTCTATAGCGCATAAAGGGTTGCGCACAGCTGCCGGCATCCTTGCGAAAACAGCTGCTGATTTTCTTCAGAACCCGGATCTGTGTAAAGAGGCAAAGCGTGAATTCCAAGAGAGTGAAATTACATATGAAAGTCCTCTTCCCAGGGAGGTAAAGCCCGGTTTGTGGAAAGAATAACCGGGTATCAAAATCAATCATTGCTACAGCGGAGGGTAAACTTACTGAACTTGTTATAATACTATTTCGCAATTTAAAACATCGAATTTAATTTCAAAATAGTGTAAAGTAACATTTTTAGTGGTAGACAGGATGTTTTTGCAATAGATAAGTCAATGCTCAAATTATATAAGGAGGTAAGATCATGACAGAAAAAGTTAAAAAACAATTAAAAGTGCCGCATCCTATAGTGCTATTATTTATCGTTATTGTAACCATGGCACTTTGCTCTTACATATTTCCTTCCGGGCAATATGAGAGAGTGGAAGAACCACACACAGGAAGGCAGGTAGTGGACCCAGAAAGCTTTGCGTACACAGAGCAGAGCAATGTAAGTTTACTGCAAGTGTTTACTTCTATTCCTCGAGGAATGGCAGCAGGACAGGAAATTATTTTCTTTATCATCATAGTTGCAGGTGCTTTTCAAATTATTACGGCAACAGGGGCTATTGAGAACGGTATAGGAAAAGTGGCGGTAAGCTTTAGAAACAAAGGTACCATGATGATTCCCTTGGTCATGATGCTCTTTTCAATTGGGGGGGCTACCTTTGGGATGGCGGAGGAAAATATTGTCTTTGTCCCCATAGGAATCGCTTTGGCTAGAGCCTTGGGATATGATGCCCTTGTTGGGATGTCCATGATCACTCTCGGTGCTGCATGCGGATTCTGCTCAGGTGCAATGAATCCCTTTACGGTTGGAATTGCACAGAAGATGGCAGAGCTTCCAATTTTTTCGGGAATCGGCTTTAGAATTGCGGTATGGGCGGTTATGCTGATTATCACGTCTGCATGTATCATGAGATACGCTTCTAAGGTAAAGAATAACCCCGACAGCAGTTACGTTCGAGAACTTGAATTGTCTGAGGCTGGTCAAATAATAGACTTATCCACGATCAATCCATTGACAAAAAGACAAATCCTAGTTTTGCTTACAGTTTTGGTCACCTTTGGTGTTTTGGCATACGGCGTATTTGTGTTGGGATGGGGTGTCATAGAAATCGGCGCACTCTTCCTAATTTTAGGGGTTATTGCAGGTATCATTGGTAGGTTTGGCGCAGATGGAATTGTCCGAGAGTTTATTGCAGGAGCTAGATCCATGGTAGGTGGAGCCGTTATGGTTGGGGTAGCACGTGCAATCCTTGTGGTAATGCAGGATGGGATGATTATCGATACCATTATACATGCGCTATCAGGATTGATTAAGGGGTTACCGGAAGCAATCGCTGTTATTGGAATGTATTTAGTACAAATCGTCGTCAATTTCTTTATTCCTTCCGGAACAGGTCAAGCAGCCGCAACCATGCCAATCATGATACCGCTGTCAGATGTTATCGGAATCAATCGACAAATTGCAGTATTGATCTATCAATTCGGTGATGGATTTACAAGTTCAATCATTCCAACCTCTGGAACTTTGATGGCTCTTTTGGCAGTAGCGAAAGTTCCTTATGAAAAGTGGGTAAAATTCTGTGGACCAATTATGATATTATGGATTATAATGGGTGGTGTATTTATCATGGTTGCTAACTTAATCAACTATGGACCTTTTTAAGATTTTACCAGAGTTTTACAATAGAACACAGAAATGGGGAGAAGATGAAGCGTATAGTAAATGCCGCGGAGGTTATAAAGGACGAACTGATATGCCTGAGCAAAGAAATTTATGAAAATCCTGAACTTTCTAACGAAGAACATTTTGCTTGTAAATCTCATATTGATTTGCTGAAAAAACATAATTTCGTGGTTGAAGAAAATTTTATGGGTTTACCTACAGCTTTTAAAGCGACGCATGACTCGGGCAAAGATGGAGCAACCATTGCATATTTCGCGGAATATGATGCGTTACCCGGCGTTGGGCATGGATGTGGTCATAATATTTTGGGGGCGGTAAGCACTGGGGCTGGGATTGCGCTGAGCAAAGCCATTGATGAAGTCGGGGGGAAAGTGTTGGTATTTGGTTGCCCGGCAGAAGAAACCAGCGGAGCCAAAGTGTTGATGGCAGATGGGGGCGCATTTCATGAGGTGGACGTGACCTTGGTAGCTCACCCTGAAAACAGGTACTGCCAGAGCGGAAAATCCCTTGCCATGGAAGCCTTGAGATTTGAATACTTCGGAAAATCCGCCCATGCAGCTACCAGCCCTGAGTTAGGGATCAATGCTTTGGATGGCGTCATTGGTCTTTTTAACAATATCAATGCCCTTAGGCAGCACATCAGATCGGATGCACGGATTCATGGAATCATTAAAGATGGTGGTGTGGCGGCTAACGTTGTGCCGGATTATGCTTGTGCAGACTTCTATGCCAGAGCCACTACGAAAGAATATCTGATGTCTCTGGTAGAAAAGCTGAAACAGTGCGGGCAAGCTTCTGCTCTCGCTAATGGAGCTAATGTAAAAATTTCAAACTATGAAGCCACCTATTACAATTTGATCACAAATGAAACTTTGTCGGGCATTTTTTCACAGAAGCTTCAAGATATGGGGTGTAAGAAGATTCATGAGTCGCGAAAAAGCTTTGGTTCTTTGGATATGGGAAATGTAAGTCACGTTTGCCCTTCGATTCATCCTTATTTTGATATCTGTGGGGATGAGAAAACGGCGGCGCATACGAGAGAGTTTGCTGACTTTTCTGTCACCCCCTATGCCAATGAGCAGATGATCCTAACTGTGAAAGCGTTGGCGTTGACGGGATATGAAGTGATTTGCAACAAGGAGCTGCTGAAAAAAATCAAAGAAGAATTTCAGGAAGCGACAAAATCATCCACTTAAGATTTCAGTCGATTAAATAATGTATAGATTGAATTAAAGATGGGCAGACCGTAAAACTATCGGTCTTGCTCATTTTTTTTATTTTTTTCTTCTGTTAAAACAAAAAATATCTGTAGTTTCTGTAATATTTTTGTTATAATAGATAAAGCTTAAAAGCAATTAATAAAAACAAAGGATATTAGACTTTTATAATAGATAGAAGGCTGGGAAGAGGTAAGGATGACAAAGAAAAAAACCTTTGTAAGGGGAGCAGCGGTTTTAGGGGTAGCAGGGTTACTCGTACAAGTGATGGGGGCAATATTCAGAATCCCTTTGGGTAACATTATCGGTGATACGGGTATGGGTTACTTCCAAACTGCTTATCCCATTTATGTATTTTTATTGGTTTTCTCTACAAACGGTGCTCCAGCGGCCATTTCGAAAATGGTATCGGAGAGGATTGCCTTGGGTCACGATGGAGAAGCACATCGGGTCTTTAAGATTTCTTTTATCTTAATGCTTGCTTTAGGAGTTGTGGCATCTACGTTCATCTTTGTCTTTGCTCGTCCTCTGGTGGAAGGTTTCGGAAATCCAGGGGCATATTATGCTATGGTGGCCATTTCGCCGGCCCTTTTGTTCGTACCTATCATGGCGGTGTTCAGAGGATATTTTCAAGGGTTGCAGCAGATGGAACCCACAGCGGTTTCCCAACTGGTGGAGCAGGCGGTAAGGGTGGCTATAGGATTGACCTTAGCGGTGGTTTTACTTTCCAAAGGTCTTGAGATAGCAGCAGCGGGCGCTACCTTTGGTACCAGCGTAGGACCTGTGGCAGGTGTGGCAATTCTTATAATCATCTATCTGATTAAAAGAAAGAAATTAAAGGTCGATATATCTAAGGCGAATCAAGAAGATCGGGAAAGCGGCAAGAGGATATTAGCAACTTTAACGAAAATTGCCATTCCCATCACCATAGGAGTTTCCATTTTACCTATCATGAACATAGCGGATGTAGCCATCATCATGCGGCGGCTTCAGGAAATTGGATTTACAGAGGAAGCGGGTAATGCTCTATATGGGCAGCTGACGGGTTTGGCGGGACCGGTGATCAACATTCCCATGGCGCTGGCACTCAGCATCGCTTTAAGTATGGTACCGGCTATAGCAGCCGCCAATAGTCTAAAGGATCATGAATTTCTTCATACCAATGTACGTCTGGGACTGAGAATGTCTATGATTATAGGAATTCCATGCACCTTTGGCCTCATGGCTTTGGCAAAACCAATCATGTTACTGCTTTTTCCGCTGCAACCAGAAAGTGCGGCAGGGGCAGCAAATTGCCTTTTTTTCCTCTCCATAGGAATCATTTTTTTATCCGTGGCGCAGACCATGGCAGGGGTGCTACAGGGTTTGGGAAAACCTTCGGTAGCGGTGGTATCTCTGTTAGTGGGCTTGGTTGTAAAGTGTATCAGCACCTATATTCTGGTGGGTATTCCTTCTCTCAATGTAGAGGGAGCAGCAATCTCAAGCACCTTGGCTTATGGAGTCATTGGAATTATTAACTTTGTTGCGGTAAAGAGGATTACAGAAACAAAATTTGACCTTAACCTTTCCATATTACGTCCCCTATTGGCAGGGATAACCATGTTTGTTCTGGTGTTAGGTCTCTATTACGGCTTGTTTGGAATTCTGGGAAACAGTCTTTCCACCGTGGTTTCCATCGGAGGGGGCGGTTTGACCTATGGAATCATGCTTTTGAAAACTAAGGCAATCGAAAAAAATGAAATAGAGCTTTTGCCCAAGGGTCATAAAATTGCACAGATTTTACAGAAGATAAAATTAATATGAGATTTCATTAAATATGAAAATGTCATGATTCTAAACGGCTTTAAATTACATCATTAAATTATAAAATGAATATTAAGATGGGAGTATGTAATGAAATGGACGGATGCTCAATCCAAAACCATCCAGATTAGGAATAAAAATATCTTGGTCTCTGCTGCGGCAGGATCCGGAAAAACCGCTGTTTTGGTGGAAAGAATAAAAAAACTTTTGGTGGAGGATCAGGTACCCTTAAGCTCCATGTTGATCGTAACTTTCAGCAATGCTGCCGCCACTGAAATGCGTGAGAAAATCGTCAATGCCCTTTCTTTGGAGATGGAAAGCAACGAGAATGGTCGTAAAGATTTCCTGCGTGAGCAGTTAAGTATGATCAACCAAGCCAATATCAGTACATTTCACGCTTTTTCAATGGAGGTTATCCGAAGATACTTTCATATTATTCAAGCGGAACCGAATTTTCGAATTTGCGACGATACTCAGAAAAGTCTCTTACAGGGCAGTGCCTTAGATCAACTCTTTCAAGACTTATTTGAAAGAGAGGATCCGGAATTTTTTTATTTTTTGACAGAGTATTGTTCATCCAAAAACGAAACTGTAGCGAAAGAAATGATATTGTCCACCCATGAATTCATTCAGAGTATGCCCAATCCTTATGATTGGCTTGAGGAAAAGACTGAGGAGTTGAAACTATCCCAGGAGGAATTTCTCCAGGGGAGTCTCTATGGTCAAATGAGAGCAATTATTTTATCCTCTCTATCTCAAGCATTAAAGTTTTTCTCCAAAACGGAAGAGCTGTTGGAGGACACAGGTTTAGAGGGCTTGGTTTTAAAATGCAGGCAGGATATGGACAGCCTGGCTGGCTTACAGGAGGTATTTGAAAAGGATTTTGCAGATGCAGAGGAATTCGGTGAAGCTTTATCCAAACTTTCCGCTGTGAAGTTTCAACAGTTCAGAGCTGGGAAAGCGGAAAAAGCTGACTATGAAGAGATTCAGGATAGAGTAACTGCGCTGAGAAATGAAGCCAAAAACCTCTTGAAGAAGATCAGCACCCGATTTGCCCTTCGCCCATTATCAGAATACATAACTGAAATCAATGAGACCTATAGGGGGGCAAGGTTTTTGTCAAAACTGGTAATGGAGTTTGACGAATTTTATAAAAAAGAAAAGCAGGACCGAGGTCTATTGGATTTTAACGATATCGAACATTATGCTTTAAAAATTTTAGAAAATGAAAACGTTGCGAAAGAATACCGAGACAAGTTTCAATATATTTTTATCGATGAATATCAAGACAGCAATCTGGTGCAGGAAACCCTCATAGGAAAAATAAAAAGAGATAACAACTTGTTTATGGTGGGAGATGTAAAACAAAGCATTTATAAGTTTCGACTTGCAGAGCCGGAAATTTTTATTCATAAGTATGAGGATTACTCAAAAAATCAGTCAGAAATAAATACAATAGTGGACCTAAATGAAAACTTTAGAAGTAAAGCATCTATTATTCAATGTGTCAATTCAGTATTTAGCCATATAATGAGCAAAGAGACTACAGGCTTGGATTATGATGAAAAGGCACAACTCTATCAAGGAATAGAAGGACCGGGGGGAATGATTGAACCTGAGCTTCATATTGCGGACTATAAATTGGTCGAGGATGAGATCCCCGATGAGGAAATTCGAGACATGAAAAAGATGGAGCAAGAGGCATACTGTGCAGCCTCCATCATAAAGGAGGCCTTGGGTACTCCCTATTATGATTGCAAATCTCAAAAGTGGAAGGAATTGAAGAAAAGAGACATTGTCATACTGTTGAGAGGGGCGAAAAATACGGCAGAACTCTATGGACAGGCTTTATCCAAGGAAGGAATTCCATCCTTTGCAGATGGAGGGGATGGATATTTTCACACGGTGGAGGTAGAAGTTCTTTTGAACCTGCTGCGGGTGATAGACAACTACAGGCAAGATCTTCCATTGATCAGCGTACTCAGATCTCCTATCTTTGACTTGACCACAGAAGAGTTGATTTCTATTCGTATCCCTGAAAGATCCGGTCCGTATCATAAGGCCTTTACCCTGTATGGAGAACGGGGAGGTAATGAGGAACTAAAGAGAAAGTGTAAAGGGATTATCAATCGAATCAGGCGATGGGCAAAGGAAGCCACCTTTATGCCCTTAGATGATTTTTTGTGGATGATCTTGGGAGAGACGGCTTATGCGGATTATGTGGCGGCATTGCCGGGGGGTGTACAGCGGGAAGCGAATATTCGCGCCTTGGTGGACAAAGCGGTATCTTTTCAACAAAATCAAAGGTCCGGGTTATTTTCTTTCATACAGTATATAGAGGCGATTAAAAAGGAAAAAATCTCCATGGGGCAGGTGAAGCTATTGGGGGAAAAGGATGATGTGGTGCGAATCATGACCATTCATAAGAGTAAAGGGCTGGAATTTCCCATGGTTTTGGTGGGGGGATTGGCGAAAAAATTTCGCTTAGGCACCACCGGATCTTCCTTATGTTTCCATAAAGATATAGGTATTGGATTGCGTTGGGTGGATGGCTCTAATAAAAGCTATAAAAAAACCTTGCTGCAAACCATTATCGATGAACAAAAGATCGGAGAGGATTTAGCGGAGGAAATCCGTGTGCTTTACGTAGCCTTTACCAGGGCTATGGATAAGTTGGTATTGCTGGGTTCTTTGCAGGATTTTGAAAAATCTAAGTCCCAATATGATCTCATAGAGGGTATCCCTATGAGAGGAAGCAATTATTTGGATTACATCATGCCCATTCTCAGCAGGACAAATTTAAAGCTTTTTGTCCACAATAAGCAGGAGATTCAAATTAACCGAGAAAATGAAGCAAGGTCCTTGGATGATGTGAAATCCATCTTGGAGAAAACCTCAGGTCAAAGTTTTGATGTTAACCTTATGGAAGAGATTCATGGAAGATTGGAGTACCAATATGAGTTTTCAAAAGCGACTCTTTTAAAATCAAAGTTTTCCGTCTCCGAATTGAATCAATTGAAAAATTATCAAAATCAAGCTGGAAACTATAAAAGGGAAGCGTTAGTAATGCCCGCATTTTTGCAGGGCGAAAAACTCCTCTCTCCATCAGAGGTAGGAACAGCAATACACACCTTGATGGAGCATTTGGACTTTGGTCTTATGATGCAACCGGAAAATCGAAGGGAAAGTTATATCGACGAGCAAATTAAGGAACTTGTGAAGGGTGAGATTTTACTGGAGGCGGAAGGGCAGGTCATCGACCGAAAAAAGGTGTTGGCCTTCTTTGATTCCAACATTGGAAAGCGTGCCAGCCAAGCAAAAAACTTATACAAAGAAAGCTCCTTTAATTTAAAGAAAGAATTCTCAGGGGAAGAAATCATCCTGCAGGGAACCATAGATTGCTACTTTGAGGAGGGGGAAGGGCTAATCCTTTTGGACTACAAGAGCAATTACCTTAGGAAAACGTATGAGGAATCTGCCATCGAAGAACTGGTGAAAAGCTATGAAGGTCAGCTCTCCTTATATAAAGAGGCCCTGGAAAAGATTCTAGGGAAAAAGGTGCTAGAGACCTATCTTTACTTGTTTAGTTTTGATAGGGAAGTGAAGGTTGGGGAATAATTATTCGAAATCATTTGAAATAAACTTTCAAAATAAAAAAACTTGTAAAAATAATTGTTATGATATATAATTTTGTCAAACTAAGAATTAAACATTCAGGGGTAGACATATCTAAGAAATTCTTTACGGTAAAGTAGTTTCGGGGTGCTTTACTAAAACTAAAATTTTGGGAAATCAATTGAAAAATTTAAAAATTTAATAAGATGAAATGCATTTTAGATTTGACTTGATTAAATGGTGAAACAATTAAAGTTTTGCTATTTCATTTTTTGTGTCTATCTAATTTGAGTCGGGTTTTAAAGTGGAAAGGGAGTCTTTTTATGAGAAAAAAATTGGTCAGGAGATTAATCGCTGTGTTTTTGTTGGTATGCATGAATTTTGCAATGTTACCCCAGGGTGTATTTGAGATTTATGCATATGGAGAAAATTCGGATATATCCCAAAGTACCATAAATTGGTTAATAGATAATCAGGAGCCAGATGGGAAATGGACGGGTGATTTGCCATTTATAGAAACGGCGGAAGTATTAAGCTTAGTCAACGCAGATACCTTTGAAGATTCTCGAGTGATAGACAAGGGGATTGCTTGGCTAAAGTCACAAAATATACAGAATAATGATTATTTATTTAGGTTACTAAAAATTCCAACTTTTCAGGAAGAGATGGGTATGGATGTCCTACTTGAAAAACAAAATATGGACGGAGGATGGCCGCTTTCCACAGGGTACGAGAGCGATGTTCTTGACACTACGTTAGCAATGGATGTTTTGCTGTCAGTAACAAATGAAAAATCTAATGAACTTGAAAGAGCTTTAGTTTATTTAATTAATAATCAAAATGCCGATGGTGGATGGAGCTATATCAATAAACAGGAATCGTCTACACTTTTAACAGCAAAAATTATCATAATATATGAAAAGAGTAAAAGAATAAATCCTCTATTTAATCCATTACTTGAGTCTTCACTTTCTAAAGCTAAAAAATACCTTATTTCTAACAAAGATTCCGATGGTACCTGGGGCATAACAAAGGACTCCATAAGCATCACCCTACATGCATGTGAGGCATTAAGCTATACGGAGGAAAATATAGTAGAAGATACGTTAAAAGTCGTTGAAACAAATTTACCGTCAGGCCAGAGTGTGTATAACTCTCCGTCATTGACGGCCAGACTGGTCTACTTATTAAATTTACCTGCAAATATTCCTGTGGTGCCTGAAGGAGTCATAAAAGATGTGACAATATCCCCTCAAGGCAATGTAAAATCTCATACGGATATGACCTTTCTCCCCTTATTAGAAGGGTTTTATGAATCCAATATGGAACTTTCCTTTTATATTGAAGAACCAAGTGGAAATATGATTCCTTTAAATTACTACATGGGGAGGTACCGTTGGAATACTGGTGATCGTGAGCCGGGAACTTATTCTGTTGTTACCATGATTTATGATAAAGAGAAAGATGTGTTTTTAGACTTATATAGAAAAGCTTTTACAATTGAGTCAAGCTTTCGCCTAACGGAATCTGAGATCAAGCTCACACCAGAATACTATAGGCAAGGCATGAGTAAAGGAATTCAGGTAGGATTGTCCATCAGTGCGGAGGCCAATACTTCGAAAACATTGGATATAGAAATTACTATCAAAGATAAAAATAAACAAAAAACGCTATTGCAACAGACATCTACAATTCCCTTTGGATTCAATCGGAAGATCGTATCTATGGACCCCATCCTTTTTCAGCCTCCCACAGATGAGCTAACAAAATACTTTATCAGTGCCGTAATTAAAGAACGAAATGGTCAGTCCATCACCATAAATAAATATTTGGAGGTCTATCCTGCACCACCGGTAACGGATGTTTCTTTAGATAATTCACTAAGCAAGGATACGCTAATGCATGAAGAGGACGAGGTGTCTTTGTCCTTTCGTGTCAACAGTTCAGGAAGTATTCCGGAATCCACCCCTGGAAAAACGTATGAGACCTTTGAAGACTTTAATGGAGGGAATCTGATTCGCCTTGTGGTCAATCAGGAAGGAACTCTGACACTGGATGAGATTACAAAACCTTTTAACTTTATATGGATTGCTAATTCTAGCAAAGGAACTGTCATGAAGATTAATACGGATACCTGTGAAGTTGTAGGTGAATATTACACCTCTCCTGCAGGACAGCCTAAAAACCCTTCCCGTACTACGGTGGATTACGAAGGAAATGTTTGGGTTGCCAATCGAGATGGTAATAGTGTGACGAAAATTAGCCTTTATGAAAATAACGGCTGGATAGATAAAAATAATGATGATATTTGTAATACCTCTAAGGGCTTAAATGATATAAAACCTTGGACGAACCTAGGTGGTAAAGATACATATGGCGGGGTCAGTACCGCAGAGGATGAGTGCATTACTCAATACGTAAAGGTGTCTTCCTCCGGAACTCGTCACGTTTCCGTTAATAAAGACAACAATGTATGGGTAAGTGGAACGGGGAGCAGAACTTTTAATTTAATTGACAGTGAGACAGGTAAATTTTTGAGAACGGAAGGACCGGTAGGATACGGAGGATATGGAGGACTAATTGATAAAAACGAGGTGATTTGGTCAGCAAGCCCTTTCCTTCGATGGGATACGGCAAAGCCATTAAGCGGTCCCAATGGTGTGAATTGGTTAGGTAATTCAAGATATAGTTACGGCATGACCATAGATAGTCAAGGTAATGTATGGAATTCATCAAGTTCTAATTTTATAATAACTAAATATGCAGCAGATGGGACCATTGTAGGAGAGTATAATCAGGGACATTATGGGCAAGGATGTGCTGCGGGTAAAGATGACGATATTTGGGTTGTGCATTATAATAACAACAGCCTTGGAAGGCTGAAGTCGGATGGCACTTATGTAGGAACTCTAGGGGTATACACACATCCCATTGGCGTAGCCGTAGATGCGAAAGGATTTATTTGGATTACTACACATTACGGATATGTCCAAAAAATAGATCCCAATGATGGACCGATTGGAGCTGACGGCAAGACTCCAATCGGTAAGATTATTTGGACAAGTCAAAATTTTGGTGGTGTTCTATATAATTACAGTGATATGACGGGAAGCACGCTGACGGCTCCGCCCCATCAAGGTACTTGGACGGAAGTCTTCGATAGTGAGCAGAATAGCACGGAGTGGGGACACATCAGTTGGTCTTCTGAGACGGATGAGGATGGTAGCGTAGAAGTATATGCTTCCTCAGGGGAAGATGGCATTACCTTTTCGGAAGCAGTAAAGGTGGTGAACGGTAAACTTTTTGATATTCCTCCGGGACGATATATTAAGGTATATGTACGCCTGAAGCGATCTACAGCCGGAATCAGTCCTATAGTTCACGATATCACCGTGGGAGCAAAGGCTTTTTCCGGAACTGGCATGAAGTTATCCATGACCCTACCATGTGATGTGATTCCGGGAAACAATATTTCTATGAACCCAGAACCTTCCAACAAAACTACAAACGGGGACGGCTCTGTTTCAGTAGAGTGGAACAACCCTAAGCTGTTTTTGGGAAAGGTACTAAATTATGATTTAGAGTATAAAGGTACCGGATTTATACCGGAATCTACGATTACATTGGCAAGAGATATTTTGCTTACATATCAGGATCCCACAGGTGCACTCATTTCCATTCCTAAGGATCCTATTAAAATAAAAGTAAACCCTGACGGCTTGTCTTGCAAACTAACCACAGATAAATTCTCTTATGGATCACATGAGAATGTTCAAATTAATCTTAAAGGTCAGAACCACACGGCACCACTCAAAAGCTTTACCGGTGTACTTGAAATTGTCGATAAAGACAGACAGATTATAACAACGGTACAGGATGGTATTGAGTGGAATGAAGAAAGTATCTCGGAAGTCTTTACTTGGGATACATCAGATTACTTAAGTGGTGATTATGGAGCAAGATTAAAGTTATATGATCAGGAAAAGCTGATTCATGAAACTGTAACCCCCTTTGAAATCATTCCGGATGGGGGATTTTCCAATAGGATTTATAGTGATAAACCTCTATATAATGCTGGCACAATTGCTAAGTTTCACGATACGGTAAAGAACGATTTTGTGAATTATTACTCAGGAAGAATTACCCATACAATTACAGTTAAAGATAAGGCAGGAAACATTCATTTTACTCAGGTATTTGACTTAGGGAACATGTTTGAACCCAGTAGAAAGGTTGAAACGGGATGGCACATTGGGCAACTGATACCGGGAGACTATACTGTTTCTGGAATTGTGCGCGAAAATGGCATTCCTGTGGCACAGTCGGAGTGTTCTATCATAATCAGCGACTATCTTCAAAGGGATGTTCGCGGTGGTTTACACATTCCTGTTAATACGGTAACTCAAGGAGACCCTGTTGCGATAAACTACACCATAGAGAATCATGGGAATGAAAATATAAAGGATGCACAAGCAAAGTTTAAGGTTTTAGTGCCAGACACTTTAGAAGAGGTTCACCAAAGTGACATCCAACACATGCTTTCTTTAAACAATCAGCAAAAAGGCAACTTGCAGGTAGATACACTTGGTTTGGATGAAGGAAGCTATATCGTAGTTTATACAGTAGAGGCAGATGGTATTTTATACCCCATGCAAACGGATAGTTTCAATGTAAAAAAGTTAAATGATGAAGATGGAGAAGACAACGACAATAGTGGTGGTGATAATAATAGTAGCAGCGGTGGTGGAGGAAGTACTTCCGATAACGATAATCCTCTAAACCAAATTCCCACAGAGGGGGATGGCAATCAATGTCTCCTTGAGTGTATCGACACTGGTACGGGAAAAGTGTTTTATACGGATTCTGTGCAATGGAATGGGAAAGATGTCTTCTATGTTTTTGCACCGATGCTTCCGGGATGGAAGCTAAAGGAGAATGAAGAAGGATATCAGGTGATCAACGAAAAAAATCTTCCAAAAGTTATACGTTTTTATTATATAGAAGACAAAGAAGGAATACATGAACAATATATCTTTGGATACCCCAATAATACTCTTTTAGTGGATAAGTCTATCACCAGGGCAGAAGCGGCATCTATGATGTATAGAATCATTAAAGATTCCTCTAAGGAAAAAATGAAACCTACTAAGGAACGATTTCAAGATATTACTAACCATTGGGCAAGGAAAGAAATAACGTACATAGGTGAATTAGGTTTGATTTCAGGCTACCCTGACGGAACTTTTCGACCGAATCAACCAATCACCAGAGAAGAACTTATCAAGATACTGGTGCTTTATAGCAATTTAAAGCCCGAAATGTTACAAAAAAATAATACAGGTGGGTGGAGCAGTCAATATGTAGACAATGCGGTATCTAATAATTACGTACAGGGATATCCGGATGGGGGATTGCATCTTAAAGATAATGTCACGCGAGCTCAATCGATAGCCATTCTCAATCGAATTTTAAACAGAAAATTTGATGAAAAATACGTGGATACCATAAAAATACCTTATGTGGATCTTTCAAAACGTCATTGGGCTTATGCATACATGATAGAGGCATTAGTGATGCATGAATATCAGAGGGTCAATGGTTTAGAGCAGTTGGTTCCATAGAAACGTGATTTTATAAGGAGGAAAGATGTTAAAAAATATAGTGTTTAAGCGGTGTATGGCTATCTTGGTATCTATTGCTATGGTCGTGCAAATACCGTGCATCCCTTTAGTGGCAGATCTTTTTAATTCAAAAGTATATGCTGCTCCCGAGAGTCAAGCAATCTTGCCACAGGAAATATGCCAATTAGCGGATGATTTCAGTACTTTGGAAATATATGAATACGTTAAAAATAATTTCAAAAGTCAGTTTTATTATAAATCTCAGAAAGAAGTTAAGGTTGCCTTTGATGAAAAAAGTGGAAACGATTATGATCTTTCTGTATTACTGTCTGAAATGTTGCGATATAAAGGAATTGAAACCAGATATTGTACGGGGTTCGTAAAGTTAAATCTTTCACAAGTCCTAGGAATGACAGGGGCTTCTACGCCCGATGGTGCTGCCCGAGTTTTGGCGGCACAAGGGATACCTACTACCGTCATTACTTCACAGGGGAAGATTTCGGCGATTCAGATTGAGCGTATTTGGGTAGAAGCTTACATTCCATATGAAAACTATCGTGGAATCGGTAACGGAAGAGGTCCGAAGACCTGGGTTCCATTGGATGGAGCGTTTAAGATGATAGATGGTGATGGGGATATTATTCCTGAGACGTTGGGGTTGTTCCCAGCATCATTGCCCTATCGGGTAGCATCTATTTCAGAAAGATTTGAGGATATTGTAATCAAGGATGAGCAAGCTGAAGCTGAAGCTCCTGTGATTAACCATGATATTCCTTTTAGTATGACATTGGGAGAAAGCTATGAATGTACTGTGACGGCAACTGCTATGCAGGGTATAAAGAGTCTTACGGTCACATTAAACGGGGATGTGGTTCCTTTAAGCCCTCTAGGAACTTTTACATTTACTGCATCTGAGTATGGAACCTATTTATTTGCCATAAAAGCGATTGGAGGGGACGACAAAGTAAGGACGGTGACCCATACGCTTTCCATGGAGAGAATATCACCGGAAGACATGGATACTATATGCCCTCAGTTAAACGTAAGAATTGACTCTGGAGAAGAAGCATCCTTGGGTAATCCTGTCTACATATATGTAAATGCCAGTGATAACAGCGGTAAGGTTTTTATAGATGTAAAAGTCAACGGTATGACAGCCGAAGGGGACGAGGGAGTGTATTTCTTTACTCCTGATGCATTTGGCTCCTATAATATTATCGTTGTTGCATCCGACAGTGCTGGAAACTATATTAAGAAAACTTATGTTCACAGTATTTCACAAGATCAAACCATAGAGGATGTGATACCTCCTCAATTAAATGTAACGTACATAGACAGCGATGTAGCTATGGGAGAAACCATGCGCATCAATATTGATGCCACTGATGACAGTGGGGAAGTAAGCGTACGAGTAACTGCAAATGGCGAAGAAGTACCTTATGAAGATGGTGTGGCACGATTTACACCTCAGTCAGCCGGAAGTTATGAGATTATTGTTGAAGCACAAGATTCTACGGGAAATGGTGCTATTGCAAAATTTACCGTAGAAGTCACATCGGTATCTGGAAAACCACACTTGTACATTCTTATCAACGAGGGGTTGGACAAAGTAAACATCGGGGATAAGGTCATTCTGCAAGTTGGCGGAGTAGGACTTTCAAAAGAATACCCCATCACTTTAAAGTTAAACGAAAACAACTTAATATTAAATAAATTTGGTGAAGCAGAGTTCACCCCTTTAAAAGCCGGTATCTATAAATTTAGTGCTTTTGCAAAAGATCTTAATGGAAATGAACTGAGCGTTTCAGACACTTTAAAAGTTTTAAGCACTGAAGGTACAGAATTGCCACAGTTGGAAATAACAGGCATTAGCGAGGGAGCCGAGGTCACAGGTCCAACGGATATATTAGGTACCATAGGGGCGGAAGGATTGTCTTACTATACCTTATCCTATGCAGATTCAGATAGTGAAGATTTTACCGTATTTGCTCAGGGCGACCAACCAACGGAAAATACGGTTTTAGGTACATTTGATCCTACCTTGCTTCAAAATGGGTATTACACTATACGCCTTATGGGGTATGGAGCAGCAGGGATAGAATATGATGAGATCACATTGTCTGTGCAGGGGAAAATGAAGATAGGAAACTATTCTGTTGCATTTCAAGATATGATCTTTCCTGTGATGAACTTCCCGCTTACGGTTACTCGAGGTTATGATAGCCGCGACAAAAATAAGTCAGGGGATTTTGGATATGGATGGAATATGGAATTGTCCGGTGCAAAGTTATCGGAAAGCTGTGCCCCAGGGCGGCATTGGGGGCAAGAACCTGTTCCTATAGATTTTGGGTTAGTAAAATATAGATTTACTCAGAGTAAAATTCATGAAGTTTCCATCGATTGGGGAAATGGAATAACTGAAAAATTTGCCATGGAGCTTTCTCCCAGAGAGCAAAGCATGATTCCAATTACCCATAATATCTCTGTATCCTATAAGCCCTTAGGTTATACTACCTCCAAGCTGGAGGCCGTGGGTACCACATCCGACCTCATCTATAACGGTGGGAGGCTTTTGAATTCCACAGACTTAAACGTATATCAACCTCAGAAATATAAGCTGACAGCGCAGGACGGCACTGTTTATATTATTGGTGCTTCTAGAGGTGTAGAAAGCATAAGTGACGTACAGGGAAACCAGATTACCATAAATAAAAACGGTCTTTCCCATTCCGATGGAAAATCTATCTTTTTTATTCGTGATGATAAAAACCGCATTACAAAACTTTTAGGCCCTACCGGTAAAGAGGTTTCGTACGCTTATGATTTACAAGGAAACCTTGTAAAGATGACAGATGTTGCAGGAGGAACCACAGAATTTCTTTATGATAAAAATCACTATCTTTTAGAAATGAAGGATCCCAGAGGTGTTCGGGTTGCAAGAAACGAATATGATGAGCAAGGTAGAATTGTAGCCGTGGTAGATGCAGACGGAAAGCGTACGACCTTTGACAACGATATCTCCGGTCGCCGACAGGTGGTTACTGACAGGCTGGGATACAGTACTCTATATGTCTATGATGAGCGTGGCAACATCCTTTCTCAAACGGATGCCAATGGCATTATCACAACTAACACCTACGATAGCAATGGACAGCTTTCCGCTCGAACGGATGCGTTGGGTAACGTTACTCATTTCCAATGTACTCCCGATGGGAAGTTGATCTCTTCCACAGATTCTTTAGGCAATGAAATAAAAAATACCTACGACACAAAGGGGATGTTGCTTTCAGTGTCTGCAATGAATTCGATTCAAATGGTATCTACTTATAATCAATATGGAAACCCTACCAAGATTAAGGATGCCTTAGATAATGAAACTACTTATGCTTATGACTCAAAAGGATTGGTCAGCAGCATTACCGATAAAATCGGTACCTACATGGCACATACCCGTGACAGTGAGGGCAATGTGACTGCGCTTACAAACGGTAATGGAGAGACTGCCACTTTTACTTACGATGAAGATGGCAATTGTTTATCAAAAACAGAAACAAGAACGGGATCGTCCGAGGTAGAAAGTATTACGGAAAATTACACCTATGACAATGCAGGAAGGGTTACCAGCGTTCTCTACTCTGATGGGAGCACGTTGACCTTATCCTATGATAAGGTTGGACGGTTGTCAGAAGCCATTGACAGCAAAAACCGAAAAACCAGTTTCTCCTATGATTTAACAGGAAATCTTGTTGAAGTAGTATATAGCGATCAAACCAAAGAAACCTTCGATTATGACAAAGAAGGGAGGAATGTAAAGGCTACGGACAGATTGGGAAGAGAAGTCACCTTATCTTATGACAAGGTGGGAAACTTAACAACCAAGACCTACCCTAACGGTGCTTCCATAAAATATGAGTACGACAATAAGTATAGAATCGTTTCCATAACAGATGCGGCAGGGAGTAAGACCAGCTATAAATATGATGATTTGGATAGAAATACCGAGGTAATCGACGCCTTAGGACATACCGTTTCCTATAGTTATGATGAGCTTTCACGAGTAAACACCATGACCGATGCTAGGGGTAATACGTATGCTTATACCTACGATGCCAACGGAAATCGCACAAGCATAATACTGCCTGACGGATCGTCCATTACAGCAACCTACGATGCCAGAAGCCGCCTTTTGTCACAAGAAGATCAAAGCGGATACACAACCGCTTACGAATACGACGGAGCAGATCGATTGACCTCTGTGACAGATGCCATGGGCAATGCTTGGAACTATGGGTACGATGAAATAGGTAATCTGGTACATATAGAGGATCCAGCAAACAATAGCACCTATTATGAATATGATGAACTTGGCAGAGTTGTAAAAACCCAGAATCAACTGGGACAAGAGGCTACGGCAACCTATGATTTATCAGGATGCCTGACATCCTCCACCGATTATGCAGGAGTTACCACCTTCTATAGTTACGATGAGATGGATCGGCTAATCAAGAAAGACATAGCGGGAAAAGTCACAGAATTTGCTTATACACCAGATGGAAAATTGGATGCCGTTACAGATGAAAGAGGAAAAACCTCTTACACCTATGACGTGATGGATGGGCTGACCTCTGTAAGAACACCGGATGATGTTGAAGTAAGGTATACCTATGATAAAGCGATGCGGTTGACATCCGTAAAAACCCCTTACCAGATGACTTTCTATGGATATGATGCCCTGAGCAGATTGGCAGAAGTAGAAGATGAGTTAGGGATCACAACCTATCAATACGATGCCAACGGTAACCGTATTCAAATGAAGTATTCCAACGGGATTAAAGTCATCTATGAATACGATGACTTAAATCGCTTACAAACAGAAGAAATCCTACATGAAGACGGCACGGCTCTGGCATCATACACTTACACTCTGGGTGATGCAGGACAACGCCTGAAGGTAAACGAAACGGATTTTGACGGCAAAGAAAGAAGTCTTTCCTATACATATGATAAGCTGTACCGTCTGACAGGAGAAACAATTTACTCCGGTGGCATAACAGAGACAACCACCTACACCTATGATGCTTTAAGCAATAGAACTAGCAAAATCAAAAACGGCGTAACGACAGAATACACATATAATGCGTTAAATCAACTTGTAAATGAAACAGGAATCCAGTATACTTATGATCATAACGGAAACCTGATCCAACAAGACGGAGAGGGAAAAACAGCTCGGTATACCTATGATGTCAATGGAAGATTAGAACAAGCCACCATCCAAACATCAGAAGGAAACAGTGTAGAAACCTACGGGTATGACTTTGCAGGAAATCGAATAGAAAAAACTACAGACGGCCTTAAAACCACCTACATTCTGGATACATCAAGCTGGCTGAGCTACGTACTGTGCGAAGTAGACCAAACAGGAACCCCCATAGCCACCTACACCAGAGGAAACGAGCTAATCTCCAAACGATTCCTAGGAGAGGAAGAAACATTGGAAGGCTTCAGCCTTTTGGAAGAAGAAGAAGAAGGGCCCCTCAATGACTCAGAGCCAGAAGAACCCGAAGAATCCGAAGACCTGCCCGAAACTCCGGATAAAGAAAAGCCAAAAGAAGGCAACGAGGATTCCTCACCAATTGAGCCAGAAGACCTACCCGAAAATACCCAAGAAGAAAATTTGGGAGCAAAAGCAAAACAGAATTCAGTCGCCCAACAAGAATTAACTGAGAGCACTCAGGAAACCTCAAAAGAAAAAGATAACGAGGATTCAGGCGAAGGGAGAAAAGAAGAGGAAGAAACAGAATCCCAACCACTGCCAGATGAAAACACAGAAGCACAAGACCCAGAAAGGGAAGAAGGAGACTCCACCCAAGTTCCCGAAGAAGAACTACTCATAGAGCCCTTCAACAACCCAGAAACCGCACCAAAAGTCCGATACTACCACTACGATGGACACGGAGATGTAAGATTCCTTACAAATGAAAGAGGAACCATAACAGACACCTACACCTTCGACGCCTTCGGAAACCTGACAGACCAAACAGGAGACACAGAAAACGACTACCTGTACTGTGGAGAACAGTTCGATAGAACTACAGGACTGTACTATCTGAGAGCCAGATATATGAACCCAAAAACCGGAGGGTTCATCAGTATGGACGAGTATAGCGGAAGCATATTCGACCCAGTAAGCCTGCACAAATACCTATATGCCAATGCCAACCCCGTAACGTACAAAGACCCAAGCGGCTACTTCACCCTAGCAGAAGTAAGCGTAAGCATGAGCATTTCCACCACATTGAGAGAAGCCCATGCAACAGCAATGTTCAGTGGACTATTAAATGCTTTACATACCTTCATGTCCGGAGGAAGCCAAGGAGATGTACTTAACTCCTTCTTCGGAGGAATCGGAGCCGGCTACCTCTTCGGAGGAGTAGGGAAACTAGCCCAAATAGGCCCCATGATGAAAGGCTTTATGGGAGTCTACTCCTTAGGTGGAATCGGAATGGGTTACTTACAAGCCTATGAAGATTTCGAGAAGGGGAATCAGCAAGCGGGGACGCTGATGCTGATTACAAGCAGCATAGGAGTTGTTGGTTGGGCTAAGGCATACTTTCCGAAGGATGTAGCTTCTAAGTTTGGAAGTATTCTGAAGGATAAGTCTGGTCGGGTTGGGTTGATAAAGGGTAGTGATGGAAGCAAAATATCAGTAAGGGATGAGCTACTAAATAGTATTGAAAATTCTAAACTAAAAAATGTTGCAGATCAAATTTATAGGCCTGGCGCTTCACACGGGGATGGAGGTTTAGCAGATGCCGTTAGATATGAATTATCAACAGGAGAATATGTAGGTGGAAAGTCACATCTTCTGAAAGCAACTGAAAGAGTTAAGAACTTACAAAATGTTATTAATAAACAGAATTTAAACCATAAAGATTTAGAGATTGCAAATAAACTTTTAATTAATTTAAAAAATGCTTTAGAAGGTAATTAAAATGACAAGTAAAAAATTAAACAATTTATTAATTAAGGAATTCCCTAATCTAATTAATAAATACAATGAAGAGGTAGAATGGCAAGAAGGTGATGATACAGGCTCCCATATAGTATATGGAGATGTGTTTACGCCTTATATGGTAAGGTGTATAGAAGATAATAAAAAAGATGAGTTAAACAAAATTTTTAATTATATTGAATTGATTTTAGAAAAAGAAGATAAATACATTGATGAAGTTATTGCGTTTAGTGTTTTAGAAGGGGTAGTTGATCTTATTAAAGAAGATATTTTTTCTATGCTAGGTATAAAAACTCAAGAAATATTAGCAGAGCTATACTTAACTTGATAAGGTTTGTAGCTTAACCTAACATCCAAAGCGAACCAAAGGGGAGAACCTTTGAGCAGTTTTGTAAGAATGTTCCCTTTGGTCGAGTATCCAGTTTCCTGAGGGAAAACACTGTTGCAAGGATACAGTTTGTTTTCCCTCAGAGAAACTGCACGAGGTCAAAGTCGAACATTCCAAAACTGTGAACCGGGTTTTACCCGTGGTTGATTTGGGTGTTGATTGAAGAAGGAAAATTGCTGAAATAAATGCTATTAAGATTTGTAGAAGTTATACAAAAGCAAATTTTCGACAAAAATAAATCAAAATTCAATGATTCTTTCTTAAAATGAGGCACTAAGTGATAAAGAATAAGACATTTAGCAGGATTATAGCTATAGTGGTGGTAGCGACAATGCTACTGCAAACATCTACAGGTGCATTTGCTTCACAAATATTTTTTGAATCAACTAATAAGGCATTCAGTAAAGAGATTTCAGGAAATTCAACATCATTTGTAAGCACTAATAATATTCAAACTGCCAAGCTTAGCAGGACAGAAAATAACTACCTGTACTGCGGAGAACAGTTCGATAGAACCACAGGACTGTACTACCTGAGAGCCAGATATATGAATCCAAGAATAGGCACCTTTATCACACAAGATGCCTACGCAGGAAGCATATTCGACCCAGTAAGCCTGCACAAATACCTATATGCCAATGCAAACCCCGTAACGTACAAAGACCCAAGCGGCTACTTCACCCTAGCAGAAGTAAGCGTAAGCATGAGCATTTCCACCACATTGAGAGAAGCCCATGCAACAGCAATGTTCAGTGGACTATTAAATGCTTTACATACCTTCATGTCCGGAGGAAGCCAAGGAGATGTACTTAACTCCTTCTTCGGAGGAATCGGAGCCGGCTACCTCTTCGGAGGAGTAGGGAAACTAGCCCAAATAGGCCCCATGATGAAAGGCTTTATGGGAGTCTACTCCTTAGGTGGAATCGGAATGGGTTACTTACAAGCCTATGAAGATTTCGAGAAGGGGAATCAGCAAGCGGGGACGCTGATGCTGATTACAAGCAGCATAGGAGTTGTTGGTTGGGCTAAGGCATACTTTCCGAAAGATGTAGCTTCTAAGTTTGGAAGTATTCTGAAGGATAAGTCTGGTCGGGTTGGGAAGAGCGTAGTTCAAAATACAGGAAAAGGTAAAAATAAAATTAAGCCAGATGAAAATGCAGCTGGGGATCATACTGTATTTAAACGTGATAATCTTACAGATGAGATAACTAACTATAAAACTTATAAAGTAAACCATAGAAATCCGACGGGTTTTGATGAGGTTCTGGGATATGATGGAATTGGTAGCACACATCAAAATAAAGTAACAGGAGAAGAGTTAATGCCCCATATACATGATAAGAATGCCATAGGGCAAGTAAGAAAGCCTAACTTAGATGAAATTCCGAAAAAGTAAAGGAGAAGGAAGAATGGAAATTTTAATATGGTTACAGGATTGGTATAGAAATAACTGCGATGGATATTGGGAGCATATGTTCGGAATCAAAATTTATACTTTGGACAACCCTGGTTGGAGTGTGAAAATAGATTTAGAAGATACAGAGTTAGTGGATAAGCCATTTAATAAGATTCAATATGATAATGGAGATGATGATTGGTTACTTTGTATGAAAAAAGATGAAAAGTTTAGTGCAGGTGGGGATCCAGATAAGTTAATAGAAATATTAACGATATTTAAAAATTGGGTAGAAAGATAAAATAGTTCTATTAATCTGGATAGATGAAATCCGAGAAACAACTTTATAGAGTATAGTTAAAACGTACTTAAAAGCTGGAGTTCATTAGCTACTTTTTAAACCCAACACCCAAACGAACCAAAGGGGAGAACCTTTGAGCAGTTTTGCAAGAATGTTCCCTTTGGGCGAGTATCCAGTTTCCTGAGGGAAAACACTGTTGCAAGGATACAGTTTGTTTTTCCTCAGAGAAACTGCACGAGGTCAAAGTCGAACCTTCCAAAACTGGGAACCGGGTTTTACCCGTGGTTGGTTTGGGTGTTGAATGAAGAAGAGAAATTGCTGACATAAAAGCTATTAAGTTTTGTACAAGATATACAAAAGCAAACTTTTGACAAAGAGAAATAAAAATTCAATGCTTCTGTTTTGAAATGAAGCACTAAGTGATAAAGAATAAGGCATTTAGTAGGATTATAGCTATAGTGGTGGTAGCGACAATGCTACTGCAAACATCTTCAGGTGCATTTGCTTCACAAATATTTTTCGAATCAACTAATAAGAATTCTGTAAAGAGGTTTTAGGAAATTCAACATTATTTGTAGGCACCGATTATATTCAAACTGCCAAACCCAACAGAACAGAAAATAACTACCTGTACTGCGGAGAACAGTTCGATAGAACCACAGGACTGTACTACCTGAGAGCCAGATATATGAATCCAAGAATAGGCACCTTTATCACACAAGATGCCTACGCAGGAAGCATATTCGACCCAGTAAGCCTGCACAAATACCTATATGCCAATGCAAACCCCGTAACGTACAAAGACCCAAGCGGCTACTTCACCCTAGCAGAAGTAAGCGTAAGCATGAGCATTTCCACCACATTGAGAGAAGCCCATGCAACAGCAATGTTCAGTGGACTATTAAATGCTTTACATACCTTCATGTCCGGAGGAAGCCAAGGAGATGTACTTAACTCCTTCTTCGGAGGAATCGGAGCCGGCTACCTCTTCGGAGGAGTAGGGAAACTAGCCCAAATAGGCCCCATGATGAAAGGCTTTATGGGAGTCTACTCCTTAGGTGGAATCGGAATGGGTTACTTACAAGCCTATGAAGATTTCGAGAAGGGGAATCAGCAAGCGGGGACGCTGATGCTGATTACAAGCAGCATAGGAGTTGTTGGTTGGGCTAAGGCATACTTTCCGAAAGATGTAGCTTCTAAGTTTGGGGCTATATTGAAGGATAAGTCTGGTCGGGTTGGGTTAGGTGATTTAGGTAATGGTAGGTTTGAAAATGCATCTTATCACGGTAAAAAAGGAAATGCAATAAAAAGCAAAGCACCCATAGATGGACAAGCAGCATTAGATAACTCATTGCCCATAGGTAATAATAGTACAAGAAGGGTTGGTGTAAGTAATGGAGAGATTGTAGTACTAGATGAAACTAGTAAAGGTATATTTCATGGACATGTTAGAACATGGAAACAATTATCAAATGAAATGCAATCCGTACTTAGAAAAGCTGGTTTAGCAAATAAAAAAGGAAAGGTGATTGAATAATGAAAAATTTTATTTCATTTCATCTTTCAGAAACAATAGATTTTACTATAGAATTACCTTGTGAAAAATCTATGGTATATAGATATGATGAAATAACTGTGACCCTTCATAATAAGAAAGATAAATTTATTTTATATTCAGATGACTTTATTATTGAAGCAATTGTTCGATTATATAATGCATTACAAAAAATATTAAATAATGAACGTATTTTAGATGATAAGCTAAATTTTGAGGATATTGGATTATGGTATAACAAATATCTTCATAGCATCGATGAAGGAAATAATGCTGAAGAAGAACTAAACTTACAGTATTTACTATGGGATACTCATTCTAGGATAGGAACGACTACTTGGATGTATAGATTAAATGACAACATAATTATAGAAGTTACTCCCACTTATCGATACCACTTTGAAGAGTCTAAAGGGAAGAAGGACTTTATTCAATTTTCCGATTTTGTCGATGGATATAAACCTTTGGCTAAAATCACAATAGATGAAAGTATTATAGAAAAATGGTTAGGAACTTGCAAAGAAATCTTAGAAATAATAAATATTAATGATTAATTAAAATATATTTTATCGAATAGCACCCAAAGCGAACCAAAGGGGAGAACCTTTGAGCAGTTTTGCAAGAATGTTCCCTTTGGGCGAGTATCCAGTTTCCTGAGGGAAAACACTGTTGCAAGGATACAGTTTGTTTTCCCTCAGAGAAACTGCACGAGGTCAAAGCCGAACATTCCAAAACTGGGAACCGGGTTTTACCCGTGGTTGGTTTGGGTGTTGATTGAAGAAGAAAAATTGCTAACATAAAACTATTAAGCTTAGTACACGTTATACAAAAGAAAACTATCGAGGAAAGCAATTCAAAATTCAATACTTCTATTTTGGAGTGAGGCACTAAATGATAAAAGATAAGTCATTTAGTAGGATTATAGCTATAGTGGTGGTAGCGACAATTCTACTGCAAACATCTACAGGTGCATTTGCTTCACAAATATTTTTTGGATCAACTAATAAGGCATTCAGTAAAGAGATTTCAGGAAATTCAACATCATTTGTAAGCACTAATAATATTCAAACTGCCAAGCTTAGCAGGACAGAAAATAACTACCTGTACTGCGGAGAACAGTTCGATAGAACCACAGGACTGTACTACCTGAGAGCCAGATATATGAATCCAAGAATAGGCACCTTTATCACACAAGATGCCTACGCAGGAAGCATATTCGACCCAGTAAGCCTGCACAAATACCTATATGCCAATGCAAACCCCGTAACGTACAAAGACCCAAGCGGCTACTTCACCCTAGCAGAAGTAAGCGTAAGCATGAGCATTTCCACCACATTGAGAGAAGCCCATGCAACAGCAATGTTCAGTGGACTATTAAATGCTTTACATACCTTCATGTCCGGAGGAAGCCAAGGAGATGTACTTAACTCCTTCTTCGGAGGAATCGGAGCCGGCTACCTCTTCGGAGGAGTAGGGAAACTAGCCCAAATAGGCCCCATGATGAAAGGCTTTATGGGAGTCTACTCCTTAGGTGGAATCGGAATGGGTTACTTACAAGCCTATGAAGATTTCGAGAAGGGGAATCAGCAAGCGGGGACGCTGATGCTGATTACAAGCAGCATAGGAGTTGTTGGTTGGGCTAAGGCATACTTTCCGAAGGATGTAGCTTCTAAGTTTGGAAGTATTCTGAAGGATAAGTCTGGTCAGGTTGGAAAGAGTGATGGTGGAGAAAGTAATAATGAATATGCAGAAAGTATGGCACAGTATCAAAGACTTAAGGAATCGCTATCACAGAAAGAAATACAAAGTCTTATAAAAACTACAGAGCATGGGGCTGAAAGGCTGCTAGCTAGAGGCTTTACTTCATACGATATAAATGATTTAAAGTTATCTCCCAGTACTATTATGACGCAAAGTGATGGAGCAAAAGTGTATATTAAAGATGTAGGGGGTAAGCTTAATGTCATTGTAGAAAGCGAAAATGGAATTGTAACTGCATTAAAAAATATTAGCCCAAATTCATTAAGTAGACTTGCAAAAAATTATGGTTGGAAATGAGAATAAAAGATGAATAAATTTAAATATCAATGTTGCTTTTGTGGAGAATATATAGCACTCGAGCAAATAACTGAGTTATGTTCTTTAGTAGCTACAGTTAATTGGAATAAAGAACAAGTAGCGCACCAAGAACAGCAAATGTTTTGTCATGTAAAATGCTTTAAGAGTAAATTGGCTAAAAATATTCCTTTCTATATTGAGCATTTGATTGAATAGTAAAATTTTTATAAAAAGCATAATAATTTATTTAAAGATGAAATTAATTAAATCATTCTTACTCAAAAAGACACCCATTGCCTACAAGTGGGGAAAACCTTTGAGCAGTTTTTTAAGAATGTTCCCTTTGGTCGAGTATCCAGTTTCCTGAGGGAAAACACTGTTGCAAGGATACAGTTTGTTTTCCCTCAGAGAAACTGCACGAGGTCAAAGTCGAACATTCCAAAACTGCGAACCCGATTTTACCCATGGAAGGCTTGGCTGTCATGTGAATAAAAATGTTAGATTAAAGATTTTTTATCTATTATTTAAATCCCTATAGTTACTTAAATAAATTAATTGTAATAAGGAAAGCCATAGAACATAATTTTACGAGTCAAAACCGTAAACTACTTCCTATTGAAAGAGTAAGAAGAATCGAGTATACTTATATAAAGGTCACAAGAAGGGAGTGTTATAAATGAAAGTTATCGCAATCAACGGAAGCCCAAAGAAAGACGGAAATACCGGTACATTAATTAAGGTAATGGCAGAGGAATTGACAAAAGAGGGCATAGATGTAGAAATCATAAACATAGGAAATCAATCGATTCATGGATGTATTGGCTGCAATTATTGTGCAGATTCAGAAGACAATCTATGCGTTTATAAAGAAGATATTACCAATGAAGTAGCCGTGAAAATGCGGCAAGCAGACGGATTGATACTAGGTTCGCCCACTTACTACGCAGGTATTGCCGGAACGATGAAGTCCTTTTTAGATCGGATTTTTTATACAAGTTCTGGACATTTTCAGTATAAGGTGGGAGCGTCTATCGCATCGGTCAGGCGTGCTGGTGGTGTTGACGTAATACACCAACTGAACAACTATTATCAACTTGCAGAAATGGTGATTCCGCCATCTCAATATTGGACAGCGGTTTACGGAGCCGAAAAAGGCGAAGTATTGCAGGATGGAGAAGGGATGCAGACCGCTATAAAAAATGCAAGAGCCATGGCTTGGTTACTTAAGGTGATCGATGCTAGTAAAGGAAAAATAGCTAACCCAGCTGCAGAGGAACGTGTTTGGACCAATTTTATCCGATAACACAAAACCTGGCAATTAAAGAAGGAGAAAAAATGATAACCCTAAATAAATCCCAATGTAAACAATGTGGCAAATGTGTGAGGATTTGCCCCTTTACCGTACTTAAAATGAAGGATGGATATCCGGAGCTTGAAGCGAATAAACCCTGCATCAATTGCTATCATTGTGTCTGTGTCTGCGAGGACGATGCTTTATCCCCCGAGCTGAAATCCGAGGAAGATGCACTTGCGTTACAAGAAGATAAGGACTTTTCTGATAAATTGTCAAAGCTGATAAAATCCAGACGATCCATTAGAAAGTATAAAGATCAAGCAATCGAAAGAGAAGTTCTTCTTTCTGTATTAGATGCAGTAAAGATGTGTGCCAGTGCCAAAAACCAACAGCCCGTCAAGTGGGTAATCGTAGAAGGTAAAGATAAAACCAAAGAAATTATGAACATGGTGTTAGATTGGGTGTCTGAAACCGGAAATAGCCCTGAAATTCAATCAGAATATCAGGCTGGAAACAATGTGGTCACCTTAGATGCTCCCAACCTGCTGATTTGTTATGCGGACGAAAGAACGATTGCCCCACAAGTGGACTGCATGATTGCTGTCACATCAGCAGAGCTGTTGCTAAATGCTCATGGCATTGGCACTTGCCATGCAGGGTATCTGAGACGTATCAGTAATTCCAGCGAAGATATCTTAAAATATCTGGGAATCCCCGAAAAGCATCAAGTTTGTGGTATATTGACAGCCGGTTATGCAGAACGTGAAACCTATCCGAAGCTACCCAAAAGGAATGCGCCGGAAGTGAAGTGGATTTAGTGTTTAAATTACTATTTTCAACACTTACTTAGTTTTATCATACTCCATTAATAATTCATCAACTAAGTATTCATCACTTCTGCAATGCATATCGCTGATTCCTTCACTGATTAGCTGATACAATTCTGAGTAATAAAATATTTTTAAAGCCTCCTCGTGACTAAGGGAGGCTTTTTCAGCAAAGCTCCATATAATCCTTGCATATTTATGTTGTAGCAATGTTCTATTTGCTAACATTGACTTTTTCACTTCCTTTAAAAATTAAATGATGGTTAACTATCATTTCGTTTATTATACAAATTTGATTATTAGGTTTATGGAATTTCAATCGTCCTAAAGCCTCCGCTTCATCAATCAGCTTATCAAAAAATAATTCTAACGTATCATATATCTTATCATTTGCCACACCACCTACAATCATGTCAAATTCCTTATATCTCATTGATCCCGATCTACATGCAAGGATGAAATGTAACCATTCGCTGTTATAGTCTTTAAATTCTTTGATTAAATACTTTTCATTTAACAATTCTAGGTGAAGTTCATAGGTGTTTACTATGGCTTCCCGGTTTCGTCTCTGAAATTTTTCTGTCCACCTCACAGCTTGATCTTTGATTGGTGTTACATAAAACCCCTTTCCAAAATCTAAATTTGCCCTTGAATATTTAAGATCGGGTTTCTCTATTTCGCAATAAGATCCGTGATATACCAACATCATATCACCTTTTTATCCTTCATTAACGAGACAATATCATTTACGATATACTCTTTTCCTTGGGTATGCAAAATATCGTAACAAGGTAAGATATAATCTTGTAAGATATGAGTTTTTTCCATCATTGCGTTGCATATTTCTTTAGGAGTTTTATTCATTTTGCTAGAAATATTTTCAATGCAAAAAATAGCAAAAAGCAATTCTTCTTTTTTCATTCTTCACCTCATAATTTTTTAACATCTTAATTATGCCTTACAAAATTTAGTTTTTCAATATAATTTATCAAAATTCATGTAAAGTCTTTAATATTACGAAATATCTTTGAAAACAAAATGACTGAATAATAAAAAAGGTGGCTTCGCCACGTTAGTGCGGGCGTTGCCCGCAAATTTAAGCGGTAACCTTTTTTGATATTCCAGAAATATCGTAAGCGATATTTCCTACATAATAAAAAAAGACACTTTGAGTAAAACAAAGTGTCTTTAATAAAATCTTTTTAAGATGTTAGAATCGTTATTCCGTTTATACTAAACCTTGCTCCATCATAGCCTGAGCAACCTTTAAGAAACCGGCAATGTTAGCACCTGCTACCAGGTTGTAACCAAATCCATATTCCTTAGCTGCTTTTGCAGAATTGTCGTGGATATTAACCATGATTTCTTTTAGCTGTGCATGTACCTGCTCAGGAGTGAATACGCACTTAGAACCGTTTTGTCCCATTTCGATTGCAGAGCAAGCAACACCGCCAGCATTTGCAGCCTTAGAAGGACCAACGTTAACGCCGTTATCCTGCAGGAATTTGATGGCTTCGTTGGAAGAGGACATGTTGGAACCTTCGCAAACGAATTTACATCCGGAAGCAACGATCGCTTTTGCATCATCGATAAGAATTTCATTCTGAGTAGCGCAAGGGATATAAAGATCCGCTTTAACTTCCCAAGGTTTCTTACCAGCAATGAATTTAGAACCGGCAAATTTTTCTGCATATGGTGCACAGATGTTTTTACCGGAGGATCTAAGATCAAGAAGGAAATCAACTTTTTCGCCGGAAATTCCTGCTTCATCTAAGATATATCCGTCTGGACCGGAGATAGTGATTACTTTAGCGCCTAACTCGTTAAGCTTTAAGGCAGTACCCCAAGTAACGTTTCCGAAACCTGACAATACTACGGATTTACCAGCAAGTTTTTCGCCACAAGCTTCGATCATGGCATCTGCAAAGTATACGATACCATATCCTGTAGCTTCAGATCTTCCGTTTAATCCGCCCCAAGTTAAACCTTTTCCTGTAAGAACGCCTTCGAACCTGTTAACGATTCTCTTGTACTGTCCGTACATATAACCGATTTCTCTTGCTCCAACGCCCAAGTCTCCTGCAGGAACGTCAGTTTCAGGTCCAATATGTCTGTATAATTCGGTCATGAAAGCCTGGCAAAATCTCATTACTTCAGCATCAGATTTTCCGTTAGGATCAAAATCCGCACCGCCTTTGCCGCCTCCGATGGGAAGTCCGGTCAAGCTGTTCTTGAAAATTTGCTCAAAACCCAAGAATTTAATGATTCCGGGATATACGCTAGGTGCAAATCTAAGACCGCCTTTGTAAGGTCCCAGAGCGCTGTTGAACTGATATCTGTAACCTCTGTTTACCTGTACTTTGCCGGCATCGTCTACCCAAGTAATTCTGAAAGAAATTCCTCTTTCAGGTTCAATCAGTCTTTCTACAAGACCTGACTCTATGTATTCTGGGTGTTTTTCAAGAACCGGTTCTAAAGAAAGTAGAACTTCTTCAATTGTCTGGTGAAATTCTGGTTCGCCCGGATTTCTTTTTTTAGCAATCTCAATGTATTGCTCTACGATGTTTGCCATTGGTTTCATCTCCTCTTTTAAATTGTTAAAATTAGGTATATTTGATAGGTAAAGCGTAGCATATTGTCAAATTATAGTCAATATAAAAAAACTTAAAATCAGGGTGTTTTCCAAAGTTCTAATATTCTGAAAAATTCAGTTGTTTACATTAAATAACTATGATTTTTTTTTATATTGTAAAATGCGTAGAAAGAAGTCATAATATAAACAAAACCAATAGAAAAATCCTTATATAATTAAATTATCTTAAGCTTATTGAGGTGCAAAATGCAAAAAAAAATGTTATCTGATTTAACGAAAGAGCTTGAAAGAAATCTGACTACAAAATCATTTTTAAAAAATATGAAATATACGAAAAAAAATATTCAGGAGCTTTTCAAACAGGGAAATTGGAAGCATCAGATTGAACGAACTGTGGAAGCAGATAATTACTCTTGGAGTCATTTAAGGGACCTGATGCAACCCACCTTAGAAAAAATAGCTCCAGAGCCACCAGAAGGTTGGTTTTCCTATATGGAAGCTTGTGCATTAAACACCCTATATCCTCAAAATTATGATGCGAAAAAAGATCCCAAAAGTGAAAAGGGTAGGTTTTTTATCCTTGAAATTCTAAGAACTTTTTATCGATTTCAAAAAAGATTTCAGGAGTTTAACCCCAAGAACTATATGCGGTTTATTAAAAGGGAAGAGGCGGAAGAGTTTCATACAGGAGAGGAATATCTCAGATTCATCGGATTTTGCAAAGACAACTACATCTATGAATTTCTTAGATTGGTGAAGGAGAATACCCCCTATAATATCTTAGGGCATATTTCCGGTGTACATTTTATCGCCATGCATGTGGCTACCCAACTCTATCAGGCGGGGGTGCCCATCGATTTGACGTTGGTGTCGGGTGCTGCGGCCGGTCACGATATAGGCAAGCTGGGTTGCAGACCAGATGAAGCAAAGCGAATCCCGTATTTGCACTATTATTATACGGATGACTTTTTTAAGAGAAATCAAATGTAT
Organism: uncultured Anaerovorax sp.; assembly: GCA_964582545.1. GTDB lineage: Bacteria > Bacillota > Clostridia > Peptostreptococcales > Anaerovoracaceae > JAVVUJ01. The sequence goes on from CAZOSB010000002.1 coordinate 97,577, forward strand.
GCCATCGGTCATACAGCAACCAACCACTCAACTTGGGACTTGGAGTTAGAAAACCTCTCTGTGGAATCCCTAATTTTAATCTATTCTGATTTTAGGGTCAAAGGAGCGCGAGATGAACAGGGGAAAGAGCAAATCTACTTCTATACTTTAAAAGACTCTTTCGACGTTATTCTGAATAAATTGGACAATGTAGATGAGGCAAAGCGAAATCGATATATACGAGTATACAACAAATTACGGGATTTTGAGGAGTACATGATATCCTTGGGGGTAAATACCGAACCGGGAGAAAAAAAGCCGTCTTTAGCACAACAGGTGGATGCGTCCCTACTTTCCTCACAGGGTGTTACGGAACATTTAAAATACCATGCGATTTCCCATAATATTTTCTTAATGAACAAATTAAACGGTGAAATATCATTGGCAAATATTATAGAAGCTGCCAGAAGTGAAAAGAAATGGAAGAACATTCGAGCTTATGTAAATATCTTTGAAGAATATTTTACCTATATGTCCAGCAAGCAGAAAGAAATCACTTTAAACTTTCTGTATGAACTTCTCATGCATAGAGAAGGAGATATTCGAAGGCAGGCGGCAGATTTGATCGGAAATATCATTGTCAATTATGACGAGGAATATCGGAAGGAAATGCCGGAACATTCAGTGCGAATTCATGGGGAGATCACAGCTTTGGATCTATGGAAAAGAACCCTCCAGAACATCATTCATCCCGATCATAAGGTGACAGAGCAACATCGGCGTTGGATTGGATATTCCTTGAAACTTCTTGTGGAATCCGTATTAAAGCGTTGTAAGCAGGAGGAAGGCATTACCTACCTTACCCTTCTCTTAACTTACTTTCAAGAAGAGAATTACGATGACGCCACTGCGTTTATCATGGTGGATGCCCTTCGTTCCATACCCTTAACTTACTTAGATGATGAGAATATTGTGGTGTTTAACAATTTTACAAAAAAGCTTACAGATCGAAAAGTGTTGGAAATCAATGTGGCTATATTGAGATTCTTAAAGCACTATACAGATTATGAACCTACCTCCAAGCAGGATATCTCCTCTTTGAGCGAAATTATGACGGCTATTGAGGAACCTACCGTGCGATGCGTGGGATACCTTAAAGAAAAGATCTGTGAAAATTTGCAGGAGCAAAATAATACCCTTCAACCAGATGACAAGAAAAAAATTGAAGTCTTTCACGATCCCCACGGCACCTCTGCCATCTTTTTGGAAAACTTAAAAACTGCCACCCCTTGGTCCATCAAGGCGGTGAATATTGAGTTGCTTTTGGACCAGATTAACTCCGGGAATCACATACAAGTTCTTCACGTGGCAACCCACTTTTCCAATTTAATCAAAGTTAGTGAGAGAGTAGCCGTCAGGCACAGAGCTGGCAGGGCTCTTTTGGCCATCATGCCCATACTCACTCTGGATCAACGAAACGAGGTGGTCATCGAGTTGACCAAAGGTTTGGAAATCGGAGAATATGAAATTTCTAAATACATTCCTCAGTATCTGGGGCAATTGGCGCTTTATCTGCACCCCAATGAATTGGACGAATTTATTGGCAACCTGACAAAGCTCTTTGAGAGTACCAATGAAAAGGTAGGGTCTGTGGCCTTTAATACCATAGGAATTCTCGTTGAAAAATATCCGGGATACAGGGAACAGTTCCAAGAGAGCCATGAAAGTTATTACCGACGGAAGGAGAGAATCTTGGGAATGCTGCTCAGGGGCTTAGCAAACTACAACGAGGTGGTCAGTCAGGAAGCGCTTTTGGTAATCGGTCAGTATATCTTTGGTTCCAAGGAACTGAGCTTGGAGGAAAAATCTTCAATCTACCACTACATGCACAAAAAACTGCTAAACCTCTTTGTGGATCAGGAAGAGACAGAGTTATCCTTTTTTAACAATGCGGCATCCCTCAATCACATATACAGGTTTATCTCCGATTATACCTTTGAAAAGGGAAGATTTGATTTTAAACCAAACACAAAAGTTGCCTTTTTCCCCGGAACCTTTGATCCTTTTTCCCTGTCGCATAAGGGGATTGTAAAGGAAATCAGAAATTTAGGGTTTGAAGTTTATTTGGCATTGGACGAATTTTCATGGTCTAAAAAGACGCAACCTAGGATGATCCGAAGGAAGATTATCAACATGTCCGTGGCAGATGAAAACAACGTATATCTGTTTCCAGATCACATTCCCATCAATATTGCCAACCCGAAGGATATCCGAACTTTGACTTCTCTGTTCCCTCGGAAGGATGTATATATTGTGGTAGGCAGCGATGTCATTCTCAATGCATCCTCATATAAAGGAGAGACGGTGGAAAATTCGGTTCTCACGCTGAATCATGTGGTATTTCGCAGGGATAGCATCTCCGAGGGAACGGAGTATGACAACGATTTGGATTTAGCTTATAAAAAAATCAAAGGAAAGATAGTTGAGCTAAAATTACCCATGTACCTTGAGGACATCAGTTCCACCAGAATCAGAGAAAACATCGACTTAAATAGAGATATCTCCAATTTAATAGATACCGTTGCGCAAAACTTCATTTACGACAATAGCTTGTATTTAAGGGAACCTCAATATAAGAGTATTCTGCAAGCTAAGGCAATTTCCTTTGAGGTGGTAACTGACATTCAGCCCATGTTTATGGATGAGTTGGAAGCTTCTCTGTTGGCCGGATCCGGTCAAAGGCAGAAGTTAAGGAAGGTCATACAGCAGTCAGGTGGAGAAGCGGTCATCATTAGAGATGGGGAAAGAAACAATCAGCCGGTAGCATTAGCCTTCTATCATCACGTATCCGTATCGGATTTATATCATGAATTTAAAAACCCTGAGGTATCGGCGTATCTGCGGGAAAGTGCTTCCGGTAAAATCATCGTTATCAACGGAATCTTTTCCTCCAAGGATTCTTCTATACGGGATTTAAAGCAATTGGTTTTGACAGAAACCTTAGCATACTCGTTAAAGCATGACTTTACCTTTGCCGTATATAACAGCAGCTTGGAGGAGGAGGACGCAGATACGTTAGATGTTTTGGTGCGCCAGGGTTTTGCTCCCTTAGAGGAAAAGGATGGGGTTGGCAATATTTACACGGTAGATATGAAGTCTCCCATTACTCTCTTTGAAAACATCGAAACTACTCTTAAGGATCCCTTAAATCGCAACGAAAATGTGATTAAGGTGTTGGATCAGGCACACAAAAGACTTCAAAGGGCATTGACGAAACTGTACCCCGGAAATTTGGTTCTTTCGTTTAACTCCGGTGTCATGCACCACCAACTTATCGATAGGATAACAAAGACCAACCAGGTTCCAGCCGAACCTTTAAAGGTGCGGAAACTGGGAGCATCCATGTGTGTACCCTTCGGGAAAATTTTAAGGGGAATGGCGGTGCCAAATACGGTAACCAAAGCACTTCACACGGAAAAGGTGTTTGATCCGGAGATGAAGGGATTTGAAATCACCCATTTCCCTCATTATTCTCCCTTAATCAATCAGGTAAGAACACTCAAATCCTTTAAGAGACCGGTTCTGTTGGTAGATGATCTGTTGCATAAGGGATATAGAATTAAAAAGCTGGACCCCCTATTCAAAAGCGAAAATGTTCAGATTGACAGAATTATCGTAGGAATTTTATCTGGACGGGGAAAAGACCTCATGACCATCCAGAAGCGATCGGTGGAAAGCGTTTACTTTATACCGAATCTCAAAATATGGTTTGTGGAATCAACGATTTATCCATTTATAGGAGGGGACAGCATTCGCCGTAAAGAAAACCTCAACGCAGGATTGTTGCCGTCAATCAATATGGTATTGCCCTATGTGGCTCCAAGATTTTTGACGGGAACCTCCAAAGAAGCTCTTTATGAATATTCCTTGACTTGCCTGGAAAATGCCAGAGATATCATGGTAACGCTGGAACAGGAATACCAAAAGGCCTTTGAAAAGAAGCTGACATTAAACAGACTCAGTGAAGCCGTCATTTTTCCAAGAATACCTGACAAAGGATTAAACATGTTTTATGACTTAAATTTGGCGCCTTCTTCCTATATACTAAACGATATAGAAAACTTAATTCGACTGAAAGAAGTGATTATCACGTAATAGGGGTAAAAATGAAATATTTAATGGATTTAGAAAAGGGACAAATGAAACATTTGAGGGGAAATAATGCCCCCATAGAGCTAAAAGGCAAAAAAAGAATAAATATTCTGGCCTTGGGAGATGTGGGGACCACCGTTTTGATGGGATTGAAGCTTTTGGGTGGTGACGTTCTACAATCCATAGGCATCTTTGATATTCATGAATCGGCCATGAATAGAATGGAAATGGAGATGAATCAGGTTAGCTTTCCATGGGAGTATGAGGCTCTTCCGGAGGTGGTTCCTCTCAAAAGGGAAGAGCTGTTTCACTGCGATGTCTTTGTATTCTGTGCCTCAATAGGAGTTCCTCCCGTAAATTCTCATGTAACCGATGTACGGATGGCACAGTTTGAGAGCAATCGAAAGCTGGTATCTCAATATGCGGAAGAGGCGGCAAAGGAGGGGTATTCAGGGATTTTTGCTGTGGTGTCTGACCCTGTAGATCTGCTGTGTAGGCAGGCCTTGGAAGCAGGCAACTCCAATGGACAAGGACTTCGCGCGGAGCAGATTCGAGGTTACGGGTTGGGGGTCATGAACGCTCGGGCTGCCTATTACGCAAAAAATGATACTCGTTTTAGAAGCTTTTTGACGGAGGGCAGGGCCTTTGGACCTCACGGAAAGGACTTGGTCATAGCAAACAGCATAGAGCACTACGACGAGGAACTATCTATGGAGCTGACTAAGTTGGCAGTGGAATCCAACCTGAGAAGCAGAGAATCTGGATTTAAGCCTTACATTGCACCGGCCTTATCCTCTGCGACCATATCCATTTTGCTGACTCTCCGTGGGGAGTGGAATTATAGCTCCGTCCTATTGGGAGAAGTTTTTATGGGTTGTAAAAATCGCGTGACTATAGATGGTACAGAAATTGAAAATTTACCTCTGCCCGAATCCTTGTTTAAGAGGTTAGAAACAGCATATCAAAATCTGGATATTCAATTTGGAGAAAAGCATGGTTGAAATTATCTTAGTGGAGCCAAAATGTAAGGAATCCTCAAAGGCTGATCGTTTAAAGAAAATTATTTTTAGTGGTTTGGCTGGATTTTCCTATGAAACCATTTCTACAGAGGAAGAATTTGAGTTTGCCATTTCTCAAGGAAACTTGCAGGGTAAAAGGATTTTGTTTGCAATTTCTTTAGGGGAATCGGGAATCAACTTAGAATTCTACGGTATATTAAAGAAAATTCGAATGGATAGAAACTGCCTGAAAGGGTCGGTGGGAGCCATCTTAGTGGATGGTTATAGCGAACTATTTACAAAATCGGTGGCTAGAGCCTTGACTCTGAGTGCCAACATGTCCGGCTGTACCTTTCCGGGGAAACCTTTGGTGGAGGGCACCAAATCCTTAAAAAACTTTAGCATAATTTCCAAGAACTTAGGTGTGGATGCCATTGAAGCTTATGTGGAGTCAGGCAAAAGGTTGATTGAGGATTTGGTCATCTTCAACCCCGTTTCCCCAAAAAGCTTGAGAAGTACCCCTGACAAGGCCCCCAATAAGACTGATAACACAACCTGCGAGAAGCCGGCCAACATTTTGGTGCTGCATGCCAGCAGCTATGAAACCTCCAACACCCTCAATCTTTGGGAAATGGTGAAAAATCATCTAACAGATATGGAAATTGTGGATATTTCTCTCAGAAATGGGAGCGTTGTGGATTGCGTCGGGTGCCCCTATACCATGTGTCTCCATTATGGAAAAGGAAACAGCTGTCACTATGGAGGCGTTATCGTAGAGCAAGTCTATCCGGCAATTCAGGAGTGCGATGCGCTGGTAATGCTCTGCCCGAATTATAACGATGCCATCAGTGCCAATCTTTCCGCCTTTGTCAATCGTCTTACGGCTCTGTTTAGAAAGGCCGGATTTTATGATAAGTATTTGTTTGCCATCATCGTATCGGGCTACAGCGGTAGCGATATTGTGGCTGAACAGCTCATAGCGGGGTTAAACATGAATAAAAGCTTTATCCTGCCCGGTCATTTTGCCATGATGGAGACTGCCAACGATCCTAAGAGCATCTATCAGGTGGAAGGCATAGAGGAAAGGGCCATGGCCTTTGCGGAAAATATGAAGAAATATTTATCTTCAGGTTGTGGTTTGTACTGCCCTTAAAGGGTCGTGATTCTAAACTTCAATCGATGAAGTCTTTATCACTATTTTTTTGCTTTTGACTCCATTTTTAGCAGCTTTTCTTTAATGCGTAACCCTTCTTTTATATGCATGGTGTGGTGCAGGGTCACGGGAACTTGCAAAAGACCCGCAACTGTTTTACCACCCCAAAAACCAATGAGCCATTTAGAGCCTTCTTCATTGAGCACCGAACCTTCGTGCAAAATCCGTTGTAGAGAAGCTTTATCAGGTTTGCGTTTTAAATCACATGGTTGCAGTGCTTTTATGATTTCTCGCGTATTTCTGCCAACTGCCATACGATAATTTTTTAGCTGCTCGATATTAACACTTTTGCTAAAGCTGATGATTTCTTCATCGGTCATAATGTTTCCTGTGTCCACAACCGATACTCCCATCTTTGTTTGCCAATCTCCACGCATAAACAGTTGGTCGGTCTTATGAATCAAAAGGTTGGTTGTGATATCCTCAATCCTGCTCAAATGCCATAAGCACCAAGCAATGGTTGCATCCCGTTTCAGCGGCATTTGATAAAACATTTCTTCCGTCAGACCGTCCCACAACTCGTCCTCAAAGGTAACTGTATGGGAACCGGACATTTCAGATAAGTGCAATAGAGAATGGAGCTTAAGGCAGGTTTGCATTGCATGGGAAAACTCATCTGGGTTCGATAACTCGGTTTTTAATTGTTGTTGCAACTCTTCTAATATTTTAATATCCATCAAGTAAACCTTTCTTCAATGTAATCTGTTACCTCCGATTTGTTATAGGAAATAGCATATCAGAAACAACTAGTTTTGAAAAGACTATTATCAAACTATTCAAAATTTTATTGAATTAGGTCAGTCCTTCTGGGATGCATAAATTGTAATTTTTTTTCTACCAATCATAGAAATGGCCCAGATGGCATCAACGCTAGAACCTGCAACACTTCCTATCAATAGTACAAACCAATATTGATAATGTAATAGAAAAAGCGGGAAAATAACCATCGCAGTTGAGAAAATAAAGCCGGATATAGCAATGAATAAACCCTGCCAATATGGAATCTCAATGGTTTCTTTTGGGTCAATACCTGGAGTAATCATTGACTTTCTAAAAGTAGCTTGATAACCCAAGATTCGATAAGCATAAATAATGCCCCAATTCGTGAATTAAAAATAGAATGGTTGCTAATACTATAACGCCTAGAAAATTGATTGATAAAAATTTATTTATAGTACACCTCGTCGTTTTTACAAATAAAAGTTTTGTTTAGGCTTTCCCATTAAAAGAAATGTTGGGTCTATTTGTTTGGATTTATTAGCGCTGTATTATCCCGTTTATCATCTTCCAACAAGCGCCTACAAGATTCATCTCAAAAACATTTACCTAATTTGCATTTGCATAATCAGCCATGTTTTCTCCATGAATAATCTTTGTGATGCCCCGATTAAACGTGGCCAGCACCAAAAAGTACAGTACACTTAACAGTACAAAAATTCCTGCAATCACAAAAACGTTCGTTTGGAAAGGCATATAATCGCCAATTTGCATGGAGAGAGATTTTAGAATCCTCTTAACAATTTGTATTGCGGGCCATAGAGTCAACACGAATGACAGCAATAAGATGGGTTTATAAATATCTATCAGCATTTTAGTAATGATTTTTGTTTTATAACCCATTAGGTGAAGAATCAGAATATCTCGGGTACTATCTTGAATGTTGAGCAGTAGGGCAAGATAGAGGAGAATACAGCCAACGATACAGCCGATTGCCTGATTAATTATTGCGCTACTGCGGTTGGATACAGAGCTCCGTTGTAAAGCATCGAGTTTCTGCTCATTTGTAATGACTGTCCCGTCTTTAAATTCATTTTCCATACTCAAAATTCCAGTATTGAACTCCATCGGTACGCCTAACATTTCAGAAAGTTCATTTTTTGAAACATAAACCCAATTTGATTTTGCATTAAAGGCAAAACCTGATATGGTCATGTTACTCTGAGTTTTATGAACGGTAATGGTTACCTGATCCCCCAATTGAAACCCATATATTTCTTGTAATTCCGAACTTATTACCACTTCTCCCTGTTTGGGAAGTGCTACCGAGTTTCCATCCGTGTCCAAGAGTTCATATACGAAACGATTTTCTTCTAACCCTGCGACTGTCCGTTGAATACTTGCATTTTTGCCCTCAACCGCTCCGCTTGTATCAAGGTAGGGCAGGCTTGTGTTTGAAGAGATGTCCAAATGCTGAGGTGTATCAAAGTGCGTATCAAACAGATAATGATGACCTACGGTTTGGGACTCAAATACTTTTTGACTGCTTAAGGTGAGGGAATATGCCATAATAAACATGACGGCAAAGCTCATAACGGAAATAACGATTAATAAAGCAGCAATTGGTTTTCGCAATGCAAGACGAATGGAAAGCCTATTTTTTTCAGGAAAAAGCCCAGAAATTTTGTTTGCAAAACGTAACTGACTTGTATAGTTGGTCTTGTTACTCACACCTGCAAGTAAAAGTCCTGTTTCTTTGCCATGGATCAAATAATACGTCAAAAATGTAAGGAAGCAAAAGACAACAGTTGGGACAAAAAGTCCAACAACAAAGCTTTGGGCATTCAATCCTTTCATAAGACCAGTTACCAAATAGGACTGCTTACTTGCCTCAATCAAAACATCAGAGGCAAAATATCCTCCACCTAAACCAATCAGTCCACCCATCAGAGAGAGGGTTGCGGTGAATGTTACAAAAAAGCCCCGTAGCATTGCATCTTTGAAACCCAGGGATTTTAAACATCCCAATTGTTTCCCGCCTATCTTGAAAAAGCGAGAGAAAAACATTGTGAAAACAAATCCTGTCAGTACAGTCAATGCGGCTAACATATTGAGTGCGAGTATTGTATTGGAAACAAGCCCGTTTCGATACAATAGCTGGTTTTCGTTCAGCGTAGGAAGGGCGTCTAACCACCGCATATTTCCATCAATGGAAAAATGCACAAAAAAATATAGGAAGGATGTAAATACACTTAACAGTATCATAAGCACAATAAAGATTTTGTTTTTGAAAATCTCTCTTGTAAGCTGCTTCACACATAATTTCATATCTTACTCCCAAACCATATCGCTTGCTGATATGGGATTCTCATTGAGCCTATCATGGTAGAGCAAGCCGTCTTTGATGGTGATAACTCTGTCTGCTGTTTCGGCAATTTGAAGATTGTGAGTCACAAATAGAACAGTTAAACCAAACGTAGTTCTTAGACTATGCAGAAGCTCTACCACCTTTTTACTATTGGCTTCATCAAGCGCACCAGTGGCTTCATCACAAAACAGAATATCCGGTTTTTTTATAACTGCCCTTGCAATGGCAACACGCTGTTGCTGACCACCAGATAACTGTGCCGGAAATTTGTTAAGCAAAGTGTCAATTTCTAAAATGTGGGTTAATCGGTTAAAGGGTAATGGATCTGACCCCGGAGCCATACCGATTTCAATATTTTCACGGGCGGTTAAATTGTTCAGCAGCAAGTAATTTTGAAATATGTTTCCGGTTCTGCTTCGCTTCCATCCCGCAAGTTTCCCCTCAGAAAGACCAGTGATTTCAGTTTCCCCACACCAAACCTTTCCTGATGTTGGCTTTAATAGACCGGATAGTACGTTTAACAAGGTTGTCTTTCCCGAACCGCTTGGTCCCAGCATGACGGTAAAGGAATCCGCTTCTATTTCTAAGGAAATTCCTTTTAGAACTTCCTCCTTGTTGTTGAATATTTTAGTAATTTTTTCTGCTTTTATAATTGGTTTCATGGGTACCTCTTTTCATTGGTTGGTTTGATATGCCATCTCTATTATAACCCAATCCGACAGGGTAGTGGTGATTTACTTTGACAGAACCGTGGTACCACCCATTTTTTTCTAAAGTCAGAATATCGCCTTCAAAAATTACTCTGATTACATTTTTTTACATTATCTTTCACTTTGTTTCAAAGTTACTTTATACCGAATATGACGACTCGCTAACATATATTAAAATATTACAAGTAAATTAGCAAAAATAATGATATATGTGCTTGTAATTACAAAATTTATTGTTTTGTAACACTTATTCAGTTATAATTATGTATTAAGAGTTGATAAATATAAGGATGTCAAAGAAAATTAAAGTACTTTTACTTGAGAGGGATGTATTGATAAAAAAGGTTGCTTCGCCACGTTAGTGCGGGCGTTGCCTGCAATTTAAAAAGGAGTGATATTATAATCATGAAAGCTGATGCACCTGAATTACTCTTTGCCACGCGGGATGATTCACCTTCAGGTAAGATAAGTGATGAGCAAATAGAGAATTTTATTGACAAACTATCTGGCTTTTCTCATGCACGTGAAAATTTTATTGAAATGCCGCGCTCTGCTAAGGTAGCGTATGTGAGAAGATATTTATCATTTAAGAAAGAAGAAACTAGGAAGCGAGATTTTGAAAAAATAGTTGATATGCTGAATCAAAACCTCAAACCTACAATTAGCGGTAAAGGTTAATTGCACGCATTATGAGCAACACCTTGTAAGCAAGAATATTTGCCTTAGTGGAAAAAGAAAACTGGAAATATTGACTTTGAGCATAAGCAAATGAATTTTATATTTTGCACGATGTGATGATTTAACTATAAAAATAAAAAGATTCCATAAAGGATGAAAGGAGGCAAATGTCAAAAATAATATTGAATGCAACACCATGGGAGGATGACTGTATGCAGGCTTATCAGTGGATAGATGAATATCTGCTGAAACAAGCATCTACCGAAAAAGTCTTTCAACCAGCATGGCAAGCATATAGATATCTTCTATGCGGTAAAATGTATGCCTATATCGGGATTGACGACCGAAACAAACGCCCTATTCTTACATTAAAGTTGGATCCTATGCTTAGTGATATGTTGCGCAGAGAGTATCAAGACATTGTACCTGGCTACTATATGAATAAATTATACTGGAGTACGATTTATCTTGACAGCGCTGTGCCGAATGATGTAATTTCAGATATTATAAATGCATCATACAATTTGGCATACTCATCTTTGAGTAAAAAAGCACAGCGAAGTTTATCGGTAGAGTGAAAGTATTGATATCTTTTTAAGAGCCTCTAGGGTTGCCGTGTAGTTATTAATCAACTTAATTTAAAAATAGGTTAATCAATCAAAAAGGGAACCAGACGCATCCGATTCCCCAAAGTGCGCTCCGTAGAAACGCACCGCTATTCACATTTATATTGTACAATAACAAGCGAATATATGCAAGTACTTTTACTGTGATACAAATTTTTTTAATTGAGCTATTTTATAATTATTGTCAGTATGGATAATCCTGTTAAATATGCTTGCCGGTATATTACCACGAAGCATCTCAACTATTGGTTCAAATCGAGATATTACTTGTTTCGTTTCTGTCTTAGTGACTTTAAATAGCTTCAATTGGTAAATCACCAAAACCAAATAATCCGTTATTGTTTCAAAGGTAAGACCCGTTACGCCTGTTGCATTTGCAATAGCATTTCCAACTTGTTTGTCTATGTTTCCGGACTTAAATCGACAATCAAAAATGACATCATTATGGGCTATGGCATTACGCAAATCCTTAGTCGCATAAATTAACCTTTGAGGCATCATAGCATTTGAATCATCAGATTGGCGAATTCCAATTTTCTTTGAAATATTCGCTCTGCAACCCTGATTAAGACATGATACAAAATGACCAAACTCACCTAGACTTAAGAGCTCAAATATAGCCCAGATCGGAAGATTCGCGTCTCGCCTTAAGTAATGATCCGCAATCTTGTTACCATTACCATAAGCATCTGTTTGAACTTTATAAATACGATTTCTTAAATCTAAGCGGCGTTTAAGTTCATATTTGAATTTGTCTTCTGCTTTTTGTCTATCTTTTGACGAGCTAAAGGTTCTACCCGACAGGGAAAACACCTTATAGTTATCAAGAAGTGAGGTATATATATCAATGAAACTTTCAGAGTTTGTTTCCAAAATTATGGTATCAAGAACATAATTTTTAAGAGCTGTTTCAATGAACATAACCTGGGGGTAAAACAATGCTTTAAGATGTGCATCAAAACTATATACCGCATCTAATTCTTCAAACTTTGTGTAAGCTACAGAATTTGAAGGGGTACTGATATAACGATAGCCTTTAAATCCATGATAATACCCCATATTCATTAACCGACGCTTATGGAGCGAACCAGAAATTGCGATACCTTTATTATCTCGAAGATAACGCATAAGCCCGTCTATACTCTTAGGATGAGAATTCCCCATAGTAATTACCTCCCCTCATTAATTATATCATTATTATAGCACCTCATAAGCACTATTTCTATAAAAGGTTTTCTGAAATGGATTGTTTTGCATATTGCCATTGAATAATAACACTTTACTATTTTCGCCTTGTTTCCATGCATACGTCAAAATCCCAAAAAACATCAATCCTGTTCTCTCACCAAGCAAAGCTTGGAGAACCTTTGCATGAGACGTACATCTGCTTACTTCGTAAGCAGTGTTACGGCTTCAACGTGCACCGTATGTGGGAACATGTCTACGGGGGTGGCGGCTGTTAGTTTATAGCCTGATTCTGACAGAATCTTTACGTCTCTGGCTAGGGTAGCAGGGTCGCATGAGACATAAATGATCTTTTCTGGTTGGAATTCTGCTATGGCTGATAATACTGCTGGATGGCATCCGGATCTAGGGGGATCCAATACGATCACGCAGGGTTCTGAAACCTTCTCGGAGAGCAACGATAGCTCTTCTTCCACCTTGCCACAGACGAAGCGAGCGTTCACTATGCCGTTTATGACAGCGTTCCGATTTGCATCCAAGGTGGCGCTTTTTACACTTTCGATACCGATGACCTCTTTTGCTTGTGAGGCCAGATAAAGACCTATAGTGCCCACACCGCAGTACAAATCCAAAACAGTTTCTCGACCTGTCAATTGGGCGTATTCCTTTACCTTATCATATAATCGCTCAGTTTGAAGAGGGTTCACCTGATAAAAACTGAAGGGAGATATTTCAAACTTCAGATTTCCCAAGGTGTCTGTAATGACTGGTTCCCCGGCTAACGTATAGCATTTCCCTGTACCGCGCAATCTCTTTTTAGGGTCCATTTCGTTGATAATAATGCTTTCAAGGCTGTAGGTAACGCCGTCAAAACGTGTGGGAAGTTCATTGATACAGTCATCCATCATATTGATGAGTTTTTCTGCCTGAGGAAGTTGCTTTCCGTCTGTAACTAAAATAACCATTACCTCTCCAGTGTGGTAGGCCGTGCGCACCACCAATTGACGGATGAATGTCATGGAAGCTGATTTTTTAGAAGTCTTGTAAGCATCGCCCATTTCCTGATGGATAAATTCCCGTAGTACCTGAGCCAGAACTTCCGTAGGCTCACTCTGCAAAAGGCAGCTTGGGCAGTTCACGATGTCACGGCTTTTTTCACGATAAAATCCGACCTTGACCAAAGAACCTTGATATTCAACCGGCATCTGACTCTTGTTTCTATAGTACATGGGCTTGTCCATGCCGAGGATTGGAGATAGGGGAGGTACATCGATTTTGGCAAGACGAATGAACTTATCTCGAACCAAATTTTCTTTCCACTTCAACTGGCTTTCATATTGAAAGCCCTGCAATTGACAGCCTCCACAGTCTTCGCTGAGAGGGCAGGCACTTTCTATCCGATCCTTTGAGGGCTCGAGTATTTCTACAAGCCGTCCTATCCCGTAGCTTTTTTTCTGCTGCAACACTTCCGCCCTTACATAATCTCCGGGCAATGTATGGGGGATAAAGAATGCCATTCCATCGTTTTTCCCGATCCCATTGCCTTCGTTGCTGATATCTGTAATCTGAATATCCATCAGTGTACCTGTTTCTACTGTCATCGTATTTAAAACCTCTTCTTTTCTATAACGAATTTCAATAATGAAAACCATTCATCTATATATAATAACTTTGTTTCATTATAGCAAAGAAACTATGACCAATCAATAAAAAAGGCATATTGCATATGAAAGCAAATATTACAATTTCAATATTTTATTCTTGTAGAGCGTAGAAAAATAATTTATAATATAAGAAATTAAATAACAAAGGGAAATTAAGGGAAAATATTTAAAATCAATCGAATAAGGACATTTATCACTTTCTATTGAAATAATAAATCAGTGAAAAACAATATTGATCTTAAATTGACCTATTAAAAACATTAGGCAAAATTAATTAACACAAATAAGTAAGAATAAGCATAAATAGATGTAAATATGGGAGGTTTCAAATGAAGGTATTAGCACTTGTCAATCATCATAAGAATAACAATAAAAAAGTTCATCCACATAACAACAAATCAAACAAAACCGGTAAGGTTCTGTGCGTTCTTTTGGTTTCGGTGCTTTCGCTCGGTTTGTTGGGAGGATGCAGTCCAAAGGGAGAGGCCGTATCCTGGGATGAAGAGGCCATGGCCATGCGGGATGCTTTTATTGAAAAGGTGGACCACGAGTATGCCTACAACATCGCTTTGGAGCTTTCGGAGAACGAAAAATTCCGTTCCTCTTCTTTAGGAACTAGAACGGCAGGAAGTGATGCGGAACATGCAGCTGCGGATTATCTGTTTGATGAGATGAAGAAGCTTGGGTTAACAGACGTAGAGAAAGTTGGCGTGAATGTGGATAAGTGGCAGTTTAACGATGCTACCCTTACGGTAAAGGGATTGGATACTCCTATTAAACCGCATTCCTACGCTACTGCCAGTACTGCGGCTAAGGGAATTGACTCAGAAATCGTCTATGTCGGAAAAGGTACGGCCGATGATTATGCGGAATTAAACGTTAAAGGAAAAATCGTACTTGTGGATATCGACCAAAGGGCTGATTGGTGGATTACATACCCCATGCTGGAAGCAGAGTTGCAAGGAGCATCGGCACTTCTCAGTGTCAACACGGGAGGGTTTGCTCAAATCAACGATGAAGCGCTAAACTGTCAGGATATTTGCGGTCCAACAGCCATTCCTACGGTGAGCATTAGCAAGAAAGATGCAGATGTTATAAAAGAAAAGTTGAGTGCTGGAAAAGTATATGCAAATTTAAAAGTAGACAATGTAGTAGAACCTGGTGGCACCAGTTATAATATCGTAGGGAAAATCAAAGGAAAAGGTGAATCCGATCAAATCGTAGCAGTGGGCGGCCATTATGATATGTATTTTAACGGTTTTCAGGATGACAACTGCGCGGTAGGTCTTACCTTGGCTATGGCAAAAGCTATGGTGGATTCAGGGTATGAGCCTGACAACGATATGGTGTTTATTCTTCATGGAGCAGAAGAATGGGGCTCCAGCAATACCATGTTTGACTGGACGGTAGGAGCTTGGAGGATGATTTATGAAGCGCATCCTGAATGGGTTGGAAATATTCTTACCTTTATCAACTTTGAGTTACCTGCATACGAGTTTGATACGTACACTTCCATGTACTCTGCGCCAGAGCTTTTTAGTTCCATAGATTATTTTATCAATGAGAGCGGTTTGGCTCCAAAGCCGGAAAATTGTTTCCCTGATGGAGTCAAGACGGAAGGATATCAGACCTATACTTATTCAGATGATTTCTCCTACTATGTGGCGGGAGTACCTTCCACGGTGAATGGATTTTTATTGAAAGAGGATATGGAAACACCTTTTGATTTTTATATCGAAAGATATCACTCTCAATTTGATAACCCCGAAACCTATAATGCAGATGTAATGGACTTTAATATTAAATTGTATGGCTCTTACGCCATATACACCGATAAAACACCGGTATTACCGTTAAACTTTAAGGCACAGTTTGATCGATTAGGAAACAACGTCAATGAAGAACTTTTTGTTGAGTCGGGAATCGATGTGGAATCTTATAAAAAGGCCTTGGAAAATTTGGGGGTAGCGGCAGAAGCACAGTATCAGTCTCTAGTAGAATTTAATCAATCTTTCGTAGCTGCTAAAAATTTAGATGCCAGCGAGGAAGAATTGGCTGAAATGAGAAAAGATGCAATTGCAATGAACAAAAATTCATTGAGTATGTTCAAATATGCCCAGGATCACCTTTTGGGCTTGATGTATGAAAGACCCATCGTACCCCATGAAGCACCTCAGGAAAATATTGAGCTGATTCAGGAAACCTTAAAGAGTTTGGAAGCAGGGGATGTGATTACGGCAGTGGATGAGTATGCTTGGCAAATCAATAACGTATTGGAATGGTATGCTATGTATTTCAGTCCGGAAGTGATCGCAAAACAGAACGTTATGTTCTTTGGTGAAGAAAATCAAAATAATCTATTTTGGGGAACGGGTAAGATGTTTACTCCCGCCAATGTAGGAGTAGCTACGAGAATGTTGATGGATAATTATGATGTAGAGGATGTCAACGTCATCGAAGCAATCAATATCTATAAAACAGCAATAGAAGCACAGAAAGCGGTATTAAAGGATTGTGCTACAAAAGAATTAGTGGCCATGAAGAAATTGACAGAGCTGCTAGGAGCGGAGTAACGAGCGCACAACATTATTTTTATAGATTGGATTTATGGAAGGTAGACCGATATTAAGTACTTTTACTATTAAACTTTACTAATTTTGTCCGATATATTAATAAATGTAGGTAATTCTTGGTAGTTAAGCAAATATTACATTTGAAATATTTGCTTATTTACTATTGATGAATAAACTCTAATATGATAAAATGTTGATAAAAATTGTATTTTTAAATGTAATAAATGGTACGGGAGGTTTGACCATGATACGAAATTGCATTCTACATAGATTAAAAAATAAGAAGGGTTATACTCTTGTTGAGGTGATGACGGTAGTAATTATCTTAGCAATTTTAGCCGCCGTTGCGGTTCCTTCTGTCTTTGCATTTGTGGAAACCGGAAAGCAGATGAATCGAAATAATATCGCTAGGACTCTCTTCTTAGCGGCTCAAAGTAGTCTGACCAACATGAAAACAAATGGGCAACTGTCGGAATTTGTGAATTCTGCAAGCGGTGCTGGGATCCTCTTGGATGCACCTGACGAAATTAGCATCTCTGATGGTGATGATTTAAATAAAGACAATATTTTTTCAATGGTGATTACTCGTGGAGATGTGACGGGAACGGGAAAAACTCTATACGACTTCCTGGTAGGTCATATAAGTGATCAAAGCCCCCTGGAACAATCTGTTTGCATAGAGTTTAATGTAAAGACCGGTGTAGTAAAGTCAGCTTTTTATAGCGAAGACTTTGGTTCTTCTGATCTTTGGAGTTACGATGCCGATGCGACCAGATTAAAAGATAAGGGTAATTTGATGGAACGGGATTCCGGCGCTTTACGAGATAAAAAGCAGGGTTTTTACGGCGTTAAGACTACCAGCGAAGTGGCACCTGATACCATTCCATTGAAAGTATTTTTGCGTGATGCATCCGAAGACCCATTTACAGATCAATTTGGTATTATGTATGATAAAAACTTGTTATATGTCGAAGCTTATATTCCAAACGTTTCAGGGGCAGCCGCAAGGGAATATACTCTTGAAATTCTTGATAAAAGTGGAGACCCCTTCTCAACGCCCATTGAAATTCAGTCCAGTGCTTTGGTAGAAGTATTTAAGCTGGAATTGGCAATTCCGGATGCAGTCCAAGTGGGTGGCAAGCATATTGCTTTTAAAGATGATGCATCTACAAGCGGTATGGCAGATTATGCAAACTATACTCGTATCATTTGGGTATTGGATATTGTAGATGAAAATAGCACGAAATATAACAATATGAAAAATTCCATTGGAGTAAAATATAAGATAGAACCTCAGATAACTTACGCAAAATTAACAGAAAGTGTGTCAGGAAGGAATGCTGTATCAGATGAAAGACATTCGCATTTTGCCAGTGCATCCAGTTCCATCTTGACAGGCACTCGTTATGGAATAAAGGATACGAGACACTTAAATAACATTCGATATAATTTAGATAAGGTAGGGGCTACTTACGTTCAAGCCAACAACATTACTGTAAAGGACTATGACGGTAAAGATGTTATTTTAGCGCCATTAAATGTAAAATTTACAGATGTTAATATAACATCTGAAGAAGCATTTAAGTCTACTTTTAGAGGCGAATCCAAATATATTAAAAATTTAAAAATACATGATTCCAATATGCAGAATGTTGGTATGTTTGGTATTATTGATGGGGGAGAGCTTAGCAGAGTTTCTGTCAGAGAAGCGTTGATTACCTCTAACGTAGGAGGCGACGTAGGGGCTCTTGCAGGTGAAGTCAAAAACGGCGGTAAGATTTCGTATAGTAATGCGTATGCCAATGTTCGAGTCACAGGAGGAAACGAGAGCAATAACGTTGGAGGGCTTGTTGGGCGGTTAAGCGACAGCACGGTAGAACGTTCCTTTAATGGTGGATTTTTCGATGCAACGGAACGAGTATCATCTAACCCTAAAGTAGGATCTATTAAGTCTGAAAAAGGTGGGAATATTGGAGGTCTTGTAGGGTTCAGTCAGGGAAGCAGTAAGATTCAAAATAGTTACAACAATGCCAGAGTAAACGTAGAGAGTGTAACGGTAGAAGTGGATGGACCTGATAGATGGCTCTCTATGGATCCCAAGTTTACGACAGTATCGGGGGTATCTATTTTAGGTGGTATCGCAGGAAATAATGAAGGAACTGTAAAAGACACTTATTTTACGAATTTTGTGGCCATCTATGAAGATGGAAGTTCCACGTCGGGAGCCATAGTTGGAAAAGGAAAGGCTGCCGCAACCAGCTACTTCATAGAAAGTCAAAGTGAATTTTTAGGCATGAATGCCAGATCTAAAGAGGATTTGCAAACGGTCTTTGGAGGTTCTTTTTCTGCCACTTGGCAAGCTGGAGGAGGTTATGCTCAAGGTCTGGAGACGAACACTTATTATCCGTATCCACAGATTAAGAATAACTATCAGTCACATGCAACTACAGGAATAATCCCTTGGGAGGATATTAAAGACAACACAATTCCTCCTAACGGACGTTTTGGATATTATGAATGGTATACCGATGATACTTGGGGATATTCGTTGAGTACGGAAGCCGCATTAGCAACCCCGGGTAGCATGAAAATTGCAAAGAATGAAGGATATTACATTGACTTTTCCTATGCGGGTGAATTTGAGTTAACCATCAAAGGAACAACGTGGACACTTCGGGATAGTAGGAATAATCCAGCTAATCCAGGATGGGTGCTGAGTAGCGGACCTAATCCGGATAAATTTAAGCTGCCCATTAAATTTGAAGAAGAAATAGACGGTGTAAAACAAACCATGTATAGGCTTTTCTTAGATAACAGCATTATTGAAGGGTTGAGTCCTGATGGAAGGTCAGTCAATCTAGTATTTAAGAAAGTAAGGGGTGGAATTATTGTTAATGAGCAGTTTAATCCCAACTTTGGAAACTCTGTAGGATATACAGGAGATCACATTGTTCGATCACCCCGTCATTTTGATAATGTTGATAAAATCTTAAATGGAAGTTACATTCAAGAGCTTAATGCTGACTACGCTTCCTATTACAGAGATATCAATGTAAATACTTCCACCAATTCGGTGTCAATTAAATCGGATACGAAAATTACTTACCCTGATGGTCATGCTGCGGTGAATGGATCCTTTACAGGCACTTATGATGGGGGAAATCACTACGTAAAAAATATTATCTGTAGTTTAGGTTCTTTTAAAGAAGTAGGAGCCGCTGGAAATATTAAAAATCTTGCAATCCTAAGGAGTGATATTAGGAATGGGACCGATGCAGGAGCTATCGCAGGGAAAAACGCAGGAACCATTGAAGAATGTGAAGTTTCAGATGCTGTGATTAGAGCAACGAATAATGCGGGAGGTGTGGTAGGTCATAATACAGGCACGGTAAAGAACGTGTACTTTAACTCTACCTATAGGGATGCTACTTCAGGTTTGTTTAGCACACCCATTCTATCTGGTACCAACAAGGGTGGATTAATCGGCAAAAACGACGGTAGATTAGAAAGCGCATATTCTACTGCTGTAGGACCGGATAAGAAACCTACTGTAGGAAATGGTACCCCAGGAATAGACGTTTATTATTTCTTTGCCATTGGGTATAACGAGGACGTGGTCGCTGCTCCAGCACAGGGGACTCCAAAAGATGCAGGGGCCTTAGTAAAAGGGCATGACGGTATTTTCCCTGGCGCTGAATGGGAAAATGCCACAGCGGATACTACAAAAGATACCATATTATGCACTGGAGCATATCCATTCCCTAAAATCAAGGATATGCATCACTACTTTGATTGGCCAGTGTTGATTAACTCCCTGAGATATTATGAGGAATATAACGATGGATCTTTTGGGTATTACTATACCTCGGAAAAAGGAATTCCGGTAAATACGTTAAAGTATGATTCTGAACGTTATGTTATAGAAGATGGTTATCTATTAGATGTAACAACCGATAAACATTATGACATTGTCTTTGGAGATGCTACAGCACCTACCATTACCAGCCGCCCAGGTATGGTATATGATGGTAGACGTGTAGTAAAGCTGACTCATGCTGAAACAGAGCCTTTGCTCACAATGGACTACATTGATGTGGATGGAGCGACACCAATCAAGGTAACTGCTTCTGTTTCTGGTCGACCTTGGGAGAACGTATTGGTTGGAGACTCTTCCTATGGCAATGCGTTAACATACTTTAATCCCTTATTTTCAAAAGAAGCTTACCTCAGCAAAACCACACCGGCTGCCGTGAAGACTTTTGATATACGGTCTCCAAGACAGATGAAAAATATAAGCACATCTGTTCAGGCAAAGCCTTTGGAAGTTGTCGTATCATATATGGGGATGACAGGTATCGCTCAACGCAATACCTATCCATATGATGGAACAGTGAATCCGCCAGATAGTGGAACACCAGAGACCGGTGTTGTTGTATCCGTCACCCAAATTTCTAGCGCTCCTATAGTGTATAAAAGAATAGTAACAATCACAGATCCAAGTAAGAATTACAGACTAGAAGAATTAATTCAACTCACTTCAGGAAAGTGGAAAGCTTACAATTCAACATATTACGAACTTCAAGGAAAACCTGCAGAAGTTGCATTGAATACTTCTTTATATACTTATAATCAATCCATAAGCATTAATTTTAAGGATGGGAATCCCACGACAGAAAAAGTGTATCGGGTTTACAAAGGTATGGATAGTGCCAGCATCCCTACCTATGGTGCCTTAGGTAAAATGGATCGCAATATCGTTAAAAATTTCTCGGCAAGAGAATATAACGGGCAGTTCCAGAACAAAGGTGGATTTACAAATCAAAAAAATAAAGATAACAAAAGGTATCAATCTTATAAAATTATGAACCTAATTATGAATGTTCAAGATATGGGCTATTCAAATAATTCGGCGGCCACTTTTGGTGATGTGTCATCTTCCTCTGCCATTAAGAATCTAGAATTTGTAGATCCTCAAATTCGATATACAAGAAATGGCATGGGTGGCGGTATTGTAGCAAACGTGAATTATGGTTTCATTGACAATGTGAATGTATACAATCAAGCTACATCTAGGTCTCTGTTCGCTGATGCAAACGGAAGTGCATCTAACAGATTTTGTGCAGATGTAACAGAAATTAGTAAAGTGGACGGGATGACTTACTCCCATGTTCACGGGGGTATTGCAGGGTTTACTTATGGGAAGGATGCTGTTATCAGCAATTGTATCGTAGGAACCAATGCTAACAATGTAGAAGAAATCTATAATAATAAGACAAAAATCATATGCTTTTCCTCAACTTCTACAAATAATCAACCTAGCATTGGTGTAGGCGGAATTACCGGTTCCATGGAAAATGGAGCGAAAGTTATTGCTTCTACAAATATTTCTGAAATCGTTCCTAATACATCGCAGATGAGCTACGGTGTGAGTTCTTTTTACTCTGCTACACACAAAGCTGGCGGAATAGTTGGTAATGTCAGCGCAGATGGAGGAAATTCTTGCCAAATCATTGGTTGCTATAATGCAGGAACCATAAAATTAGAGGCGGGGTTTGTAGGTGGAATTACGGGTGGAATCTATGGAAAGAGCATCGGTGAACCAGCAAAAATAGTTAGTTGCTATAATACGGGAAGAATTAATGTAGAAGAAGATTCAACTGGAAAATTAATTCAAACGGAACCTGCCAGATATGTATCCTTACGTATTGGGGGCATTGCAGGAGGTACGGGAGCTGCGGAATTTCTAAACTGTTACAACATAGGTTATTTGTCCGGTAAAGTATTTTTGGCGCGACCTCACATGCCGGGAGATGGTGCAGGGGCTATCTTTGGATTGGCAGATGGAGCTGATGTAATAGTGGAAAATTGCGTTTCTTTAGCAGCTGACCAATACAAGCCTGACACTATAGTTGGTAAGATTTTCAGAAATGAAAGCACTGGTGCACGTGCAGGGGGGAGAATCAATGGCATAGAGGATGATAGTGTGTTTAATGCTGCATTTTCAACTTATTGGGAGACCCGTGCGAATTTAAGAAATAATCAGGTGCTCATTAGTTCTAATTATATTGGTGAATCTTATCCCGGGCTTGGAAACTTGGGAACCGGTTCTAAAACTTACTCCGTGTTTACGGCTCCCGGCAACACCTTCTATATCTACCCTGAGTTGTGGAGTTTTGCTTATGGTGGGAATAACTATTCCAATCCTCATATTACTCCTTGGGAGTATATAGATGCTCACTATGATACTACTTTAAAATATTATGAAAAGTATGCCGAGGATGGTAAATTTGCATCATGGTATCTTGACTTAAAGGGTAATGCACAGGATAACTTAAGTTCAGATAGAACTGTAGCTGAAGATGGCTATTATCTGGAGGTAGGAATTGTAGGAAACTATAAGGTAGTGATTAATGGTGTGTCCACCACTGCTGCGGCGATTGCAGATGTTTATGGTACGGGAAGCATTGGCATACCTTTAAATGATGACTTATTAAAGCATTGTGGTATAGGTTACAACAGTATCAGGGTATTTACAATGTTACCCGAAACTTCTGCTCAAAATATTGAGGATAATAAAGTAAATCGTATCATAGGAACCACCACTACAGATGGTAGCACTGTGGGAATGGATATTTATTTTGATCCTCTATTCCCGAAAGAAATTAAGTTTGCCAGTGCCACCGTTGATCCAAAGACGTTAAAGTATGACAGTACCTTATCCATGGAAGAGCCGTACGTTATAAGATCTGTAAGGCACTTAAAGAGCATTAGTAAATTGACAGGAGTTACTTCAGCTGCTATTATTCCGCCCGCAACCACAGATCCCGCAATTACTGGAACTGCCATAGAGATCAATCTGACAAAAGACCGGTTGTTCCAGCAGGAAATAGATATTGATGGATCCAAGTATGAAAAGGCATTTCCAGGGTTTAATACGACTACCAAGACTTTTTCCGGAGCAGTGGTGGCAGGTGATTTCCAAGGGATTTTTGAAGGAACCTTTGATACTAATTTGGATGAATATAAAGTGATTAAAAATATTGCTATCAATGGAGCTATAGATCAGAGCAGAATCGGTCTCTTCGCAGAAAATAGTGGAAGCATCGGCAAGGTATCTTTAGAAAACTTTGTCATAGAAAGCAGGTATGAGATTACTTCATCTGCATTGCATATCGGTACAGTTGCTTCTAAGAACAATGGTACAATTGCTCACATATCAGTAGTGAATCCAACCATAACAGGCTCTTCCACAGGCTCTGCAGTCCACAGTATCAACCAATATGTGGGGGGGATTGTAGGCTACAATACTACTGCATCCAGTCTGATTAGTGACGTTTACCTTGTATCCACTGCAACGGATTCAGCCATAACTGCTTCGGGTACAGGAATCACCACCATAGGCGGAATTGTAGGAAGTAACGAGGGAGAATTAGATCATGTTCTTTATCTTGCAAAAGCACCGGGAATCGGAACTAACCTACATCCTATTATAGGTGAGAACTCGGATGTAGACCATCTAAATGTAAATGATGCCTATTATTTGGGAGGTGTGAATTTCAATGAGATTGTGGCGGTGGGTACAGCTGGGGAGCCGAGAACTACCTCGCAATTAAAGGAGCTGAGAAACAACTTGTCTGGAGGATGGAGCAATTGGGGCAATAGTGATCCATACCCATATCCTTCATTAAAGAGTATCTTACCGCCTAGTTATTATCCAACAGCTGAAATTGACTATATTTTGGCGTATTATGAAGAATATACCGATGGTAGCTTTGGGATGCTATACTTTGAAAATGCATCTGAAATAAGTCCTAAGGACACCATAGACTCAGCTAAGACTGTTCGGGAAAGAGGTTATTGTATCCTCCTTAGGAATACTTATCCATATGCAGTAGAAATGGATGGATTGTGGGCAATCAAGCTGACAGATACAGGTGATGATGAGATTCTTGCCATGTTAAATGGGTTTATCATGCCGCATCAATATTATTTCTATATCCCTAACGAGAATCCAAAGGATCCAGGATCCTTATGGAGTGAATAGAAAATGAATGGAAAGGAGTAACTGATTTGAAAAAAATAAAAAATATTATTACTGATAAATCCGGAATATCCATTATCTTTGTTCTATGTGTTATGTTGCTCCTTTTTGCCATAGGTGGCTCGGCATTGGCAGCGGCTTCCGCTGCTGCAGGTACCAGTGCCAGCGCCAAGGCGCAAAGTCAGATGAACGTTTATGGAGATTCTGTAATAAATACATTTACGACAGATCTTTTGGATTTGGACGAAATCAGAAACGGTGCGGGAAATCAAATTGTAAAATATGTCTATGAATCCGGCAGAGCTGTAATTGTGGATCCAATCAATCCCCCCTCAAATGACGATATTAAGGCAGCCGTCCCTACTAACTTTGCAATTACCTATAGCGGCATTGCCCTGGGGTCTGATACTAATAAGAATTGCGTAATTAATATAAAAATAGATGATTTAAACTTTGAATTTACGTCTCCTACTCCGGAGGGACTTCCAGATGTGGATGACGATGGGAACCCAATTCCTCCAACCCCAAGAGAACCCAGTAAGACAAAGATTAGCTTTAAAGTAGTTGCTGAGGTGGAGTTGGAATACTTGGGTCAGAGGATTAAGAAACAAGCCAACTATAGATTTGCATCTACGCACATTGAGGATCATAAGAATCATGATTCAGATACTGGCAACACAGCCTACACTTATGGAGGAAGGAAGCTTGAAAGCTATGGTAAAGTATTTTAAACATATAGTGCAATGTAAAAAAGGGGAGAGCTTGGTAGAGAGTGTGGTCAGCATCTTTGTATTTACCATATTGTTGACAGGTATTACCGCTTTGATTGCCGCAGCCCTCAGAATGACAACCAATGCCACCATCAGCTACCGAGAGTTGCAGACTTCTATGGTAAGCGCTAATTCGGCAGCATATACCGCATCTTCCCCAGCAATTATTACCTTTGAGGCAAATCTCAATGTAGGTGGTACCCCGTACAACATCAACAGTAGTCAAACTGTTATGAAAAATGATGATAGCGATATCGTATCGTTTGTTCCGAGATAACAAGCTTATGGGATGGTGAGGAGCATATGAAAAAAATAGTGATTTTAAAAAATATAAATATGGTTTTAAAAAACAAACAAGGCCTTACTTTGGTGGAGGTGGTGGTAGGATTTTTAATTTTTACGATTCTCTTTATGGGGGTGTCCGCTGTTTTAGTTCCCACCTTAAATACCTATGCAAAGGCCAACGATATGGCAGAGTTAACCACTTTGATGAATACTGCCAGTGCTGAGATAACCAACGATTTATCTCAATCTGTTCGTAATGCAGATATTAGCGGTTCGGGTAATGAGGAGATCAAAATATATGTGGGAGGGAATGTGATTGATTATAGAGTCACAACAGGTGGTATCATAGAGAGAAGCTTTAATGGAAATCCTCCTGCGCCCATCTTTGATGAGCGGTACTATAAAGGTAAGTCCGTGGATATGTCCTTCCAAGTGGACTATGCAGTTCCCCCTGCAGGGGAACCCACCTATACCTTAAAAATGAAGATCAGCAACGATCGTGCCGGTACATTAGAAAGCGAATTTGTGGTTCGTCCACTGGTTCTCAATCAATAATTAACTTGAATTTTCCCATATGAAAACGAGATATTTATTTTTTAATATCGATGCACGGATTTCTTGATTTCTTATAGAAGCTTAAACTTCTATAAATCTTTGAAATTTTTATCAATAAAAAAATCCCAGTTATAAAATTTTTTAATCTGTTCAATTAGTGAATTTTTTGATATAATAAATCTACAAAAGTTCCTTTATTTTTTGATATTTATAGAACTTGATAAATAAATATATCAAAACGCTGGGATTTTTTTATAATATCAGATTTACAGTTATATTATTTTCAATTGCATTTACTTTTTCAATCTGGGAAAGTTGAATAATTAGTTAAATTAGGGAAGAAAACAGAAAGGAAACAAAATGAATAGTCAAAATATTAAATCGGGACCATCGGGTGCTCCAGTGCGTACCCTTTTTTATGGTATGGGATATATTCGCCAAGAGATCGAAAGACCTATCATCGGAATCGTCAACTCTCAGAATGAGATTGTACCGGGGCATATGCTTTTGGATAGGATTGCGGAAGCAGCGAAGAAAGGTGTTCTTATGGCAGGAGGAACTCCTGTGGAGTTTCCCGCCATCGGCATCTGCGATGGCATTGCCATGGGTCATGAGGGAATGAAATTTCCTTTAGCCAGTAGAGAGCTGATCTGTGATTCCATCGAAGCAATGGCAAAGGCACATCAATTGGACGGCTTGGTATTGATTCCCAACTGTGATAAGATCGTTCCGGGCATGTTGATGGCGGCGGCTAGGCTGAACATTCCCTCCGTGGTGGTTAGCGGAGGCGCTATGCGCACCGGTTTTTCAGATGGTAAAACCTTGGATTTTAACAGCATCATGGAAAAATTGGGATCTTTTAAAAATGGAGACTGCACGGAAGATGAGTTGGAAAAAGTGGCAGAAAATGCCTGTCCCGGATGTGGTTCCTGCTCTGGGTTGTTTACCGCCAACAGCATGAATTGCCTCACCGAAGTTTTAGGTATGGGACTACCTTTTAACGGCACGGCTCTATGCGACAGCGGTGAACGGGTGAGAATCGCCAAAACTGCAGGATTACAAGTCATGGAAATGGTCAAAAGAGACATTAAGCCTAGGGATATCCTTACAGAGAATGCTTTCAGAAATGCAATCACAGTGGATATGGCTATGGCAGGATCTACCAACACGGTTCTTCACTTGCCCGCCATTGCTCATGAGGCGGATATAAAATTAGACCTTTCAGTTTTTGATGAAATCAGTGAAAAGACTCCTTACATTGCAAAACTCAGCCCTAGCGGTCATCATCATATAGAAGATTTGCATAGAGCAGGTGGAATTCCGGCACTGATGAAAGAGTTGACGAAAAAAGACTTAATTGTCAAGGATTGTATTACGGTGACAGGAGCCACCATTGGAGAAAATATTGCATTTTCTGAAATTATAGATTATGATGTGATTAGACCGTTAGATTCTCCTTATAGAGATCGAGGGGGACTGGCTATTCTAAAAGGGAATCTGGCTCCGTTAGGTGCAGTGGTAAAGGAATCTGCGGTGGCAGAAGAAATGTTGGTGCACTCAGGACCTGCCGTAGTTTTTGATTCCGAGGAGGAAGCATCGGCAGCTATTTGGGATAAAAAAATTAAAAAGGGAGATATTATCGTCATCAGATATGAAGGACCCAAGGGTGGTCCCGGCATGAGAGAAATGCTTTCCCCTACCTCGTCTATTGCAGGTATGGGATTGGACAAGGACGTAGCACTCATAACCGATGGAAGGTTCTCCGGAGCATCTCGAGGGGCATCCATAGGACATGTTTCTCCAGAGGCCATGAGCGGTGGAATCATTGGAGTTTTGAAGGATGGTGATACGATTCAGATCAATATTCCGGAGAGAAAGTTAGAGGTTCAATTGTCTCAGGAAGAGATTGAGCAAAGAAAAGCCGATTTTAAGCTTCCGGAGCCTAAGGTAAAGAGCGGATACTTGGCTCGTTATGCAAAATTGGTTACCTCTGCAAACACAGGAGCTATTTTGGAAGTATAAATAGATTGTTTCTTCATTTTATTTCCGCAGATAGCTTACAAGAAATACGAAAAGGAGGAAATATTCCATGGATGAAGATAAATTAATGGACAAAGATAACTGCATTAGCCACGAGGAGATTATCAAATTACTTTTGGATAAGCAGTATGTTAAAGCAAGAACGTTATTGTTGCAAAATAATCCTGTGGATATTTCCGAAATTTTAGAGGAAATATTAGAAGAAGAAGGCATCGATAAGACTATCCTTGCCTTTAGAATGTTGCCCAAGGATATTTCCGTGGATGTATTTTCCTATCTGCCTCCCGCAGATCAAGTTGAAATTGTTTCTGGAATCACAGAACGTGAAACGAAGTATATCATGGACGAGCTGGACTTCGATGATATGATTGACGTATTGGATGAACTGCCAGCCAATGTGGTGGATAAGATATTAGAAAAGTCTACGAAAGAAGAGCGAAGTAGAATCAATACTTTCCTGAATTATCCTGAAAATTGTGCCGGCAGCCTGATGACGCCGGATTATATTAGCTTACACAAGGATATGACGGTGGGACAAGCCATGGCATACATTAAAAAAGAAGGAATGACCACGGAGACCGTCTACACTTGTTATGTGAAAGATGAGGGCAGAACGCTCATCGGCATTGTTTCCCTCCGTTCTTTGGTGGTGGAGGAAGATGATGTAACCATTGAAAAATTAATGCATACCGATTATATTTCGGTAAATGTATTTGAAGATCAGGAAGAAGTTTCTGAAGCTTTTAAGAAATACGGCTTTTTAGCGATGCCTGTTGTGGATAAAGAGCAACGATTGGTGGGCATAATAACCGTAGACGATATTTTAGATGTAATTGAAGAAGAAACTACTGAAGACTTCCAAAAAATGGCAGGGGTTGCTTCTTCCAATGAAGAATACTTGGATATGAGCGTTTGGCAGCATTATAAGAGTAGGATTCCCTGGCTTTTCGTTTTAATGTGTTCTTATATTATTACGGGAGGAATTATTGCCAGTTTTGAAACTCTTTTGTCCAAGGTCATATCTTTGGTTGCATATTTGCCTATGCTTATGGGAACAGGCGGAAATTCCGGTTCACAGTCAGCCACTTTGGTAATCCGTGGAATGGCACTTGGGGATGTGGAGTTACGGGATTCAGGTAAGGTATTTTGGAAGGAAATTCGAGTCAGCTTTTTGGTAGGACTAACCCTTAGCGTATTGAATTTTGTTAGGATTTACTGTTTTGATAAGGAGGGTGCACTAGTGGCTCTCACCGTCTGTGCTTCCATGCTAGCCATTGTTATGGCAGCAAAAACCATCGGTAGCATGCTTCCTATGGTAGCAAAAAAGATAGGAATTGACCCAGCATTAATGGCCAGTCCCATGATCGCTTCTCTCACAGATATGGTATCTGTAGTAACATATTTTGCATTGGCTTCCTTAATTTTAGATATTGTTTAAAGAATAAAAAAATTTCGTTTAATAATAGGTAGATTTGGCAATACTTACATTAAAGGAGGAAAATCAAGCAGTAGCAATTCAGACAACGAGGACATATATTATACATAGGGTTCTTGAAGTATTTGACATTTGACTTTAAACCGTTGTAAGTCTATAATAAGATTACAATCGTTTTTCCAGGAGGAAAGAAAAAAAGGTGGTCAAATGTTAAACAGTAAAGAAAAAAATGTTTCTGCCCTTGGCAATGAAGCGATTTTTGAACAAGGATACCTAGAAATGGGAAAATTGAATATAAGTCTTTCAGAAGAAGGGTTACTTCAAGATCTTGAAGATTTGAAAAACTATGAAAAAATGTTAATGGAGAGTGAATGACTTGATAGTAAAAAAAGGCGATATCTTCTTTGCAGACTTAAGTCCGGTCATAGGCTCAGAGCAGGGTGGCGTTCGTCCCGTAATTGTTGTGCAAAACGACATAGGAAACAAGTATAGTCCTACTATTATTGTAGCAGCCATTACTTCTCAAATCAACAAGGCAAAGCTTCCTACACATGTGGAAATTGATGCCTTGGGTCATGGACTCAGCAAAGATTCTGTAATATTGATGGAACAGCTGAGAACCATTGATAAGAGAAGATTAAAGGAAAAAATCGGTAAGATTGATGATAAAATCATAAAGCACATTAACGATGCCCTGTCAATTAGCCTTGGAATCAAAGAATGATAGCTAATAAAAAAACTAAAGAAAATTATTATTAGAGAAAAAAGAGCAGATAGAAATTAAATTGAAATAAAAATTTTATTGAAAATAGATATAAATTTTAAAAAATAACTTACGGAATAATTGGTTTACCTCATAATGATGAAATATATGTAGTTTGGAGGCAGAAATGAAAAGAATAACGGTGATTACCACGGTATTGCTCTTAGTATTAAGTCTTTTTGCTGTAGCACAGGCGGCTACCGTAACTCCCGGCTCAGAAGGAGATCCGGTGGTTACCAAAAGCTATGTAGACAGCGAAATTGCAAAGATAAAGGGATCCTCTGCTACCTCTGCCACTTTTGAAGCAGTGTTTGTAAATGCTGGTAAAAGCGTGTTGGGTGGAGATGGTACAGAAATGATTTTAAGAAGCGGTGAGGCAAAGTCTATCAGTAATATAGAAAATGGCATCGCAGATTTAACAGCAGGCAAAGATTTAATGGGTAGCCAGAGTATTTTACCAAATCATCTGTTATTGGTTCCCAGAAATGATGGGAGAGGAATTTCAGCCACTACAGATATCTGGATTATGATAAAAGGTCAATATAAAATTCAATAGTAGTTATTTAACGAAAACTTTAAAGCAGAGTGTATTTATACATCTCTGCTTTTTTTCATTGCAAAATCTAATAAACTTTGATATACTATTACGACATGAGAATAAAATGAAAGGTATATTTAATGAGTGTAAAATTTTACAAACGATTGATCGTAGTTATCTACACACTAATTTTGCTGATTCCTACAGTAGTAATAGGCGTTATTGCTTTTGATTTTAAAAATGGCCTAGAAGAAAGTAAGTTGGCACTTGCTCAATATTCGGATGTTATCATGGTAAACCAGACTACCATCGGAAAGAGCGGGGTTATGGAGGTTTATCAGGCAGACGGAAAAATGAAACCTCTGGTTATTCTGCAACATGCCATCAATACCTCTAGAAAAGATGTGATAAAATCTGCCTATAAGTTTGCGGAAAGTGGGTATTTTGTAGTTGCCCCGGATTTATATGCCCATGGTGATAGAGTTATGGTAGACAGCAGGGAGTTGGCCATGCAGGGAGCTGTGTACACTTCTGAAAGTTATGACGATATCATTGAGTATTACCTGTACGATGACCGATGTGACTCGGAAAAATTTGGCTTAGTTGGATATTCTTTGGGTGGAATGGTAGCTTTTCATTATGCCACATATGGGACGTACAAGCCTACGGTCTTAGCACCATGTATTGCTACTCCTGATTGGGAAGCACTATCAGAAACGTATTTGTATAAGACGATTATTCCCACAGGAGATGAAGACTTTGCAGAAGATGCAGAGAAGGTAGAAATGGCAGATCAAGTGCTCTTGGACAATTCACCAATGAACGAATTCTTAAATTTGAAGGATGTACATATTTTAATGCAAAATGGAGCAACTGATCGTACGATCAGTTCTGAAGGAGTGACAAAGCTGTATCACTTGTTGTCTCCCATGGGTGCGGATATTACGCTTATGATCCATCAAAGTCAAGGTCATATCGTGCCTGACAATAACATTGATAATATTATTGACTTTTTAGATAAAAACTTAAAATAAGAGACAGGAGAAAAGATGAAGGGTTTTATAAAGAAAAATGGGATGGTGCTTTTGGTAATTTTCATCGGATTTGTAGCGGCATTGTCTGTAATCGGCAACAGGTGGATGGTGGAGAACCAAAATAATGTCTATGATATCGTTTTAGATTATAACGAAATAGAGGAAATGGCCAACCAATCGGAGGAATCCTTGGGATGGTGGTTGGATAAATTCAAAGGTATGGGAATTGAAAAGGTAGGGCTTGCAGAGGAGAGCTTTGTTACTCTCATTGAAAATAAGGACATTCCCGTCAGTGCTAAGGTCATGGATGTCGTTATGAGAGAGGCCGATTGGGAGAAAAAATATCCCGAGGAGTTTGTAGCGGGTATGCATCAAAGGGGATTTGATAAGCATGATTTGTTGGTGGAAGCCGCATCTACGGAATCCTTTGATTTTATTAAAAAGGCTATGATTGATCGGTATCAACCGAAAAAATTTTACTATTTTGAGTCGTCTCAAGGTGGTTTTTTTCTGTTGGATGGACAAGCTGGAGAAACCCTGTTTACAGAAAAATATAAATATATGAATTCCAAGAAGAAGGGATTTATTGAGAAGGACGAAATCGTCAGCACGAAGCTGATGTACCTGAACTTAGGAATGCTTCCATCCAAGTTGACCGTTATTCAAGAGGCGGATATGGAGATCATTCCCCGAACATCCAGTTATGAAGGGTGGAATGATACGAAATATGCAAAGGCTGTCATCAAAAGCTATGAGAATATGGGAGTTACTCCTGAATATATGATCGTAGGGGGTGAATGTGTTATTGGTTATGACGATGGCATCGAGACAGCTTTAAACTATATAAAGGAAAACAATATCGTTATCGGTTTGATTGAAAATACTACTCAATTACAAAATATTTTGCAGTTTGGAGTAAATGAAATTGTATCAAATACGGACAATCATGCGGTGAGAATATTCAGCGTTTGGGATTATATTCAAAATCGATATCAATATTATGGTTATGAGGGAGCGGAAGAGATTGAAAATACTCTTTTCAGAGCGGTAGTAGAACGAAATGTTCGGTTGATATATTATAAACCAATCAAAGAATTCAAAGATCAACACGTATATGTTACAGAATTAGCTGCCTATGAACAGATGTTTTCCAATTTAGAAACTCGGCTTGAGGAGCATGGACTGAGGTTTGCGGCAAAAGGGGAAAGTGCATCAGTCATGTCAAACTTCACAGTAAGCTTTCCCATAAAGCTTCTAATTACATTAGGGTGTCTGGGCGCGGCTATTTTACTTTTAAAACTAATTATGCCTATTCCTAGAAGAGTGGAATTGGGAGCCCTTATCATTGGAATTTTGGGAATCCTTGCCGTCGCTTTTGTGGCACCATCTTACTTGGAACTATTGGTCAGCTTTGGGTCGGCAGTGATTTTTTCTTGTCTAGCAATTTTATATTATGTATCTATCAGCAAGTTATGCGAAGATAATTTGGACAAGCAAACCAAACTTTCAAAATTAATCATTCTGGGGGGGCTAACCGTGGTAGCTGGGGTGCTTATCGCCTTATGTGGTGCCATGATGACTGCGGCGCCCATCTCTTCCGTACGGTACATGTTGGAAATTGATATTTTCAGAGGTGTTAAACTAGCGCAAATCTTACCGATCTTATTCTATGTGATCGCATACTTGGCGTACTTTGGGTTTGGGTCCATGAAGAAGAAACCCGGGGCTTTGGAATTGAATGATTTAAAGGATATGCTGAATACGAGTATTCAGGTTTGGATGGTTCTTCTCAGTTTGGTGGTAGCTGGCGTCGGTGTTTATTATATTTTAAGAACAGGGCATGATTCGGGGCTGGAGGTTTCTTCCTTGGAAATGATGTTCAGAAACACCTTGGAAGACTCCTTGTTAGCAAGGCCTAGAACCAAGGAATTTCTCTTTGCCTTCCCGGCTATTATGATGATGGTTTATACCTCCGTAAGACGGTTTCACCTTTGGCCTATCCTCTTTGGACTAGGGGCAGTTGTAGGTATGACTTCTGTGGTCAACACCTTTATGCACATCAGAACACCTCTATATTTAGGGTTTGTAAGAACGGGATATTCAGTCCTCTTTGGCATCCTAATCGGTATTGTGGGAATCGTTATTTTTGAATTCATTTACAGAGTCTTTAAGAAGTTAGAGGGCAAGTTGAATTAAAATGAAGAAAATATTGATTTCGGGATATTATGGATTTAATAATATAGGAGATGAATCTATACTCAAAGCTGTAATAGACAATTTGAGAGAAAAAATAACGGACATAGAAATAACGGTACTCTCCCAAAATCCTAAATCTACCTCTGAAAAGTATGACGTCCATGCGGTAGACAGAAAGTCCTTTTGGGCTATCTTAAAAGCCATTAAGAGTTGTGATCTTTTGATCAGTGGAGGGGGAAGCCTACTACAGGATGTGACCAGCAAGAAAAGCATCCTGTATTATTTAATTATCATGTGGATTGCTCACCTCATGGGCAAAGAGTTTTTTATTTACAGCCAAGGCATCGGGCCTATCATTAGCAATTTTAATCGTAGGCTCACGGCGATGACCTTGAAGTGGAGCCGCGGAATTGTAGTGAGAGATGGTTCTTCTAAGGAATTGCTGACTGAAATGGGAATCAAAGAAGACAGGATCATGGTAACGGCGGATCCCGTTTTAAGGGTAAAAAAGGCGGATTTGTCCGTGGGGAAAGAGATCCTTATAAATGAGGGTTTTCGGCCTGATCCAGAAAAGTTGACCGTGGGTTTTGCCATTCGAGAGAAAAAAGTAAAGAGCGATTTCGTGGAGGAAATCTGTATCTGCATCAATAGAATCATGAAGGAATATCAGGGACAAGTGGTGTTAATCCCTTTTCATTTCTCTGAGGATATGAATGTGGTCATGGAAATCATCTCTAAGGTCGATGGAGATATTACAGTAGTAAAGAATAAATATCTGACGGAAGAAATGTTGAGCATTATAGGGAATATGGATATTTTGGTAGGAGTTAGGCTTCACAGTCTAATCCATGCCGCAATCATGGATGTTCCCATGATTGCCGTTTCATACGATCCGAAGATTAACGCATTTATGCACTCTGTGGATATGAAAGCGATGTGCAGTATTTTAGATTTTAATAATGAATTTTTTATGGAAGAATTTGATAAAACATTAAAAAATAGCGATAAATTAAAGCGGAAAGTACGGAAGAAGGTGGATTATCTTATTTCCTTATTAGATACAAATGAAGAAATGATTAAAAAAATCTTACACGATGGAGAACAGAGAAAAAATGAACAGTAAAAGAGTGAAAATATTGGGGGTTCCTGTTGATTTTGTAAATCAAAGGGAGGCCATGGCTATATTCAAGAATCTGATGGAGACAGAAGGTTGTAGTTTAATCGTAACTCCTAATTCGGAGATTGTGGTGAATGCTACAAAGAATGAAGAATTATACCATATCCTATCGGGAGCGGACCTCATAATCCCTGACGGTATAGGCTTGGTTTATGCCTCGAAAATTATGGGAAAACCCCTCTCTGAAAGGGTGACCGGAATAGATTTTTTGGAAAAAATTATCCTGTATTTGGCTGAAACCAACCAATCTATTTATTTTTTAGGAAGCAAACCGGGGCAGGGAGCGGAGAAATCCATCGCAGAGCAAGCGGCTGATAAGATATGTGAAAAATATCCCAACCTGAAGGTGGCAGGAACTCACCACGGGTATTTTAAGGAAAATGAAGAACTTGAACTTGTGGAGAACATCAATCAATCGGGAGCAGATTTTCTATGTGTAGCCTTAGGTTCCCCTAAGCAAGAAGCCTTTGTGGAACGGCACAGAGAACGACTGAAACCCAAGGCTGCCATCGGGGTGGGAGGAAGCTTGGATGTGTGGTCCGGAACATTAAAGCGTGCACCGGAATTCTATCAGAAGCACGGCTTGGAATGGCTTTACAGATTTGTTCAGGAACCCGCCAGGTACAAGAGAATGGGTGCATTGCCCGTATTTATGGTTCGAGTTCTTATGGATAAAGCAAAAGGGAATAAACCTCATGATATAGGTTAAAGTTGAAGTAATATTATCTGCAATTAAAAACATGATTTTTAATTGCAGATAATGCAAAATAATTTTCTTAACTCTCAATATTTCGTAGCAATATTTTACATAGGAGGAATTTATGATCAAGTTAAATGATTTACTAAAAATGGCAAATGAAATTCGAATAGACATCATTAAGGAAACTTATTTTGCCGGCTCCGGTCACCCCGGAGGATCTTTGTCTGCCGTAGAAATCGTCACAGCCCTTTACTTTCATGAAATGAATATCGACCCAACAAATCCAAAGTTGGAGGGTCGGGATAAATTTATTTTATCCAAAGGTCATGGGGCACCTGTTTTATACGCAACGTTGGCGGAAAGAGGATTTTTCTCAAAGGAGGAGCTTTGGAAATTGCGAAAGTTAGGTGCTATGTTGCAGGGGCATCCGGACATGAAGAAGGTACCGGGGGTTGAAATGTCAACGGGATCTCTAGGACAAGGTATTTCTGCTTCTGTGGGAATTGCTTTGGCAGGAAAAATGAACAAGGACTCCGGTCGTATCTATACGCTTTTGGGAGATGGTGAACTGCAGGAAGGTCTGGTTTGGGAAGCCGCCATGTCAGCAAGCCACTACCAGTTGGATAATTTAGTGGGGATAATAGATTGGAACGGTCTACAGATCGATGGAAAGAATCAGGATGTCATGACAGTGACTCCTTTAGATAAAAAATTTGAAAGCTTTGGATGGCACGTAATCGTTATTGACGGACATAATTTCGAAGAGATAATCGCCGCCTTTGAGGAAGCTCGTTACACAAAAGGAAAGCCTACGATGATTTTAGCAAAAACCGTGAAGGGAAAGGGTGTATCCTTTATGGAAGACAATGCCGGGTGGCATGGAAAAGCACCATCCGCGGAGGAAGCAGAGTTGGCTGTGAGAGAATTGGGAGGTGAATGGTAATGAAAAATAACAAAGAGACGGTGACCATAGCTACGAGGCAAGCTTATGGAGAGGCTCTGGTGGAATTGGGTGAAAAGATGGACAACCTGGTGGTTTTAGATGCTGACCTTTCCAAATCTACCATGACTGTAGGATTCTCAAAGGCTTTTCCGGAAAGGTTTTTTAACATGGGGATTGCCGAACAAAACATGTATGGTGTAGCAGCAGGATTGGCTGTATCCGGGAAGGTGGTTTGTGCCAGTACCTTTGCAATGTTTGCAGCGGGAAGAGCCTTTGAAATCATTCGAAATTCCATAGGATATACCCATGCCAACGTGAAAATCTGTGCAACTCATGCCGGGATTACCGTGGGAGAGGATGGTGCCAGTCACCAGGTTATAGAAGATATGGCTTTGATGAGAACGATTCCTGGAATGACCGTCATCAATCCCGCCGATGGGGTTTCGACCAAGAAATTAATAGAGCAGGCTTTGGCTTATGAAGGGCCGGTTTATGTTCGATTAGGCAGGCTGGCCACTCCTGTATTTTACGATGAAAACACACCTGTTGAGATGGGTAAGGGAACCGTACTGCGAAAGGGTCAGGATTTCACGATTATCGCTACGGGATTTATGGTAAATGAAGCTATGAAAGCGGCTGAAACCTTAGAAAAAGAAGGATTGGATATTCGAGTTATCGATATGCATACCATTAAACCCATAGATAAAGAAATCATTATGGCCGCCGCTCAGGAAACGGGAGGAATCGTTACCGCTGAAGAGCATACGATCATAGGTGGTTTGGGTGCTGCCGTGGCAGAGGTGGTAACACAAAATTGTCCGGTGAAGATGAAGATGGTAGGGATTGAAGATGTGTTTGGGCAATCCGGAAAACCGTTAGAATTGGTAGAGATGTATGGATTATCATCACTACATTTGGTGAATGCTGTAAAAAAATTGAACGCTTAAGGAAAGGTTAGTATCATGACACAAATTATTGCAATAATCTCTTTAGTCGTCTTTGTGGTCCTCATGTTATATGTAGGAGTAAAAAGTGCAAAAAAAGCAAATACAGTGGACGGTTTCTTGCTTGGAGGGCGAAATATCGGTCCTTGGATTTCTGCTTTTGCTTATGGAACCTCATATTTTTCGGCTGTTATTTTTATCGGCTATGCAGGTATGTTTGGTTGGAACATCGGAATGTCCAGCATTTGGATCGGTGTGGGAAATGCCTTTATCGGTTGTTTTTTAGCATGGAAGTTCTTGGCAAAACCTACTCGTAGGATGACCAGAAGACTGAATGCCAGAACCATGCCTGAATTTTTTGCGGCACGTTACGACTGCAGATTTATGAAGCTGTATGCAGCCGCCATCATCTTTATTTTCTTGGTGCCCTATGCGGCAGGTGTTTATAAGGGTCTCGGGACCTTGTTCAGTGCTATCTTTGTAGGTGCTGATCCCGTGATTTGTATGGCAATCGTTGCGGTGCTTACGGGAATTTATTTGGTACTTGGTGGATATGTGGCTACTTCATTGAACGATTTTATACAGGGAATCATCATGATCGTGGGTATTATCGCCATGGTGGTCATATTGGTTACCAGACCGGAAGTGGGAGGCTTTTCAGCGGCAGTAGAAAAGTTATCCAATATAGATCAAAGCTTGGTGAACCCTCTTGGTGGTGCAAATCTAAAGTTTTTATTGATTAACATTTCCCTGACCAGCTTCGGAGTGTGGGGATTACCCCAGATGGTACATAAATATTACGCCATTGACAATGAGAGCAATATTAAAATCGCTACCATAGTGTCTACGGTGTTTGCTTTGCTTATCGGCTGTGGGGCGTACTTTACAGGTTCTCTATCCAGATTATTCATACCGGCAGCAGCCAATGGGCTACCCGATTTGGAGGGAGGGTTTGATGCGGTGGTTCCGCAGCTATTGATGACGGCCTTAACCCATAATATTTTTTCTACGGTGATCTTGAGTGTAATTATGTTGTTGCTGTTATCTGCATCCATGTCCACTTTGTCAGCCATCGTCTTGTCTTCCAGTTCGGCGGTTTCCATCGACTTGGTGCAGGAAGTTCATCCCCTTATTAAAGAAAAACATCAGATATTTTTAATGAGAGGTTTATGTGTTTTATTTATTGCTTTGTCGTTTTTCTTTGCAACCATGAACATTTCATTTATCGTTAATCTCATGTCCTTTTCATGGGGCGTAGTGGCAGGATCCTTCATAGGGCCTTTCATTTGGGGGCTTTACTCTAAAAACATTACCAAAGTCGGCGCTTGGGGTGGAATTCTCAGTGGACTTGTGGTGGTGGGAGGCCTCTTGACGTATTACTGTATCACTGTGGGATTTGATGTTGCCAAGGGCATGGCTCCTATATTTGGAGTGACTGCCATGGGAATTTCCTTTGTTGTAGTTCCCCTATTGAGCGCCTTTACACATAAGTATTCCAAGGAGCACCTTCAAAAGGTATTTCATAAATAGGTGGATTGAATCACTTAAGAAAATTTAATTGAATGGGATTTTCCATCTGTTTTAAACAATTTTAATTTGAAATCATTCTTAATCTCATGTTATGGATTAAGAATGAT
This sequence comes from uncultured Anaerovorax sp., assembly GCA_964582545.1. Lineage (GTDB taxonomy): Bacteria > Bacillota > Clostridia > Peptostreptococcales > Anaerovoracaceae > JAVVUJ01. Next base: position 137,498 of record CAZOSB010000002.1, read on the forward strand.
TTTTTTTCGGATAAAATGTAAAAAAATGGTTGACAAGTTATTTAATGTAGGTATAATGGTAATTACAATATATATTTACAATAAATGTAAATTATTTGTGGCTAAAGAAAGCACTTAAAATCACCATGGTTGGAGAAAGGAGGTTTGACTTTGCTGCCTAAGATAACAAGTCACAGAGGAAAAGAGCGCAGGAAAAGAAAGGAGAAGATTTTCGTTGAACAAACATTTTAAAGGATACGGTAAACAAATTCTAGGAGCATTGCTAATGGTGATCGCCATAGGCGGGTTGGTGTTTTGGGAGCTGTCGGGAAGGGATGTCATGCTGATGGAGGAGGTGTTGGTAGCAAAGGAAGATCTTCCCCGAGGAAGCAAAATTGTTGAAAATAACCTGGTGGTGTGGAAGGTATTGAAGGGGCATAAGGTGTCAGGGGGTATTTCGCCTGAACAATTGAGTCAGATCAAAGACAAGGAGTTAAAGTTATCAATTATAAAGAATCAACAGATTTCCACAAAGTTTTTTGAAAAGGAGGGGATGGAGCTTAAGGAGAATCAATCCTATTTTGTCATCAAGGAACCTTGGATTGAAATGAGAAGCAGCGTTTTGAGGAGGGGTGACTTAGTTGAAATCTATGGGATGGACCCACAAGTCTTACAGGAAGAAAATTCTGTGGGCGAATCATTGGGACAGGGGGAGCAGCCGTATGGTGAGCCTGAGAGCCGGGGATTGAAAAGCCTGGGATCCTATAAGATCGCATTTGTAAAAGACAGCACGGAGCGAGAAGTTTATACAGCCGATGAGATGGGAGTGACAAAGGTCAACGGAGAAGAGCGGTTGGACAGCACCTCTGTCATCCAACACATTGAAATTATCTGCACTTTGGAAGAGTATCTGCAAATAAAAAAGGTAGGAGAGGCTTGGGAGGTACCTTCTCTGACCATAGTGCAAAGGGGTGAAAAATCTTAGATGAAAAACCTATTTTTATATCACGGTGCAGATCATAAGGTGGGAACCACTATGATTTCACAATCTGTGGCGGAATGTCTTGCCAAAGAGTGCAAGAACCTAAAGATTTTATTCATCACTTTAAATAAAAGGGAAAGTAAGGAGTTCGTTAATGAAACTGTAGAAACCATCGAAAGCGTTAAAAGTCACATAGACAGCAAGATGATCAGCCAATTTGACTTTCTCAACAGATGTAAAGTCCGGAATAATTTTTACATGATGGGCGGATTAAAGAATGAGCTGGAAGAGCGGTTTTATTTTCCCGATTCCGCCCAATATTTGCTTCGGGAGGTGTGTGATAAATTTGATATTGTAATTTGCGATAGCGGAAATGAAATCGACAGCGGTCTGGCTGTAGGTGCGATGCAATCTACGGATAACAGAACTTTACTGTTGACCCAGCAGGAGACCATACTCAGCAGATGGGAAAAAAACCGCAGCTATTACGATAAATTAAAAATTACCTTTGATACTTTTGTAATCAATCAATATTATTCGGAAGATCCCTATACGGAGGAATATCTCTGTCGTAGGTTGGAGTTACCTAAGGAAAAGGTTCGGAAAGTAGTATTTGCGGGATATGCTCGTCAAGCGGAAATAGATGGACAGACTTTGATGGAGTATAAAAACGAGTATTACGTGGAGAACATTACACGAATAGCCAATGATCATTTGCTTAGGTTGCAGCTAGAGGAAATCAAGATTAAAAGGAAGAACAAATGGAAAAGTTTTATTTAGATGAGTATTTACCTAAGGAAACGCCTCTAAACTCCTGTACGGATAGCTTTCAAAGACTGTGCCACAAAATTCATTCAGAATTCTTTTTAGAGTGGGGAGAAGCACCTGAAAGCAAGGAGACCATGTTAGAAACCCAGAAAAAGGCCATCTTAGGTCATGAAAAGGAGGTAACATACTTTAAGAGCAAGATTCATACTATGCTAAAAAAATTTCAAGCAACAGGTGTCCAATTCCCCCCTTGGTACCCTTCCTTAGAGGATGCGATCTTTCATGAAAATTTAGGTATGGCAGGTATGGCAGAGTGGTTTGAAAAAAAACATTTGGCAAGCAGCTCGGCTAAAATTATCGGATCCAGAATCTACTATTTAGAAGAGGGACGGATGGTGCTAAAACCTCAGACTATCAGTCAAACCAGAAGAGAGCAGCTAAAACGAGCAATCTTGATGCTCTCGCCACAGGAAAGGTTGGATAAGGATTTTCACGAAGTTTACCTATTGGATGGAACGAGAATTACCATATTTGGGGGACTCATGACCAAGGTGGATCAGGATGTTATTATTTTCAGAAGGTATATTGTTCCTCGTTATACTTTTCAGGAGCAGGTGTCCAGAGGAACACTTCCACAAGAGGCTATTCCCTTATTTATCCATATGATTCGGTTGGGGTATAACTGCGCCTTTACCGGGGCGGTGAGAAGCGCAAAAACTACATTTCTGTCCACGTGGCAAAGTTATGAGGATAAGTCATTGGAAGGGGTCATGGTGGAAACAGATCCGGAGATTCCGTTGCATAAGCTCATGCCTCAGGCTCCCATTGTGCAACTATTGGCAGATCATGAAAATATGAGCAAAATTTCTAAAAATTTATTACGAAGTGACGCAGACTACTTTATTTTAGCTGAGGCCAGGGAAGGAGTGGCACTGGATACTGCCATACGAATAGCCAACAAAGGTACCCGAAGGATGAAAATTACCTTTCATACCAGAGATCCGGAACTGTTTCCTTATGATGTGGCCACGGAAATTGTTAAGAGCTGTGGAGGAGATTTTCGTGAAACTGCCAACAGAGTTGCAGGGAGCTTTGACTATATCTTTCATTTTGTCCAACTAAAAAATAAAAATCAAAAGCGATTGAAAAGTATATTTGAAATGACATTAGATAGAAAGAGTAAAGAAATTAAAATAACCAATATCTGCAACTATGACTTTTTAAAAAATGAGTGGAGTTGGCATTACCACGTAAGCAGAGATAAAGAATTGGCCGGAACTGAGGAGGATCAGGAAGTTTTCCTTCAATTTACAAGTACTTTAAAAAGTCTGTCTGAAGGTTGGAAAGGAGAAGCGCATGGATAAATCCACAATTTTTTACTTAGTTACGAAAATATTCCTTTATTGCATGTTTGCCTCAGGTTTGCTTTTTCTTTTTAAGGATACGGTTTCTCAACTCATCTTAAGGGCTAAGATGAAAAATCGGCTGAAGCATAAGCGAAAAAGCTTGCGGGGAGATGGTACCATCAAAATTCATTTGGACACCTTGCTTTTCATAACCTTGGGAAAACATGTGAAAAGCAGTACTTTTCTACAGTGCAATACAATATTTTTTCTGATTGTTTTAATCCTAGGACTTCAAAGCATAAGAGTGGATGGCGCCATTCTCATGGCACTCTGTCTATCCCTATTGCCCTATGCCATTTTAAGACTACAGCTCGAATCAAAGAGAAGAAAAGGTAGTCATGAAGGTGAAAAACTAATCAGTGAGTTCTTAGCGCAATATAGCATGAACAGATTTAATATTTACGAAACTATTGAGAAGGTCATTGGAGAGGGAAGGGACATCAGGGTGAGCAAGAACCTGCTATTTCGACTGCTCTTAGAGTTGAGGGGTACAGGAAATCCGGCAGAAATCAAGCTTGCTACAGATAAATTTGCCTATGGAATTCACACGAATTGGAGTAGAATGTTGGCCAACAGCATCGCTTTGGCTGCAGAGAGGGGCATCAATGTATCCTCCTCCATAGAAGATATTCTGATTCAACTTCGTGAGGCGAGGGCCACATTGGAAGAGCGTAGACGATTGAACGGAGAGTCCTTTCGGATGGTTAAAATTCTGATACCGGGCATGTATGTGGGAACCATTCTGTTTTCTACCAACTATCTGGACTTATCTTTTCGAAGTTTCTGGAAAAATCAGATTTATACGTCTCAAGGATTTATCTTATTTTTCTCTATCTTGTTGATGTTTGGGATTAATCTTTTGGTTATGGAGCTAATAAATAATCAAAAATTTGATTTTTAGGAGGTGAAAAAATTTGTCTTTAGGCCTGATGGTATACTTATCTGCAATGACCACCTTTCTCTTTGGCTTATACATTTTAAAAGGCAGGGTGGGGGGAAGGTTCTCCCATATTCGGACAGGAAGAACTCTGATAAAAGTTAAATCTATCAAGGAAAGCTTAGAAAATGTGAAGTTTCTGACCAAGATAAAACAGGAAAAAAAAGATAAGGAAATCTATGAGGCCATTTCCTTTCTGAGAAATATGAATGCAATCAATCTTGGAAAAGGCATGAGTACAGAAGCGGTTTTAGAACAATTGGTAGGCTTGCAGGGTTTATTGCAGACAACTTATTTGGAGATGCTGTCACTGATTAGGATGAACCGAAAAGAAGACGCTGCCTTGGTTTTTCATGAAAATGTTGGTTCGCAAATTAGCAGGGACTTTGGGCGACTGCTCATCCAATGGGATGAGATTCATCCCGAAGATCTCACAGAAACCCTAATCAGTCATCAAAAATCCATCAAGGAGATACGAATTACAGAGCAGAAAAGAAAAGACGAAGTAGTTAGCGATTTAGTGTTTTTTCCCGTAGTATTAAATGTCATCGTAATCTTGATTAACTTCGTATACGTAGGTTATTTTATTGAACAGCAAGAAATGCTGATGAAGATGTTTTAGGAGGAACAGAATGAAACAAATGATTATCATGTTGTCCATGATTATTTTAGGAATTGTTTTGGCCGGACTCATAATGGGATTCGGAGAAACGGCAGAAGGATTGGCAGGGACTACCAAGACGCAGATTACGGATACCTTAAAGCTTAAAGTTAACTAAGGAGATAGGAGAGAGGAGGGTTGAATAAAAGACATTGAAACAAGTAATCATCTTGATGGCCATGATTTTGTTGGGAATTATCTTATTTAACCTTATTATGGGAGATTCGGATGACTCCATTATCAACCTAATGAAAGGGGTTTGGGAAGAGGAAATTCAAATGAGGACAGAGTTTCCTTAGGTTAGGAGAAAGAGAGGTTTATGAAACAATTTATTGTTTTAATGGCGGTTCTTCCCATTTTGCTTTTATTTTTAGCGCAGTTTACGCTGGAGCAAAAGAATCACAAAAACATGAGTACGCTTCAGGAATACGTGTACAGTGCAAAAGAAGAGGCAAAGCAAGCCGGATGCTTTACAGAAGAAATCCGTCAGAATTTAATTCGCAAGATCTGTGACAGGTTTGCTATTGCTCCGGAAGAAATTGAGCTAGTGCTAGAGCAGATTCCTCGCTACAGAACCACTCAATTTGATCAGCGGGAGCTAATCTATTATAAGGTAGGTGTACCTATTGAAAAGCTCATGGCCGGAAATAAGCTCTTGGGAATCAGTGATGAGGCGAATAAAGGAATGTACTATATTGAAAGCTGGACCGCCAGTGAAAAGATCAGGGAGTAGGTCATGAAAATATTCTTAGTTTTTTTGGCTTTACTCACAATCAATGTGACCTTTGTGGTCTATGAAAGTGATTTAGGCAGATATATTTTAATGCAGCGGACTTTGAAGGCAATGGCTGAAGAATGTGCTGCCGGTGCTTCCCTGTATTATGATGTGGAGGAATATAGCACTGGCAGATACGTGTTTCAGTATGAAGAAAGCATCGAGTATGTGGAGTATGTGTTGAATCAGATGCAAGGGGATGCGATTCTTTTGAAGAATCTATCTTATGAAATTGCCTTTGAAGACGACCTGCAGGGGTATGAACGTGAACCAATTCCATCGGTTTTGGTGGGTCTGACCTTAAATACGAAAGACTTATTTAGGTTGCCTTTTTTTACAGTAACAGAAATTAAGAGAATTTCTAAATATGAATTGCCAAACTATCGATAATCTTTTATAATGAGAGAAATATAATTATATCAAAAATTCATTATTCTAAAGATAGTTCCATACTCTGTTAGCCTTTCGGGGCAATAGAGGTAAATGGCGAAACTCTAATTTTGTAACTTAAGAATTCTTATGATGCTATAAATAAGAATTCTTATGGATTTCGTCATTTACCAACACCATAAAAGGGGTAAATATAATCGATGTTTGGAAAAAAAATCAAAAAGAGTTTACAGATTATAGCAATTTTTTTCTTCTTCACATTTTCATTAATTTTGAGTTTCCATATAGACACGGAAAGATATGCGTATTTTAAGCCTAATTATCATAGGGTGAATCTCCAAGAGGCTTTTTCTCAGGTTGAATACAAAATTGGGGCTCCCTTTTTTTCTGAGGAAGAATATAGGTTGCTTTTTTATCAAACGGGGTTAGGCAAATCGGCTGTAGACAGCATTAAGGAGGAGGTTGAAAAAGAAGCAAGGAGGATTGCTTCCGCTCCCGCGTTTACTTCTGTTGATGCTTCTGCCGCTGCTGATACTTCTGCTTTTGAATCTGATGATGCTGAGGATCAGAAAAAACTCAAAGAGAAACTGTTCGCTTCCCTAGAATCCTATCAGGAGGATTTTTTTAGGCAAGTTGAAATTCAGTGCCAACAGATAGGCATTATCACCTTTGAAGAACACGTTATAGACCAGAAGGGGAAACCCATCAGTTCTTTTAGGATTCCTGAAATGAGAGAGGGTGATGTTTTGATTGCGAAGAATACCCATTCCCTGGGATGGAGGCACGGACATGCGGCCATAGTCATAGATTCAGAGAAGGGGAAGACTTTGGAAGCCGTACTATTGGGGCAGAATTCCTCCATACAGAGCATCAATAAGTGGACAAGCTCTCCGTCGTTTATGCTGTTGCGACCCAAGGAAGGAATTGACGGAAGAGAAGTGGCAGCTTATGCATTGGAAACGGTGCATGAGATTCCCTATGGTTTGTTTGTGGGAATTCCTCAGAAATTTCCAGAGGTAGCGTCCAAGACCCAATGTGCGCATTTAGTATGGTATCCCTATTATCGATTTGGATACGATGTGGATTATGATGGGGGGTGGCTTGTTACACCTAAGGATATTGCCAATTCGGAATTCTTTGAACCTGTGCAGATCTTTGGAGTCGATCCAGAAAATCTTTGGCCTTAATATTTAATGGAGGTAAACTATGATCTTATGTACGGATTGTTATATTCAAAAGGACGGTAAAACCCTCATGCTCTACCGGAATAAAAAAGAAAATGACATCAACGAAGGAAAATACATCGGTGTTGGGGGCAAGTTTGAAGGGAATGAATCACCGGAAGAATGTGTAATACGAGAAGTAATGGAAGAAGCCGGTGTTACATTAAAGTCCTTTAAGATGCGAGGAACCCTTACCTTTGACATCAAGGAGCCAAATCATGAGCCACTTCTTATTTTTCTGTTTACCGCTACAGAGTATGAGGGTGAAATTACGAAGGATTGCCCGGAAGGTCAGTTGAGATGGGTTGACACAGAGAAAATAACGGAACTCAACATATGGGAAGGGGACAAGCTGTTTTGGAAATGGCTGCAAGATGATACGGGGTTTTTCTCTGCCAAGTTTGAATATAAAGGGGATACGCTAATGGATTATCAGGTGAGATTTTATTGAATTTGTAATTCAAAATATATAAAATAATATACTAAACTTATATGAAACTTTGTATGAAATAATCTAATAAACTTCCAATTCAACTAAATTTGAGACAATTTATTAACAAACCCTATAATCAATTGGTAATTTATATTACTTTTTAATATAGGGTTTATTGCATTGACTGCATAAATATTTATTGATATTATTAAAAATATTAATGAATTTGATTGGAGGTATTAATAAACATGAAAAGAAAATCGTCATATTCCTATCTGGTGGTATTATTATGTATGATTATGTCGTTGACAGCTTGTGCACCTAAGGTTCAAGGTGGGCAGACAGATAAAGGTGAGGGCGAAGCCTTTACAGGAAGCTATATTGTGGATGCACAGTATGTCAAGGAAAATATAAAAAATGAAAATGTTCTTTTAATCGATGCGCGGGGTGAGGAATCGGCTGCAAACGGTACAGCTGAGGGCGCAATTGCTTTAAAATGGCAAGCCATTGCAGATGTGGAAAGTGGTGCCCCCGGTGATGTTATGTGGGGAACCATTTTAGAGCCAACGAAACTTTCTGAGAGGTTATCCTCCTTTGGTATCTCTAAGGACAAGGAGATCATCCTATTTGCAGGGGGAAAAACCGGATGGGGAGATGACGGACGAATTGCGTGGGAACTCATTGCCGCCGGATTTGACAATGTAAAAATGGTAAACGGTGGGTACGATGCGTTGGTGCTTGCAGATGTACCTATCGTGAGAGGTGCAGCATCCTATAGACCTGCACAAGTCACTGTTGATAAGATTGACACTACTCATGTTATCAATACCGAGGAGTTAGTGGCGGACTATAAAAACTATAAAATAATAGATGTTAGAGCCGATAAAGAATACAATGGTGAAGCGCTATACGGAGAGGCAAAGGGCGGAAGATTACCCGGTGCCATACATATTGATTTTACAAAACTGTTTCATGAAGACAGTACGCTGAAATCGGTGGATGAAATTACAAAACTTCTAAATGATGCCGGAATTTCAAAGGACGATCAAGTAGCCACTTATTGTACTGCGGGTATCCGCTCTGCTTATATGCAATTGATTATGGAAATGTGCGGATTTGAAAATGTAAAGAACTACGATGAATCCTTTTACAGATGGTCAGCTTCTCAGGAGGTAGAAAAATAGTGGGTAAATGGAAAAAGCCTATCAGGATTGCCATCTTGTTATGTCTTGCTACTGTGATTTTACTGTATTTCTTTTTGCCATCCTTTAAATTTTATGTAAACAGCTTGTTTAAGCTGTTTACATCTATGAGTGTGGTGACGGTAATGGGTTATATCCGTTCCTTTGGTGTGTATGCGGTTATTGTTTCGTTTTTGCTGATGATTTTTCAATCTGTTGCAGCACCCCTTCCTGCATTTTTAATCACCTTTGCCAACGCTGCTATCTTCGGTTGGTGGCAAGGCGCAATCCTGTCGTGGACAAGTGCAATGGCCGGGGCGGCTCTGTGTTTTTTCATTGGGCGGGTTTTAGGGCGTGATGCCGTATACAAACTGACTAGCAAGTTTGCAATGGAAAGTATCGATAGTTTTTTTGAAAAATACGGAAAAAATACAATCTTAATCTGCCGTTTGCTACCCTTTGTTTCCTTTGACTTTGTGAGTTATGCAGCAGGGCTTACCTCCATGAGTTTTTTAGGGTTTTTCGTAGCAACGGGCATAGGGCAGTTGCCGGCAACCATAGTTTATTCTTACGTTGGGGGCATGTTGACAGGTGGAGCACAAAAATTTGTCATGGGGTTACTGATTACTTTTGCGTTATCGGCATTAATTTATCTGTTAAAGCAAGTTTATAACGAAAAGCAGAAGAAAAAAACACAGGGCATCGATAAATAGCAATTAGACCCAGGTCATCTTGAATAGCAATTAAACCCAGGTCATCTTGAATAGCAATTAAACCCAGGACATAATGAATAGCAATTAGAACCGAGACTCATGGTTACAGGAAGAGTCGTCTGTCCGCCATTAAGGCGGCTTCTTCCTCATTGTGAGTGACGATAATTATGGTAAGATCAAGTTCCTCTTTCAAAGATTTTATCAGCTGACACATTTGTATTCTCAAATTCTGATCTAGTGCACTAAACGGTTCGTCCAAAAGTAAGATATCTGGCTTATATACAAGCCCTCTTGCAAGGGAAACCCTCTGCTCTTGACCCCCTGACAGCTCTGATACCCTTCGCTTTTCATAGCCCTTAAGCTGGACGAGTGTAAGCATTTTAGAAACGGATGCTTGCATCTGCTCTTTGGGTATGTTCCGCATTTTAAGTCCAAAGCCCACGTTTTGTTGAACATTCATATGGGGAAAAAGCAATGGTTTCTGAAATACCAGAGAAACATTGCGTTTTTCCGCCGGAATATGATTTATGATTTTTCCGTTCATATGAATCTCCCCCGATATGGGTGTGATCAGCCCTGAAATCATCTTTAACAGGGTAGTTTTTCCGCAACCGGAAGGACCCATAACTGCAAGGATTTCTCCCCTTTCCACATCAAAGTTGATGTTTGAAAGGCAAGGGGTCCCATTGTAAGTTTTTGTGATATTTTTGAGTGATAAAATATTCATGAAAATTCCTCGATTTTTTTGTCATTGGAAAAACGGTTAAGCTGTGATACGAAGTATAGAAGAATAATGGGAGCGATATAAATAACGGTAAACGCACTGGTAATCCCGTATTCGCTACCGCTCATCATTCCGAAAAATTGTGTGGCCAAGGTCTTGACCCTCCCGCCTCCAACTACGACCACAAGTAAATATTGAGACCAAACCACTGTGAAGGTGAATATTGAGCAAACCATTAGACCACCTGCTATCTGGGGCAGTGTAATATGAAAGAAAATCCTTATACGGTCGGCTCCAAGGGTTCTGCCTAAATCTTCATAGTCCAGATTAAAGGCACCAAAAACAGGCGCCATCCCCATAATCATATAGGGCATGGATGGAATCAACAGTGCCAAAACCACACCCAAATAATTGTCTGTAAACCCCAATCTTATGAAAATGCCCTGAATTCCCGTTACTAACGATATTGCAGGCACCACAGCGGGAAGAAAGATGAATATTTGTACCATGGTCTTACCTTTAAAATTTTGGGTTCCTAAAACTTTGGCTGCGGGAAGCCCCAATATTGCAGCTAACAGCGTTACATTTGTAGACAGAGTGAGGGTGGTCCAAAGCGCTGCAAGGGTATCCTTTTGTGAAAACACGTATAACCAAGAACGCCATCCCCATTGTGGAACTAATTGGGGATAGACCCAGCGAAAGGAAAAGGACCACATGACCAAAACCACGAAGGGCAGCAGAACGAAAACCGTCAAACCCATACAAACTAACCAGCGGTAACTTTTATACATGTATATCCCCCTTTTCAAAATATTGCTTATCTTGTTTTTTTAGGATAATTAGATATACCGCAACGAGTACAACCGTCACAATGGTTATAATATTGCTGATAACAGCGGCTTCCGCTCTGGCATTTAAGTCCACCGAAATATACCGCTCATATGCTAAAACTGCAAGAGCCTTTGGATTGGTTGCCCCAAGCACATAAGGAACCTCAAAGGAGCCGAAGGCGTAGGCAAAAACCAATATGGAGGATGAAACCATGGATGGCAAGGAAAGAGGTAACATCACATACCTCCAACGTTTGAATCTGTTTGCGCCTAATGTTTTTGCGACTTGGCAGTATCGGTCGCCCGTGGCACGCAGGATTGCAAGAATTTGAACCCCAATGAAGGGAACAAATTTCCAAACAAAAGAGATTATGATACCGACTCCCCATTGATCATAGACTAAAATAGGGAATAAGCCAGGATCCGTTACTATTCCCATGGTATACAGCACTCTTGACATAATTCCACTTTGCGCAAATATCATCAAAATGGCAAAGGCGCAGACCATATGCGGAACAGGTTGATTGATGCCGTAGATGAAAGAAAATAGAGGAGAAGAGCGAAAATCTCCATCTGAGTTATCTCCAAGGGCAAATGAAATAATCAATGCCAAAAACAAGGAAATCACTGTAGATAGACATGAAAAATACAGAGAAAACATAAGGGATTTGAGAAATGAATGACTTGACAGAACCCTGATATAAGGTTCGATCCCCGTTGCTGAACCAGGTACTATTGAAAAAAAGTTAAAACTGAGTAAGAACGAATAGAAAAGAGCACATAAAAATATTGCAATAACTAAAAGGGAAGGAGAAAGCATAATCCAAATTTTTTTCTTAGTCATAATCTCCCTCCATAAAGCTTACAAATTTATTTTTTCTTCCCATATTTCATTGATAAAGGTATTCAAATACCCGCCAACCTCTGGTTTTCTCGTTCTTTTAAGCTCCTCCCGGGGGATGTAAGTTCCTTTAGGTAACTTGGCAAAAGCATCCGCTATGGGTGTCAGACCGCAGCAATCGTAATCTTCAACGATGGAAGGCGCATTGCCGGTCAGTTCAAGGTTTTTTGCCTGCATTTCAGGTGAAAGGAGGATGTTTGCTACCACCATGGCCGCCGCTTTCGAGGATGAATTATAGGGTATAGTTACATAGTTGGTATCAGCGATTGCAGTATCCATGCAGTAAACCTTTGCAGCTTCAGGCAGCAATCCTGATTGAATAGCCGGATGGATTCCACCTCCCGCAAGGGTTATGGAGAAATCAACCTCACTATCCGTAAATAGCTTGTTCAGTTCACCGATTGACTTTGGATATGTCTCTCCCTTTCGCCAAAGAAAAGGTTTGATTTTTATTAGATATTCCCATGCTGGAGCAGACATTTCGGCAAATTGTTCTTTCGTAATTCCTTCCTGATGATACTGTTCGTAACCTCCGGAAAGTTCGTAAATAGCTTGCTTAATAAATCTCGTACCATAAAATTCGGGAGGAGCGCAGTAAGTGAACCTGCCTGGGTTTTCCTTTGCCCATTCCATTAAATCAGTAAAATTTTTAGGCAAATCTGCTTCGTTGATCTTTGCGCTGTCATAGATCATTTGATACTGTGCCGTTGCCCAAGGAGACTCATAACCATCAATGGCGTAACCCATATCATTTTTAATGGAGGGATCTTCCCAATTGACTAGCTTTTCATTTGGAAGTTTTTCCGCCCAACCGCCAAACAACAATTCCCCTTGCTTCATGGTTCTAAAATTCTCGCCGTTTATCCAGATCAAGTCCACGCTTCCACCCTGATTTCTGCCAGCTTGTTTTTCGCCCATTACCTTGTTGATTGCCTCGGATAAATTGGTCACACCCACTCTGTTAATTTTAATTTCAAATTCCTTTGCAGAGGCCTGTAAATCGTTATCCACCAGACTGTTGACATTGGCATCTCCCCCCCACATATAGAAGTTCACTGTCTTACCTTTGGCTTCCTTAAGAACGTCTTCCCATGGCATTTCAATCAGTAGGTTGTCTTGATTGTCGGCAGATATTCTTTCGGTATCGTTGTTGCAGCCAATAAACAAAAACAGAATAAAAAAACATAGGATAAATAGATTGATCTTTTTCAAAGGATTTCCTCCAATCAACGACTAACTGATTATTTTAATATTTTTCCCGCTTCAATGAATCTTTGAACAGCAGTGAACGCAATCAGTCCTGCAAACACATATCCGATTTCTTCAGCATAGATGGGGAACAAAATCATACCCGTAAACATGATAAACCCCTCGGTTCGCTCCATCAATCCGGCCTGGTAACGAAAACTCTTCTTCCCTTTATTTTCGGACAGCGCTCCTGTAGTCAGAAATATAGTCATGGATATGATGATGGATACCGATAGGAGGACCATTGCAAAGATGGCACTGGGTACCCTCAATGCCATTGCTATGATTAGGGAAACCTCAACAATTCGGTCGAATAGAATATCCATAAGCGTTCCAAATTTTGTTGATTTATTGACTCGCCTTGCCATATTGCCGTCAACTGCATCTAAATAGCCGGAAAACCAAAGGATACAAACGGATAAAAATCCAAGATTGAAATAGAATAATACCGAAGATAAAACACCTGTTATCATTGCCACAAAAGTGATGGTAGATGGGGTTAGACCCAATTTTATAAAGGCTTTTGCCCCTATGTCAAATATAAATTCTAATTTCTTCCTAGCATGTGTGTCTAACATTCATTGATATCCTTTGATTAGCTATTTACTTTAGTATAATTAGAGTATACATAATTTTTTCCTGATAGTCCACTTTACTTTTCTAAGTAAATTTCATTTTGCGAAATCATTGCTCAAATATCAAATTGAATATGTTTCTTTTTTGCAATGGCTTTTGGTATAAAAGAAATTATAAATAAAAGGATCCCTGCTATGGCAAATTCTATCAAGAGCTTTAGAGAAAAGCCGCTGACCACAATCTCCGAAGCCATATAAGCATAAACGAAGGAGGCGGGAATCATTGTAAAAAATGAAACGAAAGTGAATGTCTTAGCTGACATGGGCGTTAATGCATAGGCATAACTTTGAAGCGCATATGGAAAAATCGGCATAAGCCTCGTAAGAATAAGGAAACTGATCCCATTCTCATTAACACCAAGCTCTATCTTTTTAAAAATTGAAGTATTACCGAATTTATTGACAACGTAGTCTCTCGCAAGATACCTGCCGAGTACAAAAGAGAGATAGGAACCCATTGTCGCACCAACGACGGTGAGCAAACCACCGATGAACCCTCCATAGGTAATGCCGGCCACAATCGCCAGAAATTGACCCGGTAAAACCAAAACGGATACGACTACCGCCAAAAGGATAAATACAAGATATCCTAGGATGCCTAAACTTTCAAACAGATTTTGCATCAACTCAATATCTGTCAAAATATTTGTAAGCCCACATCTCTGACAAATATGAAGTGCAATACAGATGGCGATTGCGGTTATAATGGTTTTTCTCATGTTTCACCTACTATCTCATGATTAGGGACTTTGTTCTGTATCGATTTATCCAGGCATGTACGGGATTTGCCAGTACATTTGTGGGGGGGAGGCTGTTTTCGTTAACCGTTTCACCCCAAATTAAGTCTAGGAGATGCCAGGCCTTACCGCCCTTTGCACAGAACGCTTGTCTGCAAGTTGCACAGTACACAGCGATATGTTCTGTTTTAAATTCGTCTAAATTCTTTTTTGTCGTCTTTGCTGCAATTTCAGGGTTAGATAGACCCACCATACCACCCAATCCGCAACAGAGGGTATTTTCCCGTTCATGCTCCGATGGAATGACTTTGTAACCCATCCTTTCCATAATTTTTCTAACGCTCTTATGAATTTCAACGTTATCTCTGGTCACACAGGAGTCGAATACTGTAAAAGGAAAACCCTTTCCTTTATTTAGAACATCATGGGGCAGACCCTTTTCCTCAAATACCTCCCACAACGATATCACATCAACACTAGATAGGTTACGAATCGTGTTGTGACAGCCCGAACAAGCCGTAATGATTTTATCTGCATTGCAGGCAGAGACGTCCTTCATAAATTCATGAAACCTTTGATTAAATAATTCTTCCCTTCCCAAATGTTTGGTTGGTTTTCCACAACATTTTTGAATGGGCGTTATATGGTCATAACAGAGACGTAAATAGTCAAACGTTTTTTTTACAAGAAGTGGACTGTATGAGGCAAGGGCACATCCCGGCATAAACACATACTTCATTTTGTAGTACCTCTTCCAATTCCGGAAAATATTTTTGAGAACGATAGTTTCTGATGCATTTGGATGCTTTTCAGCTGCTTTAAAGGTAATTTTTCTTTGTTTTGTAAGATAAGATTTTTACGCATTTCCATAAATCCGTCGTTTAATTTGAGAGATTTAGGACAATTCTTGCTGCACAGACCACACATCATGCAGGAATATGGGATGACAGCCGACGAATTACCCAACATTCCGGTCTCCGCAAACTGACTGAAGTGTACCCGAGGATCAATGTTATATTCAGACAGCATAACGCAATCCATTCGGCATTTGCCACAGGAACTACATTCGCTTTGAATGTGTTTTGAATATTCATTAGTTAACATTAAAAGTTTCCTTATACTTGTCTCAATTAAAAAATATAATGTTTTTCATTGCTGAATAGTATTACTAGTAACGATCAGTATCGTTGTAAACCTATTATATATTTTATGGAAAGGTATTGCAATTTTGTTTATTAATAAGTACAATGATACTAATTAAAGTTTTTAATAGATAGGAACAAACATCCATGGATTTTAAGCAACTGGAAGCGTTTATTAATGTAGTGAAGTTTTCAAGTTTTTCAAAAGCTGCTGATGAGATGTTTATCTCTCAGCCTTCCATTAGTATTTATATCAATTCACTGGAAAAAGAGTTTGGGGTACAACTTCTTTTCCGGTCAACGAAAGAAGTTTTCCCAACCAGCCAAGGCAAACTGCTCTATGAACATGCAAAGATACTGTTGAATCAAAAGGAGAAGGCCATATCGGAGTTATTGGACTTTGAGCACCGGCATATGGGAGAGTTGTCCATAATGGCTTCTTCGGTACCATCACAAAACCTATTGCCTAAAATATTAACAGCACTCAACCAGCAATACCCTATGATTACTTTTAAAATTGTACAGACGAATTCTGATGAAGTGATCCATGGTATATTGTCACAGAATTGCGAAATCGGCATTGCCGGAAGTATAGAAAGTGAACAAAAATGTGTGTTTGAGCACTTTTGCACGGACAAGCTAGTAATTATAACCCCTAATAAACCGGAGTTTATCAGAGGTTGTGAAGAACCGCTTTCTGACTTTCTAAGGAAGTTTCGGTTTGTAAAGCGAGAAAATGGTTCCGGCACTATGAAAATACTCGATAATTTTTTTAATTCAATCGGTATTGATGGAAATGAATTAAAATGTGTTGCTTTTTTGAATAATACGGAAGCGGTCATTCATGCTGTTGCCAACGGACTTGGAATTTCTTTGGTTTCAAAGGTGGCCGCCCAGGAGTATTTAGAGTTCAATCGAATCCGTGCAATTGAGCTTGATTCACCTGAGCTCAGTCGAAACTTTTATTTTGTCTATAGAAAGGACTTTAAACTTTCCCCTATATCTGAATTATTTTTAGAGTTTGCTAGAAATTCTGTAAATATTTAAACCTATACTTAGGTTTAAATAGAAAATATGGAGGAAATGAACTTAAATTTTGGATATGAAAAGTAATCTAAAGTGAAACTATCCTTTAAAAACGGTTAGGCTATGGTGAAAAACGGCAAAACTATCCTTGAAAAAATGTAAAAGTACCATTATAATAAGATGAGAAAACAAAACTTAACATTGTATTCAATGAAATGATAATGATAAATGAGGTTAACATGATTAAAATTACTTTAAAAGACGGAAATTGTAAAGAGGTGGAGGCTGGATCCTCTATACTGGAAGTGGCAAAGACCATTCACCAAGGGTTGGCAAAGGAGGCAGTTGCCGGTGTCATAGACGGGCAGGTACAAGGCTTAGGTTATAAGATAGAAAAGGACTGCAATTTAGAAATTTTAAAATTCGATGATGAAGCCGGGAAGGACACCTTTAGACACACCAGTTCTCACATTTTGGCACAGGCAGTAAAGAAGCTTTTTCCTGAAGCTAAGTTAGGGATCGGTCCGGCCATCGATAATGGTTTCTACTATGACTTTGATCTGGAGCACCGATTTTCCGAAGAGGATTTTCCTGCTATAGAAAAGGAAATGAGAAAAATCGTGGAGGCCAATTATCCCATTGAAAAGTTCGAGCTTTCCAGAGAGGAAGCCATTCGATTTGTGGAAGAGAAGGGCGAAGCCTATAAGGTGGAGCTCATCAATGATCTGCCTGAGGATGCGGTGATTTCATTTTACAAGCAGGGAGATTTTACAGACCTTTGCGCAGGTCCCCATCTGTCCACAACTTCCCCGGTCAAGGCAATCAAGATCATGAGTGCCGCCGGTGCCTATTGGAGAGGCAGTGAAAAAAACAAAATGCTGCAGAGGCTTTATGCCACATCCTTTCCGAAACAAAAACAATTGGATGAATATTTAGAAAAGCTGGAAGAGGCAAAGAAGAGGGATCATAGAAAGATCGGAAGAGAGATGGATCTCTTTGCAATCTTTGAAGAGGGACCGGGATTTCCATTTTTCATGCCCAAGGGGATGATTATCCGCAATGAATTAGAAGCATTTTGGAGAAAGACCCACAGACAGAGAGGTTATGAGGAAATCAAGACACCTTTGATTTTAAGTGAAGCTCTGTGGCATACTTCGGGGCATTGGGATCACTATCAGGATAACATGTACTTTACCAAGATTGACGAAGGCGATTATGCTGTGAAACCCATGAATTGCCCGGGGGCTATGTTGGCATATAAGAGGAAGATGTACAGCTACAGGGATTTTCCCATGAGAGTGGGAGAGCTGGGACAGGTGCACAGGCACGAGCTTTCTGGAGCTTTGCATGGTCTTATGCGGGTGAGAACCTTTACTCAGGATGATGCTCATATTTTCATGTTGCCGGAGCAGATTAAAGATGAAATTGTAGGGGTCATTGACTTTATCGATTATGTCTATAAATTATTTGGATTCAAATATCACATCGAACTTTCCACCAAGCCTGAGGAGGCCATGGGAACGGATGAAGAGTGGGAGGTCACTACAGGTGCCCTGAGAGAAGCCATGGAAAGCAAGGGTCTTTCCTATGTGATCAACGAGGGAGATGGTGCTTTTTACGGTCCTAAGCTGGATTTCCATTTGGAGGATTCCTTGGGCAGAACTTGGCAATGCGGAACCATACAGTTAGATGCCCAAATGCCACAACGATTTGACTTGACCTACGTGGGAAGTGATGGCGAAAAACATCGTCCCATCATGATACACAGGGTAATCTTTGGAAGCATAGAGAGATTTATCGGAATTCTCATAGAGCATTGTGCAGGCAAATTCCCTCTGTGGATAGCACCGGTACAGGTGAAGCTTCTGACGGTTACGGAGAAGTTTGCGGATTATGCCAAGGAGCTGGGAGAGAAGCTTACGGATGCGGGCTTGCGAGTGGAAGTGGACGTAAGAAATGAAAAGATCGGTTATAAGATCAGAGAAGCTCGAAATGAACGGGTTTCCTACCTAGGTGTCATCGGCGAAAAGGAAGTGGAATCCGGCCAGCTAACGGTCAGATCCAGCAAAGAAGGTGAGTTGGGCGCTATGAGTGTGGAGTCTTTCATAGAGAAGCTGCAAAAGGAGATAGCGGATAAAGCAATCTAGGTTAAACCTAATGATAAAAGACCAAATAGATATTGATACCAGGGTATAAAATATAAATAATAAAACTGACCACAAAATAATGTTTTGATTTATTAAAATATAAATATATTATGAAATTTCAATATAAAATAAAATTGAGTTTTGACCCCGGTACCTCATAATAGTGATTAACCAATTTATATTTTAAAAAGTATGCAATGAAAGAGGGGTTGGATGATATGATGAAAACTCAGAACAAGAAACCTTGGCGAGATGGGGTATATCTTTGTACGGCAAAGAATAGTTTTGAAGCGGATATTTTAGAGTCAAAACTGAGAAGTGAGAATATTCCATGCGTCAAGAAATACAAAGGGGCATCCAACTTCTTGGAAGTATTTATGGGATCTAACAGTGCATTCCCCATTGAAATCTACGTACCTGAAAGCACCTTGGAGGATGCACAGAACATTGTGGTTGCTGTTCCCATCTTGGAGGATGAAATCCCTGAGGAACCCATTGATTTTGACAGTTTGTCTGAAGAGGAACTGACGGAATTAGTTGGAGAAGAGGAAGAATAAAGGCTTCACTTATATATTAATCATAAAAGGCTGTTCCGTGCTAATATAGAACAGCCTTTTAAATTCAATCTAGTTTAATCGTAGTAAAGGATGGTGAAAACTTGCGGATCATTATTTCCC
>CAZOSB010000003.1:0-126344 GCA_964582545.1 uncultured Anaerovorax sp.
ACGATGTCCTTCATCTGCAATAAATATTTCTCTTCTGCCATCTTTTACCTCCTTTAGGAAAAGACTATTCAGGGAAAGGAAAGAAGCTTTTTCTTTCCTTTCCCTGATTAAAATATCTACATAAAATCTTTTACATTATCAGCGGTAATAAGGGTAAATGGAAGCCAAGTTACGGCATCCACCGTTTCGTCAGCAAGTGCTTTGGTAATGATATTCACAGCACCACTTCCAAACGCCACCGGATCCTGCAAAACAGTACAAGCCATGGTTCCATCTGCTACGGCAGCTTTTCCGTCAGGTGTAGCATCTACGCCCATGACGATAACGTCCGTTCTGCCTGCCGCTTGAAGAGCCTGCACTGCACCGAGCGCCATCTCATCGTTATTGCCCAATACTACCTTGAGATCATCCCCATAAGCAGTAATCCAGTTTTCTGTCAAATTAATACCTTGATCTCTTTGCCAGTTGCCAGATTCTTTGGCTAAGATTGTGAATTTACCCCCTGCTAGGACTTCCTCATTTCCTTGCGTTCTTTTTAACGCTGCCTCGTTAGAAAGGATTCCCTGCAAAATGGCGATTCCACCACCTTCCGGCATGATTTTTTTTAAGTATTCTGCTTGAAACTTTCCAGCATCTACTTCTTTCGTTCCTATGTAATATACATTTTCAGGTGGTTGGCTATCACCGAATGGATTTCGGTTAACGTATACCAAAGGAATTCCCGCTTCTGCCGCTGCTGTAGTAATCGCGTCTGTGGCACTGGTGTCTACAGGGACTACAATCAAAGCTTTGACACCTTGTTCGATCAAGGTATTTACCTGGTCTTGCTGTTTGATTACGTCTTCCTGTGCATCCTGCACATCCAAGGTAATGTTAGCCTCTTTGGCCGCTTCCTTTGCCGCATCTACGATATAGGTTTGGAAAGTGTCATTTAAGTTATTGCAGGAATATCCTACCTTAACAGCTTCACCTTCTCCGCCACCGGTGTTAACGGCACCACCGTTGCTACAACCGACAAACATCGTAAGTACCATTGCCATTGCCAGCATTAAGATAAGTGCTTTTTTCATTTTTTCTCCTCCTTTTTATAAAAGAATTTTATATTTAGAAAAATGCAGACACTTAAAAATATTAGTTTGAAACAATGCATTTTCTAAATACATTTGGCGATATATTAACATTTTGTTAATATCATTATGAAAATTTGACCCAAGACGAACCTTCCTCGGCAGATTGAATACACTTTTCAATAAACTGAATTCCTCTGGCTCCATCTAAAATGTTGGGGTACCATAAGTCACTTAAGGTTTCTTTATCCTTTTGATCTTTTGCAATCATGGCCCTGCAAAACCGGTCGTAGAGGTTAGACCAAGCTTCAAAAAGTCCTTCGGCATGACCTCCGCCGATGTGATCACTGCTCACAGCATCGTCACTATGATACAGATATCCCATACCCCTCTCCAGAATTTGTGCGGGTTTTCCCTGAACTTCATATCTAAGCTGATTGGGATACTCATCCCACCACTCAACACTTGCTTTTGATCCAATTACCCGAATTTTTTGCTGATGCATGGAACCTGCATTTACAGCGCTTGCCCACAAAGTCCCTACCCTGTTATTTTTAAAGTTTAAAAGTACGGTAGCATTATCTTCCAATGGAGCGCGACTTTTTACAAAACTCTGTTTGCTGCACAAAAGACTTTCAATTTCCAATCCCGGCACCATGGTTTCCGCTAAAAATAGGATGTGGGTTCCCGTGTCCCCTAACACGTAGGAAGGTCCTGCCATTTCCGAAGTAACCCTCCACTTGGCTCCGGGATCTTGCGATTCCACCTCTTGAGAGTGAAAGCCGTGAGCAAACTGCATATTTATGATGCGAATCTCTCCTAACTCTCCCTTTTCAATCATATTTCTAGCTTGATGCACCATGGGAAATCCCGTATATCCATACGTTACACCCACAATTTTTTGTTGATTTTGCGCTAAAAAGATTAACTCTTCAGCCTGAGCAGAGGAAAAACACAATGGTTTTTCACAGACTACGTGAAGACCTGCCCGTAGTGCTTCTTTACAAATTTCATAATGAGTAAAATTTGGAGTAGCAATTGAGACTGCCTGAATTCCGTCTTCCCGCTTTGCCTCTTGAGAAAACATTTCCTTGTAATCCTTATAGCAACGATGGGAATCTACCCCAATTTGGGCTCCGAAATCCTTACCCCTCTGAGCATTGATATCAAAGGCGCCAGCAAGAAGCTGAAAACGACCGTCCCTCTGGGCAGAGGATCTGTGGATATATCCGATTTGACTACCTTTTCCGCCTCCCACCATTCCCCAACGAATCGGTTGAGCGGCTCTTCTCTCTTCATTAAACATGTTTTCACCTACTTACAGCTTTCACGGATTTATAAAGGCTTTTACTTACCCAAATATTGATCTAAAATCATACTGGTGGTATTTGCTACGATTTCTGTATCTGCCTCCCAGTGTTTTCTGCTCACCAACTCGTAGGACCAATAACCATCGTACCCCGTAGCTTTTACAGCATCTATCCACTCTTGCATATGGATAGATCCTTCACCTGCATAGACACCTCGAAGAATTTCTTCATCACAAAGGGTTCCCGCAGCATTCCTGTTTCCGTCGCAGAAGTGAATGTTACAGATCTTATTTTTATCCAAAGCTGCCACTTCTTCCGGTTTGGTTTCATTACCGTACCATAGATGCCAAAAATCGATGACCATTCCCAGATTATCCCTGCCTGTATAGTCGATGAACTCTAAGCTCTGGGACAGAGAGTGAATGGGGGACCAGGCTACAGGCTCCAGTTGAAATATAATGCCGCTGTCCTTTCCAATATCTAAAACTCGGTTGACACTGCTGGCTGTAAGTTTCTTTACTTCTTCCCAAGGTTTTCCTTCGTGGGCGCAGAGAGGAACCAGCTGTATGTGCTTACAATCTAAGTCTTTGGCAAATTTTGAAAAAACTTCTGCTTCAAAGCACATTTTTTCTACCGATTCTTTATCCGTTCTTTCTACATGCGCAATATCTACGATGCTTACCATCTTCATATTATATTGATCCAGCAAAGCCTTGGCATCTGCTGAGGTGTATCCCGCATCTAAAAAATTCATAATTTTTGTGCCAACCATCTCCACCGCTTCATACCCTGCTTCTGAAGCAATTCTAATATCTGAAACCAAGTTACTCCTGTAGATTGTCTTGGTGTGAAGTGCTTTTTTCATTTGAAACTCCTCCTCTAAATCTCCAGATTTTCCTTCAAGAATTTTCTGGCCATAATGGCATATTCTAATGGATCTGCCAAAGCGGGGTCTTGCTCTGCTTCCACTACAATCCATCCCTCATAATTCTTTTCTTTGATTATGGCAAAAATCTTTTTCCAATCCACCATATCCCCATCTCCAGGTACGGTAAATAACCCTTTTTTTATTCCCTGCAAAAAGCTAAAATCTTTTGATTTTACTTCTTCAAATATTTTTTTTCTAACATCTTTGAAATGAATGTGTCCGATTCTGTCTATGTACTGCGCCATCACCTGCACGGGATCTGCCCCTGCCAAAGTCAAATGACCTGTATCAAATAGCAGATATACGGTTTCCGGGTCAGTCAGTGATAGTAGCCTGTCGATCTCTTCTTTCGTTTCGATGCCTGTTCCCACATGGGCATGGAAGCACAGTTTCATTCCCTTTGCTTTCGCCCGCTTTCCAAGTTCGTTGAGACCGCTAGCTAAATTTTCAAACTGTTCATCACTTAGAATAGGTCTGTTGGGGAATAGGGGCGTTTCTTCATTTCCGTGAATGGTTACACCGCATTCTCCGGCACCCACCACTCTGGCTCCTAATTTATAGGTATATTCCATGTGCTGTTCGAATCGTTCAAAGGTCTCATTATTTTTAAATGTAGTGAACTCAGTGCTGAACCACATATTGCAGATTGTAATTCCCCGCAAGTCTATAGCCTTCTTTATTACGGAGAACTCCTTAGGGTACTTAATTCCCCCTTCACTTCCCGTGTATCCCGCCAAGGCCATTTCACTCAAGCATTGTTGATATGTAAGCTCACCCCCAAGGCTTGGAAGATCATCGTTTGACCAATTAATAGGTGCACATCCAAATTGTATTTTCATAGTTACCTCGCTTTCTTAACTTCCGGTTTTATTTCTTATTTTATCCAATGGATTTGATTAACTTATTGTTTATAAACTAATATTTTCTTAAGGTCTTTACCTTATCAGAGATCCTTTTCGCAGCCTCTTCCACCGCACACTCTTCTGCCACAGATGCAGTTCCTACTCGCCAAAAGCTTTCATATCCCTCAGTCATGGTACCCGGCAAAACCTTTATATCTATCAAGGTGGAGGATTCCTGCTGTTTGCTGTCCGAGATGGCTTCCCGCAATTCTTCCAAGGTGCTCACCCTGTAAGCTTTTGCACCATATCCTTCAGCTATGGCAGCAAAATCAATGGATAGATAATCTCCCTTCAACGTCTTACCCTCTCTGTATCGAAACTCTGTTCCGAAGGATGGAATTCCTTGTGATCTCTGTAAATTATGAATACACTGATGACCATTATTGTCAAATAGCACTACGTTGATCTTTTTTCTTTCCTGTAGGCTGGTGATAAACTCCGAGTGGGCCATGGAAAACACACCATCCCCCAGCAATGCGTACACTTCACAATCCGGCCTCGCTATCTTTGCACCCATAGCTGCCGGAATCTCATATCCCATGCAAGAAAATCCGTATTCTAAGTGATAGGTTCCAGGGTTTTTCGGCTGCCAGATGCGCTCTAAATCCGATGGCATACTACCTGATGCCGAAACAATAATATCCTTTTCCCCCAATAGATTGTTTAATTCCATCAGAACCCGTGCTTGGGACAATCCCTGAGGCAACTCAATTTCTCCCAACTTGTCTCGTTCCTTCTTCCAAAGCTCCTTGTACTGTTTTAACTCTTCCAAGTAGCCACTTTTATAATTTTTTTCCTTTAAAGCAACGGATAAAGCCATCAGTCCCTCTCCCGCATCTGCTACCAAAGATAAACCATCCATCTTTAAAGAGTCTCTCCTGCTGACATTGATACAAACTAACTGTACATCTTCTGACGCAAAAGCACTTTTGGAAGAGGTAACGAAATCATTGAGTTTGGTACCCACCGCAATAATCAGATCCGCTTCTTTAGCTGCCAAATTTGCACAAAGAGTTCCGCACACTCCCACACAACCTAAATTATATGGGGAGTCGTAGGGAATCTCGCCTTTTCCCGCTTGCGTCTCCGCAAAAGGGATTTGAAATTCTTCACAAAATCTTTCCAGTACCTCGGCGCATTGGCTATATCTTACTCCGCCACCCGCAATAATCAGTGGTTTTTTGCTTTTTTCAATTACCTCTATTGCCCGCTTTACCGCATTGGTAGAAGGCACGATTCTATCTACATACCACACTCTCTTTGCAAAGAATTCTACCGGATATTCATAGCTTTCTCCCTGCACATCCTGTGGCAAGCAAAGGGTCACAGCTCCCGTCTGAGCGGGATCCGTTAAAACTCGAAAAGCATTGATTAAGGCTGTCATAATTTGCTCCGGTCTCACGATTCTATCCCAATATTTGCTTACGGCTTTAAAGGAGTCATTTACACTGATTGAATAGTCTTCTTCATTTTCCAATTGCTGAAGTACGGGGTCCGGTTGTCTATCCGCATAGGTATCAGAGGGGAGAAGCAGAACGGGAATTTTATTGACCGTAGCGGTACCCGCAGCGGTGACCATGTTGAGAGATCCCGGTCCTATGGAGGCAGTACAAGCAAAGATTTTTCTACGGTTCTGCTGCTTTGCATATCCGATGCAGGCATGAGCGATATCCTGCTCGTTTTTTCCTTGAATAAATGTCATTTCATCCTTGAATTGTTCCAAGGCCTGACCTATTCCCACCACATTTCCATGACCGAAGATTCCCATTACACCTTCTACAAACTTGGTTTCTTCACCATCAAAATTTATGTATTGCGCTGTTAGAAATTTCACAAGCGCCTGTGACATTGTAAGCTTTATGGTTTCCATGTTTTTATTCCTTTCATAAATGAACTATTGGTTACAATTTTACTGAATTATATCTCCGGCCAGTATTTGGCTTCCGGTTTTTCTGTCCAAAGATGCTGCTCCTCAAAGGTCGGCTGAATATAGGGATCTCCATCTAAATGCCTGATAATCCAAAGAAAGTACATGGCATATCCGGGGGCGGCCACTTGGGGATGTACTTGATTGGGCATGATCTTCACCGTATCGTTGTGCTCCAGCAGAATCGCTTCTTCTCCATGCTTTAATAGACCAAATCCGTTTTCCGGATGAAATTTATAAAAGTATATCTCAGGCTGTCTGTGATGATGGGATGGAAATCCTGCCCAACGTCCCGGAAAGTGAACATCCTCTCCAAACATAATGTTTGAATGAGGTGTCAGTCGGATATCCATGGCCGTACGAACAATGCGTCTACCTGCATCCAGCATGGTATTCTCTCCACGTACTTCGTAAACAATCTTATCCTTATCATAAATTCCCGGTTCGAAATTCTTCGAGTTTTCGGTTCTCACAACTGCCAGCTCGCTATTTTCTGCAACTCCTTTGACTTCCACAGCGGTGTCTTTGTCCAGATTAATACACCACAGGTTATCGTCAAAGCAGTTATCTCTAAAAACAGTCAAGCTTTGCCCCTGCCAACTGACCTGTATTTCACCCGAGAGAAGGATAATCACTTTCTCCAATTGCTTTTCATCTTTAAAAATCTCCGTCTTTCCCAATTCCAGGATGCCAAAATCCATGAGCATATCCTCATGTTTTCCATCCAATTCTGTAATGCTGTTATACCCTTTCTCAAAAGGTTCCTTTTGTTGCAGTCTCATGGTTTTCTCCTTTATTATTTTAACGATTCAATTAGTTTTAAAGCCTTTTCATAAACCCGATGTCTGGCAATATTCATCAGTTTCAATCGATCAAATTCCTCAGGATTGGACTGTATTGCCTCACGCAATCCCGCTCCGAATTCTTGCCTTATGGCGGTTCCCAAGTTGATCTTTCCCACCCTGCATTTTTTCATCTCTTCCAAATCCTGGGGTTCTATGCCGGTAGCACCGTGTATGACCAAAGGAACCTTACACACGGCTTCTATCTTGTGAAGTAAATCAAAGTCAATCTTTACTTTCTTATCTGTCAATCTGTGTACGTTTCCTACGGAAACAGCCAGCATATGCAGTCCGCTTTCTTTGACCAACCTTTCCGCTTCCTCTGGTAAGGTGAATTGTATCTCCGTCTCTCCTTTATCGCTGTAGGGTACACAACCTACCTCACCCTCTACGAAGATTCCTTTGTTTTCCGCCACTTTCACAATTTCTCTAGTATTCCTTATGTTTTCTTCAATGGGAAGCTTGCTTCCGTCATACATCACAGAGGTAAAACCGCAATCCATAGCCCTTAAAATTAAATCCTTTCGGCTACAGTGATCCAAGTGTACCCCAATGGGCAGATTAGATGATCTCGCTATGGAACCTAATAAAGCACCCCAATGTTCTATTTCCATGGTCTGACAAGCATCTCTATTCACCATCAGCAAGATACTCTTTCCTGCCTGCTCTGCCGCCCTAACCATTTCCAATGCATCCTCGTACCCAAAGACATTGAATCCAATGATGATTTCATTCCCTTCCGCCGATTTTTTTATTTGATTGTAAACGTCCATAATTAACCTCATTCCGTAAATCTATGGTTCTCCAAATAAGATATAACTTGTTCATAATTTGGCATTCCTTCTGCACAACTTACGGTTTGTAGTGCTATGGATGCACAAGCAGATCCAAATTGCATAGCCTTTTGCAAATCCATCTCATGGAATAACCCATACAGCAATCCAGCAGCAAAGGCATCCCCCGAACCAAAAGTTTTTAATATTTCCGTCTTGATAATACCGCATCTTACAGGTTCCTGCTCTCTGGTGTACCCTACAGACCCCTTTTCTCCGTCCTTTATGATGACCAACTCTGCGTTCTTAGATAAAAACTCTGCAGCGCTCCTTGCATTGTCACGATTTCCTTGCATGGTCAAGTGCTCTACCACGTTAAACTCTTCTCGGTTACCGATAATGATGTGACAATCCTCCAAAGCTTTGTAACAACATTCAGATGCTTCTTCCATAGACTTCCAGCCATAAGGTCGATAGTCGATATCCATGATTATTTTTGTCTGATGTTTTTTTGCATATTCAATGATGGTAAACATGGTGTCTCTGGAAGGACTTTCAGAGAAGGCAGTGCCGGACAATAAAACTGCCGCCGCATTTTTTATATAGTCTTCCGACACTTCTTTAGGCTCTAACAAGAGGTCTGCCGTGCCGTTTCTATAGAAAAAAGAACCACAATCCGTAGGCGCTAGGATATAGGTGATGGCTACGCAATTAGGTGCTCCCGTTTGGTCAAAGATCAATCCATCGGTTTGAATGCCAGCCTTTTCAAAGGTTTCCTTTATATATTCCCCCATCCCATTTCCGGCTACTTTTCCAATAAAGCCTGTATTAATATTGAGCTTTGCTAAAGCTTGCGCAATGTTGGCAGGGGAACCTCCCACAGATTTTGTGTATCCCGTATTCTCTGCAAAAGAACAGTTTCTATCTATTGTATTTAAGTCAATTCCGGCTCTACCGACAACAATCATATTTATAGGTCTGCCTAAATCAAAAGTAAATTTATTCATAACACGTTTTCCTTTCGAATTATTTCGTTTTACTTCGTTTTATTACGATAAAAATAGCATAAGAATCAATTTTTGTCAAGAAGAAAATTTTGAAAATTCAAATATTGACAATTCGAAACCAAACGTAATATAATTTAAAAGGTAAATCAAAAAAGTGCGAGATTAAGTAAAGGTGATGATATGTTATTAGAAAGAATAGACACTATTGCAAATCAACTGGTACAGCAAAAAAAAGTGTTCGTAAGCGATTTATGCAAGGAATTTGGCGTAAGTGAGGTGACCATACGAAAAGATCTTCTTTTATTGCAGAAGAAAGGTATCGCAAAGAGGTTTCACGGTGGTGCAATATTGGCAAAGGGCAACCATATTACCATTGAAGATGCTTTTTTAGAGGATGAGATCAAAGATAGGTTGGCAGAGTTGGCCTGTAATGAAATTGTGGATGGAGACAGCATCTTTTTGGGATCAGGCAGGACTTGTTGCGTGCTTGCATCCAAGTTAGGTCGGTTTGAAAGCTTAACCGTGGTAACTAACAATATTACTGCCCTAAATCTTCTGCTGGGAAAGGTGTATAAGGTATATCTAATTGGAGGAGAGGTGACGACCACCGATCAAAACACTCTCTTTTCAAGCATGGTGGATCCTTTAAAATATTTTAAAGATATATACGTCAACAAGGCTTTTACAAGCATTTCCGGTATTGACATCAAAGCAGGACTTACGGTGAATTCCATTATCAGCACGTACATCTATAAATGCATTCCGCAGATGACCCAGAGCTGGTACGTTTTAGCCGATAGAGAAAAATTTGGGAAAATATCCATGTACCCGGTATCTGCTCTTTCCCAGATAAACTATTTTATCTGCGACCCTCTAGATTCTGACTATAAACAATACTTTATCTCTAACAACATTAAATATATGGAGGTTACAAAATGAAAAATCGTATATTTTTAATAGGCTATATGGGTTGTGGTAAAACGACAATAGCGAACACCTTAAGTAAGAATTTTCAATATAAGTTAGTAGATATGGACGAGGAGATTCAGCGTTTAGAGGGTATGTCCATCCGCAAAATTTTTATGGTTTACGGGGAGCATCAATTTCGAAATTACGAAGCGGAGCTCTTGGATCGCCTTTGCAATATTTCCAGTACTGCAGACGTTCTGACCGGAGGGGAAGGAGCCATTCAAAAGATGACAGAGCGAGCGGGAAAATATTCAGATTTTGAAAACATATTGGAAAAGAATTCTTTCAAAGGGGAAGATTATAAGGGATTGGTGGTTTCTTGCGGAGGTGGGATTATCCTAGACCCTCTGAATTGTATGATTTTAAAGAAGGAGTTCACCGTATTTCTGGAGGCACCTCTGGATATCCTCTTTGAAAGGGTGAAAAACGATGCGAACCGACCTTTAGCTTTTATGGGGGAACAGGACGAAAAGGAATCCCTGAAAAGCTTCGTGCAGCGATATAAAATGAGGGAAGCCCTATACAAGGATACAGCCTCCCTCACCATTGCACTATGTCATTCTGATGGTTCTATTAAATCTGCCCAAGAAGTTTCTGAAGAAATTAATACTTACCATCATAAAAATCATCGTACTGTTTCTTATGTGCATCCATAAGTTCTGCCGGTCTTGGTTTCGTAACCATGGATACTAGGATAAAGACCACGATATTACATATGAGTGAAAGCAGCGTGTGTCCTCCTGAGGCAAATGGTCCAGGTACAGGAATGACTTTGAAGGTAAACAAACAAAGCAATCCAATTCCAACTACAAGACCGGAGATGGCTCCTGCAACCGTAGATCTTTTCCAGAACAAGGCACCGCAGGTGGGAACCATGACCTGAGCTGTACCAGCCAGAGCTACCAATCCTATGGTTACCAATAAGCCAGGTACATATAAGCACATGACATATGCGATGGCAGATAGAACCAATATGGTCCATCTTCCCACCCAAACGAGTTTTTGTTCGCTTAAGTTCTTATTGATATATGCCTTGTGGAAGTCTACCGTATAACCTGCAGACATAGCGTGAATCTGTGAGTTTGCGGTGGACATGGCTGCCGCCGCACCACAAGCGATGATGAAACAAGCCAGAACAAAAGGTGCATACTTATATAAAACGATAGGTAAAATTTTATCAGTTCCTGTGGTCATGCCGGGTTCAAGGATGACGCCGGAGTTCCCTACCAACATGGAACCCACGTAAGCGATGGCAGCAAATCCCAGCAAGAAGGGCATTAAGTTAAAGAGTTTTGGTGATTTTACAGCGTACATTCTGGTCCAAAGCTGAGGACCCATAAAGGAACCCACCGGAGTTATGATGAACATTGTCAACCATCCCATCCACATCTGTCCTTGTAAGGTCAAGTTTTCAGGTTTCACCTCCCTCAGTTTCTCGAACATATCCGAGGGTCCACCAAGGATATTGGCAATGTAGATCCCGGCAAATACCATTCCGAAAAATAAGAGTACACCGTAGAAGATATCGGTCCACGCTACAGCTCTCAGCCCTCCAGACCACACGTAGATGATGATTACTGCATAGAACATCAAGGCAGCAAACTTAAAGGATATGATTCCCCCTGAAGCCACTTCGATGAGATAAGCACCGCCGGTCAGCTGAATCTGCAAATAAGGTAATGTAAAGAGCAGCATGATGACGGCCACGATGTTGCCCAGTGCTTCCGATCCGTATTGATGCTTAAAAAAGTCTTTTGGAGTTATGTAATTATTGATTTTTCCTAAGTACCAAATCTTTTTACCCACTCCGAAGTAAATAATACCGAATAAAATATTCCAAGCGATTGCAGTCCAGTATAATGGACCGCTTAAATAAAAGTATGAGTTGGATCCCATAAAGGCAAAAGCGCTCCACCAAGTAGCCGCAACGGTGAAGAAAACAGCTACCGATCCCATGCCCCTTCCTTGGACGAAAAAGTCTTCCGTAGTAGGCAAAGATTTCTTACCGGCAACAGCACCCATGGCTAAGGGGATGAGCATAAAGAGAGCAATTATTAACAGAGCAGCGATGTTTGAACCTGTCATTTCTGTTCACCTCCTCCGTTTTTCGCGACTTCACCCCAGTTGGTTTTATACGCGTAGAATAGGATAACACAGAAATAAACCCACCAGCAGAGGATATACCCATAAATAAAGGGTAAACCTAAGATAAAGGGATCTGATTTGTCTTTAAAGAAAAAGACGCCGGGAAATTCCATAAACATAAAGCCTATGATAATTAATAACCAAATCATCTTTGTCTTTCCGGACATTTTCGATTTTCTCATTACAAGACCTCCTTCCATTTAACAAACTTCAAAGATTCATTTTTTGAATATTCAAAAATTAAAGCAATTAAAGTTTATCATATGAAGCTTAAATCAAGTTTAATCTAATCTTAAATCAAATATAATTTTACTTAAATTTGATTCTTCAATATTAACTTTTTCTAATTTAAGATTTCTAAAATTAATTTTGTTAAATTGGATTACCTAAATTAGATTGTGATTAAACTTATATCCCACACCTCTAATGCTGATGATGTATTTGGGGTTTTGGGGGTTAAACTCAAGCTTTTTTCGCATTGTGCTGATATAGACCATAACAGTTCTGGCATCACCCTCTAGGCTACTGGTCTTCCAAGCGGCTTCAAACATCTGCTCTGTATTAAAGATCCTCTTTGGATTCTTAATAAACACTTTTAAAATATCAAATTCCTTTGCTGTCAAGCTCACAAGGTTTCCATCCACCTTCACCTCCCTGGTGGTCATGTTTACTGTAAGTCCGGGAAACTCATGCACCTCATCTTCCTCCTTGGACTCCCTGCTTATGGTTCGCACTCTTCTCAGGTGCGCTTTCACCCTAGCAATGAGCTCTCCTGACAAAAATGGCTTGGTCATATAATCGTCCCCCCCTGCCGAAAGGGCGATAATTTTATCGATCTCTTCAGACTTGCAGCTGAGAAAGAGAATGGGCGCATCACTTTCCTTTCTGATTTCGAGGCATAAGTCTGTCCCCTCAATGTCGGGAAGCATTACATCTAGAATAATAAATTGAGGTTTATGTTCCCGCACCATCTCCATAGCCTGCTTTCCGTTAAAAGCAGATACAGCAACAAAGCTTTCTTTTACTAAGTAAGATCTGATTAAATCGTTAATATCATTTTCATCATCTACGATCAATATGGTTTCTCCTGCCATGGTTCCTTCCTCCTTTTACAATAACTACCTTTCTATACCCGACTTATAACATCAACCAAATCCGCTTATACTAGTCCGGAATTAAAAACATACTTTTAATTGCAAACTAGTGTTACTGTACTATCGAAGACTTCCGCCGTCAATCATGAAACAAAGGAATGGTAAAAGTAAAGGTGCTTCCTTTGCCCAACCGACTCTTGACCCAGATTTCCCCCTTGTGAGCCCGAATAATCTCCCTGGAGATTGTCAGCCCCAGTCCTGTACTTAGATTTCGATGATTCTCTGCCTTTATAGATGTTTTGAAAAACCTGTCAAAGATATGGGGGATATCCTGACTGGCAATTCCCTGGCCTGTGTCGGAAATCTTCACTTGTAAATAGTTTTTTTCATGGTTAAGATCGCATTTTACACTTAGTTTATCTCCAGTTTTCGTATACTTGATAGCATTAAAAATCAAATTGCCAAAGACTTGATCGATTCGATCCTGATCGATAATTACAAACTGATTCTCTAAACTCTTCTCATCAATTTCATATTTTAACGACAATCCTGCGTTTTTTATGTCCATGATATGTTTATCCATGAGAGAAATGGATAGTTCCTTAGCGGAGATATGGATGAAGTTAAAAGAGAATTGATTGGTTTCTAATTTGGACAGCTGGAATAGATCGTTGATGAGCCTTTCCAATATCAAGGCTTTAGAATATATGATGTCCAAAGCCTTATTTTTTTCCTCCATAGTGGATAGGGTGCCGTCCTTCACAGCATTGATATATCCTAAGATCGAAGTAACGGGGGTTCTCAGCTCATGAGAAACATAGGACAAGAAAAGTTCTCTCGACTGCTTAGAGGAAATCAACTCATCCTTAGCTAGCTTCATTTGACTGATATCACGAATCATACCTTCCACCGCGATAGGGATGTTGCCTTCCTTACTGTAAATCACCTTTGTATTAATTTCCATCCAATGGGTATTTCCGTTTTTATGTACCAAGGGGAAAACTCTCTCCTTCTCCGATTCTGATAATTCAGAAAAAATCCGGTCTGCCCAATGAAAATATTCCGCCGGCAACATCTCCAAATAAAATTTATGGTTGCTATAAAAATCCTGCACTGTATAACCCGTCAGATCCATTACAGAGGGTGTCACAAATGTAAACTTAGGCTGAGGGCTTAACTGATAGTAAAAGATAATATCCGCAGCATTTTCAGCGATAATTAAGAACAGTCTTTCCGTTTGATCCAATTCGATCTTTGTTTTTCTTAAATAAATAAAGAATATACAAAAGATCAAAATGTTTGAAAAAAGCATTTCAATTAAGTAATAATGAGAAATCTGCAAGCTTCTAGCTTCCACTAAAGATACTGCAGCTTTCCCAAATCCCCATACTGCAAAAGTAATCAGATAGATGAATCTTTCGTACTTCCCACTTTCCCAAAACTTAAAAATCACATAACACATGACCCCCGTAATGACCATTTGATATACAGAAACCGGCAGGTATACTGGCATCAAGTCAAATCCGTAGTAAATTCCAATTCCCATCCAGATCATGAGGTATAAGCTAAAGCGATACCAGTAGCTCGGCACATGCTTTCTGCAAAAGGCATAAGCTCCAAAGAGCAAAAACATGATGTTAAACATATCAAAAATTTTTCTTATCTCCAAAAGAGGCAAATTCTCATAGGTCATGGACAGAATGAGAAAGGTTAAGCTGAATGAATAGGAAATCCAACTCAAGGCCCAATATTTAACAAAGCTCTGTTGGGTCTTGGCAAATAAAATAAAGTAAACAAATGATATTAAAAAAGTAAAAATTATAAATGAAATAATAATCAATGCTAAAGTCAACTTTTTTCCCCTCTCGAATATGAAAACTTTTAAAGAATCTATTTGTATTTATTATAAAGCTTTGTTATTATATTATCTATAGGAATTTCATATTTAGAGGTACATAATGAATCCATCTACTCCCGTGCTGATGATCATTTTTATTTTCACATTTGTTCCTTTGATCATAGCAGAAATCGCAAGAAATAGGTCCTTCTCTACCTTGGAGGATTTCTTCGTGGAAAGCCGAAATATGCCTACCCCTCTATTTTTCTTTACGGTCTACGCCACCTGGGTCAGCTCCTTTGCTTTTTTAGGTGCTAGCTCCTATTTCTACTCCAAAGGTCCTGTCTATATGACAGCCATTGCTTGGAACGCGCTGTTTGGAATTTTATTGATGGTGTTGGGTCGAAAAATCTGGAGATTTGGAAAGGAAAACAACTGCATTACTCCTACCGACTTTTTTACAAAGGCTTACCATTCAAAAGCATTGAGTATAACCATAACATGCACCTTGCTAATCTTTACCATTCCTTACTTACAAATCCAGCTTTCTGCAGGCGCTTACCTCATTGAAATCGCTTCCGGAAGTATGATTCCTTGGAGAATAAGCGGATTGATCTTTTATTTAATCATGATTATCTATCTTTGGGCTGGTGGGCTGCGGGCTGTGGCTATGGCTGATTGCTTCTATGGTGTAATCATATTCATATCCATGCTGCTTGTAGGTTTCCACATGACCGGAAAGATCGGTTCAATTAAAGAGTTGTTTACACATATTGCAGAAAACGAACCGGAAAAGTTAGTTCTAGGCACTTCGGGCAATCCAACGGACATGTGGCTTTGGATATCCATGTTTATCATCATTCCTATAGGTGCACTCATGGGCCCCCAGCTATGGATTCGGGCTTATGCCGCAAAAAATAGTAGAGTATTTAAGGTGATGCCGCTCTTGTTGACCATTACAGCCATCCAATATTTAGGTATCATGTTGGCGGGAAATGCCGGCCTGGTGCTTTACCCCAATTTGAAAACACCGGATACGCTCATGCCCTTGCTACTCACAAATTTTGCTCCCCCTATCCTATCCTCCTTCCTGTTCTGCGGTATAGCGGCCTCTTGTTTGTCCACCGCCAATTCTCAAATTCATGCAATTTCCGCTATTTATACCATCGACATTCACAGAAAATATATCAGTCCAGATGCCTCCGACAAAAAGCTTGTATTTATCGCAAAATGGGTCGTATTATTTTCTTCTGCTTTTGCTTATCTCATGCTTTTGGGAAATCCTTCCCTCATCGTGGAAACGGGCACCATCGCAATGGGAGGTACTGCTCAAATAATCATTCCTACCTTAGGTGCCCTCCTATATAAAAACCCCAGCGCCCTTGGGGCTCTCTGGGGTTTACTCAGCGGAATTGTAACGTTATTAAGCCTTACCTTTCTATGGGGAATATCGGCAAGCTTGAGCGGAGTGATTGCATTGATGATCAACGCTTTGGTTTTTGCTATTTTGCATAGACACACTTCCCGTCAATAAAGGTCATATCCACCGTCAAATCTCTTATTTTGTGAGGTTCCGTATTGTACAAGGAGTCAGATAGAACGACCAGATCAGCCAGTTTGCCCCGTTCCAGACTGCCCTTAATATCCTCTTCAAAGGATGCATATGCACCGTTGTAAGTAAATAGGCGAAGTCCTTCTTCCACCGTGAGCTTTTCTGCCTCATTCATGACTTGACCCGTCTGGGTAGTCCTATTGACAGCCATATAAAGATTAAGTAACGGATTTGCATAGGTTATTGGACAGTCGCTGCTTCCTGCGGCTAAAATGCCCTTGTTTAAAAAGCTTCTGCAGGTAAACATTCGATCTGCCCGCTCTCTTCCGTAGTTAACCACATATCCATCTCCAAATTCATACAGGAAAACGGGTTGAGGCACAGGAATGATGCCCAAGGACTTGATACGATTCAACAGTTCCTCGTTAATCATGGCACAATGTTCAATCCTATGGCGAGCATCCTTTCTGGGGAATTTATTTAAAGCATTTTCTATGGCATTTACGATTACGGTTACCGCCCTGTCTCCAACGGCGTGAGTAGTCACCTGATACCCAACCTCATGGGCTTTCAGGATGATGTCATTCACCTGTTCCTGCTCCATGGTGAGAACGCCATAATCCTCAGGATTGGATGTGTATGGCTCCAGAGTTGCCGCCGTAGGTCCACTGCTGGATCCGTCAATCATCAGCTTTAAGGGTCCTATTTTAAACCTTTCATCTCCAAAACCAGTATGTAGACCGATTCGTATAAACCGATTGACGAAATCCACATTATCCACGAAGGAAAAAATCATGGAATAGACTCTCACCTTGAGTATTTGTTCTTGGATAGCATCTTGAAAAGCCCTCATCTGGGAGTAACCATAACCACCCGAGTCATGAACACTGGTGATTCCCTCCTTAATCAAACTCTCACTGGCAGCTCCCATGGCTTTCATCAATTCTTGGTGGGAAAGCGTAGCGACCTTCATGGCCTCCATGTGGGTGTTTTCCTTGACCACACCGGTAACCTTGCCATTCTCCTTGACCAGAACACCCCCCAGTACGGGCTCTGTGTCATCAGTGATTCCCATTTTTTCCAAGCTCTTACTATTGTGAACGGATGCATGGGCGCAAACTCGGGAGATCATGACGGGATGATCGGGTGCCACTTCATCCAAATCCCAACGATTGGGATGTCGCTTTTCAGCAAGCTTAGAATCGTCATACCCCCATCCTCGTATCCACTGACCCTTGGGAGTATGCCTTACTGCTTCTGCAATTTTTTGCTTAATATCTTCGATGGAGTTAACGCTCATGGGGGATCGGCAATCGATGGCCAAAAGGTTCGCTCCAAAAACTGCAGTATGCAGGTGAGAGTCGATAAATCCGGGAATCAGGCTTCTTCCATCCAAGTCAATAACTTGAGTTTCCTGCCCAATAAGCTGTTTCACTTCCTCTTCCGTTCCCACATGGAGAATTTTGTTGTCCTTGATTGCCAGCCCCTCTTGAATAGAGTTACGATCATCTACGGTATGTACAGGACCATGAATAAAGACCACATCTGCTCTAACTTGCTGTAACATGTTTACCCTCCCTTTTATTATTTATGATAAGTTTCATTATGGATAATCTTAAAGGATCTGTAGATTTGTTCTGTCAGCATGACTCTCATGAGTTGGTGCGGAAACGTCAAGTCTGAAAAGGAAAACTTCAAAGAAGCAGAATCCAACACTTCCTGAGAAAGACCAAAGGATCCTCCTATGAGAAACGTTAGATTGCTTTTTCCCGTCACTCCAAAGTTTCTGATTTTATCTGCAAGCCTTTCCGAATCCAACTTTACACCGTCTATTGCCAAGGCTATGACCAATTCTTCTTTTTTTATGTTTTTTAGAATTCCCATACCCTCTGTCTCTTTCATCTTAGTCCAATCAGCTGGGGAGGCATTGTCAGGCTCTCTACTTTCCTTCACCTCTACAATAGAAAAATCGCAGTATCTTTTTAGCCGCTTTCCATACTCAGATACTGCATCTTTCCAATAACTTTCCTTTAAATTTCCCACACAAATGATTTTAATCTTCAAGCTATTCTACCATATCACTCAAGGTAACCTTCAGCACTTCTACTTTTCCGTCCCTTAATATCTTTACGGAAACTTCATCTCCCGGTCTATAGGAAAATAAATCTTTAATCATCTGAGACATGGTTTCCACATCTTTATCATTGATTCCCATGATAATATCGCCCTCTTTCATCCCAGCCGCTGCTGCTGGAGAGCCTGTATAAATTTGAGAGATAAACACACCTTTTTTTGCGTCAAACTTTTGATCTGGGAAAGTCGCAACCAACTCTTCCACACTGATCCCTCTGATCCCCAAATAAGCTCTTTTAAACTCGCCCTTTTCAATGATTTCCTCCACGATGGGTTTTGCTGTGTTTATGGGGATGGCAAATCCTAGACCTTCTCCCGTCTGAGCCTTGGCAGTATTGATACCGATGACCTGTCCTGCGCTGTTGCATAATGGACCGCCGCTATTTCCTGAATTAATAGATGCGTCCGTCTGCATCAAGTCGTCGATGGTCACCCCTCTTGCACTCTGACCTCCGGCTACAGTAATAGAACGACCCAGCCCGCTGATGACCCCTTGGGTAACACTTCTATCAAAAGCCAAACCCAAAGGATTTCCAATGGCCACCGCATAGGATCCAATCCGAACCTCCTCCGAATCCCCCAACTCAGCTGCAACTAAATTGTTCTCCTCAATTTTCACGACAGCCAAGTCGATGGTTGCATCGTTCCAAAGAACTCTGCCCTCTATCTCTCTTCCATCAGCCAATTGAACCATGATATTGGTAGTTTCACCATCCATCACAACGTGAGAATTGGTCAAAATATATCCATCCTTCGAGATGATAAGTCCTGTACCAATTCCCGTTCTTTCCCTGTTTTGCACTCCAAAAAAGCTGTTAAAGGGTTCGTTGATCTTGGTGCTAATCCCTACTACAGAGGGAATGACCTTCTCCGCAACGGCTTCGGCAGTGTTGATATTGCTCTGGGTATTAATTTGAATTTTATTTTCAATAGTATCTCTGGGCAATAGTTGTGGTGCAAAATAAATGGCGACCATAGCACCTCCAAAACCGGATCCCAAAGAAAGTACGATAATCAAGACTACTGCCCAAAATTTTTTAAGTCCATTTCCTTTTTTCTTAGGTACCTCTTGACTGCCGACATATATGGTATTTTCTTTCATGATTTCCTGCATGGGTTCAGTTTGTCCCCCATCTATTGTTTCTTTTCCTTTTTCATCCATTCCATTTACCTCCCATGTTTCTTTCTTATCAACAAGTATAGCTTCTAAACACTATATATGTAACTGAGTTGATCCCTCAGTATTGTGTCAACCAGAACATGTTTCCCAATGTGATAGTTGGCCTCTTCCAAGATATTCTTAACAGTTTGGTAAGCCATTTGAGGAAAATTATTTTCTCTGCTCAAATGCCCTAATAAAATCAATCTACCTTTCTCCTTCTCCTGTAGGAGGCGCCGAATGGTTTCTCCCGCCACCACGTTGGATAAATGACCTTCTTCACCCAGCACTCGCTTTTTTAAGAACCAGGGGTATCTTCCCATCTTAAGCATTTCCACATCGTGATTGGCTTCCAGAATCAATAAATCTGCATTTACAATCTCAGCAAATATGCTTTCTGTAATGCAACCTGTGTCTGTAACAATGCTGATTTGCTTACCTGATTTGTAAAAAGAAAACCCTACGGGCTCTGGGGTATCATGGCTAACCCTAAAAGGTTTCACTTCTATGTCTTTTACGAAAAATGACTTTCCCGTCTCAAAGACCACGCGCTGTGATTCGCTCAAATCCTTATTGATTCCCACCCAAGTCCTTTCATTTGCATAGGCCTTCATCTCTTTATTCTTCTTTAGCAAGGTGGTGAGGCTTCTGGTATGATCCACGTGTTCATGAGTAATCAGCAACGTATTGACGTCACTCCCATCCGTACCGGTTTTTTCTAAGCTTTCTCGAATGCGCTTTCCGCTGATTCCTGCATCCACCAATATCGCCGTAGATTCACTCTTGATCAGGTAACAATTTCCGCTGCTGCCGCTTGAGAGGGAACAAAGGTTAAGTGTCATATGGTTCTCCTATTAATATGCTTTATTTCAATGAAGTTTATTTGTTGATTCTGTGAATTTTTTGTGATTTTATAATACTTGGTTAATATATTTACTCAAAAGCTGAGATGTGGGCAATTTTACCCTGGTTATACGTTATCCTCCAGGCCGGTAATGCCGTATCCGAAATGGTGCTTTCCGATTCAAAAGCTTGTCGATCCAGCCAATACACGATTGCCATATCCTCTACAAAAATCTTTTCATTTTCACCAGAATTATTTTCTTTCGCAAAATTCAAAAGCGCAGCACTGGCTGGAATGATGGCTTGCTTGGTTTTTCCCCAGCTTACGGGATCAATCCAGTATCGCTCTAGGTCTACCACCTCCCCATTTTCAATAATACATCGGATAAAACTATCCTCCAAAGCAATACCATCTACCGTGTTTTTATAATGAACTACAGTTTTTTCTCCAAGTGACTCTAAATGGCTAAAAGTGACATTTTCATCCCAAAGCATACACTTTTTTAGAAAATTATCTGAAATTTTTTGCAGGTCACCGTAAGGCTTATTCTTTATGTCCGCTGTGTCTTGTTCCCTAATCTTTTGCTGAACAAGGTCCTCGTCTGTGGCATGAAACACCACAGAAAGTACTGGCATTTTACTAACCTTAGAAGGAATTTCCGCATTGACAAAGATATTTTTGCTTTCCAAGTGTTGAAGCAATGCACTTTGATCTTCATCTTTTATATCCACGGCTTTGATTACATAAACATAGATTAAAAAAATATTGGTTAAAGCTAAGGCGATAATTAATATATTTTTTGCTTTTGTCCAGTCCATTTAAACACCACTCCATCAATTTTTTTCGTTTTTAACGATTTCTGTAAAACAAAGCGGCTTCCAGTCGTACAAACCAAAGAAAATTTGACACTCTTCTGCCTCCACGACCCAAGCGGGATAAATTATAGAGCCGGTATTCTCAGTATTCTCCAGTTTTAGATATGCCGTGTCCACACTTTTTATTGTCTTTGCTACAGCTTCAAAAGTATTCTCAACTAATTCTTTTCCCACTGCCGTCTCCCCTATGGCTTGGTTGATGTATTGATAATTCTGCGCCAACATGTTGATAGCTGAAAGAGCATCCGGCGGCATTTCATTGTCACTTTCCAATCCGGCTCTCTCGTCCAATTCAATTATATTTCTGTAATAATAGGTTACTTGTCCTCCAACCACCTCAACTTCTACAATTGCACCACTTTCATACTGAAGCTTAGTATCGTTAATCAGCTGTCCAAAAACAAAGCGATGACCCTTTTGCCCTTTGGTAGTCTCTGTCACATCCTTTAAATATAATTTGATCGGCTCTCCATGTGCCGTATATAATCCCCCATTTAACCCGATGAACTTCACAGCAATATTTAAGGCCTCAAAGTACTTTTTTGTGGCATAGTTTTCCCCATCAAATTTTTCTTTAAACTCCATGCTGCCATCTGCATTAACGATAAATACCTTTTCTCCATATCCATACATGTAGATTATCTTTCCGCTATTTTCAGTGATCTTTCGAATAAAGTCGAAACTTTCACCAAAAAATTTCTTAGCTATATCATTTATTTCATCTTGATCGTATGGATAAACTTCTTGCTTATATAATAAAGGAGTATCATTAATGTCCAAGGAAACAGGAATTAATGTATTGTTTTCAATTCCTAAGAAAGTCCCTAAAGGATAATAAATATCATGCTGACTCTGCTCAACCTCCAAAATAATCCTTTTAAAATTCGTCATATCTTTGTCTGAAAAAAGTCTGTAGTACTTGTTTTTAATACTATCTTTGATAAAAAGGCTTACCTCACTTCCTTCGGAGTAGGCCAGTTGGTTGATATTTTCTATGCTGCTGTAAGAAGAAGGTCTCTTTACTTCATAGATTTCACAGAAGTCCACAAAGGGCATAGCGTAAGAAAACTCAGCTTTGATGTAACGGTAATTAAAAACTTGATTATACTGTGATTCTGTTATTTCTTCTGTTAATATGTTTTCAGAGTTGCTAAACTTCCTGAATTCTCGAATCATATCTGATTGCAAGCTCTGCTCCCCTCCATACCACAGATCATTCTTCTCTATAGGAGCGATGCAGTAGTTTTCCTCTCCAAAGGACAGTACAATTTGCTCTGGTATGACGATTTCTGTAATGGGTGGGATTTCAATATCCGTAACTGCAGGGGTGATTTTAAACCTCTCAAAAGGCGTCTGATACCAATAAAAATACAAAAGTAGTATCGTGGATAATGACAATACTACTATAATTGCGGTCTTAATGTTCTCCCTTGCTTTATGACTTACCTTCATGACTCCCTCTAACTTTATTCTTAGCTTCCAAAGATAGATTTTAATACATTTTGTAAAAATTGAAAAGTACCGGATTGTTGATTGTCAAATAGCTTTTCATCCGACTCCACCTTCGTCTTTACTCCAAAGGTGCTTTCCCTGGAATAAATAGACTTTCCAGCACCATCTAAGGTCTCCACCTTAAGTCTATATAGTCCGGGCTTTATTCCGTTTACCTGCTTTGTACAAAAGGTAAGGTTATTGGTGGTAGTAAAGTTGGTGGGCAACATTACCGTGGATTGCACCGTCTGGATATTCTCTTTTTTAGGGACCTTACCTTGAGCTACCTGATTAATATCGATACTGGATGAGACACCATTGACCACCTCTCTGTCCTCGAACAAGGTAATCTTAATGGTTTTAGGTTGTGTAACTTTCACGGAAATGAGAATATTAGATGAAGTCGTAGTACTTTGATGTACAGGGTTGACGATAATCACTGCCGGATCCACTGTGGCAAATGCGCTGGTGGTCGTACATAAAATCAGTAAAAACGTTATAAAAACAAGAGTTATTTTTTTCACCCTACTCTCCTTCCTTCTAATATTTTGAAATTAAATGGATATTTTTACCATTCAATAGGTGTATTTATACTATTATATATTCGATTATTACGATACAGTATACCTTATGATTATTACAAAGGTGTTACACATGGTTTAACTTATGTTTACATTCTGCAAAGATACTTATATTCTTCAGCTTTTAACCGATAGTTGCTTACTTCCGTATATTCTGGTAATATAGTGTCATATCTACTTCAGAAATGGATCTACTATCAAAGTTTATTTCGGAAAGGACAGTTATGAAAGTCATTAACATTTATACCGATGGCGCCTGCTCAGGAAATCAAAATAAAGAAAACGTGGGCGGATACGGTGCTATTTTAGAATACGGCTCTCACAAAAAAGAGCTTTGTGGAGGAGAACGGAATACCACCAACAACCGCATGGAGATGAAGGCATTGATTGAGGCTTTAAAAGTACTGAAGAGCAATTCTTATGAAATTAAAGTATTTTCTGACAGCTCTTATTTAATGAATTGTTTTAGGGAAAGATGGTATGAAAAATGGGAAAAAAACAATTGGATATCCTCAAAAAAAACTCCTGTAGAAAATCGTGACTTATGGGAGCAATTAATTTTCTTTGTTAAAGAATACAAAATTCATTTTTTTAGGGTGAAAGGACATGTAAACTTGGACAGCGAAAAAACAAATCTGCAAGGATTATATAAAAAGTTCGTAGAATGGAATGGTGCAAGCTTTACATTGGAAGACTTTCTGTATATTACGGAAAGGAACAACCGGGCCGATGCCTTGGCTAATGAGGGCATGGAAAAAATAAGAAGCTGAAC
Organism: uncultured Anaerovorax sp.; assembly: GCA_964582545.1. Classification (GTDB taxonomy): domain Bacteria; phylum Bacillota; class Clostridia; order Peptostreptococcales; family Anaerovoracaceae; genus JAVVUJ01. The sequence goes on from CAZOSB010000003.1 coordinate 24,209, forward strand.
GGTTTCAGGAACTGATCAGACCTAACTATACAGACCCGGACTCCTTAAACAGCTTCTGCAATCAATACAGCCATATCGTCTAATGGAGATACTCCTGCAAAGGCAGCTGCTCTTTGAATAATCTTGCCACAGATCAACTTGTTATCGGTAATATTGGATTCTTCCAACACCTCTAGGATCCCCTCAGATCCAAACTGGTTCTTTAAAACCTTGCTGTAAGATTCAGAAATTCCGTCGGTATAGAAAATGATCTTTGCCCCTTTTTCTAAATCTACTTCCACTTGCTCATGATTAATTTCTGAGAAGATAGAGCAGACCGGAATTCCTTTGATTTGAATTTCCGTCGCTTTCCCAACTGCATCCACCTTAATAGGATAACAATTGTGACCTGCGTTGGAAAAGGTTATCTTCCCCGTGCTCTTATCGTAAATAGCACATAAAAAAGTAAAGTAATTTTCTATATTGGTATGTAAATCCTTATAGCTTCTAAAAAGTTCCTCTAAAATATCCTGCAGTCCGATATGTTCCTTCCGAACGATTCCTCTGATTACCTGACGTACAAAGATTGTCAACAGTGAAGATTTCACTCCATGACCTGCAATATCGGCAATATAAAGAAATACTCGGTTTTGATCCAGTTGAACAATATCAAAGAAGTCCCCCCCCAAGTCTTCACTCTGAACATATAAAGAGCTTATTTTTAAGCAATTCCAATATATATCGTCTAAAGGCAATGCGCGGTATTGTATTTGCTTTGCAAATTTAATATCCTCTTTTAACTTTTCATAATGCTTTAGCAATTCTAATTCAGTTGTCTTCTGATCCGTAATATCGTGAAGCAACTCTATTGAATAATGATGATCCTGCTCCAAGCTCACTGGCGAAGACATAAGCTTGTAATATTTATTTCCAATTTCAACGTCCTTTTGCTCTGGTTTGCCGGTTTCTTTTGCTCCAGAGGTTATGCAATTTTCACACCGATGATCTCCACCCAACAAGTCAAAGCAGAAATTTCCTAATGTATGCCCAAATTGAGAACGCATTTTTTGGTTCATATAAATGACACGGTGCTCAGAGTCCATCACCCTAACCATATATTCCATATTCTCGATGACTTCATGCATTAAATCTATGTTACTCTTTATGATCATTTTGCTTTTCCTTCTAAATATTTAATAAGCTTTTGGATTCCTTCTATGTAAGAATCTATCCCCTTGCCTGCAACTTGGTCAATGCATACATCTCTCGTGACAGATATCCGCCTAAAGGGCTCTCTGCTTTCTATATCGCTGAGGTGAACTTCTATGGTGGGTACCGCTGAGGCGGCAATCGCATCTCTTATTGCAATGCTATAATGGGTATAGGCAGCAGGATTTAGAACAATCCCGTCATACTTCCCACGAGCCTCCTGAATCATGTCCACGATATCACCTTCATGATTTGATTGAAAAAACTTAATAATAATGCAAACTTTCATTTCACTAAAAAAATCCAGTATAGTTTCATTGATCTTCTCTAAGGACTTATGACCATAAATAGTAGGTTCTCTCAAACCTAACATATTGAGATTGGGACCGTTAATTACAATAATCTTCATCCATACCCCTTTCCTTGGCTTGTACTACTATTACTTTTATAAAAACCTACCATCGATGAAAGCAATGGTAGGTTTTTATAAATTTTAATAAATATAACTACCACTAAAGCTTGATAATTCCAAAACCTGACAAAAGAATTACAATTATTGCAAGTGGTGCAATAAATTTAACCAAAATTGTATAGATCGGCTTTAACGCAAAAGCATATTTTCCGTTGGAAGATATTTCTTCTGTTGCCTTGTCAATGCCCCAGAACCATCCTAAGAATATGCAGAAGAACAACGCACCCACGGGCATCAACAATCTATCTGTCAAGAACTCAAGGAAATCTCCCAACCCAGGATAAGTAACGCCGGAGGCATCCAGCCATACACCCTTTAAGCCTGCATAAGCTTGCGAAATGGTATAGAAAATTCCTATGGCAAACATGATAATTGCAACTACGATTGTAGTTGAAGTTCTGCTAAATTTAAGTTCTTCGCAAACATAAGCAACAGTTCCTTCCAATATAGACATCGCTGAAGTTAATGCAGCAAAGAAAAGTAATACGTAAAATAAGAAACCAAAGAAAGATCCCAGTGGCAATCCTTGGAATACGGAAGCCAGAGAAATAAATGCAAAACCTCCACCGGATCCCACTTCAAGTCCTGAAACCAGAACTGCAGGAATAACAGCCAATCCTGCAATCAACGCTACCAAGGTATCCAAAGTACATACGGTAAAGGTGTTTTTTACAAGGTTTTCTTCTTTGGCCAAATACGATCCATAAGTACACATTACGCCCATGCCCAAGGACAAGGAGAAAAATGCCTGACCTAATGCCGCGTTGAAATTGGCCCCTGTAAGAGCTCCAAAATCTACCTTTAGGAATCCTGAGATAGCCTCACCTGCTCCCGGTAAAGTGACTGCACGAGCAGCGATAATGATAAGCAGCACAAATAATGCCGGCATCAATACCTTATTGACTTTCTCAATACCTCCTGCAACCCCTTTAGTAATGACAAAAGCTACAATAGCCATAAAAATAATAGGATAAATAATTGCTGCTTCTAGTGGAAAGCTTCCATTTGCTCCCAGAAAGTTTAAAAAATAAGATGTTGGATCATCATAGATGACACCTGATTGAACTGCATATCCAACCACATATTTCAGTACCCATCCCCCAACGTGGCTGTAATAGCACATGATTACAAATCCTGTTAAGATTCCCATGCCTCCAACCCATGTAAACCTCTTATCCAAGGTTTTAAATGCACCAACGCAGTTTTGATGCGTTTTTCTACCTACAGTAAACTCTGTAAGCATTACGGTGGCACCAATAATAAAAACAATGAGGATATAAATAATAATAAATGCTCCCCCACCGTTATTGTAAGCTACCCCGGGAAATTTCCATATGTTTCCCAAGCCTACTGCCGATCCTGCTGCTGCCAGAATAAAACCGATATTCGTGGCCCACTGCCCGCGTTTTTCCATAGACATTACCTCCCATTTCATAATATTGTATATGCAAATCCATATACATGGTAGAATTCTACTACAAGATTGATAGTTTTACAAGAAAAATCTTTAACTATTGTTCTTATTTCACTATTTTATCTGTCTATGTCTTTATATACTTCGTATGCTTACTTATACGGATTGCAAAATTACAATATTAATGGTTTCTGCAAATTTCATTTATCGCTTTTAAGGCGTATTCTATTTCCCTTTCTGTATTAAACGGTCCTACACTCAATCGCACTGCCCCGGTATTTCCTGTTCCGATGGTTTCGTGAGCTAAACCTGCGCAGTGAAAGCCTCCTCTGGTAGCAATTCCGTACTTACTGCTTAGGATTTCCGTCACTTCCTCACAGCTGATTCCTTGGATATTAAAAAGAACCACTCCTGTTTTTAAACTAACATCTTCAGGTCCGTATACGGAAACATTAGTCCCCATATTCATTAAGCCACTATGGAATTTATAGATTAATTTTTCTTCATGCTTCCGAATATTTTCGATTCCAACTTCATTGATAAATTCAATGGACTTGCCTAACCCGATGATACCCGGTGCATTTACTGTACCTGATTCCATGCTTTCCGGAAACTCCACCGGTTGCCTCAAATCCTTGGAGGCAGTTCCTGTTCCCCCTTCTTTTAAGGGTTTAATGGAAATGCCTTCCCTCACATACAGCCCACCAGTTCCCAACGGTCCAAGTAAACTTTTATGCCCGGGGAACGCCAAAAGGTCAATGCACATCTCTTCTACATCGATTGGCAATACACCAGCCGACTGTGCCGCATCCACCATAAATAAGATCCCTTTTTCTCTGACCATTCTCCCGATTCGTTCTATGGGCATTATGGTTCCAGTCACATTAGAAGCGTGGGTGCAAATTATGAGCTTAGTATTTTCTTTTATATGACTGATAAACGCTTCTGCACTAATGCTGCCATCTTTTTTACATTTTATTATAGAATTTGAAATGCCCTCTCGCTCCAAAGCTTTTATGGGTCTAAGTACTGAATTATGCTCCATGGATGTGGTTATCACATGGTCTCCTCTTTTTAAAACACCTTTAATCCCTAGGTTTAAAGATTCTGTAGTATTTAGGGTAAATACAATTCTGCTGTAATCCTCTATATTGAACAACTTTCCTAAGAGCTGCCGAGTCCTATAGATGCCCTGTGCCGTCTTCATGGCCATGGCATGACCGGATCTACCCGGATTTCCGCAATATTTTTCCATGCATTGCTGCATGGCATAATTCATTTGGCGTGGCTTTGGAAAAGTCGTCGCTCCATTATCCAGATATATCATTTCCCACCTCATTAATTTAAGTAAATTTCAGCATTGATATAAGACGATAACGTTGATAAGTTACCCTCAACTATGTTTTGAATTCCTGCCCATTCTTGGAAGCTGCTATCTTTGCTTTTTTCAATATATGCAAGTTTTTGATTTCTGCTACTAATCGCGAGGAACCCTCTTGCTTACGGTACGGAGATGTAGATATGCTTCCGCATATCTACTGATTGAGATTCCGTAATGTAAGCCTGAGGGTTCCTCGGCTCTTCCATCGTGAAAAGGTGAAAAGTGCAGACTAGCTGCACTTTTGTAATAAATTACTTTTTCACCTCATGGTTTACGGTTCGGCGAAGTCGATATGCTTCCGCATATCTTCTGATTGAGATTCCGTAATGTAAGCCAAAGGATTCCTCTGCTCTTCCATGGTAAAAATGAAAAAACCGCCTTTATTAAAAGCGGTTTTAATTATGTTTCATTATTATTTATTGATCTAAAATCACAATCTTTATTAACTCAATACCTATCAAGCCATAGGTTTCAGATTATCGCTGATGATTAACTTGCATTCTGTAGCTTCTTGAACCTGTTCTACTGTATAATCCGGATGAAGCTCTGTTAAAATCAAACCTTCTTTTGTGACTTCCATAACGCCCATTTCCGTTACGATCATGTCCACTACGCCTACCGCCGTCAGGGGTAAGGTACATTCTTTTAAAATTTTATGTGCCCCTTTATTGGTATGCTGCATAGCCACGATTACTTTTTTTGCACCAACTACCAAATCCATGGCTCCGCCCATTCCCGGTACCATTTTACCTGGAACGATCCAATTTGCAAGATTTCCCTTTTCATCCACCTGCAAAGATCCTAATATGGTTGCGTCTACGTGACCCCCTCTGATGATTCCAAAGGATGTAGCGCTGTCAAAGAACATAGCTCCTGGCTTTACCGTTACGTACTGAGCCCCGGCATTTACCAGGTCAACTTCTTCTTTTCCCTTTTCTGGAGCAGATCCCAATCCCAAGAATCCATTTTCTGATTGGAGGGTAATATCCACGCCTTCAGGAATGAAGTTGGCTACCATGGTAGGCATGCCGATTCCCAAATTTACCACATCTCCGTCTTTCAGCTCTTTGGCTACCCTAGATACGATGATTTCCTTTATATCTGCCATGGTTCTTCTCCCTCCACAATATAATCTACAAAGATTCCGGATGTAACTACATTATTCGGATCTATCTCTCCCGTTTCCACCACGTTTACAGCCGCTACAATAACAGTCTCAGCAGCTGTAGCTATCAAAGGATTAAAGTTTCTGGTAGCTTGATTGTATGTAGTATTTCCAAATTTATCGGTTACAGAACCCCTCACTAATGCAAAATCTGCTTTCAACGGCAGTTCTAGCAAGTAGTCTTTTCCTTCTACCGTGATCACTTGTTTGCCCTCGGCTACGATGGTTCCTACTCCCGTAGGGGTCAAAAATCCACCCAGACCTGCACCGCCGGCCCTTACCCTTTCAGCCAAAGTTCCCTGAGGTACCAGTATGCACTCTAGCTTATCCGCTTCCACATCTGTATTCATCCTCTGTGCCACTTCCGGATTTAATCCCACGTGAGAGGCAATTAACGTTTTTATCTGCCCGTTGGACAGCAACTTTCCAATCCCTCTGCCCGGTACTCCGGCATCGTTGCAGATGACAGTAAGATTTTTAACACCCTTTTCTACCAGTGCGTCCATGAGTATCTCCGGTGTGCCGGTAGCCATAAATCCACCCACCATAATGACTGCTCCGTCTTTGATTCCTGCCACTGCTTCGGCGGCGGTTCTCATTTTGTTAATCATTGTCTTCCTTTCTCTTTTATACAAATATTTCATACAAATAACTAAAAATAGCTTTTATTATCTTATATATCATTGGCTTTGAATCCTTTATATTATAACGTACTTAGGCTTCGTTTGTAAACATGAAACTGCTTAATAAATGCCTAGACTTGCCAGCAGAATCGCTGGAATAACTGATAACACGGGTAGCAGCAGGGCTACTACAAAAATATCTATGTAGGAGTCCTTGTGGCTCATTCCCGTAATGGATAGCAGTGTCAGAACAGCCCCACAATGAGGTAGAGTGTCTAATCCACCCGATGCTATGGCTGCCACCCTATGAAAAGCTTCGGGGCTGATGTTGAGATCCAATGCCAACTGATAATACTTTTCCCCCAAAGCGGACAAGGCAATTCCCATGCCTCCTGATGCAGATCCTGTGGCTCCCGCCAAAATGTTTACTGCCACCGCTTCTGAGATGAGGGGTGAGCCTCCAATACCCAAAAGCAATCCTGTCAATGTCTGAAATCCAGGTACAGCCTTCACTACCGTCCCAAACCCTACCGCAGCACTTGTGTTTATGATGGCAAGCACAGAACCTGCCGCCCCTGCATTTACAGCTTTTGAAAAACCTTTATACTGTTTGATGTTTAAAATCATAGTTAGCAGAATTCCACAGATTAATGAAATTACGATATCCCAATCTTTTAGGTTTAAGGTTAAGATAACGGTGATTAATGGCAGAATTGATAGAAATGGGTTAGGCAGCGCAGCTTCCAATACCTCTTCATGTAAATCTCCACCCTTTGGTTCAGTGAATGAATCAGCTATAGCGGTCAATTTTTTTTCTTTGAAGGACAAATATGCATACCCACATCCAAACATAAATAAAGCGGATACAGTGCCCATGATGGGTGCGGCCATGGGTGTGGTATGAAAGTATTCCATGGGAATCAAGTTTTGTATCTGTGGGGTTCCGGGCACCGCCGTCATGGTGAATGTAAACGATCCTAGGGCAATGCTACCAGGGATTAATTTTCTGGAAATATTGGCCTCTCTAAACAATGCCAAAGCCAAAGGATACATTGCAAACACCACCACAAACAGGCTGATACCTCCATAGGTAAGCACGCCGCATCCTACGACTACTCCCAGAATGGCTCGCTTAGCACCTAATACCTTGGTGAGGCTGTTTGCAATGGAGCGAGCGGCCCCTGTAATTTCCATCAAGTGCCCAAAGATGGCACCCAACATAAATATAGGAAACCATGATCTGGTAAATTCTGCAAAACCGGTCATGTAGCTGCCTTTATATGCCTCCAAAAGAGGCAGACCTCCTGCAAGAGCCACCACTCCTGCGGCGATGGGCGCCACCCAAATGATAGAGTATCCCCTATATGCTAAAAACATGATGACAACTAAGCCAATGGCAATTCCTAACATGGTTTCTCCTTTCTCAACCTGCCGTCCATCCACCATCCATGCTCAAAGCCGTTCCCGTGATGTGGCTGCTGGATTCTGAACATAAAAATTTTACCGTTTCTGCTACAGCCGAAGGATCCAAGAGGGATTTTACCGCTGCTTTTTGCAGCATGATGTCGCTAATCACCTCTTCTTTGCTAATGCCGTGATTTTTCGCTTGTGCTACTATTTGGTTATCCACTAAGGGAGTCTTTACGTATGCGGGGCAGATAGAGTTTACAGTGATGCCAAAAGCGCCCCCTTCCAGAGCTGCGGTCTTTGTGAGACCTAAAAGCCCGTGCTTAGCAGATACATAGGCAGATTTGTATTCTGAGGCCACCAGTCCATGTATGGAGTTTAAGTTGATGATTCGCCCCCAATTTTGACTTTTCATAGAGTTCCATACGTATTTTGTCAATAAAAACGGAGCTGTCAGCATCAGTGAAATCATAAAATCCCATTTGTCTTCAGAGAACTCTTCGATGGGGCATACGTTTTGAATTCCTGCCACATTCACTAAAATATCCACCTTTCCGTACTTTTCTAAGGTGTAATCCACTAGCGTTTTGCAGTCTTGTCTTTTACTTAAATCCGTTACGTAAAAATCACAGTTCAGTTTCTGTGCCGATGCTTCCAAAAGCTCTTTGTTGACATCCGCCATCACTACTTGGATACCATCCGCTGCGAAATTTTCCGCTACGGCATATCCGATTCCACTGGCCGCACCTGTAATAATGCTTACCTTTTCTTTACCATTTCCCATTCGCTATTCCTCCATAACTCAATTTTTTGTGCGTTGCTTTCTTATACTAGTCCGCAATTAAAATTTCATTTTTAATTGCACATTCGTAACATATAATTGTTATCTTAGACAAAAGCAAATGTCGTGCCAACAGTTTTAACAAGTCAAAACTATTAGAAATTAAACGTTTTTGTTATAGGCAATAAAAGCAATGATCCAGTTTATAACTATATGGTAAGTTTAAAGAAAAAAACGTAATTAAACAATTACGTTTTTAATATTAACATTATATTTTGTCATCAAACAATTACATTTTCGTTCATTTTTCATTAATATTGTACTTTTCCATCTTTTCATATAGGTTGTTTCTGCTGATTCCCAGTGCCTTTGCTGTAAGGGTTTTCTTCCCTTTATTTTCCACAAGAGCGTTGACGATGGCTGTCCTTTCCGTTTCCTCCAAGATCTCCTTTAGGGGTTTCAATTCCCCGTGACTCTTTAATCCCGTTACCCTAGAGGGAAGATGGGTTATTTTGATCGTTTGATCCTCCTCCAAAAAGTTGATGGCCCTTTCCAACGTATTTTCCAACTCTCGCACGTTTCCCGGCCAATCGTAACGCTTTAGATACTCCATCACAGAATTGGGGATTGGCTTTAGGGATAAATTTTCTCTAAGTCCTATCTTCTTTAAAAGTGCTTGGGTCAGCAGCGGGATGTCTTCTTTTCTACTCCTGAGGGCAGGGATATTTAGGCTGACCACATTGAGCCTGTAATAGAGATCAGAACGGAATTCTCCCTTTTCCACCATGTCGTAGAGGTTCTTGTTGGTAGCAGCCACAATCCTTACATCTACCTGCTCTCCAGCGAATGCACCGATCTTTTGAATTTCCCGTTCTTGCAGAAACCGGAGCAGTTTGACCTGCATATTCATGGGCAAATCCCCTATTTCATCTAGAAAGACGGTGCCCTTATTGGCCGCCTGAAACATTCCAGTTTTGCCACCTTTTTTCGCCCCCGTAAAAGCTCCCTCTTCATATCCAAAAAGCTCTGATTCCAGTAGTTCGGTAGGAATGGTCCCACAATTGATGCATATAAAGGGTTTGTCCCTTCTCTTACTCTCCCCGTGTATGGCATGGGCAAAAAGCTCTTTCCCCGTGCCACTTTCTCCTAAAATCAAAATATTAGAATTTGTTCTGGCCACTTTTTTTACCGTATCCTTTAGGGTACTCATCAAGGTACCCGTACCAATAATTTGATCTAGGTTATATTTTGATGTGTGGATTTTTCCAAACTGCTTTTTATATATATCCAACTCAGATTCCATCTTTTTCATTTTTTCAAATAAAGTTTGTAACTCTGCAATATCCCTAAAGAGTACACGTCCCAAAGCTCCAACAACCTCCCCATCCTTATGGACGATCCATCTGCTGGCAATCATGTTCTTTCCCTTTAATTTTTGCATGGATTCCGTATCATCCTTGCCAGACTCTAGCACTAAATGCATCCGGGTGTTTTCAATAACCTGATTCACGGGCTTACCTACTGACTCGTCTCGATCTATGCCCAGAAATTCAGCATAGGCTTTACTAAGCTTTTTGATACACCCATCCTTATCCACAAAAACCAACATCTCACTGGTGGAATCGAAGATCACATCCACCAATGAATCATCGTTTATTTCGTTATTCATGTTTGTTATGTTGTTGCTCATAGTTCACTCCCCACGGTGTAACGTCGGCTTAAAACGTGTGACATAACATCACTTAGTTTCAGTTTAGCGTTTACCTGCTTCTGCGGGTATCATACTTTTTATTACAATAATTACTCCAATGAAATTAAAATGCATCGGAAAGCAAAAAATCCGCTACATGCATGGTTTTGATTCCTTTGTAATTTCCGTCTGCAAAAGCATCGGTTCGTAGCACATACTTGGGATAGTTATCTCGAATATCAAGAAGCCGTCCATATTCTCTTTTTTCAGTTTCAGGAGATTGTATTTCCTGTGCAACTTGAATGTACAACTTGTTCTCCTGCCGAGACGCAATAAAGTCAATTTCTGAGTTATCCAGTTTTCCAACATATACCTCATAACCTCGGCGAATTAACTCTAAGTAAATAACATTTTCCAACATTGCCGCCACACTGTCCGTTGAATATCCCAAAACGCTGTACCGTAAAGCAGAATCGGCAAGATAAAATTTTTCTTGGGTTTTTAAGATCGCCTTACCTTGAACATCATAGCGGGAACATCTGTGCAGAATATATGCACTCTCCAGTTTGCTCAGATAGTTATACACTGTTTCATTATCAATAGAACGATTTTCACTTTTTAGATACTTTGAGATAGAAGATGCTGAGGAGGTTCTTCCAACATTATCAAAAGTAAACTTTACAATCCGTTCCAGTTGATCTATTTTGCGGATTTCATTGCGCCTTACAATGTCCGTAAAAATGGTAGAATTGTAAATATCTTTGACAATAGTATAGACCTCCTCTGGCTCATAGACATGCAAATGAACAGCAGGAAATCCCCCAAGCCGCAAATATCTGACAAACTCAGCATGTACATCCCTATTTGAGGTAAAGGTTTTCCGAAAGGTTAAATACTCCTCAAAGGACAGCGGCAAAATACGAAATGAAATATAACGTCCTGTCAAGTAGGTTGATATTTCTGATGACAACATGCGAGAGTTTGACCCTGTCACATAAATATCCACATCATACTCGGACAAAAAGGAATTTATAACCCTTTCCCAGGACTTTACTTCTTGTATCTCATCTAAAAAAAGATAGGTCTTTTCACCCTTGCAGAGCTGTCCCTTCAAATGAACAAATAGTTCTTTTGCAGTTTTGATGTCCTCATACTGTAAAGAATCAAAACTATAATACAAAATCTGCTTTTCCGATATACCTTGATTTTTTAGTTCGTTCATTATCATTTTCATGATGGTTGACTTCCCGCAACGACGAATACCGGTTAAAATTTTGGCAAATGGCGTATCCACATACGGCATAATTTTTTTTAAATAGCTAGGTCTGATGATCATTTTCAACACCTCCACTACAATAGTATACCGCATAACATAATTAAAACAAACAGTTTTTTGGCATATAACCGTAAAATTTTTAATATATTTGGCGGCATAGCTTTCTAGGTGTAAATGGAGCATGAAGATTTGTCACTCTCACGCTATATCCTCTAAATATCAATTACAAACCAAAATATTTTTTTCAATATATACACCAACCGTGTTATACTATCCCCATGGACAATTTTGTAAACTGGAAAAAACGAATCATTATATTTATTTTAGCGCAGACCATTACGCTTTTCGGTTCCTCTATCGTAAGCTTTGCCGTCATCTGGTACATTACGTTAGAGACTTCATCTGGAAGCTTAATGACCATATTAATTTTGTGTACCTTTTTACCGCAAATCTTCGTTACTCTTTTTGCGGGGGTCTTCGCGGATAGATGTAACCGAAAATGGATGATTATTTTAGCGGATATTTTCATCGCTGCCGTGACCCTATGCTTGGCTCTGTTTATGGTTTTTGGCTATACCTCCTGGTGGCTTTTGTTTTTTATCTCTGCTTTAAGATCCATGGGCTCAGGGGTGCAAACTCCTTGTGTGAGTGCCATTCTCCCCCAGCTGGTTCCTGAAAGCCAACTTATGCGAATCACAGGCATCAACACCACCATCAGTTCTATATCTATGTTGGCCTCTCCCGCCGTAGGAGGAGTTTTACTGGGCGTCTGGGGTCTACAAGGAGCTCTTTTCTTCGATGTTATTACGGCTTTCATAGGCACGTCTATCTTTATATTTTTAAAGGTGCCCGACTATGAGAGGATAACTCTACAAAAGGATTCTAATGGAGCTCAAAGCCTTTGGTTCTCAGTAATATACGACTTAAGAGAAGGTTTAACCTATGTAAAAAATCATGAACTTATCAGAAAATTATTGATGTTCTATGGGTTATTCTTCTTTTTGGTTACACCCGCTGCTTTTTTATCACCGCTTCTGGTGGAGCGTACCTTTGGCAATGAGGTATGGATGCTGACAGCCAACGAGATTGCATGGAGTATAGGAGGTGTTATCGGAGGTATCATCATCTCTGTGTGGTGCGGCTTTAAGAATAAAATCTTTTCTATGGCTATATCATGCTTAGGTTTTGGAATTTGTTTTGCACTATTGGGTTTGGCTTCAAATTTGTGGGTTTATTTGGGATTTATGTTGATTTCGGGATTATTTATGCCTCTTTACAGCACAGCAGAAACGGTACTCATCCAAGAGAACGTAGAAGAAGGGATGTTGGGAAGAGTTTTTTCATTGATCAGTATTCTCATTACTTCCATCATGCCCATTGGAATGATTCTATTTGGTCCATTGTCCGACGCCTTTTCCATTCAGAGCTTAATGATTCTTACAGGTGTCATTACCATCGTATTAGGAATATACATGATTTCCAATAAAAAATTCCTTGATTTAGGTAAGCCAAAGATTTAAGATATAGGATATATGGGTATAATCTTCATATCAGTTTTATAAATATTAAAGTGTATTTTTTTAAATTACAAAAAATTTATTTCATAGAATAGATTATCGGGAGGCTAGTATGATTAATGTTAAAGACCTTGGGCCAATATCAAATGTAAAGCTTTTTAAAGAGGGTTCCATAATCATTAGAGAAAACCATATTAATACACAGATGATGTATATCATCATCAACGGATCTGTAAAATTGGTAAAGGGTTATGGTACAGAGAATCAAGAAATTGAAGACACCTTAGGCTCCGGGCAATTATTTGGTGAACAATGCTTGTTTACAGATAAGAATCCTACGGCTTCTGTGGTGGCAGAAACACCCGTAAGCGCCATCTGCGTCACAAAGGAATACTTTATCGAGTTGACGAAAAATAATCCCAGAGCTATCTATATGATCATGGGAGAACTTTGTAATCTGCTCACACTTGCTAAGGAAAGTGGCCCAAAGAAAAAAGCATCTGTACAGGTGGTAAAGGTGGAGGACAGCAAGGTTTCCTTATTACCTGCAAAACACAAGGGTTATGGAATACCCATGCCTGAATCCTTTGAGGATTATATCTTGACCGCTCAAAAAAAATGTCCTTTCTGTAAGACGCAATTTAAAACACAAGTTCCTTATGTTTCAAAGCTGAAGTTAAAGCAACCTGCAGGATGCGATATGCGAAAACACTATACAGATTTTGAAATCACTTGGTTTGAAGTGATTACTTGTCCTAATTGTTATTTCAGTTGTTATGAAGAATACTTTGACAATGAAAGCATTATTTACAAGTCTCCTGAAGTAGTAAAAACCTTGAAAGAAGTACATGAAATATATAAGCTTAACTTTGAAGAAGAGAGAAATTTGGAATTTGTATTCATCTGTCATTACTTATCCTTGCTTTCTGCCAAAGCTTTTGATAATGAAAAACAGATTACTGCGAGGTTGTGGTTGGAGCTAACCTATCTATATGCAGATGCAAAGGATATGGAAATGTACCAGTACTCCGTGGAGAAGGCAAAAGAGATGTTTGAGCTCTTTTATGGTTCTGTGAATATGAGACCTGAAATGGAACAGTATTGTTGTTTAGTATTAGCTCATTTATGCTTTGAATTAAAAGATGAAAAAAATGCAGTGATGTATATCAATAAAGTAAGAACTACCCGAGATGGAACAGCTGTTTATAAGAATATGGCTGAAAATAGATACTACGATTATAAAGAGGAAAAGGAAGCCCAAAAAGCGACAGAGCAAGCGGCATTAGAAAGTGAAGAATCATAAAGGTAGAAATAAATTAATTGCATTTATAATTGGGCTATCCATATTTTTATCGATAGCTTATTTGCTTTACTCCCAAGGTACTTTAGCCTTTGATGACCCAGTTCGTGAAATAATTTATAATAATAGAAATGACTTTTTTAATGTCGTATTCATTGGAATAACTTACATGGCAAATTGGCAATTTATAATTGCTTTATGTGCTTTGGCTTGTCTTCCCAAGTTTTCTCGACGACACTTTGCCCTTCCCATGGTTCTTTCCGCGTCTTCTTCCACCGTGTTATACAGTATCACAAAATCATTTTTTGCCAGACCTAGACCCGATTCCACCCTCCACCTCATAGAGCAGGGAGGATACAGTTTCCCCAGCGGACACTCCATGACCGGACTGGTTTTTTATGGAATGATGCTGTGGCTTTTTTATCAGACCGCTTCAGGCAATCTATGCCATGAATCCCAGGTTCCACTACCTCTAAAGAAAAAATCTATCTTGACCTTATTATTTATTGGTCTTACTCTGTTGGTTTTGCTTATAGGCTTTAGCCGCATTTATCTGGGAGTTCATTATCCTTCTGACGTCCTAGGAGGCTGGTCCTTAGGGATTGCCTTTTTAATGATTCTGATTACCATTATTTAAAATACTTCTGTATTTTTCTTACTGCTGTAGGTTGACTGATTTTAAGTGCCTTAGCCACGCCAACGGTGGTCTTATGCCTTTCATAAGCCGCTACTACTAAACTTTTCTCTAAACACTCCAAAGCTTCCGCCAAGCTTTCGTCATTTCTAGCTGTAGTTCCATAGCTTTTATTTTTTAAAATAAAACTAGGCAAATTCTTTTCAGTGATACATTCTTCCTCTGAGGTTAATATCAGTCGTTCCAAAAGGTTTTCCAACTCTCGGATATTTCCCGGCCAATAATACTGCTCTAAAATTTGATACACGGTGCTATGAATTGCAACATTTAAACCATAGCTCTCATTAAACTTCTCTAAAAAGAATAAACTTAATGGAGTAATATCCTCCACTCTCTCTCGCAATGGTGGTATTTCTATGGAGATTACATTCAATCTATAATACAAGTCCTCTCTAAATAGATTATTGCGAATTAACGATTCGAAGGGTCTATTGGAAGCGGCAATTAACCTAAAGTCTACCTTTTTTTCCTTGGTCCCCCCCACTTTTATGATGACTTTATCTTGAATTGCCTTTAAAAGCTTCACCTGTAAGTTTAAAGGAAGATCGGAAATTTCATCTAAAAATAGGGTTCCACCTTCCGATAACTCTATGAGACCTGACTTTCCTTCTCTGCCTGCTCCTGTAAAAGAACCTTTCTCATATCCAAAAAGCTCGGATTCCAGTAGGTTCTCCGGTATGGCACCACAGTTAATCTCTATAAATGGTCCCTTATCGCGATTGCTCTTATTATGAATCCACTTGGCATACATGGTTTTTCCTACGCCGGACTCCCCTGTCAAAAGTACATTGGCATCAAATTTTGCAATACGATTGATCGTCTTTAAAATATCCTGAGAAGTGACGGATTTTGCAATGATTTCCCCCACAAGCACTTGATTATTCCTCAATTCTTGAAGCTCTTCTTTTAGCTGCAATAGTTCTGTAATATCTCTAGAAAAGCTGACAACCTTTACGATTTTTCCATCCTCGTTTTTTACGGGAGTGGCTGTAACCAGTATGTGTCGATCACTTTTATTTTTTTGACGCATGGTAATCTTCTTACCAGTTTCCAGAACGATAGCAATAATAGAGGGTTTAAATATACCATCCTTTTCTAGTTGATAAACGGTATTGCCTATAGCCATTTCCTTTTTAATTCCATAGAAGTTCTCAAAGGATTTACTGACTCTCAGCACCACCCCTTTGCCATCGGTGATGAGCACATCATCGTGAATCGCATCTAAAATGGCATCTATTTCGTTAATTTTTTCTACCATAGGACTTCTACACTTTCTAACATTATTTGTTTTTATGGTTTTCCGCTATGGATTATCACCACCTGCTTCAATGCCTGCCTATTGCTTCTTTTGTTTTTATATTATACCATATAATGGTTAAAAAGTATAGGATTGAGACTGATTAAGAAATTTTTTTAAACAAAACATTTTACCGACAATCAAACAAATATCCTGTATAATAAATATAGTTATTTATGAATTTATAAGAATAATTTTAATTATTTAAAAATTTTCTTGACCCTCCTGTTACAGGAGGATTTACACTAACATCAGACGAGGAAAGGAGTGTTTTCTATGTACCGTATTGGACTATTTTCGCAGATGGCAAAGACCACAGTCAAAACTCTGCGCTATTACGATGAGATGGGTTTATTGTGCCCTGCCTTTGTGGATGAAGAAAATGGTTACCGTTACTATAACTCTGAACAATTGCTCAAACTTCATCAAATAATCGGGCTTCGGCAAATGGGATTTTCTATTGACGAAATTGTAGGGATACAAAGCGGCCGCAATATCGAGACAATTTTGGAGATGAGGAAAGCTGAGCTGACAGCACAACTTTACGATACTACAGAGCAACTTACCCGTCTTGATCATTATATAAATGAAAGAAAAGAGGTAAAAAGCATGAATTATAACGCGATTTTGAAAGAGACCCCCGAGTGTATCGTTTATTACAAGCGCCTAACCGCCCCTGATTATAACAGTTATTTCCAACTGATTCCGGCTATCGGGGAAGAAGTTGCAGCCGCCAACCCTAACCTAAAATGCCTTATACCAGAGTACTGCTACATTGAATATCTCGACGGAGAATATCGGGAGAAAGACATCAATATCGAGTATTGTGAGGCCGTGGAAGCCATGGGAAACGAGACAGAAACTATTAAGTTCAAGAAAATTCCTAGCATTACAGTAGTATCCATCATGCATAAGGGTCCCTATTCCGGACTGAGGGAAGCGTATGCCTTCGCTCTACGGTTTGTGGAGCAGAACGGCTATACCATCAATGGGTTTTGCCGGGAAAGCTATATTGACGGCATCTGGAATAAGGAAGATGAAGCCGATTGGCTCACTGAGGTTCAAGTACCTGTTTTAAAAAAATAGATTTACTGTAAAATGATGTAGGTAAAACGTATTTAATGGGGTGTTTCCACACCCCACTTTATTTCTTTAAACAAGTCTTAAACTACTTTGCACACATCTACCCACTCTGTAAAGTTGGAGTATTCCGCAAGATCAGGGATAGTCAATTCGATAGCACTATTGCCGCTTCCACAGGCCGGAAAGACCGTTTCATACTGCTTGAGTGATTTATCTAGATATACGGGTACACCCCAATTGATTCCAAAGGGGCAAACACCTCCTACGGCATGTCCAATAAACAATTCCACTTCATCAGGTGTTAACATTTTCGCTTTTGTGCCAAAGCTCGCCTTAAACTTGGCATTGTCAATCTTGGCATCACCAGCCGTTACAACCAGTATCGCCTGATCCTTCACCATAAAGGACAGGGTTTTTGCGATTCGTCCCGGTGCACAGTTTAACGCTATTGCGGCAAGCTCCACCGTTGCGCTGGAAACATCAAATTCCAGTATCCTATCCTCCATATTCCATTTTGCAAAGTGTTCCCTTACTTTTTCAATTGCCATTTTGTAATTCTCCTTAAAAAATTTATCCTTTTATATTGTTAGTTAATTAACAAATACTAATTAATAATTTTATTTTATAAGTATTAAATTCTTTAAATTTTAAATTTATTATAATCTTTTCTTTCTTAATTTTCAATGATATTTCAGTATCATGTAGTAATATCCATTTCCTTCCATAATAATTTTATATCTTGGTGAGATACTAATAATAACGTGTAAAAAACGTTAAGAAAACATTAGATAGGAGGTATATAAAAATGAAAGCATTCAATATGATCGCTTTGACGTTAATTATTATAGGTGCTGTCAACTGGGGACTCATAGGATTTTTTCAATATGACTTAGTAGCATCCTTATTTGGTGGAATGTCAAGTTGGATAAGTCGTGTAGTTTATGGTTTAGTTGGTATAGCTGGCATTTGCGCCTTAAGCCTTTATAAGCCTTTAAATCGTACTAGTAGCATGGTTAGAGAATAAGCCAGATAGAAAATTTTAAGCTATTATTTATTTTATTTATATCATTTTTTAATTTAGTAAGTCGTTCAATATTTTTCGAACGACTTATTATTTATTTTTTTAAATTATACTTTTCACTAAAACTTAAATTTTTATTGAAAATTAATTTCTCTTATTCAGAAATTAATATAAATTGTTCAAGAATGATATAAAAATATTAAACTATTAAAAATGTTTACTTTACAAAATGATTGTATAGTGCTACTGTATTATCAAAGAAAAATATAATTTTCGACATTTGAATTTAATATACGAATTAATTATTAATGATTTAATTATTTTTAATATAAATATAATTATTAATAAAACTTTTATTGATATTATGAAATGCATATTTTTACTTTTATCTTTTTATAAACATATTGAAGGGAACATAGCAATGCATAAAACAATATCTTTTATATTATCAGTAATTTTACTACTGGGACTTTTTTTAACAACCGGATGTTCTAACAAACAGAGTACATCTGAAAAGATAATTGTGGCCATGGAATTGGCCTATCCACCCTTTGAAACAAAGGATAATGATGGTAACCCTAGCGGTATCAGTGTTGATTTTGCCAAATCCTTTGGGGAGTACATAGGCAAAGAGGTTATTATTGAAAATATTGCATGGGATGGTCTTACTCCATCCTTACAAACCGGAAAAGCAGATCTTATCATATCTTCCATGACCATTACGGACATTCGAAAAGAAGAGGTTGATTTCTCAAATCCTTATGCCAATTCTTTACTTGCAATTTTAGCAAATAAAAATTCTGATGTTACTACCATTGACCACTTAAATAAAGCTGGAAAAAAAGTGGTTGTTAAGACAGGCACTACAGGCTTTTTCTATGCACAGGAAAACCTTAAAAACTGTGATATCATTTCATTAGCTGATGAAAGTGCATGTGTCATGGAGGTTGTACAGGGAAAAGCAGACGGATTTATTTACGACCAACTCACCGTATATCGCAATAATCAAAATAATTTGGAAACCACCACCGCAATTTTTATTCCTTTTCAAAATGTAGAGCATTGGGGTGTGGCTGTAAAGAAAGGGAATGCAAAACTGCTGAATCAAATGAATGATTTTATCATTAAATTTAAAAATGAAGGTGGTTTTGAGAACCTTACAGAAAAATATTTATCTGAGGAAAAAAAGGCATTTGATAGAATGGGCTTCATCTGGTTTTTTGATCTAAAGGAATAACATGAACATATTTATTTCAACCGATAAAAAGACACCTTTTTTTAAGATGATTTTTAATTCACTGCTTTTAACAACAGTTCTTCTATTCATTTTTTGGTTTTCTTTATCTAGAATTGGAGTAACCTTTGATTTTTTGTTTTTAAATAAATTAAAGGGTCGTCTTCTTCAAGGATTTTTAATGACGGTAAATATAAGCTTAGCCAGTCTTCTGGCCAGCCTCATACTAGGATTGATTACTGCGGTTTTGCATTTTTCAAGGATTTTATTTGTTCGTTATCTAGCAAAGCTCTACGTTTCCTTTATCCGCGGTACCCCGCTCATCATGCAAATCTACCTGTTTTTTTATATTGTGGGTACAGCATTTGGAATTGAAGGCCGCTTTATCTGCGGTGTATTGATACTGTCTATCTTTGAAGGGGCTTATATAGCAGAAATTATCAGGGGCAGCCTTTTATCCATCGAAGAATCTCAAATAGATGCCGCAAAGTCCGTAGGGTTTACAAAGAAACAAGTGATTATCTATGTTATATTACCACAACTTCTTGCTCGAACGTTACCCGCACTTACAGGGCAATTTGCATCAATCATTAAAGATTCCTCCTTGCTTTCCGTTATTGCAGTGATTGAGCTTACCCAAACAATGCGAGAAATCACCGCTACCAACTTTAAGCTATTTGAATGTTATTTATTCTTGGGATTTTTGTATCTTTGCTTGACACTTCCCGTATCCATCGGTAGCAAATATTTGGAAAGGCGGTTCATCTATGAAAATTGAACTGATAACTCTATCCAAAAAATTTCAGGACCAGCAATTAGTGCTGGATAACATCACTTTTAGCGATGAAGTAAAGACCTTGGCTTTAATCGGTAAATCCGGCTGTGGAAAATCTACCTTGCTTCGTATTTTGGGTGGATTAATTCCTTCCTCTGCCGGTGAAGCTTGGCTTGAAAATAAAAAAGCTGTGGATCACGAAGATTACCGTAAGAATATAGGATTTGTTTTTCAGCAAGGTGGGTTGTTCCGTCATTTGACTGCAAGGGAAAATATTGCTTTACCACTGGAAAAGGTGCATGGGTTTTCTAAGGAAGTAGCCTATGAGCGGGCCGACCAGCTTTTATCACGCTTTGGATTGTCTCATGAGGCAAACAAAAGACCGACAGCTCTTTCGGGGGGTCAACAGCAACGAGTAGCCATTGCCAGAGCCATAGCACCAAAACCCAAGGTTCTGCTGTTAGACGAACCAACCAGCGCTCTTGATCCTGAATATACCACAGAGGTTCTGGATACCATCAGCGAGTTAAAAGATGAAGGAATGGGATTTATTATTGCAACACATGAGATGGGTTTTGCCCTTCATGCCTGTGAAAAGATAGCATTTTTAAACCAAGGCAAAATTGCAGAATATGGCAATAGTCAAAAGGTTTTCTCCAATCCAACAACTCATGAATTGTCCGAGTTTTTATCTAAAATATTGGGATGGAGCATTTAAGATTGTTCATACAAGAAAGGAAAAAAATGTCAATTGCAATTTTATTTGAATCAAAAGAGTGGTCCAGCTATCAGTTAGAAACATATATCAATCAGTTAGGTGTTCCAACCAAGCTTATAGATTTACAGGAAGAGGGTAATGAGCAGGAGATTGTATCTCACGATTTGATTGTAGACCGTATCTTTGCAAGTGCTCAATTTCGAGGTCACCAAAAGTCCTTGGACCGTATGCCTAAGATCATCCAACTGCTCAAAGATAAAAACATTCCAATGGTAAACCCCTATGATGCCTTCTTTTATGAGATTAGTAAGGAACGCTCTACTGAGGCCTTGAATAAAGAAGGATTTCCCACACCACAAGTTTATGGAGTTTTTACGCCTTCAAATTTTCTAGCAAAGACAGTGGATCACTCAAGTCTCACTTACCCCTGTATTGTTAAGCCAAACTGTGGCGGAAGAACAAATTATACCTTTATTATAAACAGTGAAAAGGAACTGCTTCAAAATATGAGGTGTGCTCCCAATATTGAATTTATTGCAGAGCAGTATATCCCACCAGTGTACGGTTTTATTACTCGTATAGAAATCATCGACAATGAATGCAAGCTCATCTTAAAACGAAGTGTAACGGAGAGCGGTCTCTCTGCATACCACTTGGGCTCCACCTATGCTCCATACCCAGAATGCTCTGAAAAAATAAAGTCTACGTCTCTCAAGGCCATGGACTATCTTCAAATTCAAATGGGTAGTTTAGATATTATCGAAAATGAAAATGGTTTTTATATCATTGACGTTAATGCAGTTTCAAACGCTTCAGAAGACAATATAAAATCATTTTCCTTTGATTTGATGAAGGAAACAGCAAAGTTTATAGTCAAACAATATGAATTAATGATAAAAAATTAAAGTAATTAGGGCTTACTGAATAATTAAAAAATACTTAAATTTTAATAAGTTTATTCATTTTTTAATTCGAAAAGTGCAAGGATTTTAATGATTTTTTTGAAAAATCCTTGCACTTTTTGCAAGGACATTTCATGTCCTTGATTCAGTTCGCCGATAATTATGGGCTGAATCCGGCAAAAATCTATATTTTTTGCCGGATTCCCATGGATTTATCCATGGGAATAACTCCTGCAGAGTTATTCAGTAGCCCCTAATTATTGGTGAATCTATTTTAATTTAAAAAGAGGCTGCACTACAAAAGCAGTCTCTTTTTAAATTTTTCGTTTTATATTTTAACTTTTGCCAAGCTTCCTCTGAAGGGCAAGCACAGAAATGAACTCATGCATTACATTAGCGCACATATAGGCTGTAATTCCTGCAATATCAATGGCAGGAAGCACTTCCACAAAGTCTGCACCTATGAAGTGAATATCTTTCATTTCTCTCACCAAAAACATGGTTTCATATCCTGTAAATCCACCTACCTCTATGGTACCCGTTCCAGGTGCCATGGAGGGATCTACAAAGTCTATATCAAAAGTAAAGAACGCTTTGCTTTCCTTTACCCTGTTTCTAATTCTTTTCCCTACTTCCTTCATGCCTATTTCGTGCATTTCGTTGGCAGTTAATACCTCCAATCCCAAATCTCTGGAACCTTGTACATCCTCAGGACCATACTGAGAGCCTCTGATTCCGATTTGGATGGAATGTGCCGTATCGATCAACCCTTCTTCACAAGCTCGCCTGAAAGGTGTGCCATGGGTATATTTCATACCCCAGTATTGATCCCAAGTGTCCAGGTGGGAATCAAAATGAACCAACGCTACAGGACCATACTTCTTCGCCACGGCTCTTAACTCCGCCAATGTAATAGAATGATCCCCCCCTATGGAAATAGGAACTACATCTGCCCCTAAAATGGGGGTCAAGCTGTCCTCTATCTGCTTGTAGGTCTCATGAATGTATCCGGGCGTAATATGGATATCCCCATAATCTACACCTGACAGATGATCAAAGATGTTTACATCTAAGTTCATGCTGTAGTTTCTCATCAATGTGGAAGTCTCCCGAATTTGACCGGGTCCAAAGCGAGCCCCACTCTTATAGGAAGCTCCCGTATCAAAGGGAATTCCTATTATGGCAAAATCCACATCCTTCATATCTGTAACATGGGGCAACCTCATAAACGTCTTGATTCCGCTGAATCTAGGTGCTGCCGAAGCACTGGGCGGTTGATATTTTGGCATTTCTACTTCCCTCCTCTATCTATCCTTTCGCAAATACTCTTTTTTAAATATTTTATCTTCTTACGATTTAACAAAGTATGCTCGAATTGGGGATCCATCCGCATCTTTGATCTTTAATGGTACAAAGTGAAACCACCCTTCCTCCTCAGAATTTACGAATTGAAGGTTGCATAGGTTTTCCACAATAAATATGTTTTTTGACAATAAAACATCATGTGCATCAAATTGCTCTGTGATAGTCGAGTCCACATTGAGAAAGTCTACACCCACTAGCTTGATTCCAGTATCTGCTAACAGCTCTGCACACTCTTTAGTTATGTAAGGGTGTTTCAAATATTTGTCTTCTTTAAAATAAATATCCCATCCACTTTGAAACAAAACAAAATCACTTTTCGTAAGTTTTTCTAAATATGGTTTCACATCATCATTCGTAATCGATTGTCCTTCTTCTTTCCCCATAACATCGATAATAATACCTTTTCCAATAAAATTTTCAACAGAAAACGCTGTAATTGCCTTTCCCTGGGAAAGAAAATGATATGGTGCATCAATATGCGTACCCGCATGAGTTCCCATATGCAATTGATCTACATGGCAATAGTCCTTTTCATGCACAAGAAAGCGCTCAATCCGCACTTGGGGATCACCGGGATACACACGCATGCCATTTGTAATCTCATGGCTTAAATCAATCACATACATGGCATTATGCTTCTATTTCCATTGCTACTGCTCTGACCGGCGATCCATCCGTCCCCACAATTTTTAATGGAAATGCTGCAATGACAACGTTGTCAAAATCAATTTGATCAAAATATGCCATATTTTCACCGATCATCAATCTTTTTTCAGAAAATAAATCGTGAACCGGAAATTCTGTTCCACCAGTTTTGTCGGCGTTGATGGTATCGATGCAGATAAACCTTACCCCTTGGTTTACAAGGTATTCTGCCACTTCCCCTGATACATAGGGATGTTCAAAAAACTCATCACTACCTAATTTTTTATACCAATTCGTATTGAAAAGCACAATGGTACCCTCTGTAATCTTATCCATATAAGGTTTCATGTCCTCCATGGTGATCTCTTCTTGAGCTTTTTTATTCGTAACTCTTACCACCACAGCTTCACCAAAGAAAAAATCCAATTCCATCTGATCGATGGTAGCACCATTGTTGCTGAAGTGATATGGCGCATCCACGTGGGTACCTGTCTGCGTTCCCACATATACTCCGGAAAGGTTATACCCTTCATTCTCAATGGTGGTAGCCACTTCAATATTGGGCTCTGGATCCCCCGGATAAATAGGTGTGTCCTTGGTTAAGTCCCAAGAAAGGTCTACAAATTTTTTAACTTTAAACATTTTTTTACCTTCTTTCTACTATTTCTTTTTAAATAACTTACTGGCAATTATGTAAAGAACAAAAGCGATGATGAACGTGGGTATGGTGGATCCTATGGCCATAGGTGCAATCATCAGCCAATAATAGGCAAATCCTGCAGAAATTACATAGACCCCAATGGCAACCCAGTTTATGCCGCCTGAGTAGGAATACTTGGAGTTTTTCTCTGGAGAAACGATGGCATCAATGTCATAACTTTGCTTATTGACCACAAAAAAGTCTGCAATCATAATGGAGAAAATGGGCATGAACAATACTCCAATTAAACCCACAAAGTCCAAAAATACATCTAATATTCCACTAAATAGAGCACCGATAACACAGATAGCCCCAATAACAATAGCAGTCTTCTTAAACCCTGGTTTTGGGAAAATATTTAAGAATGACATAGTAGAGCTGTAGACACACATTACGTTGGCGGCAATGACGGATAGGAAAATCACCATAGATCCAGCCATTCCGAATCCAATTTCACCAAAAACCTGGGATGGTTCGTAGCTCAGGTTCAATCCTCCCGCTGTAATCATACCGATCATAAGAGCTCCTGCACCCATAGAAAGGATGGTTCCCAAGGAATACCCGATACCAGTTCCCAAGGAAGCCCCTTTGGTGGTTTTACAATTTCGATTGTAATCCGCTGCCAAAGGTGTCCAGGATAAGGCTGTAGCTACCACGATATCAAAGGCAGCTATGGCTGTCAGACCAGATACATTTTCCGATGGCAGGCTAAATATGTTCGTTATACCTGTGGTGGTGAAAGCCTTAAAGATTACAGCTCCCATTACCAAAATAATCAGCACCATAGCTATTTTTTCGTAGAGAGCAATCCCCTTGATCGCATAAAGCGCTACTACAACTACCACTATTTCCGTAATGACTGTAAATAACGCTGGATTAGAAAATCCGGTGATGGATTCCACAGCATAGTTGAGGGCCAATCCACCCAAACTTGCCTGGGCCCAAGACCAAGCCACGAGAATCAACACGTTGATGGTGGAAGGTAAGAGAGACCCTTTAATTCCAAAGGTAGCCCTGCTCACCACCATGGTTACTAGACCTGTTTTTTGGCCAATAATCCCAATCATAGCCAAGGGTACCACACCCACAAAGCAGCCTAGCGCAATGACCGCCATAGCCGTTCCAAAGGTTAAGTCAGGCAGCATGTACATTCCCGTCAACATGGTCGTCACTACCAGATTACATGCAAACCAAATGGCAAAGTTGGATGTTCCCGTCAATGTTCGGTCCTCTAGTGAGACGGGCATCACATCATCTTGAACAGAATGTGCACCTTGATTTTCACTCATAATTAATTCCTCCTATATATTAAATAAATTCATGTATATATTTAGCAATTACCGTGCCAGCCTTACAAATTTGCATGAAAATATACTATCTACACTCGGCAATATTAACCTATAACTTATATTACTATGCTCGTTTGAGCTTTGACTGCAGCCATATTTCATTTGGTCAATTAAAAACCATATCTTTAATTTGAACTAATTCAAATTAAAAAATTTCTATTATCATTAAAGAAATTATCGTTAAAAACAAGTAAAAAAATAAATACATCTATTCATAAATGAATAGATGTATTTGAAAAAGAATAGTTTCTTCTCATAAATTATTTTTAATTGAATAATAAAGTAAGACTTTCCACTTATCCTTAATTATATTTCTCTTTATTTTTTGTTATACTCTTCCAGACCCATAGCTAAGAGTTCCATAGCCCTTCCAAGCTTTTCCGCTTCCAGAACGTAGGCAATTCTCACTTCATCTAATCCAAGTCCTTCTGTAGCATAAAATCCATCAGCAGGTGACATCATTACAGTCTCACCTTTATCCTCAAACTCTTCCAACATCCAAATTAAGAAGTCGCTTGCATCCTTTACGGGCAACTTGCAGACTACGTAAAATGCTCCTTCTGGTTTCTCACAAACTACTCCTGGAATCTTTTGAAGATGATCATAAATAACATCTCTCCTCTTCTCAAATTCATCTCGGATTTCATTGATTACTCTATATCCGGTTTCGTAAAGTCCTACGGCACCATGCTGTTCAATGGTTGAAACTGCCAAACGACCTTGACATAGTTTTGATACGATGGAAAAGAACTCTTTATTTTTAGAGATTAAAACTCCAATTCTCGCTCCGCAAGCGTTAAATCGTTTTGATACGCTGTCAATAATGATCAATCTATCCTGGATATCCTCTAGGAATCCAAAGCTGGTTATTTTTCTTCCGTCAAATACCATCTCTCTGTACACTTCATCAGCGATGATATAGAGGTCATTAGCTATAGCTAAGTCTGCAACCGCACGAATTTCCTCATCTGTCAAAACCGTTCCTGTAGGATTTCCGGGGCTGGTCACCCAAATTGCTTTGGTCTTTGGGGTAATTTTAGCTTCCAACTCCTCCTTTGTGAAGTGGAACCCTCTTTCTGCATAAGTAGTTACCGCTACAGGCTTTGCATCTGTAATGGTGAAAAAAGTATTATAATTTGAATAATATGGTTCAAATACAATAAATTCATCCCCTGGGTTGGTCAGTGCCAACAGAGTCATCAATACTGCTTCCGTTCCGCCTGTGGTGATGGCAATGTTGCTCTTATCCACATCGATGCCTGCTCCTTTATAGTATTTTTCAACCGCTTCAAGAAGCTCAGGAATACCGTTTGAAGGCATATACTCAACGGTTTCATTGTTAAAGGCTCTGATATGGTCGTAATACTCCTGAGGCACATGTAAATCCGGTTGTCCAATGTTCAACTTGTAAATTTTCTTACCTTTGGCCTCTGCTGCCACCGCATAGGGAGTCAGCTTTCTTACAGATGAGGCCTTCATGTCCACCATTTTTTTTGATAGTTCTTTCATTTTTTTATCCTCTCTATTTTTTATTTGCCGCCGCTAAAGCTCCGCTTACCTGACCTCTGTCAAAGAAAATGCTTTTAGAGGTAGTTGAAAGTGGAATTCCATAAGCTACCTTTACTTTATTCTTAAAGAAACCGGACTGAATTGCCGCTTTTCCTGCAGAAAACATCACTCTAGAGTCCACTCTGTTATTCGCTGCGACCGATACTGCACTGCCTACCGCAATGCCCAAGTCAGTCACATTAAAAGCACAGTTACCTCCATTTTTTGCTGTCTCACCGCATCCTGAAAACCCGCAGAAACTACAGTTGGTCAGACCGATGGGACTATCAACAGCACCCAAAAGCACAATTACAGAGCAAGCATCTACATTGTCAGCATCTCTGTTAAAGAAATCCGCACCTGTCTCTTCCGCAATTTTACGCATCTCAGCAGTAAGTTTATTTTTCTCCTGACCATCCACCAACATGGCCTCTAAGTTATCCAAGCCACAACCTTTTGGTGCCGTTCTGGCCGCCGCCATCATCAAGTCAGCCACTGCAAGAACGGCTCTCTTTTCCGACTCTTTATTACTGGTAATCATTCTACGCCCCCTTTTCCTTCGTTCTTTTCAATGATACCGTTATTAAAACAGTAAACTCAAAAATATTATACAATATACATTATGCAATTACAAGGCAAGTTTCCGCTATAACAAGAGGAATTTTGCATAAAGAGCCCCGCTCCTGAAGCAACAGCTTTCATTTTCATTTTTATGGCTAAACAATTTGATTTTGCGCAAGGAGCCCCGCAAGCGAATTTTTAAAAATTACACAGTAATTTTTAAAATTCCTGAGGACTGCTCCTGAAGCAATATCAAATTGTGTGTTAACGACGATTCAAAATTGACAATATTCGTATAAATAAATTAATAATGTCTAAATATAACTTTGCTGCACTATCTACCGCATTATCCGCAGTTTTCTCTATATGGTTTGCCACAGCCCAATCATATCCTATATATCCGCAAAAGATTAGAGCTACAGCCCAATCAAAAATAGTTGGATGCATTTTAAAAAGGAAAATGGCGACCAACTCCATAATAAATACACTTAAAAGAGCGATAAACAATACTCCGCCCATTTTCATAAAGGCATTTGGATAAATGCTTGATACTAACATCATCAGGAGAGTTACACCCGAAGTGATGACCATTGCCTGAAATACGATGTACGGATCGATATCGAATACGATGTATGTAAGTACCACTCCTACGGGCAGTACGATTAGATTATAACCCAAAAAGCTTATGTACGGGTTATCCGATTTGTTGTAGATGGTGATTCCCGCAAAACAGCAGACTATGTAACCGATGATTACTACCCAGAAACTCAAGGATAGTATGAATGGAGTCATAGTGGCGATGATAAAGATATTGCACAAAAATCCCCAGAGAAGGCAGCCTCCAATGATTAAATTATACCGCCGATCAGATATCTCGCCCGTGTTTCCTTCTATCATTCTTGTATATTGCATAGCTCTAGATTCTGTTGATTCCCTCATATTTATGATTACCTTTTACCTTTCAAATTTTTTAAACACTGATATGAATTGTATCCTATAATATATTCCGTAAGAAAAAGTTAAATTATTTATTTTTGAGAAAATCCTAGTCCCATTTTGTCCTTTACTCTCTTGACAATGGGTGCAGCTATTGTATTGGCTCTATGGCTACCCTCATATAGAGCTGTAATCAGCTCTTCAGAATTTCTTATTTCTTCAAACCTTTCCCTGATCGGACGGATAGCATCGATTGCTACCTCTACAAGATCCTTCTTAAATGCTCCATAACCACAACCTTCGTATTTCTTTTCTAAATCCTTTACTTCCATGCTAGAAAAAGCACTGTAAATATTCAGTAAATTGCTGATACCTGGTTTGTTTTCCAAATCAAATTTCACCAAACCATCAGAGTCGGTGGTGGATTTCATGATAGATTTCTTTATCTTGTTTTCATCATCTAAGAGGGAGATTCTGCTCAATGGATTTTCTGCGCTCTTGCTCATTTTGGAGGTGGGATCATCCAACGCCATAACCCTTGCACCCGCCTTTAGGAACCTTCCTTCCGGAACTACAAAGGTCTTACCGAATTTATTGTTTATCCTTTCAGCTATATCCCGGGTCAATTCAATGTGTTGCTTTTGGTCATTGCCTACAGGAACGATATCCGTATCGTAGAGAAGAATGTCTGCAGCCATAAGGATAGGATATGTAAACAATCCTGTGGGAGCAGACTCTTTGTCTTTATTCTTTTGTTTAAACTGTGTCATTCGGGAAAGCTCCCCCGTATAGGAGTTACACATGAGCATCCAAGCCAGCTCAGCATGCCCTGAAACGTCAGACTGCACAAATACAATAGATTTCTTTGGGTCTACTCCCACCGCAATATAAAGAGCAGCCACATCTAAAATATGGCTTCTCAGTGCTTTGGGATCTTGTGGTAAGGTAATGGAGTGCATATCCACAATACAGTAGATACACTCATTTTCCTCTTGCAGTTCAACAAATTGCTTGAGTGCCCCTAGATAATTGCCTATATGAATATTTCCTGTGGGCTGAACACCGGAAAATACACGCTTCATAAAATCCCTCCTCAATGTTTAAAATACTCTTCTCTAAATTTATCTTTTAGTCTTTTCTCTGCTCTGGATATGGTCATCTGAGATACTTGCAATGCGCTTGCAATATCCTGCTGAGTTTCGTTATTGACAAACCGTCTCTGGAATACTTCCTTTTCTATCTCTGTCATTTGTTTCATTACCACATGAATCAGTTGATTGTTCTCAAATCTCTCGAATCCATCTTCTTCTATCCCTGTAAACTTCTCAAGGTAAAGCCCCTCGCCATCCTCTCCACTTTCATCAAAGGTCTGGTTGATGGAATATGTGTGGTAAGCTTGTCCGCTTTCCATGGCTTCCAGTATTTCTTCTTCCGAATGCTCCAAGTACTGAGCGATTTCTGCTACCGTAGGATTTCTATGCAAATCATTGTAAAGGGCTTCCTTTGCCCCGGGAAGTTTTGAGGAAAGCTCCTTTAATCTGCGAGGAACTTTTACCGACCATTCCTTATCCCGAAAATATCTTTTCATCTCACCGATGATGGTGGGTGTTGCAAAACTGGTAAATTCAAACCCTTTGCTCGCATCAAATCTTTCCACAGCAAAAATTAAAGCCATAGATCCTACTTGATATAAATCTTCATAATCTACGCCTTTATTTAAATATTTCTTTACCAATATATCTACGACATAAAGATACTTTTCTACAATTTTATTTCTAATTTCAATACTTTTACTTTCTTGATATTGGTCAAAAAGCTCTTTTTCTCTAATTTCAGCGGCCATCGCCCACCTCATTTTGTAAAAATTATTTGTTGCAATATTTTATCATCTTAATGGTGGTTCCCATTCCTTGGGAGGAGCAGATATCCACCTCATCCATCAATGTCTTTATCACAAAAATACCTAAGCCCCCGGCTTTAGGTACATCCAGTAAAGGCTCTTTATATCCTGAAAGGTCATATCCTGTACCTTCATCCTTTACATGGATAATGATTTTTCCGTCGCCTACCTCACAGAACACCTCATAGGTGCTGTTAAACTCTATTTCACTGTGACAAACCACATTGGTGCAGGCCTCTGATATGGCAACCTTAATATCTTCTATTGCCTCAATGTCGAAACCGGCATTGTTGGCAACAGAAGATATGGCCAATCTGACCATACTCACATATTCGGGTTTACTTGGAATGGAAAGTTTTAATAAATCCACCGTGACTTCTCTCCTTTTTAACTGATTTCTGGGGAAAATACCTTATCAAGACTGGTGATATGAAGCAATTTTTTTATGGAATCTCTGGGGTTGATTAACTGTATTCCACGATCTTTGCCCATTTCTTTCATCTTTCCATAGGCACCCATAATTACACCTAATCCAGTACTATCCATGTAGTTCAGCTCTTTAAGGTCAATACAAATGGTTTCCTTATGCTTTTGACAAAGATTTTCCAGCTCTACACGCAGAATAGGAGCCGTGGCAACATCCAGTTCCCCTGCCAATACGACCTCCCACAAGCTATCTTGCTCATTAAACTTACTTTTAATATCAAATGCCATCTCTTCTCTCCTTGTTACTTACCCGATAAATCTTTTCTAAAACAAATTTATTCCTGATTCTCATCTGAAGAAGATAATGCGTTTAAAGTCAATTGATCAGAATCACCTTTTTTTTCTTTATCATTTGTTGAATTTCCGTTATTTATAGAATTCTCTTCGTCGTCCTCGTCTTCCTCTTTAATTACCTTAGCCAAAGTGATGATATTCGCATCCTCTTCCACCCTCATGATCTTAACGCCCTGAGTAGCTCTATTCAATTTAGAAACTTCTCCTGCATTGATTCTGATAATAATTCCATCTGAGTTGATTAGAAGAATCTCATCATCTTCATTGACCACCATAGCACCTACTAACTCGCCCGTCTTTTTAAACTTGGCTTTATCGTAGGTAAGAAGACCCTTTCCACCCCTGGCTTGAATCTTATAATCCTCCACTGGAGTTCTTTTTCCATATCCTTTTTGGGTTACTACAAAGAGCTCTTCGTCCACTTCTGCCAATTCCATGGATACTACTTCATCGTCCTTTTCCAACTTAATGGCCCTGACACCTCCAGCAATTCGTCCCATGCTTCTCACATCTTCCTCAGAAAAACAAATGCACTTTCCGAATTTAGTGACAATGATGACATTGCTGGTTCCCGTAGTCTGCTTAATACCGATCAGCTCATCATCATCCTTTAAGGTTATTGCGATAAGACCTGTCTTTCTGTTGGTATCAAACTGAGAAAGAGGTGTCTTCTTTATTATGCCATTTTTTGTGACGGCTATGAGATATTTATCTTCTGCAAAATCCTGAATTGGGATGATAGCAGTAATTCTTTCTCTCTGCATGAGGTTTAGGAAGTTTACCGCCGGTGTACCCTTAGCTGTTCTGCCTGCCTCAGGAATTTCGTAAGCCTTAATTTTATGCGCCTTCCCTGTATTGGTGAAAAACATCAAATAATCGTGCGTAGAGGTCATAATCAGGTTTTTCACAAAGTCGTTATCTCTGGTGGTAAGACCTGTAATACCCTTTCCTCCTCGTTTTTGAGTTTTGTAGGTATCCGCTGCAATTCTCTTAATATATCCCAAATGAGTCAAAGTTACAGCAACTTTACCCTCCTGAATCAGATCTTCATCGTCGATATCCTCTGCATCCCTTTGAATTTCCGTTTTTCTACTGTCTCCAAACTTCTCCTTGATTTCCATAAGCTCTTCTTTGATAATATTCATCAAAATATCCTCATTTGCAAGAACTTTTTTAAACCACTCGATCTGCTTCATCAACTCATTGTATTCATTTTCAATTTTTTCTCTTTCCAGACCTTGCAGACGTGCTAATCTCATGTCTAAAATCGCTTGAGATTGAATTTCTGAAAGACCGAATCGCTCCATCAATCTGGGTTTTGCGTCGTTATAGCTTTCCCTTATGGTTTTAATCACTTCGTCAATATTATCCAAAGCAATTCTCAAACCTTCTAAAATATGAGCTCTTTCCTCTGCCTTTCGCAGATCGTAGATGGTTCTTCTGGTAACTACATCTCTTTGATGCTTTAGATATTCATCCAGCATATCTTTTAAATTTAATAATCTAGGTTGTCCATCCACCAAGGCGATAAAGATGATACTGTAGTTATCTTGTAATTGCGTATGTTTATATAAACGATTTAACGTAATCTGTGGGTTAGCATCCTTTTTTAACTCTATGACGATTCTCATACCGTTTCTATCAGATTCATCCCTGATATCAGATATGTGTTCTAATCTTTTATCTCTGACCAATTCTGCAATTTTTTCTATAACCCTAGACTTGTTCACCTGATAAGGTATTTCGGTGAATACAATCTGTGTCTTCCCCTTGTTAGTCTCTTCAAATTCTGCTTTTGCCCGCACTGTAACCTTACCTTGGCCAGTTCTATAAGCTTCCTTGGCAGAGTTTTTCCCCATGATGGTAGCACCTGTGGGAAAATCCGGGGCCTTTACTATTTTAATCAAATCATCGATGGTGGCTTCCTTATCATCTATGAGTTTTACCGTTGCATCTATGACATCACTTAGATTATGGGGTGGGATAGAGGTAGCCATCCCTACTGCAATACCGTTGGATCCGTTTACCAAAAGATTGGGAAATCTGGATGGCAATACCACCGGTTCCTGTTCCTCTTCGTCAAAGTTAGGCATAAAATCTACGGTTTCTTTATCAATATCTCGCAGCATTTGCAGTGCAAAAGGTGTCATCCTCGCTTCTGTATAACGCATGGCGGCAGCACCGTCTCCGTCCACAGAACCAAAGTTTCCGTGACCGTCCACCAACATGTATCTGATGGAAAAGTCCTGTGCCATTCTTACCATAGCATCGTAGATGGAGCTGTCCCCGTGAGGATGGTACTTACCCATAACTTCCCCTACGATACGGGCGGATTTTTTATGGGGCTTATCAGGTGTTACACCAAGTTCACTCATTCCATAAAGAATTCTTCTGTGAACAGGCTTCAGACCATCCCTTACATCCGGCAATGCTCTTCCTACAATTACGCTCATGGCATAATCGATATAGGAAGTTTTCATTTCATCATGAATCTCTTGTTGTATGAGTTTTACATCATCAATAAAACTTGTAGTCATCTACTCCTCCTATACATCCAAATGCTTAACGTATTTTGCATTATCTTCTATAAACTGTCGTCTGGGCGGAACTTTATCCCCCATTAAAGTGGTAAATATCTCATCAGCTGCCGTCATGTCCTCAACGGTTACTTGAATCAACGTTCTGTTGCTGTAATCCATAGTGGTTTCCCAAAGCTGATGATAGTCCATTTCTCCCAGACCTTTGTACCTTTGGATTCCAGCTTTGCCGGGCTTGTCCGCTAAAGAAGCCATCAGCTTCTCCTGCTCTCGCTCCGAATACGTGTAGTACACTTCCTTCCCTTTTTTCACTTGGAAAAGAGGTGGCTGTGCAATGTAAATATACCCTCCTTCAATGAGAGGTGTCATATAACGATAGAAGAAGGTCAAAAGCAGAGTTCTGATATGAGCTCCGTCCACGTCAGCATCTGTCATGATGATGATTTTATGATAGCGAAGTTTTTCTTCACTGAATTCACTACCGATGTTACAGCCAAAAGCTGTAATCATATTCTTGATTTCCTCGGAGTTTAAAATTTTATCCAATCGAGCTTTTTCTACGTTGAGTATCTTTCCTCTCAACGGTAAAATAGCTTGTCTCTTTCTATCTCGTCCCTGTTTTGCGGAACCTCCAGCAGAGTCTCCTTCCACCAGAAAGATTTCTGATAGAGCAGGATCCTTTTCTGAGCAATCTGCCAACTTACCTGGCAAAGTAAGTCCGTCTAAAACGCCCTTTCTTCTCGTAAGCTCTCTGGCCTTTCTGGCAGCTTCTCTGGCTCTGGCCGCTCGTAAACACTTATCTAAAATGACTCTGGCCTGCTGCGGATTTTCCTCCAAAAAGGCAGTAAGATTTTCATTTGTGGTAGTTTCCACAAACCCTCTCATTTCACTGTTACCAAGCTTCGTCTTAGTCTGCCCTTCAAATTGCGGCTCTGTAAGTTTTACGGAAATGATTGCCGTAAGACCTTCTCTCACATCTTCTCCTGCCAGAGAATCCTCATTTTCTTTTATAAATTTGTTTTTTCTGGCATAATCGTTAAACACCCTGGTCAAGGCCGACTTAAAGCCCACCATGTGAGTGCCTCCCTCGGAGGTATTGATATTATTGGCATAGGAAAGAGTCAACTCACTGTAGCGATCTGTATATTGCATGGCAACCTCTACTTCCAGTTCATCTCCCTTTTTAAACTCAAAGTAGATTACATCTGGATGAATGACCTCTTTGTTTTTATTTTGATGTTTTACAAATTCCTTAATTCCGCCTTCATAGTGAAACTCTTCTTTTTTCTTGTGGTCTGCCCTTTTATCCTCCAGAGTAATTCTAATTCCCTTGTTGAGGAAAGCCATCTCTCTCAGCCTATGCTCCAAAGTGGCATAATCAAAGTCCAGCTCTTCAAAAATTTCACCATCCGGTTTAAACATAGTCTTTGAACCGGTTTTTCTGGATTCACCCACCACAGTAAGAGGTGTCTGGGTCACACCTCGGGCATAGGTTTGTCTATAAATCTTGCCATTACGCTTGATTTCTACTTCCATAACTTCTGAAAGAGCATTTACAACAGATGCACCTACTCCGTGAAGACCCCCGGAAACCTTGTATCCGCCACCGCCGAACTTTCCTCCTGCATGGAGAACCGTATGAATAACTTCCACCGCAGGCAACCCTAACTTAGGGTGGTTGTCCACCGGCATCCCCCTTCCATCATCTTCTACCACGATGGAATTGTCGCCTTGAATGGTAATGCTGATGTTCTTACACCATCCCGCCAACGCTTCATCCACGCTGTTATCTACCACTTCGTACACCAAGTGGTGCAATCCCCTAGGCCCTGTGCTTCCAATATACATTCCCGGTCTTTTTCTTACGGGATCTAATCCTTCCAATACTTGTATTTGTTCCGCGTCATACTGTTGCTTCTGTATATCTGCTGACATTTATTGAATCACCTCTTCTTCTAATTTAATGATTATCTATATAAAGAAACCTGGTTTGATCTACTAGGTTATATTGATGATTTTCATAGGAAAATAACTATATAGCCACACTATATTGTAAATTAATTGGTTAGATTTTACAAGTAGTTTTAAAAAATAGTTTGTGAATAGTTTGATTAAAATATGAATTTCAATTTAAAAAATTAATTTTTTTACATAAAAAATGCGAGCCTTTATTGTTTTAGGAGGAAGGCTCGCATGAAGATGATTAGAGTATTATTTTTTTGTTGCTTTTTCCAATTCTGCGTTTAGTTGTTTTTCAAATTCTTCTACGTTGGCTTTATCCACCATTAACGTGCTGGTGAAAATTCGATCCTCCAAGGTACCTCCAGCCAATAAAGTCTTGATGGCTTCCACCCCTTTATAACCCATTTCAATTGGTTTCTGCGCCAGAGAAGCTCCTAATTTTCCTTCTTTTATGGATTTTATTGCATCGGGAGATCCATCAAATCCGATGATAAAAATCTGATCAGTTTTCTTTTTTGCTTCTACTGCCTGATAAGAACCTAACGCCATCTCATCATTGGTGCAATAGATAATGGAAACTTTGGGGGAGCTTTCCAAAATGTTTTCTGTAACGCTGACAGCCTTACCTCTTTCGCTGTCTGCAGGTTGCACAGTTATAATTTTGAAGCTTGCAGCTTCAACCACTTCTTTAAATCCGTTTTCTCGAGCATTGTGACTTGGATTTCCGGCAATACCTCTGATGATTGCAATTTCCCCTGGTTCGAAGTTTTCAACCACATAATTTCCAACTTCTTTTCCTGCTTCAAACTCAGAAGTTCCTATAAAGGAAGCCCTCAATCCTGCATTTGCCTCTTCTAAGTCGGAGTCGATAATCACTACAGGAATTCCTTTTTCTTTTGCTTTTTCTAAAACGGGGATAACGGCCTTGGGCTCACAAGGAGCTAATACCAATCCCTTTGCACCAGCTGTAATCTGGTCTTCAATCATAGCGATCTGACCAGTTACATCTGATTCTGAAGTGGGTCCCATGACCTTTACGTTCATTCCTAGCTCACTTCCTGCATTAATACATCCTGCCTCAATCATGTGCCAGTAGTCGCTGTTTAATGCCATGAATATTGCTGCAACTTGATCTCCTTCTTGATTGCTGCCTCCACCGTTTCCTGATGAACTACATCCTGCAAAGGCAGACATCACCATCATAAGTGTAACTAGTAAGGTTAAAATTTTCTTTGTCTTCTTCATTTTTACACCTCCATTAAAAAATATTGATTAATATGTTACTTTTAGGTATTACAAATGTTAAAAATGTTCAAATTTGAATCTTTATGTAACTAAATTATTTATATAAGTTTATATTCCTGTAATCTCTTTGATATATTTTCTTGCCATTACTGCAAATTCATAGGCTGTAGGTGTGTTGAGATATTGTTCAGCCTCTACCATCATCCACCCTTCATAATTGTTTTTATCGAGTATTTCCATAACCTTGGGGTAATCTACGCACCCATCCCCAGGAACCGTAAAAACTCCCACCTGTACTGCACTGTTAAAATCCAAGTTAAACTGCTTTACTATGTTTAAGACCAAAGGACGGATATCCTTTAGGTGCACATATTTGATACGAGGGGCAAAGTGGTCGAAAAATTTCGGGATATCCACTCCGCAAAAGTGGAGATGTCCTGTATCTGCCAATAAAAAAACGGTGTCAGGATTAGTTTTATCACAAAGTTTTTGAGTTTCTTCATGTGTTTCCACGCAAGTGCCTGTATGAACGTGAACTACCAACGTCATTCCGTGTTCCCTGCAGAACTCTCCTGCTTCGTTTAATCCGGAAGTATAAAGATTCCACTCTTCCTCATTGAGCTTCTGAACACCTTTTTCAGCCCTGTATTCCCTGGGATCCCAACAAGAAGAACCGGTTCCTTCCGCTACGATGACATATTTACAATCCATTTCTTTGAAAAACAATACCTTTTCTTTTAATTCCTCAAAATATTGATCTCTCAACTCCTTACATGCAAACATAGTATCACACCACCCTGAGGAAAGGGCTAATCCCCTCTTTTCCAGTTCAGGTTTTAAGATTTTTGGATCTCTTGGAAATTTTCTTCCCAACTCGATACCAACATATCCTGCTTGGGATGCTTGATCCACAATATCTTCAAAAGAGTAATGATCTCCCAAAAAATCAAGATCGTCATTGCACCAGTTGATTGGATGGGCGCCTAGTTTAACGTTTTTCAGCATTGTATTTTCCTCCTTTATTCCTCTTAACCTTCTATAACCGTAACAGCAGCTCCATCATTGGCAGCTGACTGATAACATGCCTCTACCAATGCCACGCTTCTGGCCCCTGCAACGACTCCCTCATTGAGTGCCTCTTTATTGTTTTCCATGGCATCGTACATATGCTGATGCATAGCCACGTATCCCCATTTTTCTTCAAAGGGTAACTTTGAATAATCCTTAGCATCTATGGTCTTACTAAGTCCTGGGCAATATTTATAAACATCTAGTTCCTCTGTAATAACGCTTTTGTGGTCACCCACAACCTGCACTCTTTCAAAGGGGAAGATCCAAGAAGCGTGACCGCAGCTTGTAATGGCACCGATTCCTCCATTTTTAAATTTTAACTGTATGGCAAAATCATCGTCAATTCCTTCGTAACACGCTGATTTTCCTAGCGCTCTCACCTCTTCTATCTCTCCCATAAGATACTCGGCCATATCCAGGAAGTGAATGGTAGTATCATATAAAAATCCTCCTATATTGATGAAGTCTGCTGCCCAAACGCTACCTCCCATATCTCCATCATTTTGAATAATGTTGAGAGAAAATGGTTTATAATCTTCTTCTTTTACCGTTTCCTTTGCTGCTAAATAAATCGGTGCAAATCTTCGATTATGCCCTACAAAAAGCCTCTTTCCTG
Organism: uncultured Anaerovorax sp.; assembly: GCA_964582545.1. GTDB lineage: Bacteria > Bacillota > Clostridia > Peptostreptococcales > Anaerovoracaceae > JAVVUJ01. The sequence goes on from CAZOSB010000003.1 coordinate 63,362, forward strand.
ACTTCTTTACCGCCTCTTTAATCAGTTTAACGTCGCTGAGTTTTGTGGCCAAAGGTTTTTCACAAAAAACATTAATTCCCGCTTCTAAAGCCTTTATGGTCAAAGGTGCATGAAAATTATTAGGTACTGTGATGTAAACCAAATCTATCTGCGCCTTTAATAGTTCCTCCATATCGTTGTAGGCTTTTGCCCCATAGAGGTCAGCCATACCCTGAGCTCTTTCCATATTAGTATCAAAAACTCCTGTTATTTCAACTCTTCCACTTTCTGTTGCCAATTTTCCATGGATACCTCCCATGGTTCCTGTTCCTATGATTGCTGCCTTTATTTTATTCATTTTGTCCTCCTTTTTTCTTAGAAATTTATTTACATCTTTTTTTGGTCATTGATTTATTTAGCATTTGCATTTGCCTCTATATTTACAGTTACTTTTTTCTTAATTTTTTTAAATCCCCCATTTTTTACTACATCCATGAAGACTGCAATGATGATAACACATCCCAAGATCACGGTTTGCATATCTGGTGTGATATGCAGAAGATTTAAGCCATTTCTCAGTACAGCAATGAGTAAAACTCCTGTAAAAGTTCCTGAAATTGTTCCCTTACCTCCGAAAAAACTGGATCCTCCTATGATTACCGCAGCGATAGCATCCGTTTCCCAAGCCAGCCCTGCCAAGGGATATACAGCATCCACTCTTCCTGCTAAAACCAGTCCTGCAATTCCACACATTAAACCGCTCAATGCATAGACCATACATAAAGTTCTATCGTTGTTTACTCCTGCTAGTTTGGCTGTGATAGGATTTCCTCCTACTGCATAGATTCTTCTTCCATAAGTGGTATCCCTGAGAAATACCCCCATGACTATGTAAACCACGATTAAGATGATCATACTGACAGGAAAGATGCCTATGTAAGATCCTCCCGCCCACTTGACGGCATCAGGCATTCCTGATATAGGTGTACCCATGGTCAAAAGTAGGCAGATCCCTCTAAATATATTTTGTGTTCCTAAAGTGGATATGAAGGGATGAGGTAGTTTTAATTTGGTAAGAAGCAGTCCATTTATCAGTCCCAATAAGGTCCCTACAAGCAAACATACCAATATACAGATAATCGGATTAAATCCTGCCTGGATAGCTTTTCCCATCACTACCATGGATAGGGCCATCATGGCACCTACTGATAGGTCAATGCCGGCTGTTAGTATGGCTAACATCATACCGATGGCAATAAACCCATTACAAGCAGCTTGCCTGGTTACATTGATCAGATTGTCAGGAGTTAAAAAAGCGGGAGTTTTTAAAGATAGATAAATACATAAGACAATCAAAGCTACCAAAGGACCACTTTTGCTCAGCATTTCTTTAATTTTGTTTTGGATAGTTTCATTTTCTTCGTTTAAATTCAATGTTACATCTTTATTTTCTGTCATGATAATTTTCCTCCTGTTCCCAAAATCATTAAATTTTCATGTGTAGCATTTTCGTCATTAGGGATAATGCCGGTCATTTTTCCCTCATACATGACTAAAATTCTGTCGGACATTCCCAATATTTCTTGCATTTCTGAAGAAACCATAATGATGGAGGATCCTTTTTCCAGTAAACTATTCATGATAGAATAAATCTCTGTCTTTGCCCCAATGTCCACCCCTTTGGTTGGTTCATCAAAGATATAAATTTCGGCGTCTGCCATGACCCATTTTTCGATTACTATTTTTTGCTGGTTTCCTCCAGAAAAGTTCATGGTGTTTTTATGAATCTGCATGGGTCTTAAATTCATCATTTTGGCATATTCTAAAGTTTTAGAAACCCTTTTTTTATTAGATAAAAAAGTTCCTGATTTTAATTGATCCAAGGTAGGTAAAGAAGCGTTCTCAATGACATCGTGTATTAATATCAAACCTTCTTCTTTTCTATTTTCAGTAACTAAAACGATACCGTTGTTGATTGCATCTTTGGTTTTTTTAATATTTATTTTTTTACCATTTAGAAGAATAGTTCCATCGCTCTTTTCATCCGCTCCAAATAAACTTCTCACCATTTCCGTCCTGCCGGCACCGACTAAACCAAAAATTCCTAACAATTCTCCACGTTTCAAGTTAAAACTAATATCATCAAATTTTAATCCCGATAGGTTGTTTACCTCTAAAACTTCTTGACCAATTTTCACATTTCTTTCTGGGTATTTTTCCTTAAGATCACGACCTACCATAAGCTTGATAATTTGTTCTTCATTTACATCCGCAATAGGAATGGTTTCACCTACTTTTTTGCCATCTTTCAAAATAGAGACTACATCTCCCACGTGCTGGGCCTCATCCAATTTGTGTGTGATGAATAGAATAGAAACTCCTTCTTTTTTTAAGTCTTTCATCAGCATTAAAAGAGAATCTATTTCTTTTCTACTCAAGCTGGAAGTAGGTTCATCCATAATGATTAGTTTAGATTTTCTCATGAGAGATTTTGCTATTTCCACCAATTGTTTTTGTCCCATTCCCAAGTTTTCACACATGGTTTTAGGATCTAAATCTGCTCCCACTTTTTTTAGATACTGTCTTGCAGTTTGCATTTGAGTTTTCCAGTCTATTAAAAAAGGATTTCTTTTTCGTACAATTTCATTTCCTACAAACATGTTTTCTACCACGCTGAGACATTGAATATTGCTTAATTCTTGATATATAACAGATATTCCTTTTTCATAAGCTTCTTTTACGCTGTGAATATGTACTTCATTTCCTTCCCAAATGAATGTGCCTTCATTAGCTTTCTCTATTCCCATAATCGTCTTTATTAGGGTAGATTTTCCAGCTCCGTTTTCACCAAGCAAAACATGAATTTCCCCTGCATGGATTGTTAAATCAATACCATCCAGCGCCAAAACTCCGGGAAATTGCTTGGTTAAATTTTTAATTTCTAACAAAGGTATAGTGCTCATTATATTTTCCTTTCTTAGAGTTTTTAAATAATAATTTATTTTATAATTATTATTTAACATTAATTTTATTAATTATATAATATTATTTTAGGTAAATTAATATTATATTTTAATGTTAATTTTGTCAATAATAATTTTTTAATTTTTCAGAATTTTTGTTTATAAATACATATTTTTAGATAATTTTGTCATAAATATCTATTTATCAACATAAATTGTAGTTTACTTTTAATTTTTTCTATATTATACTGATTTTAATTACTATAAAAATTAGGATTAAGAGGATTTTATGAAAAAGGTAACGTTAAAAGATATCGCAGATCAATTAAATTTATCTCAAAATACCATATCAGTAGCTTTGAGAGGAAATTCCGGTATCAATGAAGAAACCAGAAGAAAAATATTAAATACCGCCAGAGATATGGGTTACATAAACAAAAAAATTAAGGAAGACTTTAATATTCTTTTGGTTACCACTATTAATACAACTGCGGACACTTATTTCTTTCATCACCTCTTAACTGTAATGCAACAAGAAGTTTTTAAAAGGAATTCCAGTCTTTTTATTATCAATACTTCTGAGCTTCAATCCATCTATTCCTCCTTTGAAGAATTGCTGAACTATATTTCTGAGAAAAAAATAAAAGGAATTTTAATTTTGGGGGATATCGATAAGAATAGCTGCAAATTACTGATTGAAACAGGTTTGTCCATCGTAGGAACCAGTTTTTATTTGCCAGGTGCAAATTTCAGTTCTGTGGTAGAAGATAATATTTCCGGTGCCTTTTCCGTAGTAAATTATTTATTTGATCAAGGTTACAGAAAAATTGGGTTTATTGGAGAAACCACCAATATTAGCTTTTTAGAAAGATTTTATACTTATAAGGTGGCTTTGGAATCTTTTGATTTAAATTTTGATGAAAACATTTGCATCACTGATATTTTAGAAGAATACAATTCTGATTATAAATATATAACTGAAAGATTAAAAGTTTTGCCTGAATTGCCCGAAGCATTCATCTGCTCCAATGATAAGATGGCAGCTCTCACCATAAAGGCTTTGGATTCCATGGGTTTTTGCGTGCCAGATGATATTGGTATTATTGGATTTGACAATAATGAAATAGCCCAGCTCTCCATACCTACCATCACCTCGGTGGATACAAAAAGAGATCTCCAAGGAATTACTGCTGTGGGATTATTATGGGATCTTATTCAAGAGCCTGGCATTCACAATAAAAGAATCGTTTTGCCAGTTGAGTTAATTATAGGGGAATCTACTAAGAAAAAAATTTAATCCAACACATCCATAATATCACCGTTATCAATTATGAAAGTTTTTCCTTTGGTTAAGCTTTCTTTTACTTTTTCATCCATTTCCGTAGTAGTTATAAATAATTGAACATCTCTTAGCGCATTAATTAAAAAACTCTGTCTTTCCTGATCTAGCTCTGAAAGAACATCATCTAAAAGTAAAATTGGATTTTCTTTTGTTTCTTCTTTTATCAATTGTATCTCAGCCAATTTCAAAGAAAGAGCAGCAGTCCTCTGTTGACCTTGAGATCCAAAATGCCTCACATCTATATGATTTACTATAATTTTTAAATCATCCTTATGAGGACCTGAGGTTGAAGTTCTTCTCTTAAAATCCTTTTCTCTGTTTTCCATTAATTTTTGAAGAAATATTTTTTTTTGTATGTCTAAATCATTTGAAAACTGAATATTTGGTTCATAATAAAGTTCTAAAGATTCCTTTTGATTAGTTATATTAAAATGCAGATTTCCACTGATTTTATTTAACTTTTCTATGAATATATTTCTATACAGCATAATTTGAGTTCCATAATTGACCAGCTCATAATCCATGACCTCTAACAGACCTTTATCTATAAAATTTTCTTTTAAAAGCGCATTTCTATGCTGCAATATTTTTTTATACTTCACTAAATAGCTGTAGTAAACAGGTTTTATCAAACTCAATTCTCTATCTATAAATTTTCTTCTTTTATCCGGTTCTTCTTTAACGATTTTTAAATCCTCTGGAGAAAAAATTACGATGTAAACATTGTTCAGCAATTCAATATTTCTAGTTATTTTTTTACCATTTATTTTAATAAACTTCCCTGATTTATTATAGAGAATTTCAACATCCAAATCCTCATCACCCTTTGAACAAAATCCTTTTATTTTTGCAAATTCCTTATTAAAAAGAATCATTTCGCTTTCCTTATTAGTGCGAAATGATTTTGCAAAACTTAAAACATAGATACTTTCAAGTAGATTGGTTTTTCCTTGAGCGTTCTTACCAGTAATTAAATTAACATTTTCATTAAAATTAAGCTCTAATTTATCATAATTTCTAAAGTCACTTAAAATTATTTTTTTTAAAAACATATTTTTAACTCACTTAATTAGATGCAATTCTCACTGGCAGGATCAAATACAAGTAAGCATCTCCCTCTAAAGGCTTTATAATACAAGGACTTACGCTGGTATTAAATTCCATCATAATTTCTTCATCCGATATTGCTTTCAACATATCCAAAAGATACTTTGAGTTAAATCCAATATCTAAATCATTTCCTTCTTTTTCTATAAAAACTTCTTCTTTTACATTTCCTTCTTCCGATCTAGAGGTAATTAATATCTTATCATTAGTTATTGATAACTTAATTAAATTATTTTTTCCTTCTTTGGCCAAAAGGGAAGCTCTTTCTAAACTACTCAATATCTCATTTCTATTTACTTTTACTTTACACTGATTTTCTGAAGGAATTACATCCCTGTACTTAATAAAGTCTCCATCTAACAATCTCAGAACAATTTTTGTCTTATCCATTAGGAAAATAGCTTTTTTTTCACTCAATATTAAGTTGATGGAGTTTTCATCTTCATTTTCCATAATAATCTTATTTACTTCACCAAGGATTCTGGCTAAAATGATTATTTTCTCCACTTTTTCATTTTTAACAGTTTCTTTAGCAACTGCCATTCTAAATCCATCTAATGCAACCAAACTCAATTGATTTTCTTCCATTTCAATTAAAACACCGATTATGATACCCTTTGACTCTTCAATGCTTGCCGCAAAAGCTGTCTTCTTAATCATCTCCTTAAAAACTTCCTTATCTAAAGAAATGATATCTTCATTTTCTGTGTCTGCAATGATAGGAAATTCGTCGGGAGGAAAACCAACCAACGTAAACTCTGAAGATAAACATCTTATTGTCACTGTAAAGTTTTCCGATTCTTCAATATAAACTTCTTCGTTTGGTAATTTTCTGATAATATCTGCAAATAATTTTGCGGATAAGACCAATGTTCCTTCTTCTTCTACATTTACTTCAATTTTTTTTTCAATGCTTATATCCATATCAGATGCAGATATGGTTAATATACCTTCTTTTGCATTTAATAAAAAACCTTTTAATATAGGAATGGTAGTTTTAGATGAAATGGCTTTTGATACTGTATTTAAAGCTTTTGCCAATTGGCTTTGCGAACATGATATCTTCATAATAAATCTCCTTTAGCAGCAAAATTTCTTTCTTATTTTTCTATTTTAGTTAGTAGTAATAGTAGTAGGGGCTGTGGAAATGTGTATAAGTCCTGTTAATAACTATTTTTAAACAAAATATACTATTTTTTATCTGTTTATAACTCGTGATTTTTAGTAATACTTATTCAGTAAAAATATATTAAAATTAATTTTTTACATTCCGTTAGTTTGACATTAGATCTTTGCTAATTCTTTGAATGACATTTTTTAAAGATTCATTTGTTTTAATTTCTTTACTTACTTTTTCACAAGCATGTAAAACAGTAGTATGGTCTCTATTGCCAAAGTTTTCTCCTATTTTTGGTAAAGAAAGATCTGTCATTTCTCTGCAAAGGTACATAGCTATTTGTCTGGGGTTTGATAAATCTCTGGATCTTTTAGAAGATTCCATATCAGCAATTTTAATATTGTAGTAAGTACAGACTGTTTTTTTGATCATGTTAGGTGTTAATTCTTTTTCAGAAGTGGAAAACACATCTTTTAAAACATCTTTAGCCAAATCCTTATTGATATTTTTTCCTGTAAGAACGGCATTTGCTACTACTCTATTAAAGGCACCCTCCAATTCTCTAATGTTAGATTGTATTTTTTCTGCAATGACTCCAATCACCTCTATTAAGGAATCTGTAGCCTCCAAACCTTCCAAGTCAGCTTTATTTCTTAAAATAGCCACTCGGGTTTCAAAATCCGGAGGTTGAATATCTGCAATTAATCCCCATTCAAATCTAGATCTTAACCTTTCCTCCAAAGTACTGATATCCTTGGGCGGTCGGTCGCTGGAGATGATAATTTGTTTATTAGCTTCGTATAAGGTATTAAAAGTATGAAATATTTCTTCCTGAGTTCTGTCTTTTTTTTCTATAAACTGAATATCATCCATCAATAAAACATCGATATTTCTGTATTTATTTCTAAATTCTAAATTCTTATCTTCTCTAATTGCCTTAATAAGCTCATTGGTAAACATTTCTGTGGAAACGTATAAAACTTTTGTTTTTGGTTTTTGTTGTAATATGTAATGACCTATGGAGTGCATTAAATGAGTTTTTCCAAGCCCTGCACCGCCATAGATAAAGAGAGGGTTGTAAGCTTTTGAAGGTGCTTCCGCTACAGCTAAAGAAGCAGCATGGGCAAATCTGTTGTTTACTCCAATTACAAAAGTATCAAAAATGTATTTCGGATTTAAGTAAAGCTCATCTGTGAAGTTGGATACCATGCTTTCATTTTCAGATTCTTCCGTATGATCCTCAACATATAGGATTTTTATGGGTTTATGATAGATTTCCTTTAAAGCATTTTCTAATATGGAATTATATCTAGTCATTAAAATGGATTTTGCCATTTCATTGTATACTGAAAGATAGATGGTTCCTGACTTATCATCTAATTTGATGGGGGATAAGGGAGCTACCCAAGTATTAAAGCTTATAGAAGTTAGTTCAGGTTTTAGTAGATCTAGTGTTTTGTTCCAATTTTCTAAAAGTAACTTTTTCATCTAATGTTTCCTCTTTGTAAATGTCTATATTTTTGTGTTCTTATATGATAACAAATAAAGTTATCCACAGGCAAGCATTAAAATCAAATATTGAAAAAAATATTTTCTGGCAGTTATCCACTAATTGTGGACAACTTCTTGATAAAATATAGACAGCCTTAACTATATATAGATTTTTAATATAAATGGAAATTAGTGGTAAAAAAAAATTATTGAAAAAGATTGACATAAAATATTTAGGAATGTATAATAATTGGGCATATATCCAGAGATAAAGGAGGTGGAAATCGATGAAACAAACTTATCAACCAAAGGTTAGACAGAGAAAGAAAGAACATGGATTCAGAAAAAGAATGAAGACAAAGAACGGTAGAAATGTTTTAAAGAGAAGAAGACTCAAAGGTAGAAAAGAACTTACAGCATAGAGGCCGCCAGTGTGGTCTTTTTGTTTTCTGCTTAATTGAAAGGAAAAGATGCTGAAGCCAAATGTTTTAAGAAAGAAAAAAGATTTTTCTGCAATTTATAAAAGAGGCAAGTCAGTCGGTGAAAGATACGTTGTATTGTTTTACAGAAAAAATAATTTGCCTTATAACAGAATTTCTTTTTTGGCCAGTAAAAAGGTGGGTAACAGCATAAAAAGGAACAGAGCCAGAAGACTGATGAAAGAAAGTTTTCGGCAGATTTCCTGTAAGCTGAATTCGGAGCATTACGATTTGATTATCATTGCTCGCAACACCATCAACAATTTGAAATGTGCGGATGTGAAAGAATCTATTGAAGCCGCAATGAAAAAAGCAAAATTAATATCGATCAAGAAAAATGGTGATATATGAAATGGTTTATTAAATCATTAATAAAAGTGTATCAAAAATTAATTTCACCCTTATTTCCTCCTACGTGCCGCTTTTATCCCACTTGCTCTACATATTTTTTACAAGCAGTGGATAAGTACGGCGCTATAAAAGGAAGTTATTTTGGTATACGAAGACTATTAAAATGTCATCCATTTCATCAGGGAGGATATGATCCCTTGAAGTAAAAATTAAAACGGAGGATACCGGATGTACTATACCATTATCGGATTTATAGCAAGTCCATTGGGATTGTTGCTAAGTTTTTTATATGAACTCATAGAAAACTATGGAATAACCTTAATTGTATTTACGATTATCGTAAAAGCTTGCTTATTTCCGCTATATGCCAATCAAATCAAGCATTCTGCCAGAATGGCGGACATGCAGCCAAAGTTAAAGGCAATACAAAAAAAATATGCAAATGATAAAGAAACTCTAAATATAAAGATGATGGAGCTATACAAGGAAGAAAAATTCAACCCTATGGGAGGATGTCTTCCTATGTTGATTCAAATGCCAATCATATTTGGACTTTTTGCTTTATTGAGAGATCCTGTCTATTTTATTGGTAGCACGGATATGATCATGGCGGTTCATGAATCCTTTATATGGATTCCGGATTTAAGTCAACCTGATCCTTGGATTTTGCCTTTATTGGCCGGAATAACCACATTTGTCTCTTTCTCACAAACACAAAAGCAGTCCAATAATGTGGAAAATCCTCAAATGGCTCCTATGATGGCCATGATGAAATACTTTTTTCCGGTTATGATCGTATGGATGGGAAGATCTTTCCCTGCAGGACTTACGCTTTATTGGTTTGTCGGAACCTTAATACAAATCTTCCAAACTATGTTATTAAATAGATGGAAGAAAAAAAAGGTTTTGATTGAGAAAGGAAAAGAGGGAGGTAAGAAATAATGGATTTTTCAGAAAAATGGGGAAAAGACGTAGATGAAGCTGTTCGTTTAGCTTTAATAGATTTAAACTTATCACCGGAAGATGTTGATGTTATAGTGATTGAAGAGCCAACCAAAGGATTTTTTGGATTAGGTTCAAAATTAGCAAAGGTCAGAGTGGAAAAGAAAAAAATCAAAGATGAAAATAAAAAAGAAATAAATACTATAAAGACTTCGGAAATCAAGAAGGAATCAGAGATTTCCAAAAAGACTGATTTTATTAAAAAGTCAGTAGAAGAAAAAGAGGTTTTTTTAGAGGAAGAGGAATCCAACAAAAAACATTCTACAAAATTTCTCATGAGCGAAAGACCTGATGATCTGACGGAAACTGTTGATAACGCTGCTTTGGATTTTCTGAAGGAAGTAATAGAGCAGATGGGGTTAAACTTACAGATGAAGGCTTTTGAAAATGAAAGTTTTCTCTTCATAGAAATTGACGGCAAGGATTCGGGTACCATAATCGGAAAGAGGGGACAAACCTTAGATGCTATCCAATATTTAACCAGTTTAGTGGTGAATAAGAATAAGGATAAGTATGTAAGGGTTGTGGTGGATGCAGAAAATTACAGAGCAAAAAGGGAAAAGACTTTGGAACAGCTGGCTAATCGCTTAGCTGGAAAGGTTTTGAGCACAGGTAAAAGCGTAAGACTCGAGCCTATGAATCCATATGAAAGAAAAGTAATTCATGCAACATTGCAGCAGAATCAAAAGGTAGTTACAAAGAGCGAAGGGGAAGAGCCTTTTAGAAGAGTTGTAATTGGAAAAAAATAAATTTCAGGTAATGAATGAAATCAGACAAATGAGCACCTTCTGAGGTGCTCATATATTTATAAAATGGATTAAATAAATTGAGTAAAATTGGATTGAGAAAAAAATGGATGATACAATTGCAGCTGTAGCTACAGCCCTTGGTCAAGGTGCCATTGGCATTGTGAAAATAAGTGGCTTGAAATCCTTAGAAATTCTGAATAAATTGTTTGAGCCGAAAGATGGATTTTTGATCGATTCTAATCAAAACAGGCGAATGATTTACGGTAGAATAGTGGATAAACAAACGGGAAATTACGTCGATCAGGGTCTGGCAGTATATATGAAAGGTCCTGCTTCTTATACGGGGGAAGATGTGGTGGAAATCAACTGCCACGGTAGCATGATTTCCCTTAGAAAAACTTTGGAGATGAGCCTAAAATGCGGTGCTAGACTAGCAGAGCCAGGAGAGTTTACTAAGAGAGCTTTTCTCAATGGTCGGTTAGATCTAAGCCAGGCGGAAGCGGTCATTGATTTGATTAAAGCTAAATCTGATGCAGCATTTGAAGTAGCACTGACTCAGATGCAAGGAGAATTTTCCGAAAATATCAATAGAATTCGAGCAGAGTTACTGGAAGTATTGGTAAAGGTAACTGTGAATATAGATTATCCAGATGAAGATATCGAGCATTTAACTTACCTAGAACTTAAGAAAGATCTGTCCGTCATTCAACATAAGATAGAAGAGCTGTTGAATACAACTAATCAGGGAAAAATTATCTCTGAAGGGTTGGCTGTATCGATAGTGGGTAAGGCAAATGTTGGTAAATCCTCCTTATTAAATATTTTGTTAAAAGAATCCAGAGCCATCGTTACAGATATCCCGGGCACCACGCGGGATACCATTGAAGAGACCATCTCTGTGAACGGTATTGCTGTGCGCCTTACGGATACTGCAGGTTTGAGGGAGACCGAAGACTATGTTGAAAAAATTGGCATTGAGCGTAGTAAGCAATCCATAAATCAGGCGGATTTAATCCTCTATTTGGTGGAGGGTCACAAGGGTTTAAATGACGAGGATAGAGCCTTAATGATGCAATTATCACAAAAGCCCGTTATAGTTCTTTTAAATAAAGCGGATTTGGGTAAAGCTGTTGAGGAAGATGACCTGCGAATTCTATTGCCACAGGCAAAGATAATAGAGACCTCTCTTCTGACGGGTGAGGGGATTAAAGATCTGGAATCGGCTATTTCTGAGTGGATTTATTCCGGTGATGTAAAACAAAATAACAGCTTTATTTTAACCAATATGAGACATAGAAATCTGACAGAGCAAGCCTTTGAATCCTTAGGTGATGCCATTAATATGATAGATTTGCAGGAGCCTTTAGATTTTATAGAGGTGGATATTAAAACATCTTGGGACAAGCTGGGGGAAATAATTGGAGAGTCTGTTTCAGAAGATATTATAGAAGAAGTATTTGCAAGATTTTGTTTAGGGAAATGATTTATGAATAATTATGAAATGGGAAAATACGACGTAATCGTCATAGGTGCAGGTCATGCTGGGTGTGAAGCCGGTTTGGCGGCTGCCAGATTGGGACAGAACACCTTGCTGCTTTCCATTCATTTGGAGGCGGTAGCTATGATGGCCTGCAACCCCTCTATCGGAGGAACGGGGAAGGGACATTTGGTTAGGGAAATTGATGCTCTAGGGGGAGAAATGGGCATCAATATCGATAAGACCTTTATTCAAAGCAAGATGTTAAATATTGCAAAAGGACCGGCAGTCCATTCCTTGCGGGCGCAGGCGGATAAGGTTAAATATCACGAGGAAATGAAGAGAACCTTGGAAAATCAGGAAAATTTAAATCTCAAGCAGGGAGAGGTAGTTGAAATTCTACAAGAAAACTTTCAGGTAGAAGGCGTTGTTTTAAGAACAGGTGCCATATATAGAGCAAAGGTAATTATTCTAGCTACTGGTACCTTTTTAGCTGGTAAGATTTTTATTGGGGACCGTGCCTATGAAAGCGGTCCAAATAATTTAGCTCCATCCATAGAGCTTGCAAAGAATTTGCGCCATATGGGGTTAAATCTGAGAAGATTTAAGACGGGAACCCCTGCAAGGGCCTTGGGTAAAAGTTTAAATTATCACAACATGGAGGAGCAAATGGGAGATGACCATATTGTTCCGTTTTCCTTTATGAATGACTCCATTGGAACCAATCAAGTTTCCTGCTGGCTCACTTATACCAATGAGGAAACCCATGATATCATCAGAAAAAACTTTTCAAGATCTGCCTTGTTTGGAGGGCAGATTGAGGGAGTGGGACCTAGATATTGCCCTTCTATAGAGGATAAGGTCAATCGATTTTCCGATAAATCTAGGCATCAGCTGTTTATTGAGCCTGAGGGATTGACTTCTGATGAAATGTACATTCAGGGTATGTCTTCCAGCTTGCCGGAGGATGTGCAGGTACAGTTTTACAGTTCCATACCGGGATTGGAAAATCTGGAGATTTCCAGACCGGCATACGCCATCGAATATGATTGTATCGATCCATTGGACTTAAAGTTAACGTTGGAACACAAGGAAATGAAGGGACTTTTTTGCGCTGGTCAATTTAACGGAAGCTCAGGATATGAGGAAGCAGCTGCCCAGGGGCTTATGGCAGGGATTAATGCGGCTTTGCTTTTGCAAGGTAAGGATTCCTTTATTTTAGATAGATCGGAAGCATATATCGGCGTTTTAATCGATGATTTGGTGACGAAAGGAACCAATGAACCCTATCGAATTATGACCTCCAGAGCGGAGTATCGGCTAATATTGAGGCAAGATAACGCAGATTTACGGCTTACGGAAAAAGCCTACGAAATAGGTCTTGCAACGGAAGAAAGATATAAGAGATTTATGGATAACCGAAATTCGGTAAATTTGGAAAATGCCAGGTTATGCAATACCTTTCCTCCTGTATCTTCCGTAAATGATTTTTTGGTCCAACATGGGAGCTCACCTGTGAAAAATAAGATATCTTTGGGGGAACTGCTGAAGAGACCTCAGGTTACTTATAAGGATTTGGAGACGATCGATGGGGAACGCCCAGAATTATCTGATCACATTATCGCAAAGGTAGAGGTTGAAATTAAGTATGCTGGCTATATTCAAAAGCAAATACAACAAGTAGAGAAGTTTAAAAAACTTGAGAATCGGAAGCTGGATGAGAAATTGGATTATTCTAAGGTTGATGGGTTGAGAATAGAAGCCAGACAGAAGCTGAGTCAGTTTAAGCCGCAGTCATTAGGTCAGGCTTCCAGAATATCCGGGGTATCTCCTTCGGATATAAACGTACTTTTAATTTATTTAGAACGAGAGAAAAGGTTAAATGGATAAAATTATTGAAGTTTTTGAAAATCTGAATATCCCATATCATGATGGATTAGTAGATAAGTTCCGCAAGCACATGACCTTGATTTTAGAATGGAATGAAAAGATTAACCTCACAGCGGTTGTGGGAGAAGAGGACTTCATAAGGATCCATTATTTTGACTCCCTGCTGCCTTACCATATGGAGGCTATAAAAGTAGCTGATACAATCCTTGACATGGGTACAGGCGCGGGATTTCCTGGGGTACCTTTAGCGATGATGTTCCCGGAGAAGTCTTTTTATCTGGTTGATTCCGTTAAAAAAAAGCTAAATGTCATAGAGGACGTAGCATCTAAGTTAAACATTAATAACCTAACACTAATCCACGGAAGGGCAGAGGAGCTGGCTAATAGGAAGGAGCAAAGAGATCATTATGATGTATGTGTCTCCAGAGCTGTTGCAGAGCTAAGCGTTCTTTCGGAATATTGCCTACCCTTTGTAAAAGTAGGAGGTTATTTTTTACCGTATAAGACTGCAAAGTCTCAGGAGGAAATAAAGCTAAGCTTAGGTGCTATAAAGCTCCTGGGAGGAGATCTAGAGGGTAAGAAAAGTTATAGTCACGAACAATTTGAATCCGATCATTGGGTCTTAGAAATAAAAAAAATAAAAAATACACCATCGAAATATCCGAGAAAAGCAGGAATTCCGAAAAAACAACCCCTAAAATGAAGATTTAAGGGGTTTTTTGTTGACAAGTAAGGGTTTAACATAGAGGCAGTTTCTTGTTATTATAGTATAGAAAGCTTGTCCAAGCATTTAGTTACCAGAGTTTCACTATAGGGGGTATTTTATGTTTAATAGAAGAAATGAGCAAATGGAAGTTCCAATCCATTTTATACATGCCAATGAAGATCAGCCTAGAAAACATTTTGAAAATAAGGAACTTATTGAGTTAAAAGATTCCATTATGGAGTTTGGTGTGATTCAGCCGTTGATAGTTAAGAGAACAGCTAAAGATAACTACTTGTTAATTGCAGGTGAAAGAAGGCTTAGAGCTGCTAATATGGCTGGTCTTACAAAAGTACCTGTAGTTATTAGAGAAGCGGGTGAAAAGGAGGTAGCTTTCTTAGCGTTGGTAGAAAACATTCAAAGGGAGAATCTAAACTTTGTTGAAGAAGCGGAAGCCTATAGGAAGCTTATGGAAGAGCATGGAATGACACAGGTAGATATTGCCAAAAAAGTAGGAAAACAACAATCCACTATATCTAATAAGATCAGACTCTTATCATTGCCGGCAGACGTGCAGAAGATGATAATCGAGCATGGACTATCTGAGAGACATGCTAGGGCATTGTTGAAAATTTTGGATTCAGGACTTAGAAGACAGGTTTTACAACGTATAATTGATCATAGCCTAAATGTTAAGCAAAGTGAGAAACTGATTAATGATGTATTGGAAAAACACGAAAGCGAAAAGAGAAAAGAGGATAAAGTTAAGTTTATCAATCATAAGATTTATTTAAATACTTTGAGGAATGCCTTTACGTCCATATATGAAGTTGAGAAAGATGCCAAATATTACCAAGAGGATAAAGGCGATTATATGGAAATTGTGATTACTATACCTAAAACTGCAGTAAAAAGTAAGATGTTAATTGCAAAATAGTTTCACGTGAAACATTTTATAAAACCAAAAATATTAAACTAAATAAGCTTATTCATCTTTTACATAATAAAAACGTGGAAATGAGGGAATCAAAGATTCCTATTTCCAAATGTGACCTGCAAGGGGTCACTCTTTGCAAGGTAGATTCTTTGATATTCCGTCATATCGTCTTTGACGATATTTCCTATATATTAAAAAAATCCACAATATTTTGTAAAAAAATTGTGGATTTTTACTATATTATAATATATAATGTGTTAAAGGTTCTATAGATATAGTTAATCAGGAGGTATAGTTGTGGGAAAAGCCATTGCAATTTTCAACCAAAAAGGGGGAGTAGGTAAGACTACTACCAATATCAATCTGGCTGCATGTTTGGCCATAAAGGGTAAGCGAATATTAATTTTGGATATTGACCCTCAAGGAAATACTACCAGCGGAATGGGCATTTCCAAAAAAGGGCTTGAAAAAACCATGTATGAGGTTTTAATAGATGATCAGGTCTCACCGGAGGATGCCATCTTAAAGACAGGAATTGATAACTTAGACATTATCCCCGCCAGCGTTCAGTTGGCTGGTGCCGAGATAGAGTTGGTACAATTGGAAGCCAGAGAGAAAAGGCTAAAAAAAGCTTTAGATAAAATAAGAGGGAAGTATGATTATCTCTTTATAGATTGTCCTCCATCCCTTGGGCTGTTGACCATCAACTCTCTTACAGCAGTAGATAGTGTTTTGATTCCTATACAGTGTGAGTTTTACGCATTGGAAGGAGTTAGCCAGTTGATGAGCACTATAGATCTAGTAAAGAAAAATATGAATCCTTCCATTGAGATACAGGGCGTTATATTGAGCATGTTTGACGGAAGAACCAACCTCTCAATTCAAGTGGTGGAAGAAGTTAAAAAATATTTCAGAGAAAAAGTCTATACCACTGTTATTCCTAGAAACGTTAGATTGGCAGAAGCGCCTAGCTATGGGTTGCCTATCACTATCTATGATCCAAAGTCTAAAGGTGCGGAAGCATATGTAGATTTTGCTACAGAATTTTTAGAGCTTGAAGGGGAGCAGTAATGGCAGCCATGAAAAGCAGAGGCTTAGGAAAGGGTCTGGAAGCTCTGTTCAATGACATTACTATCAACACTCAAGAAATCAGTGAAGCGACAGAGACCCTATTAGATGGCCAGATTTCACTACTAGATGTAAATTTAATTAAACCTAACAATAACCAACCCAGAAAAACCTTTAACGATGAGAAGACGGAAGAGTTGGCAAAGTCCATAGAGAATTATGGTATTATCCAGCCAATCATTGTAAGGTCAGTGAAAGAGGGATATGAAATTGTTGCGGGGGAAAGACGATGGCGTGCTGCCAGGAAGGCCTCTCTGAAAAAGGTTCCTTGTCTAATCAGGGAATTGGATGAAAAGCAAAACATGCTATTTTCCATAATAGAAAATATGCAGAGAGAAGACTTAAATCCAATTGAAGAAGCTAAAGCATTACAGGAATTGGTATCAGTGTATGGATTTACTCAGGAAGACATTTCTAGAAATGTTGGGAAGAGTAGACCGTATGTTACCAATGCATTACGCCTTTTGAGGTTACCTGAAGGTATACAGGAAATGCTGGTAAATCAACTTTTAAGCAGTGGACATGCTAGAGCTATTTTAGCTGTAAAGGATGAAAAGACTCAAATGGATTTGGCTAAGCATGCAGTAAGGGAAAATCTTTCCGTAAGAGAGTTGGAGCGCATTGTAAATAAAAAAATTTCAGGGTTAGCAAATCCAAAACCCAAGTCAAAGGAACGGGTAGATGCGAAACAAATTAAGTCCATAGAGGAAGAGTTGAAATCTATAGTGGGAACAAAGGTTAGGATACATTTTAATGGGAAAAAGGGAAAGATTGAATTAGAATATTATAGTAAGGACGAACTGGAGAGATTAATTGATTTATTAAATGGTTTAAAACATTAAAGACTTTGAATTATGATGCAATTAAAAAATGTTTCACGTGAAACATTTTTTAATTATATAAAAGCGGTTGTTTTAAAGGAGGAGTCACATTGATAGTGAGAAATCAATATACATGTCCACTGGAGTTAACCCATGACATGATAAAGGGGAAATGGAAAACCATCATATTATGGCGTCTTAGGTTGGGAAATACTTCCTTATCAAAGCTAGAGAGGGATATAGATGGAATCACTCAAAAGATGCTGCTTGAACATTTAAAAGAACTAATGGAATTTGGTCTTATAGATAAGAAAACCTATAAGGGTTACCCCTTAAAAGTAGAATATTTTTTAACGGATGACCGAGGTTCCAAAATGCTTAAAGCCTTGGAGATAATGCAATCCATTGGAATTGATTTTATGCTAGATAACGGTATGGAGGATATGCTTATCCAGAAGGGCATTGAATATAAAAAGTAAACCTAAAAAAATAAAGATCTATTTTTTAGAATACCAACAAAAAAGTGGGTAATTTACTTATCGTTCATTGAAAAGTATACTTGAAGCATAAAAAAGAAAAAACAAACGGTTATGAATTAGCTTAAGATGAGTTATAACAAACGGTTTATCAATGAGTGGAGGTAATTATTATGGAAGTGACAAGCACAGGAATTATTGACGGAATTTTTTTAGATAAATATGGTAAAAGAGGAGAAGTAAATGAAAACGGTATGCCCATAGTTTCTTTTCCAATCAAAATTGAAAATGCTCCACAAAGCACGGTGACTTTTGCATTAGTTCTGGAAGATAAAGATGCATACCCAGTGAGTGGAGGGTTTTCATGGATTCACTGGACGGCTGCAAACATAAAGAAATTAGAGTTAATGGAGAATGAAAGCAGAACAACACAAGATTTCGTGCAGGGTGTCAACAGCTGGACTAGTACGCAGGGAGGCAACCAATGTAAGGAGTTATCAAGTTTTTACGGAGGTATGTGCCCCCCGGATGCACCCCATTTATACGAGTTACATGTGTTCGCATTAAATACGGAATTAGAGTTAGAGGCAGGATTTTACATGAATACTCTATATAAAAAGATGGATGGTCACATACTGGAAACCTATACTTTGAAAGGGATTTATTATAATTAAATGTATTTGCATATGTAGCAAACTAATTATAAAAGTGAAATCATGATAAAAAGAATTGATCATATAGTGATTACTACCACACATTTAGAACAGTGTCTTAATTTCTATAAAAAGATAGGATTCACATATAAAGGAAATCGTGCTAGGCATGAATTATACGCAGGAGACTTTAAAATAAATGTACATGTAAAGGAATATGAGCGATCTCCTCATGCAACCAATGTACAGCCGGGAAGTGCGGATCTTTGTTTTGAAGTTACTTGCGAAATGGAGGAATTTGTTGCTTACTTAAATAATCAAGGTGTGGATGTAGAACTTGGACCCATAAAAAGAGAAGGTTCCAAAGGCCAGATGGAATCCATCTATATAAGAGATCCAGAGGGGAACTTGCTAGAGTTTTGTAAATATTGAAGGCAATGGACAAGAATTACTAAAAAATAATTTTGTCCATTGCTTTTTTCATATTATGATACACCAGTCTACAATCATAATCTCTATATAAATTTAAAGCTTTTTCTAGCTTTATCATATTTTTATTTATTATAGAACATATAATGAACTATAAAAAGATAGTGTTATTTTTTTCGAGTAAATAAATATAAATTTATTTTTAAATAAAAGTCACAAACGGAAATAGATAGAAAATTATATTGACAAACAATGCAACTTCAAGGTAAAATTTTGTCAAATAATTCAGAAACTTTAGACATACAGTCATTTTTCACCTGATTTAAGAACATTTTGTTTTTAAATATTACTTTTGGATTTTAGTCAGTAAAAGGAGGAGAAAATGAAGAATCGTAAATGGTACGTAAAATTGCCTGTACTCTTGTTAGTGGCACTTTTAGTAATTACTAGCTTTGCTGCTTGCGGAAGTGGTGGCACTAAAGGGGGAGGGGATAGTGAGCCTGTAACCGTAACCTTTGCCACATCCGTGTATGTGGAGGAGCCTCATCAGGTAGCTATCGATGCTCTGATTGAAGCTTTCAATGCAGCAAACCCCGACGTGGTGGTGGAGGTATATGGGGCAGGATATGCAGAGTTTTGGGATAATGCAACCACGGAGATCATGGGTGGAAATGAGGCGGATATTTTGCAGGTCTATCCTGAAAATGTTGCTTCTTACAACGCATTAAGGGAAGACGGAGTGTTTGAAGATTTGACGCCATATATGGGAGGTACGGATTATAAACCACTGCTGGCGGGGCAGGATATGTGCGAATTTGAGGATCAAACATTGGCTCTTTCCAATTATGCTTGGGGAACCACTGCATTATTTTATAGAAAATCGATATTAGCCGATAACGGGATCGATCCTGCTACTTTAAAAACATGGAATGACTTCGTTGAAGCTTCTAAAAAATTAAAAGAAAAAAATATCGTTGGAATGGGTGTAGTAAACAGCTCTCATGGATTCGTAGTATCGGAATGGGCAAGAATGCTTGCAAGAGAGATTTCTATGGGGTTATATTTCCCTGACGGAGAGAAAGGTCCATTTACAGCAGATGCAATTCAAGTAAACAGTGATGCGAATGTCTGGGCAGCGCAAGAATGGCAGAAGTACTTACTTACAGATGGTTTAGGAAAAGCAGCTCCTGATAAGAAGGATTCAAGAGAATACTTCTGGAATGGTATTGCAGCATTCAATTATGATGGTCCTTGGTTCATCGGTATGACCGAGCAGAGAGATGCTGCCCTTCTGGATGACATCGGTCTCATTCCATCTCCAAGCGTTGAATACAATGGAACCCTTTATAAACCCAACCCAACTAATTATCCTTTAGTAATGTGTATGTCCAAGAATACAGAAAATAAAGAAGCAGCATGGAAATTCATGGAATGGATGACCTCTGATGAAGCTCAAGCAATCGTTGCAACTTGCGGAATGATTCCAGCCAGCAATGTTTACTCAGGTAGCGATGAATATGCAGAAAAATATCCTTTATCAGCAACCTTTGCAGAATACTATCAGGGTTACGGTCCACAGATTGCAGATCCACTCATTCCACAGCGTGGGGAACTGAATCAGATTATGATCGATTATACGCAGCAGATCTTTGCTGCAGGAAAGGATCCAAAGACAGTATTGGATGAAGCAGCTCAAAAATGTAAGGAAGTCATGAACAAATAAGAAAGATTGTCTATAGAGTCACTTAGTTTATAGAGTAACCTATAAAAATAGGTTACTCTATAAAAGCATAAAATATGTTGATATCGCTTAAAATTATGCACTTAAAAGGTAAAGGAAGCAACATGAAAAATATTACTAAGAAAAGTTCCTTTGCAGGATATGCCTTTGTTACACCTCTGGTATTGGTGATGGTAATTTTTTTAGCTTATCCCATAGCAAAGGCTGCAATCATGAGCGTGCAGTACTGGTATATGCCTCGACCAAAACCAGAAGGCAATTTCTTTGTGGGAATAGATAACTTTGTCTCTGTATTTGAAGATGTGAAGTTTACTCATTCTCTCTATATCACCGGAATCTACATATTTGTTACAGTAACTGGGAGATTTGTTCTGGGGCTAGGAACCGCAATGCTTTTAAACATGCCCTTTAGGGGAAGGGGATTGGCTAGGGCACTCATCATCATTCCTTGGGCGGTTCCAGAGGTGGTGGCTTGTTTGGTTTGGATATTAATGTATGATGGGGATTTTGGTATTCTAAATTATTTAGGCACAAACCTCCATATCTTATCCCAACCTGTGGGATTTTTAACAGATCCATCCATTGCCCTTTGGTCTGCTATGGCAGTAAATATTTGGAAGGGATTTCCCTTTGTAGCAATCATGCTATTAGCAGGACTTCAAAGCATACCAGGAGAGCTCTATGAAGCGGCGCGAGTAGACGGTGCTAGTTCCCTTCAGCAGTTTAAAAACATAACTTTACCACAGTTAAAGCCTGTGTCTGTGGTAGTATTTTTATTGTTAATAATTTGGACAATCAAAGATTTTGGTATCGCATTTTTGCTGGCTCGTGGTGGTCCCTCAGGAGCAACCGAAATTTTAACCATATATATCTATCAGACCGCTTTCAAGTTTTTTGACTTTGGTAAAGCAGCAGCAGCAGGCATGATCATGTTAGGATTTTCAGTACTTTTCACATTTATATACCTAAAGGTTTTGAATAAGGAGGAAGCTTAATGATGACCTTAAAAAAAGTGATTGCATTGTTGCTCGTCGGAATCATATGTGCCTTTGCTGTGTTTCCCTTTGCCTGGATGATTTCAACTTCCTTTAAACCTGCTACAGAAATTTATTCTGAGCCTTCCTTTATACCCCAAAGCCCTACACTTAAGGGATACCAATCTATGATCTTAGGAAAATCCAAGAATTTTAATATGAAAATCTGGATGGTCAACAGCATTATCGTATCTGCCAGCACCACACTTTTTTCAATTATTATCGCTTCCTTAGGAGGATATGGCTTATCTCGTTTTCGTTTTGCAGGCAGGAAGACGTTGGGATATATCATACTAATGACTCAAGTTTTGCCGGGATCCTTGCTGATTATTCCACTTTATGTAGTACTGAATAACTTAAACCTACTCAATACGCTCATCGCTTTGGTTATTTCCTACACCACCTTTGCCATTCCATTTTGCACTTGGACTATGAAGGGCTTTTTCGATACTATTCCCTTATCCTTGGATGAGGCCGCCAGTGTGGATGGATGCAACAGATTAAAAACTTTTATTACGGTCATTTTGCCCCTTACGGTGCCGGGGCTTGTGGCTACTGGAATATTTTCTTTTATCGCCGGGTGGAACGAGTATTTATTTGCCAGTATCTTTGTTCAAAAGTATGCCAAATGGACGCTGCCCGTGGGCATATCCACCGCCGTGGGACAGTACTCCACGGACTGGGCAAGTGTTATGGCGGGAGCCGTGATTATCACCATTCCTATCGTTATCCTGTTTTTGCTCTTGCAGAAATATCTGGTCAGTGGAATGACGGCAGGGGCTGTGAAGCAATAAGCATGACATTCAAAGAAGTTGCGAAATCCATTAAGCATTAAGAAGTAAGTAGTAGGTAGTAAGTAATAATAACAAATTAAGAAGTTTAGCCAAATGAGAAAAAGGAGAGAATGAAATGATTAAAATTGGAATTATTGGTATGGGTATCAGAGGTACGATGTTTGCAAATACCATCAATGAAAACCCATTTTCGGAGGTTGCGGCAATTTCTGAGTATGATGAAAACACCCTATCTTCCGTAAAGGAGATTTATAAGGTGCCTGCTTTTACGGATTACAAGAAGATGATGGACGAAGTGGATATGGATGGGGTCATTATTGCAACACCTGATTTTCTTCACAAGGATGCAGTGCTATATGCTGCAAATAAAGGGATTCATATATTATGTGAGAAACCCTTTTCCACCTCCGTGGCAGAGTGTGAAGAAATGGTGGAGGCAGTTAAGAAAAATCAGATAAAATGTATGGTAGCCTTTGAGAACAGGTGGAACTCTCCCATAGTAGCCACAAAAAATAATATCGATCAAGGAGCCATCGGTGAAATTCTCAATGTAAATGCAAGATTAAACGACACCATATTTGTACCTACGGAGTTATTAAAGTGGTCAAAGGGATCATCGGTAGGTTGGTTCCTCTTCCCCCATGTGGTGGATATGATTGCATGGTTCTCAGGAAAGAGTGTAGAAAGCGTCTATGCTGTGGGAACTAAGAAAAAGTTGAAATCCATGGGGTTGGATCTTTACGATACCATTCAGGCCACCTTGAATTATACGGATGGAACTCACGCCACCTTGTCCTCCAGCTGGGTGCTACCAAACAGTATGCCCTTAATTTATGATTTAAAAATGGAAATTATTGGAACAGAGGGCAGCTTGTATATCGATACTTACGATCAAATGGTAAGAATGGGAACTTCCCAAAAGTTTTCTCACGTACATACTTTAGGAACTTCCATCAACCAAATGGCCACCGGAAACTCCAATTTTATGCTTCATCATTTCGTAGATTGTCTCAGAAAAAATGAAGTACCGGAAGCCAATGAAGATTTGGGATTGATCAATACTAAAATTGTTGAAGCCATTCATCAATCCGTAGAATCAGGAGCCATCGTAAAACTATAAGAAGGTGTTTCAATGAATAATAATTGCGTACCCAGTGGATATACCATTTGTTTTCAGGATCGGGAGGAACCGGAATTTTCTACGGTACCTCGTGCAGAGATCGACACCTTTCCTTGGGGCTGTAGCTACAGACCCAGTACCCATGCACATATACTAGCCCTACCTCAAGCATTTGCTGTCCGGATGGTTACCCACGACCAAGACGTCAGGGCTGAGATTACAAAACTCAACGGACCGGTGTACACAGATAGTTGCATGGAGTTTTTTCTCATGCCGGATCCGGATCAAAGTAAAAGATATATCAACTTTGAATTTAATGCTTTGGGAACTCTATTCATCTCCATAGGAACAAATCGATTTGACAGGAGTAACTTGGAGATTGAAAATTACAAGGAATTTTTTCAAGTAAGGACAAAGATTTTTTCCTCCCAAGAAGCAGTGATAAATTCTTCTCAAAAGAAAGGGAGGAATTCATCAATAGACGATGATGCACCATGTTACGACAATGGTTGGTCTATAGAGTATAAAATACCTTATGATTTTATTCAGGAGTATTTTCCTAATTTTCAACCGAGAGAGGGTCTTGTTATGAAAGGAAACTTTTTTAAATGTGGAGAGGAGTGTAAGAATTTGCATTACGGTTGTTGGTCTCATATTGCTTTGCCAAAACCGGACTTTCATAGCCCTGAGTACTTTGGAACACTTTCCATCAGATTAAAGTAGCTATTGCAAGGAAAGAGAAGAACCGATAGAATAGAAATGTGGAATAATAAGGGGGGCTCTTTATGGCCAGTATATCTTTGAAAAATGTGAAGAAAATTTACTCTGGAGACGTTGTGGCAGTGCACGATTTTAATCTGGAAATTCAGGATAAGGAATTTATCATCCTCGTAGGTCCTTCTGGGTGTGGGAAATCTACCACACTTAGAATGATTGCCGGATTGGAGGAAATTTCTGAGGGAGAGCTTTACATAGGGGATACCAAGGTGAACGACCTGCCCCCAAAAGAAAGGGATATTGCCATGGTTTTTCAGAACTATGCCCTATATCCTCATATGAGCGTATATAAAAATATGGCTTTTGCATTGAAATTAAAAAAAATGCCTAAGGATGAAATTAAAGCCAAGGTGGGTGAAGCTGCCAAGATCCTACAGATTGAAGAATATCTGGAGCGAAAGCCAAAGGCTCTTTCCGGAGGGCAGAGGCAGCGTGTGGCTCTGGGACGTGCCATGGTGAGAAATCCGAAGGTATTCCTTTTAGATGAGCCTCTATCTAATTTGGATGCAAAATTGCGAACGGAAATGCGTGCAGAAATCTCTAAATTGCACAAACGTCTGGGTACCACCTTCGTATACGTGACTCATGATCAGATGGAGGCCATGACCATGGGAGATCGCATTGTGGTCATGAAGGATGGATTTATCCAGCAGGTGGATACGCCTCAAAATTTATATGAGAGACCTGAAAATATGTTTGTAGCCAGCTTTATCGGATCACCCGTGATGAACTTTTTAGATGTTAAAGTTTTAAATGAGGAAGGTAAATTCTTTGCGCTGATAGGGGAAAAGAGGTTTCCTATCCTCCCTGAAAAGGTGACTGAGGATGTCATTGAACCATATGTGGATAAAACCGTAATCTTGGGAATCCGTGCAGAAAATTTATGGGATCAAGTAAAAAATCCGGATTATGCAATAGAGGTAGATGTTGAATTAACGGAGCTTATGGGATCTGAGGTGTATGCGTATTTTACCTTAGGTCAAGAAAAATTAATCGCAAAGCTACCCCCACATACCCAAGCCAGAATAGGAGAAAAGTTCTTCATTGAGCTGGATATTCATGCATTTCACCTCTTTGATAAAGAAACGGGGTTGACCATTTGCAATTAGGGCAATAGGAGGAATCCTTAAGAACTTATAAAAGTAATCATAAAATCGAAAGGCGGGAAAGATGAAAATACTTGTGACTGGAGGTGCCGGATATATTGGGAGCCACACCTGTGTAGCTCTATTAGAGGCAGGGGAAGATATTGTGGTGGTAGATAATCTATCCAATAGCAGCGTGGCGGTCATAGAACGAATCAAAAAAATAACCAGTAAAGACTTTGTGTTCTATAAAATGGATGTACGGGATGAAGAGAATTTGAATGGAATTTTCAAGGCAAATGAAATAGGAGCGGTCATTCATTTTGCAGGACTGAAGGCTGTAGGAGAATCCGTCACCTTTCCCTTAAAATATTATGAGAATAACCTATGCTCCACCTTACAGCTTTTGAAGGTTATGGAAAAGTTTCAGGTGAAAAATTTTGTTTTCAGTTCCTCTGCAACGGTGTACGGAGATCCACATAAGGTACCCATTACAGAGGATTTTCCTCTTTCCACCACAAACCCTTACGGTGCGACCAAACTCATGATTGAAAACATGCTAAAGGATATACATATTGGAGATCATTCCTGGAACATTGCGATTTTAAGATACTTTAATCCCGTGGGCGCTCACCAAAGCGGCACTATAGGCGAAAACCCAAATGGAATTCCCAATAATCTGGTGCCCTATATCACTCAGGTGGCCATTGGAAAATTAGCCTGTTTAAGTGTGTTCGGCAACGATTATCCTACCTTGGATGGAACTGGGGTAAGGGATTATATTCACGTCACAGATTTGGCAGAGGGACACTTGGCGGCACTGAAAAAGTTAGAGACAAATTGTGGATTGGTTATATACAATCTAGGTACAGGTAAGGGATACAGCGTGTTGGAAATGGTGGACGCTTTTCAAGAAGCCTGTGGGAAAAAAATTCCCTTTGAGATACAGCCGAGGAGGGCGGGAGATGTTGCAAAGTGCTATTCAAACCCCGCAAAGGCAGAAAGTGAATTAAATTGGAAGGCCAAAAAAGGTCTAAAGGAAATGTGTGAAGATTCTTGGAGATGGCAGAAAAATAATCCTGGGGGGTATGAGGACCATGGTTTATAAGGGACTAGAGAAGCGGGAGGTCAAAAGGTGAAAATAGCATTAGATATTATAGTTTCAAACGTTTTAGGGGTGTATGGTTTTTCTGGACAGTTGACAAGAACATTACCATATGGATGTGGTCATATCAATGATACCTATGCCATATATATTCAGCAGAAAGATGGGGCTTTAAAACCATACATTTTACAGAGAATCAATACAAATGTATTTAAAAACCCATACCAGTTGATGGAAAATATTGTAGGTGTAACCACCTATTTAAGAGATAAGATTGTAGCTGCAGGGGGCGATCCAGAGAGAGAAACCCTAAATATCATTCCTACCTTAAATGGAAATTCTTTCTTTCAAGATGAAACAGGGGAATATTGGAGATGTTACACCTTCATAGAAGATACGATTACTTTACAGCAGGCTGAAAAATCGGAAGATATGTACGAATCAGCCAAGGTTTTCGGTAGGTTTCAGAGCTTGCTTTCAGATTATCCAGCAGAGAGTTTACATGAGACGATTCCAGGATTTCATCATACCATAAAAAGATATGAACAGTTGGAATATGCCTTAAAACAAGACGTAAAAGGAAGGGCAATGGATGTGCAAAAGGAGATTTCTTTTGTTATGGACAGAAAGGAGGAAGCTGGTACTCTGGTTCAGCTGTTGAAAGAAGGGGAACTGCCCATAAGGGTAACTCATAACGATACGAAACTGAATAATTCTTTGATTGACAAAGGAACCGGCAAGGGAATTTGTGCGGTGGATTTGGACACGGTAATGCCGGGTCTGTGCCATTACGACTTTGGAGACGCCATCCGATTTGGAACGAATCCCGCTTCTGAGGATGAAAAGGATCTGGAGAAGGTTTGGATGGAAGAAAGCTACTTTGATGCTTACACGAAAGGTTACTTGGAGGAGGCAGGAAAGTCCCTAACAAGTAAGGAGATTTCTCTTTTACCTCTGGGTGCTAAAATTATGACACTAGAATGCGGTGTTAGATTTTTAACGGATTATTTGAATGGGGATCGTTACTTTAAAATCCATAGAGAGGAACACAATCTGGATCGATGCAGAACCCAGCTTAAATTGGTAGAAGATATGGAAGGCAAATGGTCCACCATGGTGGAAATAGTCAATAAATATGGAGGTGAGTTGGAAAATGATAATAAATATAAGGGGACTACATCCTTTCTTCAAAGAGGGTAGATCAAAGCTTAGATTTCCATCTTTAGAGGGGGGATCTCTATGAAAACTACCCATTTAGCCATTGGAGCTCATCAGGATGATATTGAAATCATGGCTCAACACGGGATATTGACTTGTTTTGATCATTCGGATTTGACCTTTTCAGCTGTGGTTTGCGCAGATGGAGCAGGAAGTCCTAGAAAAGGTATTTACGAAAAGTATACGGACGATCAGATGATGGTCGTTCGAGCAGAAGAACAGAACAAAGCCGCTAAAATCGGCAATTATGGACAGATGATTTCATTGAAATATCCTAGCAACTTCATTAAAGATTTAACAGATCAAAGGCTTACAGAAAACATAAAAAATGTGATAAAAGAGTTAAAGCCTCAGGTAATCTATACTCATAACCCAGCGGATAAACACGATACCCATGTGGCTGTATGCCTTAGAACAATAGAAGCCTTAAAAGAAATTAATTATAAACCGGAAGCATTTTATGGATGCGAAGTATGGAGGGGTCTGGATTGGCTTCAGGATGAGGATAAGGTTGCATTAGATGTATCTGGACATCCCGCCTTAAGGGCGGCACTGTTAGGGGTTTATGATTCTCAGATCGACGGAGGAAAACGATATGACGTAGCTACATTGGGAAGGTTTGCTGCCAACGCTACCTTCTATGAATCCCACCATACAGATCACTCAGAAGCGTTAAGTTATGCTATGAATTTATTGCCACTTTTGGAAGAACTGAACGTAGAGACTTACATCAAAGATTGTATCGATCATTTTGTTCTAGACATAACACAAAGAATTGCTAAACTTCAGAGGAAGGAGAAGATCTAATGAAAATTATAAAGGCCAAGGATTATAAGGATATGAGCAGGAAAGCTGCCAATATCCTTTCTGCCCAAGTAATTCTAAAGGAAAATGCAGTGCTGGGTCTGGCTACAGGATCTACGGTGCTAGGGATCTACCAGCAACTGGTGCAATGGTACGAGAAGGGTGATATTGATTTTTCCTCAGTCAGTACGGTGAACTTAGATGAATATGTGGGGCTACTTCCAGGAGATGAGAGCAGTTATAGACATTATATGTTTTCTAATTTATTTGACCATACCAATATTTTGCCTGAAAATACCCATCTGCCCAACGGTCTCGCTAAAGATATTGAAGGGGAGTGTAAACGATACGATAGGTTAATCGAAGGCCTGGGCGGTATAGATTTACAGCTCTTAGGATTAGGTGGAAATGGACACATTGGTTTTAACGAACCACATGAAGCCTTTGAGCAGCTAACCCATTGCGTTAAATTAAAGGATAGCACCATAGATGCCAATGCCAAATACTTTCCATCCAGAGAAGCGGTTCCTCAAAAGGCTATTACCATGGGAATAAAAAGCATCATGTTGGCAAAGCGCATCGTGTTATGTGTCAGCGGCAAAAGGAAAGCCAAGGTTCTGAGGCAGGTTCTTTATGGACCCGTTACCCCTGAAATTCCAGGTTCTATTCTTCAAATGCATCCCAGACTCATGGTGGTGGCGGACGAAGAAGCCTCTGAATATATATAGACAAGTAAGCGCAAATGACGAGTTAAAAGCAAAAAGATTTACAAAACTTATTGTATTAAACTTGGATTTTTGATAATATGATTATTAGATAAAAGCTTTACATTGTATAAGGTTTTAAGTATACTGTATACAAAATATTGTTTTAGGAGAAAGGACGAAATGTTGAAAAAAATCAGAGAATACTCCATACCTTTGATTGCAGGAGTAGTAGTTGCACTTGTCTGGGCCAACATCGACCCAGAAGGATATTCCCATTTTTTACATCTGGACTTAATCGGACACTATAATTTTCATTTTCTAGTCAACGACATTTTTATGGTATTCTTCTTCGGTATCGCAGGAGTGGAAATTGTCAACAGCTTATCACCGGGAGGTGCTTTAAATCCTATACATAAAGCGGTTACACCTCTTATGGCTACAGCAGGAGGCGTAATAGGACCGATTTGTATATTTTTTATTTTAAATATTTTGTTTGGATCACCGGATTATACCAACGGGTGGGGCATCTGTACGGCTACAGATATTGCATTAGCTTGGTTATTGGCCAGGTTGGTCTTCGGGAAGAACCATCCGGCAGTAAGCTTCTTACTTCTTTTAGCCGTTGCTGACGATGCAATTGGATTGGCAATCATCGCTATATTCTATCCGGATCCTACAACACCTACTGAGCCCATGTGGTTGCTTTTGGTGGTAGGGGCGATGTTGGTGGCCTTTGCCTTCAATAAAATGGGCATTAAGAGCTACTTCCCATACATATTTATTGCAGGCGTTATCGCTTGGTTTGGAATGCACAACGCTCATCTACACCCCGCATTAGCTCTGGTGTTTATCGTACCGTTCTTACCTAGGAGCGGAAAGATAGTCCATCATCAAGATACACATGGCTTAGAAGATGCAGCAGGCCATTCTACATTAGCAAAATTTGAGCATCAAATTTCACCCTTCGTAGACTATGGACTCATATTATTTGGTATCTCTAACGCAGGGGTTCAATTCTCCGGAATTAATAATTTAACTTGGATAATATTGATATCCTTAATTGTTGGAAAGACCATAGGTATTTCATTGTTCACGTGGATAGCAACTCTGCTGAAATTCGGGCTTCCGGAAGGAATGCATACAAAAGATGTACTCATGGCCGGAGTAATTGCAGGAATGGGACTTACCGTAGCACTGTTTGTGGCAGGATCCGCATATACAGATTTGACGATTATGGGTGCTGCGAAAATGGGGGCTCTTTTTACGGTACTGGTATTCCCCATTGGCTTTATTCTTAGTAAAGTATTAGGAATCAAAAAACTTGAAAGATAAGGTTTGAAAGGAAAGTTTGAAAGGTAGGTATAGATATGCGATTAATTACAAGATCTGACTTTGATGGACTAGTATGTGCGGTATTTTTAAAAAAAGCAGGTGTAATTGACAGTTGGAAATTCGTGCATCCTAAGGATTTACAGGATGGTCTTGAAGAGATAGGTCAAAACGATTGCTTGGCCAATGTTCCCTTTGTGGAAGGATGTGGCTTATGGTTTGATCATCATTCCAGTGAAATAGAAAGGAATGCCTTCAAAGGAAAATACAAAGGAGATAGCCGCATGTGTCCCAGTGCGGCACATGTAATTTACGATTATTATGGAGGAAAGGAAAAATTTCCTCAATTTGATGAGCTCTTAGATGCTGTAGATAAGGTGGACAGCGCAAACTTGACCGTAGAAGAAATTCTAAACCCAAAGGGATTTATTCTTTTAGGATTTATCATGGATCCTCGAACAGGCTTAGGTCGATTCCGAGATTTTACCATTCCAAACTACATGCTTATGGAAAAATTGATTGACTGGTGTGCAGAGTTTTCCATTGAAGAGATTTTGAATCTTCCCGATGTGGTGGAGAGAGTCAAGAAGTACAATGAGCAGACTGAGCTGTTTATTCAGATGTTGAAAGAACATACGAAAATACAAGATCAAGTAATCATCACAGATCTGAGGGGGCAAGAATTAATTTATGCCGGAAATAGATTCATTATCTACAGCCTATTTCCAGAACAAAATATATCTGTTTGGATTGTTTCGGGTAGAGGAGGGGAAGGCTGCTCCGCAGCTGTAGGTCACAGTGTGGTTAATCGGACATCAAAGGTGGATGTAGGTGCTCTTATGCTGAAATATGGTGGCGGTGGGCACAAGGTAGTAGGCACCTGTCAGTTTAGCACAGAAAATATGGAAACAGAATTGCCAAAGCTTACAGATGAAATACTACGACTTAATCAATAGTGTAATTGTATATGTTCAACATAAATGGTTGATAAAATTAAATACCAAACAAGTAGCGATTGCTATGATGCATAGCCAGTTTAACGGATTAGACTGGTTATGTTAAGTTTTAGCAAAATGTAAATGTAAATTCTTGAAAAATATCAAGATATCATAAAGTAAAAGAAATTTGCTTTATGAGTTGGTGTATGATAAAATATTAAATTAAATTGAATTGCTCAAGTTTAAGAGGTTTGTCATGGTAAAAAAAGTAACGACTAAACAACTAATATTAATTATCATTGCCATTATCACAATAGCGATTTTTGGCTTATATAGGTATAACCAAACTTTAAATAATTATTTATCCAAAAACATTTACTCTACTTTAGAAGAAATTTTACAACAACAACAGTTTAACTTTACTTCTGAAATAAGCGCTGAAATTAAATCTTTAAAAAGCATTGCCACTACTATTTCGCATTCAGATGAGGGTTCTGATGCTACCTTAGCAATGTTGAAGGAAGTAGTGGTAGATACTAATTTCGAATATTTGATACTTGCAGATCTTCAAGGCGTAGCGGTAGCGACGGATGGTCAAAAAATCAATGTGAAGGACAGGGCATACTTTAAAAGAGCGCTCACGGGGGAAACGTTGCTATCGGAGCCCATAGAATCCCTTCTTAGAGATGCTATTGTTATGCCTATAGCCACGCCCATTGATAAAGATGGAGAGGTGATAGGCGTATTGATAGGAAGTTACCCTGCGGAAAAATTAAGTGAGCTATTTCTTCCTTCATTTGAAGGGAAAGGTTACGTGTACGTGGTGGACAATGAAGGGGAGATTATTACCAGAACAACAAATGCCTACACCCTTCTAAGCGGAAACAATTATTTGGAGCAGCTATCCCAATGTAAGTTTTACCAGTTAGATGCTTTTGAAACTGTGCGTTCTAATTTGTATTTAAATAAAGGCGGTCTAATTAGGTATGAATATAACGGTGAAAAACGACTTGCGTCCTATAATGGATTGGGAATCAATGATTGGAATATCTTTACTATGGTTCCTGAGGATGTAATAACCGAATATACTTCGAAGATTACGACCAATACCGCAATTTTAGCTATCGTAATTATGTTATGTTTTATCTTGTTTTTACTTTATATATTAATCATGCAAAATAAAGCGGACAGAATGCAAAAAAAACATATCGATGAATTAACAAATATTGCGTATTATGATGAACTGACGGGGGCCCCCAATTTAGCTAAATTTAAAATAGAGGCTCAACGACTTCTGGAAGAAAATATTAACACTTCATATATTCTAATGAAATTAGATGTAGAAAATTTTAAACTGATCAATGATATTTTTGGATTTGGAACTGGAGATAAGATTTTAAATAGCATGAAATTCGCCTTAGAAAATAATCTGCAAAATCCCAATGAGACTTATGCCAAGGTGGGCGTTGATGAATTTGTGATTTTACATCAATTTATCAGTTGGGAACAGATATATGAGTTAAGACGAAATTTTATTAAAAACTTCTATGAAACTATGGGAAAAGACTTCACATATCAGGTGGCATTCCCTCTAGGGCAATATGTCATTAAATTTGAAGAGATGGCACAGGCGGACATTATCTCCATGTTTGAAAAGGCAAACTTTGCTCATCGAATGGCCAAGCAGGACAGCAAAGAAAAAGTTGTAGATTTTGATGCAAACTTTAAAGATAAACTCATCTTTGAAAAAGAGTTGGAGGGCAAAATGGATCATGCCTTGGCAACCCAACAGTTTAAAGTATTTTTACAACCTAAATATTATTTAAAAGATGAGACCATTGCAGGTGCCGAGGCTCTAGTGAGATGGAAGTTCGAGAACCAAGACATAACCTATCCCGATACTTTTATCCCCTTATTCGAGAAAAATGGTTTTATCATTCAACTGGATTTATATATGTTTGAGAACACCTGTAAGATCATTCGAGGCTGGATTGATAGCGGACTTACCCCTGTAACCATATCTGTAAACTTTTCTAGACTCCATCTGAGTAAATCTCACTTTGTGCAGGAGCTCTGTGAAATCGCTGACCGGTATGAAGTGCCTAGAAAGCTATTGGAAATTGAGTTGACAGAAACTGTTATCCTTGAAAGTGAGGAGATCTTGTTGGGAGTGTTATCTCAAATTCACGATGCTGGATTTACTATTTCTATGGATGACTTTGGAAGCGGGTATTCTTCTTTGGGTCTCCTGCAAAATCTTCCGGTGGATGTGGTAAAATTGGATAAGAGCTTCTTTGAAGGGTTATATGAAAGTCATCAGTCAAAAATTGTTATAGGAAACGTAATAAAAATGCTGAATGAGCTTAAAATAAAAACTGTAGCTGAAGGTGTGGAGACAAAAGAGCAAATCGATCTTTTAATGGAGTTGAATTGTGATATTGTCCAAGGTTACTACTACTCCAGACCTATACCCGCAGAAGATTTAAAGCTTACAAGCTAGTATTTGAATTTAAAAGGAGAAATAAGATGAGAAAAATTGTATCTACAAAAGCGGCTCCGGCTGCTATCGGCCCATATTCTCAGGGTAACATCTTAGGGAATTTACTGTTTACCTCAGGTCAGGTGCCTCTGGATCCTACTACTGGAGAGATTGTTGGCAAAACCATTGAAGAACAAACAAAACAGGTATTTGAAAATTTAAAAGCTATTTTAGAAGAGGCAGGTAGTTCTTTGGATAAGGTATTAAAAACCACCGTATTTTTGGATGATATGAAAGATTTTGCCGCAATGAACGGTGTTTATGCGCTATACTTCACTGAAGGTTCCTATCCCTCTAGGTCAGCATTTGAAGTGGCCAAACTACCCAAAGACGCTTTGGTGGAAATCGAAGTTATCGCGTACATTTAAAGAGAAAAGTTGGTGAAAAAATGGAATTAAATCAATTAACGATAAAAGACTACAATCATATCTTATCCTCCGATGCTCCTGCCCCCGGGGGCGGTGCGGCGGCAGCTTTGGCGGGTGCCCAAGGAATTGCACTCACTATCATGGTAATCAATCTGACCCTTGGAAGGGAAAAATACGCTGAATTTGCACCCTTATGTTTGGAAATCAAAGGTCAAGCAGAACAATTAATGGAAGAGTTCTTAACAGGCATGGACAAGGATAAGGACGCTTTTAACGCACTCTCTGATGCGTTTAGGCTTCCTAAAGCTAATGAAGAAGAAATTGTCGTTAGAAGCAAAGCCATAGGTGAAGCAACATTGGTTGCTACAGAGGTGCCTTTAGAGGCTATGGAGCTCGCTATTAGAGGTCTTAAGCTTACTCAACCGCTCATTGGGAAGTCCAACAAAGGTGCTGTCAGTGATTTGGGTGTTGCGGCAGTCAACTTACTTTCTTGCACTAAGGCGGCTAGGTTAAACGTTTTAATTAATCTTCCCGTAATCAAGGATCCTGTTCTTAAGGAGACTTATCGAACCAAGTGTGAGGTCATGAATAATGAGGCTGAAGAATTGGCAAATCAGATTTACGAAGAAGTTGTAAGTTTATTATAATTTCCTAAAATAAAAAATACCTTAAAAATGATTGTGATATATTTAGAATATAAAAAAAGTATTGAGCTGATTAAATCTCAATACTTTTTATGTTTTAACTTATTTTTATAACTTAGGCTTTTTTTCCCAACATGTAACTCTCTCTCCAAATGGAAGATCAATGCTGTCCGCATAAAATACGGGGTCCAGACCTTGTTTCTTTTGCCGTAGATAATCATCAAGGGCTCTTACGGCAACCTTGTATAATAAAGCCAGAGCGATCAAATTGGTCACTGCCATCAATCCCATAAATACGTCAGCCATATCCCAAACGATGCCAATGCCGGTCAAGGAGCCAAATAAGACCATTCCGCCTACACACAATCTGAAAGCGCTTAAGAATAATTTATTGTCTTTAATGAACTTAATGTTTCCTTCCGCATATGCATAATTCCCCAGGATGGAGGAAAATGCAAAGAGCAAGATGCAAATTGCAACAAATACAGAGCCCCAACTGCCCACCTGGCTGCTTATGGCGTATTGGGTAATCTGTACACCCTGCAATCCCATAGTTAAACTTTCTCCACTTATGAGAACGATAAAAGCGGTACAGCTGCAGATGATCAGAGTATCCGTAAATACACCCAAGGTTTGAATAAGCCCCTGTTTTACAGGGTGAGACACGGTTGCGGTTGCCCCTGCGTTAGGAGCGCTACCCATTCCAGCCTCATTGGAGAACAGGCCTCTTTTAATCCCTTGCATGATAGCTGCGCCGATAACACCCCCCATGAATTGCTCGGGACCAAAGGCGTTTGCAAATATTAATCCGATAACTCCCGGAATATGAGTAATATTTTTTACCATAATAAATAAGGTAATTGCTATGTAAGCTAGCGCCATTATAGGTACTACGATGCTGGAAATCTTAGCAATTCTGTGAATGCCACCGAAGATGATGACCAATGTTACCACGGTCAGCAACACACCCGTAACCATAGTGCTAAGTCCAAATGCCTGATTGAAGGCAGCAGCAATGGTATTTGCTTGTAAGGCATTAAAAACCCATCCGAAACATAAGCTGATGAGCACAGCAAAAATTATGCCCATCCACCTTTTATCTAAGGCTCTCTCCATATAGTAAGCAGGTCCACCCTTGAATCCATCTCCATCCTTGACCTTATAAATTTGCGCTAACGTATTTTCCACAAAGCTAGAGGCTCCACCAATCACTGCAATAAGCCACATCCAAAAGACTGCACCTGGACCTCCATTAAATATGGCCATAGCCACACCAGCCAGATTTCCTACTCCTACCCTGGAAGCAACTCCGATACAAAACGCCTGAAATGAGGAAATCCCTTTTTTCGTTGTGCCCTCAACATTTGAAAAATCTGAGCCCAAAAGACGCCACATTTCACCCCAACATCGAATCTGAACAAATTTTGTTTTAAAAGAAAAGAAAATTCCTAAGCCCACTAACATGATTATCAATAAATAACTCCATAAAATATTGTTTAAAAAACCTATAATTCCTTCTAATACAACCATAAATCCTCCTTTTGATTCACTAAAATATAAGTATTAATTTATAAAAATATATAGATCTGATAATTATAAATATTAATATTACATCAGACATATACCTTTGGAAGTCTTTGACCAAAGGCACAGAGTATCTCGTAGCTTATAGTTCCGGTTTTTTCCGCAATTTCTTCTGCAGTAATGGAAAGTTTGCCGTCACTACCCATAAGGATCACAGGATCACCCTCCTTTACACCGGAAACATCCGTAACATCTATCATACATTGATCCATACAGATGTTTCCAACCACAGGGGCATAGCAACCACCGACAATCACGCGGCCTTGACCATTGAGGGGGCGGGGATAACCATCAGCATACCCCAAGGTTAAGGTTCCGATGAGACTTTCCCTGGATGTAGTAAAACGACGTCCGTAACTGATTGAGGTACCTGCAGGAACCCTCTTTAGTTGTACAATATTTGCTTTTACGCTCATGGCAGGCTTTATGGAGAGCTGACCCTTATCCACTTCCCCAGAAGGGTAGCAGCCGTAAAGAATGATTCCAGGTCTTACGGCATCATAGTGTGACTGAGGCAGTTCCATAACAGCAGCGCTGTTAGAAAAGGTTTTCATTGGAATTTGAATGTCGAATTTTTCTAAATCTTTACAAAAATTAGCATATTGATCCAACTGAAGCTTGGCATATGATTTATCTTTCTCATCTGAAGTAGCAAAATGCGAAAAGATACCTTTTACTTTAAAGTTTGATAATTGATTAATCTTCTTGATTTCTTTTATGCTTTCTTCGTTAGGAATTAACCCAACTCTTCCCATTCCGGTATCAATGGCTATAAATCCATATAGTGTTTTCCCTTGGGTCTTTGCGAGGTCTGAAAGAGCGGAGGCATTTTCAAAAGAAGCGGTTACCGGAGTGATATCAAAATCCAGAAGAATTTGACCATACATTGCAGGAACAAGCCCTAAATGTACAATTGGACAGGTAAATCCAGCATCCCGTAGGGATATAGCCTCACTTAAGGTGGCGACTGCAACAGTGTTGACACCATTGTTTAACAATACTTTTACAACCTCTATGGCCCCATGACCATAACCGTCCGCCTTCACAACTCCGATACATTCCTTTTTAGGACCTATTTTGTTCTGAATATTTTTTATATTATAGGTTAGATTTTCTACATTGATTTCAACCCATGCGGGTCGCAACGCTTCTTTAAACATATGTACTCCTTATTTATTAAATTTTTCATATATTTTATATACAATATAAATCATAAAAAAGCAAGTAGATTTATAGCTTTACCCTGAATAAAGTCGGTAAAAATAGCCAAAATAGATTAGAAAGATAAACCATTATTTTTAAATAAATCATTTTAAATTAAAAAATATTAGAAAAATTTGCCATATAAAAAATAGACAAAAAGAAATATTGCATGTATAATAAGAAAAGAAATATTTATAAAAAACTTGCAATTATTTGCCGAAAATTGTAAAATAGTTATCATATAAAAGTAATATTTTTAGTTGAGCCATAATATAATCAATAAGTATTTTATTAAACGTAAGAAAGGATAGTGATATTATGTCATTTTTAAGTTCGATGAATATTACTGCTTCCGGATTAACAGCACAGAGGATGCGGTTAGACATTGCATCGGAAAATATAACGAACATGGATACGACCAGAACTGAGAACGGCGGGCCATATAGGAGAAAAATGGTGGTATTTCAGTCTATGGGGGATAATAGTTTCAGAAGTAAGTTCAATCTTGCTATGAACAGAAATATGAATCCCGGCGTGAGGGTAGCTGCAGTGGTAGAGGATCAGCGACCCTTTAAAACAATTTATGACCCTGAACATCCTGATGCTGACGCGCAGGGTTATGTCTTATTACCTAATGTAGATCTGATTAAAGAGACTGTTGATAGCATGGCAGCCAGTAGAGCGTATGACGCCAACATTACCGCTTTAAATGCGATTAAGCTTATGGCTACAAAAGCTCTTGAAATCGGAAGATAAAATATGTTTCTTAATTTATTCAAATCTTAAATATTTATAATATCTAAAAATATAGGAGAAAAAAATTATGTTTATTACACCTATGAAGACCATAACTGGATTGAGCGAGCTTTCCCCTATCCAAGCGACACAAACGGTGGGAGAAGCGACAGTGCCATTTAAGGGCCTTTTTCAAGATGCACTGCAAAACGTTATAGAAACGGATCAAAAATCTACAGAGAATCTAATTCAATTAGCTACTGGTCAATCAGATGATTTGCATAATCTAACGATTGAGAGTACAAAAGCACAAATTTCCCTGCAATTGTTAGTTCAATTAAGGAATAAGGCGTTAGAGGCTTACACGGAAGTGATGAGAGTTAATCTGTAGTTGAACGATAAAGTACACCATGAGAAAAGAGAAGAGGTGGCATAACGTTGCGGGAGCGTTTTGAGAAAATTTGGGCACAGATAAAAGAGCAACAAAATAAACTGAATAAGAAAACGAAAATCCTTATCATTGTTGGATTGGTTGTCGTTGTAGTTTTTGCACTTGTAGTTACTATTATTTTAAATAATAAAGGCTATGAGACTTTGTTTACGGGATTAACAGAGCAGGAAACTACTGAAATAGCGGCAAAATTGCAAGAGGCAGGGACAACATACAGAATCTCTAATGGTACTATTTCTGTTTTAGATACTCAAGTAGATCAGATTAAAGCAACTTTGGTTTCCCAGGGATACCCCAAAAGTGGGTTGACCTATGATATCTTCACTACGAATGTAGATTTAATGACCACAGACTTTGAGAAACAAACCTATAAGTTATATGACCTGCAGGAAAGGTTATCTGCCACCATCAGGCAGTTCGATAATGTGAAAGAAGCTACTGTGAGTATTGCCTTGGGTGATCAAAGAAAATACGTTTTAGAGAAGGACAAGGTGGATAGCAGTGCCTCAGTCACCGTGATTACGTACGACAATAATTCCCCTACTACTGAACAGGTAAGGGGGATTCAACGTTTGGTAGCTTATAGCGTACCGGGCATGAAGATGTCCAACGTGGTAGTGATTGATAGCAATGGTAATGATGTATCCCTGGAGAACCAAAGCGCTCAAACGGGATCCACGCAACTTAAACGCAATTTAGAGACTGAGATAGAAAACAGTACTCGTGCAAAGGTAATGAATTTATTACTTCCGGTATTTGGCGAGGATTATGTTAGGGTTACCGTCAATGCCACAGTGGATGTGGATAAAAAGATTAAAGAAATCATTAATTACATTCCAACCGCACCGGGCAATACGGGTGTGGTTTCTTCTGAGACACAAGGAATTGAGCAGGTTACAGGAGCTGCTGTGGCAGGTGGCGTTCCCGGAACAGAAACTAATGCGGATGTACCCATCTATCCAGGAGTGACCTATAACGGTGGTGAGTTGTATCTGAAGGATGAAAAAGCTTTGGAGTACTTGGTAAGTCAGGTAAAAGAACAGGTTGAAAGCGATGCAGGAGTACTGACCAATCTTACTATATCAGTGGCCGTGGACAGCGATCAACTGGATGCTAGGAAAACAACGGATTTGAAAAATGCCATTGCCCAAGCTGCGGGTATTGATTTGGCTCAGGTAGACAATAAGATTGCTATTTTCTCAGCTAAATTCTATACAGAACCAACAACTACAACCGGAAACTTCTTAGAAGATTTAAAGGCGAATCCTTTAAAATATATCTGGTTTATTATCGGTGCAGCTGCATTCTTAATCTTATTACTGGTAGTACTGATACTGGCACTGAAAAAGAAAAAGACAGTGGCTTTGGAAGAAGAAGAAAAGGCTCTTGAAGAGGGAATCATGAGCATTGACCTAGAAGAGATCAAAGAAATTCAGGAAATTAGAGCGACTAGAGAAACAGAGCTCAAAACACAGATTAGAGAATTCGTAGAGAATAATCCAGAAATATCAGCTCAATTGCTGAAAACTTGGTTGCGAGGAGGAGAAGGAAATGATTGATGCTGCTGAACTCAAGCCGGAGCAGAAAGCGGCAGCGGTGGTGGTAGCTATCGGCGCAGAGCAGGCCTCGAAGGTATATAAGTATCTAAATGATGAAGATTTAGAGATGCTTACTTATGAAGTTGCAAAGCTGAGACACATTACCTCTGAACAGTCGGAGCGAGTACTGGATGAATTCTATAAACTTTGTCTTACCCAAAAGGTCATTACAGAGGGTGGCTTGGAATATGCAAAGGATGTATTGGAAAAGGCATTTGGTATTCAGGCTGCATCTGCACTGTTAGAACGAATCACAAAGTCATTAAAGACCAGAGCTTTTGAATTCATAAGAAAAACCGACAGCAAAAACCTGTTGAGTATAATTCAGAATGAAAGGGCACAGACCATTGCCCTCGTATTATCCTATGCCCGAGCAGACCAAGCATCAGCAGTCATTGCTGAATTACCTAAAAATAAAAGAATTCGAGTGGTTGAATGTATCGCAAAGATGGACAGCGCCTCTCCCGAAACTATAAAAGCCGTAGAAACCATCTTGGAGAAAAAATTCTCTACAGTCCTGTCTGTGGATTTTGCTCAAATCGGTGGCGTAGACTATATTGCAGACATAATGAACACTATGGATCGCAGCAACGAAAAATTCATATTCGACGAGCTTTCCAAAAAGGATGCGAAATTGGCAGACGATATCCGAAAAAAGATGTTTGTATTCGAAGATATTACGCTCTTGGACAACAGGGCCATTCAAAAGTTCTTGCGAGAAGTGGAATCTCAGGATTTGGTATATGCGCTTAAAGGTGCTAATGCGGAAGTTTCCAGCATTATCTTCTCCAATATGTCCAGTCGTATGGCAGAGTCAGTCAAATCCGATCTTGAGGTGGTATACAACGTAAGAATCAGAGACGTAGAAGAAGCACAACAACGAATTGTAGCTGTAATCAGGCGACTTGAAGAAGAAGGCGAAATTGTAATTGCGAAGGGTGGTAAGGATGAAGTTATTGCCTAATGAATGGGGCGTAGCAGACAGAACGGTGAAAGTTCAAAAATATGAGTTTAACCAAAATTTACATCTGCCCGAACTTGAAGATGAAAAATTGAGTGATTCCGTAGATGAGAATGTAAAGGATACAGATGAAAT
The DNA here is from genome assembly GCA_964582545.1 of uncultured Anaerovorax sp. GTDB lineage: Bacteria > Bacillota > Clostridia > Peptostreptococcales > Anaerovoracaceae > JAVVUJ01. The sequence goes on from CAZOSB010000003.1 coordinate 105,326, forward strand.
AGCGGCGATAAATGAGACTGTGAATCAAGAAGAGCAAATCCTACTCGCTGCAAGAAAAGAAGCAGATGAAATCATAGCGAAGGCAAATCAGCTTGTGGAAGAAATCCGCAATGGAGCGTTAAAGGAAAAACAAGAGATCATGGAGACTGCCCAAAAAGAGGGCTATGGGGTAGGTTTTGCGGAGGGTGAGAAGGCCGGTGAGCTCCATGCAAGGGAAAAACATGAAGACATTCTCAGGGAAGCTAGAACCGAGTTTTTGCAAGAGTTGAAAGCTACTATTGAAGAGATCAGCAATCAAAGAGAACACTTTGCAAAGAAATACTTTAACGAACTTTGTGACTTAGCCATGACTATAGGGGAAAAGGTCATAAAGGTTAGTTTGAAGTCTAGCGGCAAAGTCATAGAACGAATGATTATTGCAGCAACAGAAAAGATTAGCAATAAGCAATGGGCAAATGTTCACATATCAGGTTTTGATGAGCAATTGTTAGTCAATAGTGATATTGATCTTTTAGAATCAATACAACATATATCCTCAAATTTGAAACTAAATATAATGGAAAATGAAGAACCCGGTACGTGTATTGTAGAATTTCCCGATCAAATCATTGATGCCAGCATCGGTACACAATTGGAGAATATACGAGAAATACTGGAAGAAAATAGATTAGATGAGGATATTTAAAATGCATTTTGAAGTCATAAAAGAAATCATAGAAAAATCCGAAACGATAAAGCATATCGGTAAAATAGAAAATGTAGTAGGAATGACCATCGAAGCTTCCGGCATTAAAGGAAATATCGGTGAAATTACAATGATTTCAGGGCAAGATGGAAAAACGCAAGTTCCCGCTGAGGTGGTAGGCTTTAAAAAGGATAGAACAGTTCTAATGCCTTATGGAATTATCAGTGGCATTGGCGCCGGAAATTTTGTTCGGAATACCAATCACCGTTTAAAAGTTCCCGTTGGGGACTTCCTGCAAGGTCGAATCATAGACGCTATGGGGAACCCCATAGATTCCCTTCCTTCCTTTGAAACTCATAAACGTAGAATCGTAGAAAATGAATATATCAACCCTCTCTCGAGACCTCCTATTTCAGAAAAGCTGGAATTTGGCATCAAAGCTATCGATGGAATGATCACCATTGGAAAAGGGCAAAGAATCGGTATTTTTGCCGGCAGTGGAGTAGGAAAAAGTACTTTATTGGGCATGTTTGCAAAAAAAGCAAAAGCTGATATCAATGTCATTGCATTGGTAGGAGAAAGAGGACGAGAGGTCAGAGAATTTATTCAAAAAGACTTGGGTGAAGAAGGCTTGAAACGATCTGTGGTGGTGGTAGCAACTTCTGACCAGCCTGCCATGTTGAGGATGAAGTGTCCTTTGGTGGCCACAGCCATTGCCGAACATTTCAAAGATCAAGGGAAAGACGTTCTGCTCATGATGGATTCCCTTACTCGTTTTGCTATGGCCCAGAGAGAGATCGGATTGGCCGTAGGAGAGCCTCCTGTTGCTAGAGGATATACTCCATCCATTTATGCAGAACTGCCAAAACTATTGGAAAGAAGTGGAAATTTTTCTAACGGGTCCATTACAGGCATCTACACGGTTTTGGTTGAGGGTGATGATACCAATGAGCCTATCGCTGATACAGTACGAGGGATTTTAGACGGTCACATTGTGCTGTCCAGAAAGTTAGCGCATCAAAATCACTTTCCAGCCATTGATGTGAACTCCAGCATATCCAGATTGATGGATGCTATCGTGTCTCAGGATCATAAAAATTTAATGTCCTCAATAAGAGATATTTTAGCAATCTATGAAAGCAATGCAGATTTGATTTCTATAGGGGCTTATAAGCAAGGTGCCAATTTAAAACTGGATGATGCTGTCGCTAAAATCGATAAAGTAAACCAGTTTTTAAAGCAACAGGTGGATGAAAGTTTTAATTACCAACAAACACTGGATTTGATGAGAAATGCTCTTTCATAAACAATATATACTATATATATTGTAATCAACATGTTAAGAAAGGAAATTTGTGAATGAAAAAGTTTAAGTTTTCATTAAATACAGTTCATAAATTTAAGAATCAAGTTTTAGATTCATTAAAAAATGAGCATTCACAGATTTTGTCACTTATTATAAAAGAAGAAAATGAATTAGCAATTTTAGTAAATGAAAGATTAGAATTAAATCAAGAACTGAATGAAAAAAATAAATTTGGTAACACAATCTTAGAAATTTCAAGTTTTAAAACATATCTGAAAATATTGGATAACAAAATTAACGAAAAATGTGTTACGATTGAAAAGTTGAAAGAAGAAGAATCAGAAAAACGAGCTGAGGTAATTGAAGCTAGAAAAGAAATCGCTTCATTAGAATTATTAAAAGATAAAAAATTAGAAGAATACAATAAAGCATTAGCAAAAAGTGAAGAACTACTCATAGATGAATTCGTTTCAAATAAGCTTTTTTCTGAAAAAAGTCAATAAAACACATGGTAAATTAGGAAAATACTACAAAGTTTATTGATGCTAAATAACGGGTAAATATTTATTAAGCAAGTGATTGATACAATTTAAAAAAAATTGACCAATTACTTGGAAAAAAATTAAAATTTATTCATTATTAAATAGCGCCGAAAAAAATAGCTGGACCATTTATGGAAGCTATATGACTTATCCGAATGATAAGCAGCAATCGGCCAGATGAGAAAAGGAGAATTGAATGGTAAGATCAATGTTCGCAGGGGTATCAGGACTTCGTGCTCACCAGTCAAAAATGGATATCATCGGTAACAATATTGCTAACGTTAATACATATGGTTTTAAAGCAGGAAGAGCAACCTTTAAAGATGCTTTCTATCAAACCATGAAACCTGCAAGCAATCCCGGAGCGGGATATGGTGGAGGAAACCCTTCACAGGTAGGATATGGAACACAAATCGGTTCTGTAGACATTCTTCATACAAGAGGAAGTTTTGCACCAACAGACTTTCCTACAGATGTTATGATTGACGGACAAGGATTTTTTATGGTAGGACCTGCTCAATATGATGCAGCTGGAGATTTGGTTGGAGTAGATCCTACAGATCCAACATCTTTAAACTTAACTAGAGTGGGAAATTTCAAATTTGATGAAGATGGAAGACTGGTAGATGCCAATAGAAATTACGTTTACGGTTATGAAGGAGTCTTTGTACCTTTTCAGGCTGGAGATGCAACAGCAACACCTCCTGTTCCTGACACACCAGCTCATTATGCAGTGCCAAATCCATTGCCTGCAGATGCAAAACTTGTACCGCTTACGATTCAAAATCTTATCACGGATCCTAAGGCTACTGTAGCCCCAGTGGGAACGGATCAGATGAAATTATCAAGTATCACCATAGGTGACGACGGATCAGTAACCGGTACATACGAAGGACAAAACATTGTAGTTGGTAAAATTGCAGTTGCCAATGTTCCAAATCCAAATGGATTGGAAATGATAGGTAGCTCCTATTATAAAGCAAATGCAAATACTGGAAAAGTTACAGCAGAACTTGCTGGACAAAATTCTACAGGTCAATTAATTTCCGGAGGACTGGAAATGGCAAATGTAGACCTTGCAAAAGAATTCAGTGAAATGATCACAACTCAGAGAGGATTCCAAGCAAATACCAGAATTATCACCGTATCAGACGAAATGCTTCAAGAGCTTGTAAATCTAAAAAGATAGTAGATAACATTACGTCATTGATAGGACTAATCCTATCAATGACGATTATATAAAACAAATCTTAGATTTATTAAGGGATAAAAAATTTGAAGAATATAATATAGCATTAGCAAAAAGTGAAGAACTACTCATAGATGAATTCGTTTCAAATAAGCTTTTTTCTGAAAAAAGTCAATAAAACACATGGTAAATTAGGAAAATACTACAAAGTTTATTGATGCTAAATAACGGGTAAATATTTATTAAGCAAGTGATTGATACAATTTAAAAAAAATTGACCAATTACTTGGAAAAAAATTAAAATTTATTCATTATTAAATAGCGCCGAAAAAAATAGCTGGACCATTTATGGAAGCTATATGACTTATCCGAATGATAAGCAGCAATCGGCCAGATGAGAAAAGGAGAATTGAATGGTAAGATCAATGTTCGCAGGGGTATCAGGACTTCGTGCTCACCAGTCAAAAATGGATATCATCGGTAACAATATTGCTAACGTTAATACATATGGTTTTAAAGCAGGAAGAGCAACCTTTAAAGATGCTTTCTATCAAACCATGAAACCTGCAAGCAATCCCGGAGCGGGATATGGTGGAGGAAACCCTTCACAGGTAGGATATGGAACACAAATCGGTTCTGTAGACATTCTTCATACAAGAGGAAGTTTTGCACCAACAGACTTTCCTACAGATGTTATGATTGACGGACAAGGATTTTTTATGGTAGGACCTGCTCAATATGATGCAGCTGGAGATTTGGTTGGAGTAGATCCTACAGATCCAACATCTTTAAACTTAACTAGAGTGGGAAATTTCAAATTTGATGAAGATGGAAGACTGGTAGATGCCAATAGAAATTACGTTTACGGTTATGAAGGAGTCTTTGTACCTTTTCAGGCTGGAGATGCAACAGCAACACCTCCTGTTCCTGACACACCAGCTCATTATGCAGTGCCAAATCCATTGCCTGCAGATGCAAAACTTGTACCGCTTACGATTCAAAATCTTATCACGGATCCTAAGGCTACTGTAGCCCCAGTGGGAACGGATCAGATGAAATTATCAAGTATCACCATAGGTGACGACGGATCAGTAACCGGTACATACGAAGGACAAAACATTGTAGTTGGTAAAATTGCAGTTGCCAATGTTCCAAATCCAAATGGATTGGAAATGATAGGTAGCTCCTATTATAAAGCAAATGCAAATACTGGAAAAGTTACAGCAGAACTTGCTGGACAAAATTCTACAGGTCAATTAATTTCCGGAGGACTGGAAATGGCAAATGTAGACCTTGCAAAAGAATTCAGTGAAATGATCACAACTCAGAGAGGATTCCAAGCAAATACCAGAATTATCACCGTATCAGACGAAATGCTTCAAGAGCTTGTAAATCTGAAGAGATAATAAATAATTCATACCATCGGTAGGATTTATCCTGCCGATGGTGATTAAAACAATATATATAATTCAATTATCATTAAAAAATTCTATGCTGTTTATAAATTTGTTAATTTCTACAATTTTCGAAAATTTTGGATAACAAATTCAATGAATAGTATGTTATAATAGAATAGATGAATTTATTTCTAATGCGATAAAGAACCAAAGTTTAATGAAGACATAATTAACCTGTGGATTATTACTTTAACTTATGTTAAGTTAATAATATACTTTTTAAATGAAAGGAGGTGAAAATATGCAAGGATCACAAATGGCAGTTCAGGTATCTTCGCCCATTCAAAGCAAGCAACTATCCAACAATTCTAAGGCAGTTAATGCAGATCAAGGAGAAGGCTTTAAAGGAATGATTCAAGAAGCCATAGAAAATTTGAATGGTTTTCAATTACAATCAGCTTTGCCTCAACAATTATTAAATATTGATCAAAATTTACAAAATTCAGAGATGAATTGGGATTTACTACAAAGCTTATTAGCTCAAAATAATGGGTATATAAATAATGTAGAAGTGATCGATATAAATTTAGAAAATGCAGCAACGACCTTGCTAAATGAAGCTGAGGTGACTTCACTCATGCAGCAGTCTATGCCGAATTTAATCAATGCAGAAGGAAAAGTCATTTTAAACCCAGCTTTAACACAGAATATCTCAACAAATAGCGCTGTAGAAACTTTAAAAGTTAATCTGGCAAACAATCAAACTGTTTTACAGAATAACGAGCAAATTTCCCAAGATAAGCTTTCACAACAAACAATTGCTGCAAATGGCAAAGTAGTTCTAGACAAAGCAACGATGAATTCTCAACTCGAAAGCCTGAAGCTACATAATAGTCAAATTAATGGAAATACTAATACCGTTAACTCAGAAGAAACTAAAAGTCCTGCTGAAATGCTCATGAATCAAAAGCCGGAATTATTAAATCCGGATAAGATTCACATTAAAGTTGGAGATGGAAACCTGCAAGCTGAAAATAAGCAATTTGCAAATCAGATGGCAGATAAGATCTTGTTCTTGAAAAACGGGGATAAGAATGAAATTACTCTTCAATTAATGCCGAAGGAGCTGGGAAAAGTTACGATTCGATTAGTGATGGAGGGGAACATGACACAGGTATTCATGACTTGCTCCAATAGTAAAGCGCAAAATCTGTTAAGCTTAAATGCAGAAGGCATTAGAAACATCGTCGAGACTAACACAGGTACCAATGTTACCGTCAGCGTTAATGAAGAAAACAAGCTAAACCATCAGAGAGAAGCTTTTGATGGGCGAGGCGAAAAACAAAGCCGAGAACAAGAACCTGAGAAACAACAAGAAACCTTAGATGAAGATTCCGCCATAACTTTTGTTAACCAGTTACGGTTGGGACTTCTCAACAATACCCTTCTAAACTAAGAAGGAGAAAGGAGAACCATATGCCAGTAAATGGAGTAAGTCAAAGTGATAATTACTTATATAAAACTTTGACAGAAAGAAAAAATCAACAAGATACCAGTTTAAGTGTAGATTCATTTTTATCCCTGATTGCCATGCAATTGTCCAATCAGGATCCTATGAACCCTATGCAGGACACTGAGTTTATGAGCCAATTAGCACAATTTACTACTTTACAAGCAACTCAGAATATGGCCACACAAAATGCCGTGTCCTATGCAGCTTCTTTGGTAGGAAAAGATATTACGGCAGCGAAAATATTAAAGACTGGAGAAATGATTACCACTACAGGAGCCGTCACTGGAGTCAGCTTCTTTGAAGGAGAACCGGTAATCTATATCGGCAATGAAGCGTATTGGCTAGACCAAATTATGTCTGTAGGTAGCTTGCCCGAACCTCCAAAAGAAGAAGGCGGAGCAAATGCTGGTGGAAACAATGCTGGCGGAAATAATGCTGGTGGAAACAATGGGAATGAAACAAATCCAGATTTAAACAATCCTGGAGGAACAAATCCTAATGGAGCCAATACACAGCAAATGAGGACTGCAATACCACCGACACAGACTCCTGGTACTCAAAATCCTGAGTCAGCCACACCGGGTACAGAGATGCCTGGATCTGGAGGGGTCACTACTGTAAATTCACCAGGTCAGGCTGCGGGAGAGGGGGGAACACTTTGACAGATTTTAAAGTAGGAAATCAGTATCAAAATAATATTCAACAAATCAACAACAATAAAAATTTAAATAACCCTCTCAATAGAATCAATCGAGGGCCTGATTTTGGAACACTGTTAAAGGAACAACTCCATAAAAATAGTCCTGTTGAGTTTTCCAAACATGCCAAGGAAAGAGTGGAACAAAGAGGAATTCAAATCACCCCTACTCTTTTGGAAGATTTAAATAACGCTATTTCTAAAGCCAGGGATAAAGGTGCAAAAGATGTAGTCATCATTGATGCAAAACAAGCGTTTATCGTCAATGTACCTAACAATATCGTAGTAACCACCATATCAGGTGAGGAAATGAAAGAAAATGTATTTACCAATATTGATAGTGCCGTGATTATATAGCTGGACCATTAAGGAAGCTATGTGACTTATCCGAATGATAAGCAGCAACCGGCCAAATGAGAAAAGGAGAAAAAATGGTCAGATCAATGTTCGCAGGAGTTTCAGGACTTCGTGCTCACCAGTCAAAAATGGATATTATTGGTAATAATATCGCCAACGTTAACACTTATGGCTTTAAGGCAGGAAGAGCAACTTTTAAAGATGCCTTTTATCAGACGATGAAGCCTGCAAGTAGCCCAGGAGCAGGATATGGTGGAGGAAACCCATCACAAGTAGGATATGGCTCCCAGATTGGCTCTGTAGACATTCTTTACACCAGAGGAAGTTACGCACCAACGGATTTTCCTACTGACGTCATGATTGACGGTCAGGGATTTTTCTTAGTGGGACCGGCAAAGTATGATGCAGCTGGAGTTTTGATCGGCGTAGATCCTGCAGATCCAACATCCTTAAATTTAACCAGAGTAGGAAATTTTAAGTTTGATGAAGATGGAAGATTGGTAGATTCTAACAGAAATTATGTTTATGGTTATGAGGGGGTCTTCGTACCTTTTAAAGCTGGAGATGACACTGCGACTCCTCCTGTTCCTGATGTACCAGCCCATTATGCAGTACCAGATCCATTACCGGCAGATGCTAAGCTTGTGCCATTGACGATTCAAAACATCATAACGAATCCCAATGCAGCTACAGCAGCCGTTGGAACAGATCGGATGAAATTAGCAAGCATCTCCATTGGAGAAGACGGAACGGTATCCGGTACATATGAAGGTCAAAATGTTGTAGTTGGTAAAATTGCAGTTGCCAATGTTCCAAATCCTAACGGATTGGAAATGATAGGTGGTTCTTATTATAAAGCTAATGCCAATACTGGAAAAGTTACGGCAGAGCTTCCGGGAGAAAATTCCACAGGTCAATTAATCTCTGGGGGATTGGAAATGGCAAATGTAGATCTTGCAAAGGAGTTTAGTGAAATGATTACTACACAAAGAGGCTTCCAAGCAAATACTAGAATCATTACGGTATCAGACGAGATGCTTCAGGAGCTAGTTAATCTGAAGAGATAATAGATAATTTTAGGCCATTGGCAGGAGTTTTACTGCCAATGGCAGTCTGATTAAAGGAGTAAAATATGATTAAGCTTACCAAGTTAAATGACGAGATCATTGTAGTAAACAGCGATAAGATTCAAAGTATTGAAATGATACCAGAATCGAAAGTAATCCTAACGAATAAAGAATTTTTTGTAGTAAAAGAGAAACCTGAAGATATAATTGAAAAAATTATCAATTACAGTGCTATGGTTGCAACTCAATCTCGAAAAATAATAGTGGAGACTCGAGCAGAATAGTTTAGATTTTCAAGGATACGTTGGAGGAAATAATGGATTTAACCACAATAATAGGAATCGTAGCGGCCATTGGTCTAGTTATTGGGGGTATTGGCTTTGGCAGTATAGGCGACTTTATAGATATCGGAAGCTTTTTAATTGTAATTGGAGGCACTTTTGCAGGTTTGGTAGCATGTTTTCCAGCTAAGGTATTAAAACAAATTCCAAAGCACCTAAAAATAGCTGTCATGGGCAATAAGAATAATCCAATTGAAATCATTGAAAATATAGTTGAGTTTGCATTAATTGCTAGAAAAAGTGGCTTGCTTGCCTTGGAAGAAAAAGCAAATTCGCTGGATGATCCCTTTCTAAAGCAAGGTTTATTTTTAATTGTAGATGCCATTGATGCTGATAAGGTGCGTCAACTTTTAAGCGATGATTTAAACTATTTACATTCAAGGCATGAAGAAGCCGCTAGTTTTTATGACAGAGGTGCCGCATTTGGTCCAGCATTTGGGCTTTTAGGAACTTTGATCGGTTTAATTAAAATGCTGAAATCAATGAGCTTTTCGGATGGTTCCGGAGCAGATAATCTGGGTGCAGGGATGTCTCTAGCACTGATTACTACTTTTTATGGAGTGTTTATAGCCAATATTTTATTTACTCCCATAGGAAACAAACTTAGGCTTAGACATGAAGAAGAGATATTATGTAAAGAATTGATTATAGAGGGTGTTTTATCCATTCAATCAGGCGAAAATCCAAAGTTTATTAGAGAAAAATTGGTATCTTTCTTACCTCAAAGGTTGAGAGAAACAGCGTCCGAAGAAGGTGGAGAAAAAAAACCAAAGAAAGAAAAGAAAACAAAAAAAGATAAGGATAAGAATGATAAGGCTGAAGTTTAGCCTTGATTTATAGATAGATAGGTGGTAAGATGACTACAAGAAAAGAAAAGAAAAAAGTAGAGTCTAGTTGGATGGATACATATGGTGATATGGTTACATTATTGCTTTGCTTTTTTGTAATCTTATTTTCCATGTCAACCATCGATGCTGCAAAATGGGAGATGCTGGTGAAAAGCATCAATCCAGCTTCTGAAAAGGTCTCACAAATTGTTGATGAGCCTCGAGATGATGAGGGAGAAAACCCCATAAATTCTAGCGCACAGGGGTTAATGACGGATGTAAAAACTTTTGATGATATATATTGGAATCTAAAAAATTATGTTGAAGAAAATAATTTGACACAAGATATAGAAGTATTAAAAGGTGATGATTTTACGTTTCTAATCTTTAGGAATAATATATTCTTTGATGGGGACAGCTATATATTAAAGCAGGATGGGGTCAAAATTCTCAATTATTTAGCAGGGGCAGTAAATATTGTTTCCCAAGAAGTGGGAGAAATTAGAATTATGGGGCATACTAATCAGGCCAATCCCAATACTCCCAACGACATTGCTACTGACCATTTTTTAGCATCCAATAGAGCTACGCAGGTATTGGTTCATTTGGAAAGACAAAATGCCATTGATCCAGCTAAGCTTTCCTCAGTAGGATATGGGCAGCATCATCCTGTAGCTGGGTATGTGAATGCTGAAGACAGATCAAAAAATCGTAGAGTAGAGGTCTTGTTACTCCGGGCCGGAGCCAAAGAAGTATCTCTTGATGAAATTTATAACTCAGCAAAGCCTGAGTAAAAATACATAAGCGAATAGTAGGAGACAAAGACGGATGGGTGAAGTTTTAACGCAAAGTCAAATAGATGCTTTATTGGCGGCGGCAAATAGCGGAGGCGTAGTTGAAGACAAAAGCAATAGCAACTCCACAAGTAATTTAAGGAAATATGATTTTCATACACCTAAGAAATTTACAAAAGACAGACTCAAGCTCATCAGTAGTGTCTATGAAAATTATGCTAGGATTATTACTTCCTATTTAACTAGCTTGCTTAGATCTTCCTTTAACATGGAATTGATGGATGTCGAGGAGCAAAGATATTATGAAGTTAATAATGCCTTGACCGAAACAGATATTGTATCCATGATAGATACAAAGTTGGAGAATAGCAAAGACGAAGGGGATCCGGTGATAATGCAATTTTCCAATCAAGTTATGCACGCCATGATTGACCGAATGTTAGGCGGATCAGGAATTTTAGATGATTCAGAGGAATTGGAAGGTTATACAGAGATCGAAATTTCTCTTTATGAGAGCATTATAAGGCACATGGTACCTATTATGAAGGATGCATGGCAGAACTATGTTAGTTTGGACTTCATTTTTAATAAAATTGAGACTAGCCCAAAGCTGATTCAAAGTATAGGCGTAGATGAAATTGTAGTAATTGTGGTTTTTGACGTTGAGTTTAAAGAAACAAAAGGGCAATTAAATTTATGTTTATCCGGAGAATTGGTAGAAGATATGTTCAAAGCCTTTGACAAACTTATGGAGGCAGGGAATAAGCGTAAGGATAATCAAAACGAAAAATATCCTGATGCAATTTTCGATAACATTAGAGATACAAGCTTGACTATTGAAGCGAAATTGGCAAGATCAGAAATATTGTTCTCTGATATGTATCACTTAAATGTTGGAGATATCATTAATCTAGGAAAAAATAAGGATTCAGATATATTTTTATATATCGAGGAAGAGCCTTGGTTTAAAGGCAAATTAGGAGTGCACAAAGGGAATATGGCGGTTAAAATTATGGCATCCGCCGCCAAAGAATAAGTGAACCGGAGGAAAAATATGAAAGAAAAATATGCAGACTTATTTAGCCCAATGGAAATTGATGCCATCGGCGAAATACTGAACATCAGCTTAGGTTCATCTGCGACAGCCATTTCAGATTTGTTGAGTAAACGGGTGAATATTACTACACCCTTAGTTGATGTACTGTCTATTGATGAGTTTGAATTTGGATCGTTAGAGCCTGCTATTGGTGTAGAAATAACATATGTTCAGGGTCTTGAAGGCAATAATATCATGTTGCTTAAAAGATTGGACATTAAAAAAATTCTAGAAATCCTAATGGGCAGCGAAATTCCAGATGAAGAATTTGTATTGGATGAGATTAGCATAAGCGCAGTATGCGAAGTTATGAATCAAATGATGGGTGCTTCTGCAACGGCTCTGGCAGATTTTCTGGGATCGCCGGTTAATATTTCAACACCGATCACTTTTGAAGTAGACAATGCACAGGATTTTAAAAATAAATATTTTTCTGCTGATGAACCTATGGTTGTGGTATCTTTTAGATTGGAGATTGAAGATACATTAAACAGTGAGTTTGTCACTTTAATGGCCATCGACTTAGCGAAGAGATTGATTGGAAACTTTTCCTTATTCGGTGGGGAAAGCGTTGCCGTGGAGACAACACCCGTCCAAGAAAGTATTCCCGCACCGCCACCTGTGGCTGCTCCTATACCTCCCGCACCAGCGCCTGCACCTACTCCGGCACCACAAATGACCCAAGCACCGGTATCTGCACCTGCACCGCAGATATCTACACCCGCTTTTGCAGAACCGAGAGTAATCAATACGCAGCCTGTTCAAAATGAATACTTTGGTTCAGGACCGAGACCTCAAGTTTCCATCTCGGAGGAACAGAGTGCCAATCTTGATTTAATCATGTCCGTACCTTTACAATTGTCAGTTGAAATTGGTAGAACGAAAAAACAAGTAAAAGAAATACTTGACTTTAATCAAGGAACATTGGTAGTATTAGATAAACTAGCAGGTGATCAGGTGGATGTATATGTGAATGGACAGTGCATTGCCAAGGGTGATGTTGTAGTAGTTGATGACTCCTTTGGAGTAAGGATAACTGAAATTATTAAAAAAGCAGATTTTAATTTTCAAAAATAATATAGAAAATAAATAGAATAGAGAGGTAATTTAGTATGGCAAAGATTTTACTTGTGGATGACGCCGCTTTTATGCGAATGATGGTGAAAGACACCTTAACCAAAAATGGTTATACGGATTTATATGAGGCAGCTGATGGCTTACAGGCAGTGGAAAAATATAATGAAGTTAAGCCGGACTTAGTAATTATGGATATTACTATGCCGAATATGGATGGGTTAGAGGCTTTAAAGACAATAAAGGCTTCAGATCCAAATGCCACTATTGTCATGTGTTCAGCTATGGGGCAAGAAGCAATGGTTATTGAAGCCATTAAGACTGGTGCAAAAGACTTTATCGTTAAGCCTTTTAAGCCGGAACGTATTCTTAAGACTGTTGAATCTATCGTAGGATAAACCTTATGTAATTTAAGGAGTGATTAGAATAATAGGAAATTTTATACCATTACTTTTGGCCATTGTAGGCGTAGCTGTTGTCATATATTTGAGTTATTTGTTTAGCCGATATATTTCCATAGGTGCGGCTAAATTCAATGCTGCCAAATATATGAACATTGTGGATAGGCTTGCAGTGGGACAAGATAGGATGCTCTTAATTATAGAATTAGGTGAAAAATATTACTTAACATCTGTTACTTCTCAAAATATTCAGATTCTAAAGGAATTGGATAAGGAAGAATTAAAAGAAATAAAACCTGTAAAAAATACTTTGAATCAAGACGGAAATTTTAAATCTACTTTTCAAAGTTTATTGGCATCTAAGAATAGGGAAAAGATATAAGATGAATGATCCATTAATTGCGGTGAATGGCGGTAACATTCAGAGCCTAGAAATTTTGGTGATGCTTACAGTCATAACCTTGTTACCTTCTATTTTAGTTATGATGACTTCCTTCACTAGAATAATCATAGTGCTGTCCATATTAAGAAATGCGCTGGGACTTCAACAAACACCCCCCAACGTAGTTCTGATAGGGATTGCATTATTTTTAAGTCTCTTCATTATGGCTCCTGTCGTAGATCAGATTAATACGGAAGCATATCAGCCGTATAAAGCAGAAGTGATTACACAACAAGAGGCTTTGGACAGGGCTTCAGTCCCCATAAAGCAATTCATGTTAAAACAAACCGAGGTGGATTCTCTTAACATGTATCTGGATTTTGCTAAAATGTCTCAGCCTGATAATCTGGAGACGCTTCCCCTGCATATCGTGATACCTGCCTTTATGACCAGTGAGTTGGCTAGAGCTTTTACCATGGGGTTTCTATTATTCTTACCATTTTTACTTATAGATATTGTTGTGGCCAGTACGCTTATGTCCATGGGTATGATCATGTTACCCCCGGTCATGATATCGTTACCTTTTAAAATATTATTGTTTATAGTTGTCAGTGGATGGCAACTGTTATTTTCCACCTTAGTGGTGAGTTTTAATTAATGAGGATACTGTAGGTGAAATATGACGACAGATCAATTATTAGGAGTTATGCAGGAAGCGATTACGGTAGCAATCAAGCTCTGTGCACCTATACTTTTAATTTCCATGGGAGTAGGCTTGATTATTTCCATTATTCAAGCAGCCACACAAATAAATGAACAAACGATTACTTTTGTTCCTAAGTTACTACTGATTGCGCTAATCCTCTTAGCCGGCGGCTCATGGATGTTGGATACGTTAAAAGATTTTACCACCTACATTTTTGAATTAATGATGGGATAACCGATTATGTTGGCAGTAGAAAACTGGACCGGTTTTGCATTGATTATGATGCGAATGTCGGGATGCATTTTTTTTAATCCTATTTTAGGGAGAAGAAATTTTCCTGCTACTTTTAAAGTTGGGATTGTGCTTGCTCTAACACTGATGATATTTACCTATTCAGAGGTGAATGTGAAGGAAGCCACTACAACTTTTGGATACATGTGGCCTCTTCTTAAGGAATTTGGGGTAGGGTATGTCATGGGATTTGTCGTCACCCTGTTCACCTATGTGATTATCTTTGGTGGTGAATTTATAGATGTTCAGATGGGGCTATCTATGGCCAAAGTCTATGATCCTCAAAGTAATATTTCCATGTCTATCTCAGGTACTTTTTACAATATACTCTTTACATTTTTATTTTTTGCTTCCAATGGTCATATTACCATGATGAGTTTTTTTCTCACGTTGGGAGATATTATTCCTTACGGCGGTGTTGCTTATAATCCGGATATGCCTATGGCAATAATAGATTTATTTTGTCTATGTACAATCCTGGGCATAAAGTTGGCCATGCCGATATTGGCGGTGGAGTTTCTCTTGGAGATGGGAGTGGGCATACTCATGAAGGCCATCCCCCAAATCAATGTATTTGTGGTAAATATACAAGCGAAGGTTCTGATTGGACTTACCATGTTATTTATCATCTATACTCCCATGGTTACATTTTTAGAGCAGCTTATTACTTTGATTTTTGACACATTAGGGGCAATTGCGCTAACCTTAGTATAGAATTAAGATAATCAAACTACCACCTAATAAAGAAGGGGGGGATTATATTGGCAGGTAGCGGTAGCGATAACAAGACCGAAAAAGCCACGCCGAAAAAGCGGAAAGATGAGCGAAAAAAAGGTAATGTGTTTACCAGTAAAGATATCATCAGCGTTGCATCGATTTTGATATTATTTACCGTGCTTAAAGTTTTTTTCCCTTTCCTAACTCACAGAATTATGGCGGAGATAGCATGGTTTATTGAAATGGCCGGAACCACGGAGACCTTTGAAGCTGGAATGGCTCGAGAAGTTTATATGAACGTGATCTCCGCATTTTCATTCACTGCCTTGCCCCTTCTTTTCACCAGTGCCTTAGTTGGAATTCTGGCCTCTGGCATACAGACCAAGTTTTTGTTTGCATCAGAAAGCTTAAAGCCAAAATTCAGCAGACTGAATCCTTTGCAAGGGTTAAAGCGGATGGTTTCCCTGAAAAGCTTTGTAGAACTGATAAAGAATATTATTAAAGTTCTTATCATCGGTTATGTGGTATATGATTTTTTAATTAAGAAATTTATAGACATTGCCAAAATGCTGTTTTTAGACATAAATCAATCCATAGCTTATACTTTGGAATCCACCATAGAATTAATTTATAGCGTGTGTATCATATTTATTTTCATCGCAGGTCTTGACTATATCTATCAAAAATGGGATTATGAAAGACAGATTAAAATGTCAAAACATGATGTAAAGGAAGAGTATAAGCAATTAGAAGGGGATCCACAGATTAAGGGTAAAATTAAGGAAAAACAGAGGAAGATTTCTCTCTCCAGAATGATGCAGGCTGTACCCTCCGCAGACGTGGTTATCAGAAACCCAGAGCATTATGCCATAGCGTTAAAATACGATGTAAGTAAAGACAATGCACCAATTGTAGTAGCCATGGGGCGGGATGAATTGGCCTTAAGAATTGTCAAAGTAGCGGAAGAGAATGATGTGTATACTATAGAAAATAAGCCTTTGGCTAGAGCAATTTATGCTGAGGCAGAGCTAAACAAGGAAATTCCTATGGACTTTTATTCCGCGGTTGCAGAAATCCTTGCATTTGTATATGGAATAAAAAATCAAGATTCAATAAGTTAAACCAAATGATTCTAAAGAAAAATGGAGAATAAGCATGATCGATTTGATAAAACCCACCACCCCCTCTATGGGGCAGGAACATGTGGGCAGAACCAAACCCCACAATGCAGGTGAAACAAATATTCTCAATGTTCCTGATCCTACTAAAGTAACGAAAACCAATCAACAGACAGTTTATACAGAACGGCAAAACGAAAAGTTTATACCTAATTTTCAATCGAACTTTGATCAATTTTTATCAATACTGAAAAACACTCCCGGTCTTTCCACGTTATACTCTGAGCTGTTCTTTTCTAAGATGGGTAGCTTGATACAATCCGGTTTGTCGCAAGGATTTACTGAGGAAATTAATCAATATATGAAGCTACTCAATATGACTGAAGGTGAGTTGCTAAATTTTTTGAAGTCTCAGCAATCAACAGCAGTAAAATTTAACGGTCCATTTTTTGATATGCTGCGACAGGTTTTAAGCGGACCTGTGTCTCAAGATGTGAAGGGTGCCATCGTAGACTTTCTTCAAAAATACGACAGCTTGTCTTCCTCTAACCATATATTAAATAATATTATCTCCAACTTAAATGGTATTGCTGGTAAAATACCCGGTAATTTTTCATCGGAGCTAATGGGGCTCATTGAGAAGCTCAATACGGGAAATGGAGCTTTGGACAGCCAGGCAAACTTAGCAATATTAAAGAATGAAATCATTCCATTTTTGTCCTCGTACGTGGGCAGAACTCATGACTTTGGAGCTGTAAGGGATCTGATAAGCTTGGTGGTCCTGAATTTGGCAAGATATGAGAATGGAACAGAGGAAAGCTTTGTAAAATCCTTTAGGGGTCTTATGGGGTATTCGGACATTAAGGGCTTAATGGATGGAATCAGCATTCAAGATTTAGAAAAGTTTTTCTTAAATAATAAGCCTCAGGATCAAAACAATGCACTCATGGATAAACTGATTAACATTATATCCAGAGGATTAGGAGGGGAGGCAGGCTCCCAGAGTAAAGTCGCTTTTCAAAACATTTTAAGTTCAATGTTAATCAACGAGAGCGTATATATGCCGTTGGTGCATATCACGCTACCAGCTGACGTAAACGGTCAGTTGTTATTTTCTGAAATGTGGATAGACCCGGAGGCAAAGGGAAGCAATCAACTGCCTAATCCTGAAAATTGCTTTAAGCTTATGATTAAATTTGACATAAAAGATGTAGGTTTCTTTGAGACGGTTTTATTGGTACAAGATGATAATAAAGTGTTCATAGAATTATTTTATCCTGAAGAATACGCTCATCTTGATAGAGCGATAAAAGAGGGGATCAATGAAATCCTTACAAGAAATGATTTTCAAATACAATCGCTGAATGTAGGAAAAATGGATAGACCAAAGACTCTATCGGAGGTATTTCCTAAAATCTACGAAGGGAGAAATGCTGTAAATGTCACCATATGAAGAAATGAAAAAGAAAAAAGCTGTAGCGTTAAAGTACACGGATGATAATATATCTCCAGTAATTATTGCATCGGGGTTAGGTTATATGGCTGAAAAGATAGTGGAAGTAGCCAATGAAAATCAAGTGCCTGTGTATGAAGATAACTCTTTGGCCACAGTTTTGTCCCAATTGGAGCTTGGAAGAGAAATTCCTGAGAATTTATATCAAGCAATTGTTGACATCTATGTTTTTTTCTTGAAGTTTGGTATGAAAAAGGAGAACGATTAGAATGAAGTTTATTCCATGGAAGGCTGAATATGAAACTGGTATAGAAGAAGTCGATAATCATCACAAATTACTTTTTAAGCTTATTAACTTTTTTGGAATGATGAATGTAAAGCAATCGAATCAAGAGGATATTATGAGGGCCCTTTCCAATTTAGCGGAGCAAACCATACATCACTTTGGAATAGAGGAAACTCTCATGGGTTCCCAAGAGTATCTTCTCTTTGATCACCATAAATCCTGCCACTTGGTTTTTAAGAGGTTGATAGATGAATTAATCATTAAAATTAAGGCAGAATATGACTTGGAAAAGGCCAGAAATGAAATCTATTTTATATGTTCTCAGTGGATTGTTGAACATATCCTGAAAGAAGACTTGGAGATGTCCATCTATCTAGACAAAAGCAAGTTGATAGATGATCGGAACTTCCAAGGGGCTAGCATAGAGATTACAAGGTTGAATAACGATTTGCTGGGCATTGGATTAATAGAAGGAATTTCAAAAGGAACCGCATTAATTCGAGTGAAAGGCAACATGAAGATTCATGTTAAAGTAGGGGAACGGATTAAATTAAACGTTTTTAACTTTAAATTTGGCTTTCAGGTTTGGGAAGGTGCAGTTGTCAGCAGTGATATGGATGAATTGGTAGTTACCAATGTAGTCCGGTTAGCAGAAAGCAATAAAAGAAATTTTATACGCATAAAGACAGATATAGAGGCAAAATTGGAAAGTAATCAAGATAGTGATATGAGTATGCACCCTCTATATGAGATAAAGATTGAGGATCTTAGCTTATGCGGGTTAGGCTTTTCCAGCTTACATAAGTTTTCTGTGGGTGATCAGCTATCCATCTATATGCTCCTCTATGAAACAAGCTTACTGTTTGAGTGTACCGTGGTTCGCATAATTAGTAACGGTAAGGAAGGGGGACATTACGGATGTCAGTTTAAAGAATACTCAGAGAGTCAGGCCAGTGTTCTCGAAAAGTTTATTTTGGAAAATCAAAGAGTGATCAAGAAATAGATTTATTCTTATTTCAAATACATTACAATCATAAGGCAATCATAAGGCAAAGTCGGTAATGGTATAGACATGCTTTTGCATAATAAGTTAAAATCATACGATAAGTTACATAAAATTCGGAGGATGCAAAAGACAAATGAAAAAATCAAATATTGTAGCAATTTTCTTTACTCTAATAGTAGTAATAATCAGTTTAACGCAAGTAGCCTTTTCGGCTGAAGACATTAAGATTGAAATTGATGGAAGGCCCATCCAATCTGATGTAGCACCAGTAATCTTACAAGGGAGAACCTTAGTACCTGCAAGGGCAATTTTTGAGGCTTCAGGGGGTGAGGTTACTTGGACACCGGATAGACCATCAGATATTTGGATTAAATACAAGGAAGAGATAGTTTATTTACAGGTAGGAAGCCCTGTGGCAAAGGTGAATGGATTGGAGAAGGCTATGGACGTCCCTGCTTCTCTCATTAATAACAGAACACTGATACCTGTCAGATTTGTGGCTGAATCCTTAAACTTTCAGGTAGATTGGAACGATAGAACAAGAACGGTAGTGATTAAGTCTCCCGAAACAACTTCAACGGTAACTCCGCCTGCCGTGGTAGAGCCTCCTTTGACACCTCCTGTAGCTACGAATCCTGCTATAGGAGTGCCCGAAGAAATGAATGGTCAGGTTCAATCTGTTACCTTTGCTCAAAATGGCAATGGCCATCGTGTAACTATAAAAACGGACAGACCTATAAATGACTATGTCAAGATGGTATTATATGATCCAAATCGGTTTTATATTGATTTACCTCTGTATGAATTACGTGCACAGCCTGCAGAATACCTAACTGAGGATATTAATGCCATTGTAAAGCAAATTCGTTCTTCGCAGTTTGATGAAACAACTTCCAGAGTTGTTATGGATTTAAGGGAAGCATCTGTTCCTACAATCTCCTTTTCCGCTGACAAAAAGCAGATGTACCTGGACTTTCCAAGGTTAAAATTTGATCCATATGAGGATGGTCGTTTGGTAGTGATGCTGGACCCCGGACATGGGGCAGAAACCGGTGGAAAAAGGAGTTTTGATGGTTCATTTCGAGAATATGAATTCAATAGAGACATTGCTAGGAGATTAAAGATCTTGCTTCAAAACCAAGGTATTGAAGTGCTCATTACGGCTGAAGACGATAAGGATCTTTCCTTAAATGATCGTTGTGTAAAAGCGAATAGGTCTGATGCAGATATCTTTGTGAGTCTTCATGCAAATGCCTTTGGAACTGATTGGAACAAAGTAAACGGTTGGGAGACATACATATATAAAAATGGCGGAGTGTCTGAGCAGATCGGTAAAGAAATCCAAAAAGTCAGTATTCCAATGTTGGGTCTAGCCAACAGAGGTGTAAAGCCTTCTGATTTTTTTGTAGTCAAATATACGGACATGCCAGCCGTTTTAATTGAGCATGGTTTTTATACTAACTTGGAAGAAGTAGAAAAACTAAAATTAGATGAGTTTCGTCAGAAATGTGCGGAGGCTGATGCCCAAGGAATCATTAATTTTTTCAATTTATATAAGAAATGAAATAATTTTTGGTTTTTAAAAATCATACATCATTAAAAAACAAAAAAGCCTGTACCAATTGCGGTTACAGGTTTTCTTTATTGGTACTCCCTCGGGGGTTCGAACCCCGGACACCCTGATTAAGAGTTAGAAGTATGTACTTGACATCCAATCTATATCCCACGTTTGACAGTAAAAAACCTCGACAAGGTTCAAAATTAAACATTAGTC
>CAZOSB010000004.1:0-2758 GCA_964582545.1 uncultured Anaerovorax sp.
AAACTTACTTCCACCCTTATCGGATCTGGGGTTGCATTTAACTTTGCAAATGACGATTAGGCAAATTATTTTAACTTCTAGTTTTTAACACTTGCAATTTCATTTAAACTATGTTAAATTACTATATGTGCCTGAAAAAAATAAGTATTTGGAGAGTTGACCGAGTGGCTAAGGAGCTCGCCTGGAAAGCGAGTAAGGTGTTAAAGCCCCGTGGGTTCGAGTCCCATGCTCTCCGCCATACAATAAAAATACCCCTTTATGGGGTATTTTTATTATTTTATAGAAGGTAGGTCGAAAACCTATAGTATGTATCTTTAGCCCTTGATAATTCTCTAAACCAACATTTGATAATTACTAATTCAATCAACTGGAATTATTGTCGAAGCTTACTATCTACAATCTCATTAATCAACTTAAAGGCGTTGATAGTAAAGTCATAAAACTCCTTGCTAACCTGATAAATATCACCTAATACCAAATCCGAATCATCGCTCAAGAAATCATACTTGTATAAATTTTTAATCTTATTTAAATCTAGTTTTTCTATTTCCTGATTAGGTTTACTATCACCAAAGAGCCTTTTTAATATTAACTCTTTATCATATGAAAATTGTGCATCCTTAAATTCTACAGACCATATATCGTTCATCGTAGAGATTGAGTTATTATCTGCATAAAATCCGTTTAAGAGTTGAGAACTAATTTCATCAAATGGTATAGGCTCAACTTTTTCGCTAGCTGTACATAGAAATTTATAGATGTCCTCTGCCGTTTGCAAAAACTCATAGCGATTGTCCCTCTGATATGGCAACTTACCCCCATCTTGATGCGACAGATTAAACATTAAATACGAATCATCAGGAATATGACCAACAGTGGCATGACCAATGGCCGGAAGTTTTTCATAAAGGATTCTCGCACCCTTATACTTAAAAGTTTCATCCTTTTTATCATTTTTATTATAGAAATGGATTGCATAATCAATTTTATAATTGTTTACAGACCTTGTATATTCTCCCGAAAAACGCTGGTGAGCATGTGTATCCGCAAATATATGTAACAAAATTCCAATTCGAATCAGATAATACCTTCTCTGATTTGGAAATGTTTTTAGTTTTACTAGCGTATCTTCCAACAACCTACTTACCAAATGACTGCTACCTATTCTTGCAGGTTCAACCGGATCAAATAGATTCTCATAGCTAACCCTTTGGCTTAATGCAAAGTGAAACGGAATTAATACATTCACACGTATTTCAGGAAGTAGCAATAGTTCTAAAGCATCAAACATTGAAAAGCCTGTAGGCACAAGCTTTACCTTATAGAAATTGCCCTGCTTAACCGCAATTCCTAAACGAACAGCTTCCTCTGTAGTTGCATCCGCATAAATATAGCCCTTTTGAGAATAATCGTCAACAAATTGAGAATATTCCGCAATAAGTTGGGATTCCGTTTCACTAAACCCAGATGTTTTTGCAAGAGCCTTAATGGTGTAATAATGAAAATTTTTATTCATTTTTCTCACTCCAAATGTATGTTTTTAATAGAATACACTGTTCATACATACGCAACCCTTAATTAAATGAATTTCGAAATTATTTTAACGAATTTATTCAAAAATCTTTACATTATATGAGTTAATGCCAGAAATAGATATCAGAATTCCAAAATACGAAATAAGCTGATTTTTTAATATCTAGTTACTTATTTTTTTGCGAATCAGAATTCTTTTTTAATATTTCAACAGCCTCAACCATGACGGGATGGATGGGAATCCCCATAAGCCCTGCATTTTCGATTATGGATATCAGCTCATTGGCAATAAAAAAGTAGATGATAGCTATCGCTATGTAATTTGTATTGATCAACAAATCTAACTGAATGGCCATATACACAATCAGCAACATGCAACTTTTTCGAAATAATCCCCGGATACTTGCCAAGCTTTCGATGGCTCCAGTTTCTGTTTTGTTTGATCGCTTAAAGGCTCCCGCCACCATCAGGCCGGTGACATAATCCACCACAATAGCGCTGACCAATATCTTCATGATGTCTAAGTGCGCACCAAAGATTGTGCTTATCAATGTGGCAACAGCGGCAAAAGTTACTCCGAACACCTCTTTAATAGATGTGATATTCATGATTGCCCCTGCTTTTTGCCATTTGCATACCTCATACTTATAATCATGGTACGAGCCATATCTTCTGTGATATTCAAATTGCCTTTTTCGTCTCCTCTTAAAGCTCCTGCATCTATCAGCTGTTGAACCTCCGGTCGTAGGGTTTTCGGAAGTTCATTTACTTTATCGTATCGTTTTACCATGTTTTCATTTTCCTCACTTTCTTCTTGTTGTACATAGGTTCCGATTTTATTGGAAATACCGCTTATCTGTGCCACATCTAAGAAGCTACCGCTTGCATTTGTTTTCCTGATTTCATAGTGGCAATGGGAACCAAAGCTGTGACCCGTATTGCCCTCTACCCCTATCAATGTACCTTTGGCAACCTTATTACCGGCTTTTACCTTCCACTGGGATAAATGACCGAATAAGTGATAGTAGCCCGTGGCTTGCTCTTGAATTTTAATGTATTTGCCCAGACCACCATCCGGGCAGGTGTCAGTGGTTGCAGCGATGACGACTCCCTCCACTGGGGAGTAGATGTTTTTGCTTGTTATCCCCACGAGGTCAATACCTTGATGTATGGCGCCTTTGTAGGGTTGTGATACCCGGAAGGTACCTTTGTATGGGGTTTTCAT
>CAZOSB010000004.1:2858-112774 GCA_964582545.1 uncultured Anaerovorax sp.
CTCGTACTTGCAGTAAAGTACGCCATCTGTCATTGTAGACGGAAACTCATCCACTCCTACGGCAACTCCAGATATTGTTCCGTCAGGGTTTAGCGTTAACGCTGCAGTACTAGCACCGCTGTCGTTTGTGTACTCTATCACAAACTTACTGATATCTTTCCACATTCTCACTTTACCATTATTGCCAGATCCAATCCCTGCACCCCACGTCATAACGGGAATAGCGGTATCCCCCTGCCACTCAAATTCCCAAGAGGCCTTGATCAGTTCCGTATAAGTATAAACCATAACAGGATAATCAGTTTCAGCGTAATCCATACGGGTGTAAGAGTCGTCGATCCAATAAAACACATTCCCCCTGCTGTCGTTGTAATGCGTAGTTCCTCCCGCATAAGTGGCCGTAATCATTTCATACTGCTCATCGTGTACTCTTATGTAATTAACCGTAGACTTATCACCGTTCAGATATCTGGCAGGTCTGTCATAATCCGTAAATAATT
The DNA here is from genome assembly GCA_964582545.1 of uncultured Anaerovorax sp. Classification (GTDB taxonomy): domain Bacteria; phylum Bacillota; class Clostridia; order Peptostreptococcales; family Anaerovoracaceae; genus JAVVUJ01. Next base: position 3,359 of record CAZOSB010000004.1, read on the forward strand.
GGTTAACCGTCAAGTTTGCAATTTTTCCATCTTCTGCATAAAGATTGTTCACGATAATAGTCTGAGCAATTGCCGTTCCATCAATTTCTACTTGGCCAGAAATTTTATATTTTCTAGCAATAGAATCATAATAGATCGCAGGTTTCATCACCCCATCTACTAAGCTAGACATCTCAAAAACATCACTGTTAAAAGTGGCCTCCGAAAGGCCATCTGTGCGTTTAATTTGCAAACCATTTTTTCGGGTGATAGACACCCCGTAGTACCAACTTCCTAAACCAACTTTTGATTGTATTTGTCTAGAAAACTGACCCTTATACGGAAATTCGCTATCTATTTCATTGAAAATTGGATATCCAACATCCGCTATCATGCTAGGAGCTTTAAAGCGCATTTGAATAATTTCACTTTTAAAATTAGATCCATCTGGAAGAGCAACAGAAAGCTTCGAACCAATTTCAATTCCAGGTATGATTTCCGCACCTCTGCTTTCATATGGCACCGCCCTATAGCTTTGCAATTTGCCCCAGACATAATTTGTAATGGCTTGGGTTGCATATGGATTATATATCTCGTACACGCTTTCCTCTTCCCCTGCTAAGAAGTAATCGCCCTCTTCAGACCAGACCATTTTTATGCCCGAATAGTTGTATGGTTCCCCTTTAATCAAATCAAAGGTTTGCTCCGCTGTAATAATGTGATTACTACTAGTGTCAATAGTCCAAAGAGCTAGCTTCCCATGGTTGTTAATGTAAAATGAGCCAGCATGAGCGGAAGCAATGTGCATCAGGACCTCCCGCATTGTCAACTCGTTAGGATATTCAATAAAAAAGTTTGAATTGAGTTGCACACTTTCGTCAACCTCAAACCCACATTCACTCACAATATACTGCAGCGCCGTTAGCATAGTCATGGGATATTCTCTGTTTTCCTTAGGCATAATAAAGAGGCGTTCTGCAAAAAGCATTTTATCAAAACACTCTACAGTAAGTACTCCTTGGCTATCTTTTCGAGTATCAATGTAAAACGTCCCTAATGGTTGCCAATGTTCCAAATTTGCTTTTACAGCAATTCTTACTTCAGCGTTTCTGGGCGGGTTAATACTAGGCTCAAAGACAACTTTACAAGCTGCCGATTGAGCCGTTCCAAGCTGAAATTTATCCCCACTAAATAGAGATCTGTTGATTTCTAAACTGTAAATATCATTTGAATTATGTTCTACCCCAGAAACAGTGATTTTATAATCGCTCTCAGGCTCTACAGATTCAAGGCTTTTTACCTGTAGGATTACACTGTTTGATACTGACGGATTGCTTTTGCTTGATACCATTATTTGAGCAGTACCCACGTTTACCGCCTTTAATAATCCGTCTGTAACTGTGGCTATTCTTTGATTATTGCTTTGCCAAATTAAATCATGGCTAGGCACCCCTATCGGTACGATTTCAACGTTAAATTGATGAGTACTTCCCTTTTGAATTTCAGCAATTTTGTTAATAATGGTCACTGCAGTAGCCTCAGCGGTGTATGGTTCCACTGGTGGAGTAAAGTCTGCTGTCCAGCGCTCTACATTTGAAAGCCTAAATTCATCTATCCATTCACTATATGCGGTGCCGGATAGTTCTCCGCCCCCAATAGAAAAATTTTTTGACCCCATAGGATTGCTAACAAAAGGTGTTGTCAATGTAGTACATAACTTTCCATTAATATATATCTTAATAGAAGTTTGATTTTTCACTACAGCAATATGATACACTGTAGAAGAAATCAAGGGAATATCAGGTTGAAGTAATATTCCATAGATTGTTATATATAATTTAGATGACGAAATAATTATATCAAACAGATCTGAAATATTTGCACCTGTAGAATTTGCCATAGAACATAGTATTTTACTTGTTTCTAATGCTAGTGGTGTTTTCATCCAAAAATCAACTGTAAAACAATCTCCCAAAAACACATCTTGCACTTGCATTTTAGGGATTAATACACGATTAGCATTATTTGAAACAGTTAATCCTTGATTAAATTTGCTTGTTACATAACTTGGAGATGCCGATGTAACCGTCAGCGGGTTAAAACTACTGTCTGTCAAATTGCCATCAAAGTGCAACATTAGTATAGTATTTTCATCTATTCCTGCCATCTCACACCTCTACGATCTGGAAGTCAATTCCTGCCCACTGAATCTGCCCATTGTCCAAGTTCGTCGACATATGGGTAGTAGGTACGTTATCACTGTAGCATTTCGCCACTATCAATGCCTCTCGCCTTGGACACCAATACTCCACTTGGATATATTCAGGATAAATTGCTCTTAATAGAATCTTTGTCTGCCCTTCGGTTAAAGGCTTACAGGATATGTCAATTTTATGTTTTACTCCCACTCTGTCACGGCGGTAGCTTCCGGCCAGGGTTCGGCCTGCGCCGGACCCCTCCTGATCATTTCGTGAAATTTGATATCCGCCTGCTTTTATAAACGGCGTAAAATCATTTCCATCTATTTTTAAAAACACTCTACTCATACGCTTAAAATTGTTCCTCCTGTCTGCCGCATGGCATTATTTTGATATTTTGTAACCACTCCGGAAAGAGTTTTTCCGTCGATAGTCAAATCTTTCTCCCGAATGGCCATGAGAATCTGTTTTAACAAAACGGTCAATTCACCATTGCCATTTTCCGTTAATACCTGTGCCATAGCTTCTTTCATCGTGGACAAAGGAGAAACCACCTCTGTTTCTCGCTTGTTATCCCCTAAGATTGCTAAAAATTCTCGATTGGGTGGCACTACTGCACCGGATGCCAAGGCAGGAATCTGCGGAACCTTGATTTCTCCAATCCAAGAGAAGGGCGAAAGACCTAAAATACTAACGCCTCTGATTCTTCGCAATGCCCCATTAAGCCCATCAAAAGGAACCTTGATGATTCGGTTAATTCCATTGATAATGGCATTTACTACTGTTTTTAATCCTGATAGAATCCCCTCTTGAATTCCCTGAAAGATTTGTCCTCCAGCAGAAAACACAGCCCTTACGGCCTCCCACGCAGCTGTAAACTGATCCCTGAACCAATTGGATACGTTAGAAAATATATTTTTAATACCCTCCCAAAGTCCTTTAAATACTTCAATAACGGTTTCTACCATGCTCTTGACACCTTCAAAAAGTCCTAGCATTATCATATTCCCTATTTCCATCATAACAGTTGAAGGGGAATGAATTCCGAAGAAGTCCTTTATGCCATTTACAAGAGGTCTAGCAACGTTTTCTATTATCCAACCATATGGATTTGTTAAAAGGTACAGAATCCCATTCAAAAATCCCACTATGAGATCTTCACCACACGTATTAAATATGTCATACAAATGATCTGATAAATTTGATTCTTTGTTATTAAAAAAATCCGTTATTTTATTCCAATTTGAAATTATAGCGGCAATTAAAGCAATTACTCCAATTGCTATTGCTGCAAAAACAATTGGTATAAAAAGACTAAAAATAGCAATTATTCCAACAATAATCGAAATTAAAATAGAAAACGTTTCAAAAAATGATTTGTTTTCTTTATCACAATTGCATAAAGCACCACTATATGCGGTCTGGAAGGATTCTACAGCAGTTGTCATCTCTTGGGACATTAATGTGACCGCATCCCGCATTTCAACCATTATCTGATATACGGAATTAAAGTATTGCCAATTTAATGACATCATTAGTAAAATATGTTCACTTATATTTGTAAAAACATTCATTAGTCCGTTTCCTACATCACTTACTATTGAATAAATGGTGCTGCACGTTTGCTTTATGCTTTTTTCCATATCCTTTAATTGTTTGTTTAGGTTTCCTGTAGATAAATTTACATTTAAGATTAATTCGCCTGAGCTTCCTGTTTTATTTGCCATACACTTACCTCCTTTCACCGAAAATTTCATCTATCATCTGCTGCTCTTCCTCCGATACCTTATTCTGAAGAAAAAGAATTTCCGGATGATGATCTCTAAATTCTCGTTCATGTTTTTCTAATTTTTTTCCTTTTTTGATCTTTTCCCGGATACTACAAACAAAGGAAAATTGTCCTTCCCCGATTTCAAAGAAAGCGGAGACAAAGTCCCACCAATGGAGATATGGGATTGAGCGAATGGGTTGACCATACACTTTGCTGACGGCTGCGGTAATCATGTGAGAATCTTGCTCCCAGTCATAAAGTTTCTTAACGTGATTTTTTGAATCCGTTTCTTGACCTAAATTTATAAACTGACACATAGCTTCCCATGCATCCTGATAATTCTTCACACTGCCTAAATCTTCATAAAAAATGTTCATTGCCACATAAACCCGTTCATTTCCCATAAGCCCTTCAGTATTTAAACCTTGATTATTCAGGGCGGATATTGCATCCAATACCGCCCTGTAATCGCCTTTGCCGCGAATTTCACAACCATTTAAACTGATAGGTAACTCATACATTTACTTTTCTCCCGGATGTTTCTTGTACTTTGCGGGAGTTGCTTTGTTTATTCGCTTTTGTAAGGCTTTTGCTTCTTTTTCAATGCTGTCTTCATATGCAGCCAACAGGCCTTCCACAATCACCTCATAACGACACTTGCCCCCCAGAACATCCAACATACCTGCATTTCCTGCACAGGACTCCGATACTGGACCATCGAAGACATGATCGATCTTTTCTCTCATCTGGCTATTCAATGATTGTAAGGTAAGTGCCACTTCATTAAAATCTTCTTTCTCCGAGGCCAGACTAAGCTTTTGCGCCTCTTCTTTTAAAGATTCCAAATCCCCAAATACTTCCTTTAATCTAACGATGACGTTAAAATCGTTGGGATCAAGTTCTACAGTGTTTCCATTGCTTAAGGTAAATGATTTTTTCCCTTTGCCAATCTGCAATATTTTTTCAGTCATAAATAAGTACCCTCCTCAATTTAAATCAAATGATTTCTTATGTTCTGCAAATTATTCAGCCTCTGTAAAGACAGGATTCTTTAAGCTGTCTACAGTACCAAATACACGATTTCCAGAGAAATTCACCTGCATAGGCATATCCAAATAAGAGGATCCTCCTAAAGATGTAGGCGTAATGGTACAGCCCATATCATAGTGAGCGGTAGCTTTTTCTGCTTCACCTATCAATTGATAAGCTCTCATTACCGTGAAGTTTGACAGCTCGCTGTAAGCCCTTCGAAGGGTAATATCCAACAGAATTGCGTTTAATTTCTGTCCCCCTTTGAGGGTATTGGGTTCTAAGGTTTGCTGCTCTTCAAATTTGTTGATTAAAGTTTCCGTGTAACCTAGAATATCCGTGGTGGTAGCAATATCCGCGTTGAGTTCTACTGAGCTTTCCTCAATGCCGGCCCCTAGGATTTCCCATTCTGGGATCCAATTGGTATCTTGTGGCTTTTTACCGGAAACATCCACGTAAGTGGCCATCAGTTTTCTTTCTGCTTTTTGATTCTCCATCAAGTTAAATTGTTTGTTAGACATTTTTTCTTCCTTTCTCTCTTTTGTAATACAATAATTATTTTTTGTTCTTACTTCAGCAAAGCTTACAATGCCTTGCTGAAATCTACATACTCTATTCGTATCTGAATAGAATACTTAGCCAGCTCCGGTGTTTTTACACTCGGTTTTGCATTTCCAAAAAGGACTTCCACCTTCTCAACCTTACAATGCTGACCAAAGTTGGGATAATTTCGGTTCTGCTCTTGAGCTTCTACCCACTGAATTAGATTTTCTACTTCGTAAAGCTTTTTCATATTTCTGGTGGGCTCCGGCTCAGCACATTCCACCGGTTGTCGCGAAATTTCCGCAAAGGAATATAAGGCTAGCGAATAGGATTTCAGTTCTGATCCATCGATAAACTGTTTTTCCTTTATTTTGTTCGGTTTGGGTACAAACAACAGGTTTCCCGCCTGCTCTTTCCCAAAGATGGTATACAATCGCTGAATCTCGGGATTTTGTTTCAGCCACTCTACCACTGCCTGATTGAGGTCAGGTCTTTCTTTCATATGCATCCCTCCTCCAATATTTCTTACCATGGCCATGGAAAAAGCGGTGCCACACTGCACCGCTTTCTATGGTAAAAGTCATTTAGAATTTGCAAATTGCATCTGCCCTTTCCAGTAAGTTCTTATAACTTTCACCGATATCATCTTAGCACAGCTCTTTTGTTACGTGTGTTTCAATATGTAGTTTTTAGAAAAATCTTTTATCCGCACCGTTTCTTGAAAAAACGATGAATTTTTACGCCGATTGCTTCTCTGCTGTATCCCAGCTCTTGTGCAATCTCTTGCTGAGTCATACCTCGGTAGTAATACATCCTGAGGATCGTTCTAATCTCAGAACCCTCCACGCTGTCCAACCATTCTTCCATAATTTGCACTTGGTTGCTTAAAGACTCCAGCTTCCCTTCCAACTTCTTTCTCAACTTTCGACTCTTCTCCGGATCTACTCCTCTGATCTCAACTCTACGCTTCGTATAAGGGAATTCGCTTCTGCTTCCTGTTACGCAATCAGAAACCACCGGCAGATTTTTCAAATCTTCCTGTAAACTTCTAATTTCATATTTTACGGAACGTAATTGCTCTAAATCTTGTCTTGTCATGATCTTGTGTATGATGTATCTGTAATTAAACACATCATAATCTCCTCCTCTTTTTTTATTTTTTCTAAGAAAATTGAATTTATTATTTATTTTTCTTAATTTCTAAGAATTTATTTAATATTATTCTATAATTTTAAGATTGTCAATTATTTTTTCTTAAATTCTTAGAAAAAATAATTGACTTCATTTTTCATATGAGATACAATTAAATCAGAAGAAATGAGGTGACCCATGAAAAAATATATCGGTGAAACTCTGAAAGCTCAGCGAAGTAAATCCGGTATTTCTGTAAAGCAAATCTCCGACCTCCTCTCACGGGAAGGATTGAAGGCTTCAGAAAAAACCATTTATAGTTGGGAATCGGGAAACAGCCAACCCACTCCCGACGCTTTCCTGCTCATGTGCCGAACTTACGAAATAGATGATATTCTATCGACCTTTGGTTACTATTCCGAAGAAGGAAAAGGTCTACAATCCTTGCAAGAGCGAATCTTGCTGAGAAAATACCACAGTCTAAACCAGTTAGGTCAGTCCAAGATCCATGAATATCTGGATGATCTTGTTCACTCGGGAAAATATGAAATGGCACAGGATCTTCTTATGCCCATAGCCGCCCACAACGATGACTGTTCACCGGAACAATTAGAACTGATGCGGCAGGACTTGGAGGAATTATAACGTTGATAAAACAAGGGGGATGATTTTATTGGCAATAACGTATGAAGAATTGTTGCAAGAAGCATCAGACGAAGGGGTTCACGTTGTTGAAAAGCATTTTAAATCCAATGCGAAGGGCTTATGTAAAGGAAATAAAATTGCTGTAAACAAAAAAATTTTAACAAAGCAAGAGAAAAAATGTATTTTGGCAGAAGAAATGGGTCATTATTACACCACCGTAGGGGATATTTTGCCCCAAGACAACATTGCCCACCTGAAGCAAGAATATACGGCCAGAAAGTGGGCCTATGGTAAATTAATTCCCATAGAAGATATTTTAAATGCCATCAGCAGCGGGCACGGAGAAACCTTCAGCATGGCAGAATTTTTAGATGTGGATGAGAATTTTCTACAAGATTGTCTCAAATATTATGGTTTTTTATAAAAAGTCTTAAAAAAACCTTTACCACATGTCCCCTTTTATGATACACTACTAACCATTACAACTTTATAAGACAGTTCGCAACCATCCTGTCTCAAAACAAAACTATTATCTTTTAAAGAAGATAAGCGGGAAAAATGCTAATTACAGGTAATAAATAATTGGCATGAATTTTTGGGTTTTTACCGGGTGCGTTGCTGCGCCCGTTTTTTTTATTATTCCGTCATTTCCACGTTTTTTATCGCAGTGATTACAGGAGGATTAACCCGACATGACCAATGAACTTTTGCTGATTTTAAACCTTTTTTTCATTTATGGCAGCGTATTTGTCTGTTTTAAATTATTTGGAAAAAAAGGTCTATTTTGTTTTGCCGTATTGGCATCCATAGCTGCTAATATCGAGGTCTTGATCCTGGTCAACGCCTTCGGCATGGAGCAAACCCTGGGCAACATCCTCTTTGGCTCCACATTCCTTGTTACAGATATATTGAGTGAGCTTTATGGAAAGAAAACAGCTAAGGATGCTGTAAATATCAGTATTTTTACTACAATACTCTTTATTTTTATCACACAAACTTGGTTTTTATATGCTCCTGCCCAAGAAGATGTCCTTATGGAGAGTATTCGGAACATTTTTTCAAATACACCCCGCATCATGATTGCTGGCATTTTAGTGTATGGGATCGTGCAACGGTTCGACGTGTGGCTCTATCATAAGATATGGAAAATCACTGAAGAAAAAACAGGTTCTGATAAAAGGTTTTTATGGTTGAGAAACAATGGTTCCACCCTTATCAGTCAGCTGATCAACAGTGTATTATTTACATTTGGAGCGTTTTGGGGCACCTATGATGTCAGTACACTCTTTGCAATCGTTATGTCAAGCTATATCATCTTCATAGTTACCAGCATTGCCGATACACCCATAGTTTATCTTGTTAGGAATCACTTCAATAAAAAAGTGACCTAAAACTTATATGCTTCAAGTCACTTTTTCCTATAATGTTATAAATATAAATAAAATACATAGTTTAAAGCATTCCTTATCAATTGTAGAAAGATTATTTGATAAAAAACGAGCTACATATACTGCAAGGAAGATGAGACAAAGAATGCTTTAGCTATGTAATAGTTAAAGTTTATTGATTTTAATTTAGAATAATATATAATATGAAACAAATAACGAATTGTGAATAATTTATAAAAAATTATTTAATCTGCCACATCTGCTCCGAAAATTCCCAAACATTGTTCAAAAAGTTCAAAGTTATTTTCTTTATAAATTAAAAAATTTTGAAAGTAACCTAAGCTGTCTGCATGATACTGCCCTGAAATTTGCTGAAAAGCCAAAAGGTCATAAGTACCATCTTCATCTACATCAACAGGAAATAGTGAGGATATGGGATCCACAAAACCTTCTATTGGCTTTTTCAACCTTCCTAGGGTATCATAGATCTGGCTTAAATACTCTCCACCCCTCTGAGAAATATCAATAATATATTTTTTATTATTATTCATACAGATCGCTTCCACCTTATAAAAATTTTTAAACGCAACCATGTATTGGAATCGTTCATTATATTCTTCTGAAGAAAATAATTTCTTTGAACGATTGTTTACAAATGAATATATGTAATCATACGTCATTCCCCCGCTTCCTCCTGAATCGATGGTTACGAATACATCGGATACCTTGTCACCTGTAAAATCACCTAGAAACAGCCTTGGATTATATCCTCCGAATGGAAGTTCCACCACCATCACCTTTCCTGTCCTGCCATTCTTAACTACAAGTTCCATTTTATCAATATATCCACCCTCTGACTCTTTGATTCCCGTAACATACACCCTATCAAGCTTTTTGTCTCCCGTAACATCTCCGAAAGCCCATGCAACAATTTCTCTTTTCATTTTTATCACCCCTTTTATCAGTATATGTCGTAAGTGGAAAAAAGTACGAAAAAAGTAAGTGATTTTTTCCATGTATTTTGTTATACTATCAGTAACATAAAAATATAAAATTGGAATTTATAAACGTTCCAAAATTGTTCTTACCATCGGAGGTAAATTATGAATTTGAATAAAAAATTATTGAGGACTATCATTCCAATTTTAATATTGGTTTGCTTAGCAGCAATATACTCAAAGCTATCATCCACAAACACCTACTTAAATAGGCAGGCAGAATTAGAGCTTTCTGAACGAGGTACTGCTGTATCGGCCAGCACAGATGCCTACCTTCGTAAATATATGTACATGTTAGATAACTTTGCAGAGGAAGCCTCCATCAAAGACCCCTTCGCAGATCCCAGAACCTACGAGCAATATTTGGCAGTAAGACTTCGCGATAATCCAGATATTTTAACTGTATATATGGCAAGTCCTACCAATGGATTTATAGATTCCACCTTATGGGTGCCCGATGCCGACTATATTCCAACACAACGTGACTGGTATATTGAAGCCGTCAATAGCAATGAAATTGTAGTTTCCGACCCTTATATCGATGCTCAAACAGGGGATAGCATTATTTCTATTTCTAAAAAAGTAGAAAGTAATGGTGTTCTTTTAGGTGTCATGTCGTTGGATTTAACCATAAACGAATTAGTAAACTTTATAAATACCACCGTCAACGAGGATGGAACCTATTCCTTTCTTGTGGACAAAAATGGTGGAATCGTTGCCCACCCATTAGATCAATTCAAACCTCAGGGTGATAATCTCTTCAATCTATCCGAAGTGGAGAACGGACTGTATACACCTGTGGTTAAAATCATTGAAAACCATGAAGGTTTTATTAAAATGAAAGATTATGATGGTAAGGAGAGAATCTTTACTGCTCAAGGTTTGGAAGCTACCCATTGGAGCGTTATTTCCACCTTCTCTACCGATAAGTTAAAGACAGCTTTACTCAAGGGAATGATTGGTGGAATTGCAATCTTTGTATTTGCAATCGTAGCCGTCATATTTATGTTGGTGGTATTCTCCAAAAAATATTTTACACCTATCGTTGCCATCTCCAATGTGCTGGAAGAGGTTTCGCACGGAAATTTAAGAGTTGATACAAAACATATTCATAATAATAGTTTTGAAATCAATAAATTACTAAATTCTCTAAACAAAACTACAAACTCCATACAGACTTATATAGAAGAAATTGATAGAATGACTGATCAGATGTCCGAAGGCGACTTTAATGTAACCACGTCTCAATCCTTTATCGGAGACTACAAGTCCATTGAAGATTCATTGATGAGACTCAGCCATGAAATGTCCTTTACGTTGAGGCAGATTGGATCAACTGCAAGCCAAGTTTCTCAAGGTTCTGAGCAGGTATCCCATGGAGCGCAATCGCTGGCGCAGGGTGCTGCCCACCAGGCCAACTCCATCGACAATCTTTCAGAATCTGTGAATGTAATCTCTACTCAGGTGAGAGAAACAGCAGAAAACTCGGTCAAAGCCAGTCAGTTATCCTCAGCTGCATCGGTTGCCATAACCAAGGGTAATGAGCAAATGCAAAAGCTCATGAATGCTATGAAAGATATCGATTCAAAATCTACTGAAATAAGCAAGATTATTAAAACCATCGAAGACATTGCTTTCCAGACAAACATACTGGCCTTAAATGCTGCTGTAGAAGCCGCAAGGGCTGGTGTTGCCGGAAAGGGTTTTGCCGTAGTTGCAGACGAAGTGAGAAACCTAGCTGGAAAATCTGCTGACGCTGCTAAAAACACAACTTCCTTAATCAGCGCCTCTGTCACAGCTATCTCTGACGGTGTAGGACTGGCAGATGAAACCGCTGCAGAATTAGAGGAGATCGTGAAAAGTGTAAAAGAAACCACTGATACCATCAGTGAAATTACAAATGCCACAAGGGAGCAATCCTCCGCTTTAGCTGAAATAACCACAGGGATCAATCAAATTTCAGAGGTGGTGCAAGTCAATTCTGCCACAAGCGAGGAAAGTGCTGCTGCCAGTGAGCAGTTATCCGGTCAAGCCAATCTATTAAAAGAGTTGTTAGTAAAATTTAGATTAAGAGATTAAAATAATTCATTATTTAATTATGCAATTGAAAACAATGTTTTTAATTGCATAATATAATTATAATTAGATTATAATAATTTACAGAAACCTTTAAATGCAGTTGGAAGGGGAATATCCTCTTCCAATGTTTTTTTGCTCACCCAATCCAACTCATGGTTCCGGTTTAGGCAAAGAACCTGATATCCGATCATATGCCACTCTCTATGAGTAAAAATATGCTTGCTGTTCATTTCCCCTGCTACTTTTTCTATGGCAATTCCCCACGTTAGCAGTAGTTCGCTTACCTCTTGGGGTGTCAGTAGACCTTCCACATTTGGGAATTCCCAAAGGCCCCCCAACAAGCCCCCTTCCTGCCTTTTGCGAATGGCGACCTTATCTTCCTCACAAAGAATTAGGATGGTTTTAAGCTCCTTCTTTCTCGCTTGTTTTTTCATTTTAAGAGGCAGTTTCAATTGTGTTTCATTTTTATAGGCTTTACAAAGAAAGGTCAAAGGGCAATCCTCACACTTGGGTACACCTGCCGGTGTACAAATTACGGCTCCCAGTTCCATAAGTGCCTGTGTAAAATCTCCACATCGGTTGATGGGATAGATACCCCTCAGAGCCTCCGTAACTTCCTTTTTAAAGCAAGCTTCCGTAACTTCCCGATACTCTTCCAGAATTCTAGCCACAACACGCATAACATTGCCGTCTACAGCAGGTATAGGATAGCCGAAGGAGATGGATGAGATGGCTCCTGCCGTGTACTCACCGATTCCCGGCAATGACAAAATATCCTGAAACTCGTGGGGAAATCGCCCCTGGTACTTCTCTAGGATTATTTTAGCAGCCTTCTGTAAATTGCGTACGCGATTGTAATATCCTAACCCCTCCCATAGCTTTAGCAGAAGGGTTTCATTTGCTTCTGCTAAACTTTGTATGTCCGGAAGGGCCAACATAAATCGATCAAAATATGGCTTCACCGCCTCCACCCTGGTCTGCTGCAACATAATTTCTGAAACCCATATCCTATAGGGGTCTTGGTTTTTCCTCCAAGGCAATATTCTCGCATGCTCATCATACCAAAACAAGAGAGGCTGAACCAACCTTCCAAGCTCCAAAGCCTGTTCCATATTTATAGGCACTTTTCTACAGAAGCTTTCATTTCATTAATCTCTAAGACATCCTTATGCTTTACTGCTTTATTATTTAAGTCCTTCAACCCTTCAGGAATCTTTACCCCCGTTTTTTCAAACAGCAAGCTTACATTGGCAAACCCGTCCTCCTGAGGCGTAATTCCGATAGCCTCACAGACGCTGTCCGCAAACTTATATGCACTGGCCGTAGATGCTATGACAGTAGGTGTCTTATCTCCCGTAGCCTCTTTATAATCCTCATACACCTTATATGCTACCGCTGTATGAGTATCCATTAGATATTCATGCTTTTGAAACACTTCACCGATAGTCCTATTGGTCTCACCCACATCTGCAAATCCGCCATAAAACAGTTGAAGCCCCTCTTTAATCTTTTCACTGACTTCATAACGCTTACTTTTGTCCAGACTTTCCATCAAGGATGCGATTTCCCCTCCCTGGTTTCCACTCAAGTGATAGAGAAGTCTCTCCAGATTACTGGAGATTAAAATATCCATCGAGGGGGAATTGGTCAGATAAAATTCCCTGTTGATGTCGTAAACACCGGTATTGATAAAATCTGTCAGGATCTTGTTTTCATTTGATGCACAGATAAATTTTCCAATGGGAATACCCATGTGCATTGCGTAAAAGGCAGCTAGAATATTTCCGAAATTACCGGTGGGAACCACAACATTCATGGGTTCTCCTTCCTTTACTTCTCCCGCCTCCAACAGCTTCAGATAGGCATAAACATAGTAGGTCACCTGAGGAACAAGGCGTCCGATATTGATAGAATTGGCAGAGGATAGCTTGAAACCTTTTTCTGAAAGTACCTGTGCAAAGTTTACATCATTGAAGATTTTCTTTACTCCAGTTTGTGCATCGTCGAAGTTCCCTTTTATCGCATAAACGTGCACATTTCCCCCCTCTTGGCTGATCATCTGTCTTTCCTGAACCTGGCTGACCCCTTCCTTTGGGAAGAATACGATGATTTCTGTGTTCTCCACATCAGCAAAGCCCTCTAGCGCTGCTTTTCCGGTATCTCCGGAGGTGGCGGTTAAAATCACAATCTTTTTGTCTTCCTTTTCTTTCTTCATGGCAGTGGTCAATAAATAGGGCAATATGGATAAAGCCATGTCCTTAAATGCGGCAGTTTTTCCGTGGTAAAGTTCTAAAAAATAAGCGCCTCCTGCTTTAATGAAAGGAACAACCTCTTTTGCTTCAAACTTTTCATCGTAGGCCCCCTCTATACATGCTTGAATTTCCTGCTCTGTATAATCTGGAAAAAAAGCCTGAATCACAGGAAATGCCACTTCCTGGTAGGATTTTCCCTTCATTTGGTTTATGTCAAAGGGCAATGATGGTATCTCCTCTGGTACAAAGAGTCCCTTATCCTGGGCGATTCCCTGAATAATCGCCTGAGCGCCCCTCTTTTTGTCCTCACTCCCCCTGGTACTTTTATAATAAATCATAGTTTCTCTCCTTTATGATAAGACTAATTCCGTATTTATTTATTTTACTTGAAATGATATTGAATTACAAGATTCTAAACTAAAAATATTCTAAACTAAAAATATCTCAAACGATTATAAAAAATATCACAGTAATTCCTAGTAAGCTTCGACTTTTTATTTTAAATAAATGAATTTTAAAATATATGCATTTTTAAAAGATGGATTACAAAATTCAAGTGAAGTTTGGTTTATTTATCGTTGTAAATCCTGTCTGATCTTTTGAATAGCTCGTTCAAATAGAATTGACATCATTCTTAAAAAATAGTATATTTACAAAAGAAACCGAAAGGAGAAAAGAAAATGGAATATAATCAATTAGCAAATTTGCTATTTCCTCATATGAACAAAACCCCAGAAGATTACGAGGTAGCTTTTCCCGCAAGGAAACTACCTGAAGGTGCTAAAGTTACTCGCTTAGGACCCAGCCCTACGGGATTTATCCATTTGGGTAACCTATACGGAGCTTTTGCCGATGAGCGATTGGCACATCAAAGCGGGGGTACTTTTTATCTGCGAATTGAGGATACGGATGATAAACGAGAAGTATCGGGTGCCGTGGATGCGGTAATAGATTCCTTGTCCTATTTTGGGGTTAACTTTGACGAAGGTGCTTTTAAGGATAAAGAATTAGGACATTACGGTCCTTACTATCAAAGCAACCGAGGAGAAATCTATCAATGTATGGCAAAGTATCTGGTATCAAAGGGACAGGCTTACCCTTGCTTCCTATCCGAGGAAGAAATCAGCACAATCCGCAAAGAGCAGGAGAGTCTTAAGCTTACCCCCGGCATTTACGGTAAATGGGCATTACATCGAGATTTGTCCAATGAGGACATTAAGAATCGCTTGTCGGATGGACAAGAATATGTCATACGATTTAGATCTTCCGGAAACCCAGAAAACCACTTCACAGTGGAAGATGCCATCCGAGGCACCCTGTCCATGCCGGAAAATGAGATGGATGTGGTCATTTTGAAAAAAAATGGAATCCCAACCTACCACTTTGCCCATGTAGTAGACGACCACTTTATGAGAACCACCCACGTTTTGAGGGGTGAGGAATGGTTGGCCTCCCTGCCTATTCACGTGGCTCTATTCCAAGCTTTATGCTGGCAAATGCCCATATATTGCCACACTACGGTTTTAATGAAGATGGAAGGTGACGTGAAAAGAAAGCTCTCCAAACGAAAGGATCCTGAACTTTCCTTGGAGTACTACAAAGAACAAGGATATCATCCCCATGCTGTGCGAGAATATCTTTTGACCATATTGAATTCAAACTTCGAAGAATGGAGAATGGGCAACCCCTTTGCACCCATAGATGATTTCCGGTTTACCACAGAAAAAATGAGCAGCTCCGGAACCCTTTTTGATCTGGACAAATTAAACGATGTGAGCAAAGAGGTTCTCGGCAAAATTTCCGCTGAAGAGTTAGCAACGTTTCTTTTGAATTGGGCGGAAACCTATCACTCCGAATTTTATAACGTAGCTAAAGATCAAGGAGTTCCCTACTTAGCACAGGCACTAAATATCGGCCGTAGTGGAGACAAGCCGAGAAAGGATTTGATCTTTGGATTGCAAATGATGGATTTCGTCAGTTATTTTTACGATTCCTATTTTGATCCAGCTAACCGTGACCCCTATCCGGAAAATACAAAAAATGATTTGGAGGTTATCTTGAAAAGTTATTTAGCAACCTACGATCATAGCGATGACCAAAGTCTTTGGTTCGACAAAATTCGTCTATTGTCGATAAACAATGGTTATGCTGCCAAGCCTAAGGATTTTAAGAAAAATCCGGATTTATATAAAGGGCATGTGGGAGATGTGAGCACTGTCATACGCATCGCCCTTATGGGGAAAACCCAATCCCCCGACTTATGGGAGATTCAACAGATTTTAGGGGAAGATAAAGTTCGAGAAAGAATTAATAGCGGTCTTTCCCAACTGTAAGAACAAGTGCAAGGACAACTGCAACCAGTGCAACGGCAAGGAAAACTATAATAGCAACTGTAAGGATAAGTATTAGAAAAACTATAAAGACAACTGCAACTAGTAAAATGTAGGTCTAATAATTTATAAATCATTATATCAAAAAATTTTCATAATTTTTATTATGTAAACCTTTAAAGGAATGGAAAAACACCATGTAAAAAGCCCCCGAACGGGGGCTTTTTGTTTAGCAATTGCCTGTATTTTTTTAAATTTTAAGCGTTATTCGCTATACTAGCACTTGCTTGTGTAACAGTTACAGAATATGATTACCAGTAACAAGAAGAAGAACAACAAGCTGGTATCAATTCCTTCTCCATTCAGGAGTCCACATCTTTCTGACATATTATTCACCTGCTTCTATAAGAATTAATTTGTATTATACAGTATGAAGAAAAAGCAGAATGTGTGCATAGGAATCACCAAATTTTAGTTTTCTATTTTAAGTGCTGCATTACTTTCTCAAATTCTTCTTCAATTTCTTTTGGCACCTTGGTAAAGGCGCTGACCACCAAAATTACCACTGAAGCGGAGATAAATCCAGGGATAATTTCATAGATATCAAAGATTCCACCAGATTGAGTATACCAGAAAATATCTACGATTCCCCCCGTCACCATTCCTGCAATCGCAGCGGGTAAAGTCATTTTTTTATAAAATAAAGCAAATAGGATCAATGGTCCAAAGGCCGACCCAAAGCCTCCCCAAGCGCAAGAAACCAAACCAAACACGGAGCTGGAAGGATCCAATGCGATAAAGATAGCAATTGCCGTTATCACCGCTACCGTGATTCTGCTGACCCATACCATGGAAGCCCCATCAGTATTTTTATTGAATATGGTGGCATATAGGTCCTTGGATATGGAAGAAGCCGATACCAGCAATTGAGAGCTTGCGGTACTCATGATGGCTGCCAGAATCGCTGTAAGCAATAAGCCTGCTACCACATCGGGGCACATAGAGTTGATCATGGCCATATACACCACTTCTCCATCCGCTAATTCAGGTAAATACGCTTTTCCTATGACTCCAATCAATACTGCAGTGGTTAAGGTGATAATAACCCACGCCATTGCAATAATCCTAGATTTTTTTATCTCATCCGGAGAGTTGATGGCCATAAATCTGGCTAATATATGGGGCTGCCCGAAATATCCCAGACCCCATCCTAACGCTGAAGCTAACAGCAAAGTATCAATGGCTCCATTTTTCTCCGGGAAAACCCCAAGGGCCTCCGGGGTGAGAGCGGATAATCTGTAAGTAACTTCATCCCATCCTCCCATTTGTACCGTTGCAATGACGGGGACAATAATTAAAGCAAAGAACATGATGGTTCCTTGAATGGTATCCGTCCAACACACCGCTGTAAACCCGCCTAGCGCCGTATATAACAATATGATTGCGGCACCGATCACCAAGCCCCATACATAGTCTATACCAAAGATAGTATTAAAAAGCTTTCCACCTGCTGCAAATTGTGAGGAAGTATAGATAAGAAAAAATATGACGATAAAAATTGCTGAAACCGTCTTTAAGATGTGTTTTCCATCTTTAAACCTATTTTCAAAAAAATCTGGCAGTGTAAGTGCATTGCCTGAAATTTCCGTATACTTTCTCAATCTTTTGGCTACAAACAACCAGTTTAAATAAGTACCGATCATAAGTCCTATAGCAGTCCAAATGGCCTCAGAGGTACCTGCATAAATCACATAGGCAGTGCCAGGGAGTCCAATCAGGAGCCAACCGCTCATATCTGAAGCTTGCGCAGACATGGCTGTCACCCAGCTATTCAGTTTTCTTCCCCCTAATATGTAATCTGACAAATTCCCGGTCTTGTTGTAAAATTTAAATCCTATAAACACCATCAGCGCTAAATAAAGCACAAAGATGATTGCAATAATGGTCATATATAACTCCTAACTAAATAAAAAATCCGATATAACATTTCCTAAAATTCGAATTCCCTTTTGAATTTCCTCTTCACACATGTTGGAAAAATTCAGTCTAAATTCATTCTTTTTTTCTCCATTCGGGTAAAAAGCAGCACCCGGAACAAATGAAACATTTTCCTTTAGAGCTCTCTTCAAAAGCTCCTTAGCATCTCCTCCCTCAGGTAGCTCTGCCCAAATAAACAGACCCCCCGCAGGTGTGTTAAACTTCACTTCTTTAGGGAAATACTCTTTTATCGCCGCAAGCATGGCATCCCTCCTGCTTTGATAAAGAGCGGAAATTCCCGCTATGTGGGCATCTAAATCCTTATGCTGTAAATAATAGGACACCTGCCGCTGTAAAATTGAAGCCGCCGATAAATCCACGCTGGTTTTGAGGGCTAAATATTGCTGTATTAGCCCTTGGTTTGCCACTATCCAGCCGATGCGCAGACCGGGGCAAAAGGTTTTGGAGAAAGTTCCTAAGTAAATGACTTGTCCTAGGGTGTCCAATGCCATGAGAGGTGGATGATAGTAATCTCCAAAGGTAAGCTCCGCATAAGCGGCATCCTCTAAGACCGCAACATCCCAATTTGAAATTTCTTCCATGAATTCTTTTCTCCGCTTGATCGACCAACTTCTGCCCGTAGGGTTTTGGTGATCGGGGTTTACATAGACCACCTTGACTCTATCACCATACTTAGCTAAAGCATTCTGCAAATCCTCAATAATTAAGCCGTCTTCATCCGTGCCTACAGCCACCAGCTCTGCTTCATAGACCTTTAGCACGTTTAGTGCTCCTAAATAGGAAGGTGTTTCAAACAAAACCACATCGCCTGGATCAATAAACAGCAACCCACTTAAGTCCAAACCTTGTTGTGAACCGCTTGTTAACAGTACCTGTTCCATGGAAACAGATAGCTGAAAGAGTTGATTCATCCTTTCCCCAATCTGCCTGCGCAAAGGATCATACCCGATGGTATTGCTGTAGCTCAAAGCACCCTTTGCATCTTCCTCCAAAAGGGCAAGCATGGTTTCTTTGATATCCTCAATAGGGTAGGTTTCCGGAGAAGGAAATCCACCGGAAAACTTAATCACCCCAGGTCTATCTGCCATGGACATGATCTCCATCAGTTCCTCATTATCCTCAACTAAATGATTCATTCTCCGTGCAAATTTCATCATATCTCCTTTATCACACTCTCCAACTGTTTAAATATACCTCCTGCTCAGGGGTAAGCTTATCTATGGCAATGCCCCAAGCTTCCAATTTCTTTTGTGCCACCACCTGATCGATTTCGTCTGATACATCGATTACTTTATTTGTTAGTTTACCTTTGTTTTCCTTGATGTAAAGAGCGGATAAGGCTTGTACTGCAAAACTCATATCCATGATCTCCGCAGGATGTCCGTCCGCAGCAGCGATGTTCACCAGCCGCCCTTCTGCAATCACGTGAACCCATTTGCCATTCTCCAGCAAGTATCCCATCACATTCTTTCTTGCTTCTTTTTTATCTTTGGCATGTTCCTCTAGAGACTTCATATCCACCTCGGTGTTAAAATGACCTGCATTGGTCAGGATTGCACCTTCTTTCATAGTCAACATATGCGCAACAGTTATAACATTTTCACAACCCGTAGCCGCTACAAAGATGTCACCCAAAGGCGCCGCATCTTTCATAGTCATCACATCGTAACCGTCCATTCTGGCTTCTATGGCCTTCACAGGATTGATTTCCGTCACGATTACCTTGGCGCCTAAAGCGGATGCCCTCATGGCGATACCACGGCTGCACCATCCATATCCGGCAACTACCACCGTTTTACTGGCTATGATTAAATTGGTATTTCTCATGATACTGTCCCAGACGGATTGACCAGTACCATATCTGTTATCAAAGAGGTGTTTACACTGAGCATCGTTTACTGCTACCATGGGGAATTTCAAGATACCCTCTCGCTCCATTGCCTTTAACCGAATGACTCCAGTGGTGGTTTCCTCGCATCCACCCCATACTTCCTCACCTAAATCCGGTCTCTGATTATGAATTAGTCCAACCAAATCACCTCCGTCATCGATGATGATGTTGGGTTTATGTTCTAACGCCATTTCAATATGTCTGTCATATTCCTCCTGCGTTGCTCCATGGTAAGCAAAAACCTTCATGCCTCTTTCAACCAAAGCTGCCGCCACATCATCCTGAGTGGAAAGCACATTACTTCCCGTCACAGACATGTCAGCACCACCTGCTGCCAAAACCTCGCAGAGATACGCCGTCTTTGCTTCCAGATGAACTGAAAGTGAAATTTTGATTCCTGCAAAGGGCTTCGACTGGCTAAATTCCTCTTCAAAGCCACGAAGCAAGGGCATATTATTCCTAACCCAGTCAATTTTTTGTCTTCCTGACGGTGCCAACTGCAAATCTCTTATTTCATGATTTTTCATTTATTGCTCCTTTAAAATATCTATATACACTATTTTTACTATCGCACTTGTAGGGCTTTCCCATTTTCGTCAGCATAGAAGGGCTTAGAGGCATCCATCTGTCCCATGAGGGTCTCTACAATCTTCCCATCTATCATAAACTGCACTTGCTCTATCTCTTCAAAGCTGTTGCATAGAGTGCTTACTACTTGATTGATAAAAATTGCTTCCTCCATAGAACCACCATAGAAGCCTTCACTGTCGATATCTACAAAACAAGTCCCTTCTTTCACATAGACTTGATCAAAATCAACTTTTTGGGTAACTACGGTTATGGCATTCTCCTCAGGCTCAGTGACCAATTGCTCAAGGGTCATCTCATAAACCTCATCTACATCGTCCTCTTCTACCATAAGCTTGCTGTCATAAGGGGGCAGCATCATGGGACTTTCCACGGTTTCCACCCCCGTATTCACATAATCTAGGTTACCGAAATACAATTTAACAAGCACTTCCTCAGCAATAGTATCTTCTTCAACACGACCGTCCTCCACATCATCCTTGCTCTTTCCACATGCCGTAAACGTAAAAAAAGCTGTTATTAAGGTAATGCATAATACTACCGTTATATAATTTATTTTTTTTCTTTTCACAATTACCTCCCTTTAATTATTCCACAGTAACTGATTTTGCTAAATTTTTGGGCTTATCGATGTCACAGCCCCTCAGTTTTGCGATGAAATATGCAAATAATTGTAAAGGTATCACGGATAACAATGGAGTAAGCTCATCCACGCACTCCGGTATATAGATGACATGATCGGATTGTCTTTCAATCTCCACATTTCCTTCTTTTGCAATGCCTAAGACACAGGCCCCCCTGGCTTTCACTTCCTGAATATTGGAAAGCATCTTCTCAAAGAGCCTATCTTGCGTAGCTAAAGCTACTACCAATGTATCTTGCTCAATGAGAGCAATGGTACCATGCTTCAGTTCTCCTGCAGCAATAGCAAAGGAATTAATATAGGAAATTTCCTTTAACTTAAGTGATCCCTCATAAGATACCCCTGAGTCAGGTCCTCTTCCTATAAAAAATACCTGTTCCCTCTTGTAATATCCTTTTGCAATTTGACGTATTTGATCTTCTCTCTTTAAGATACCTCTAATCTTAGTGGGAATCGCTTTTAATTCATTGATATACTGATCATAGCTTTCTTTGCTGAGAGAGCCTTTTGTAAAGCCCATATAAAGTCCTAGCAAATACATGCAAATTAACTGAGTTGTATATGCCTTCGTAGATGCCACTGCAATCTCCGGTCCTGCCCATGTGTAAAATACGTCATCGGATTCTCTTGCAACCGAGCTACCCACCACATTTACCACCGACAAAACTCTGGCCCCCTTTGATTTTGCTTCCCTAAGGGCCGCCAAGGTGTCCAAGGTCTCTCCCGATTGGCTTATAGCGATAAATAAAGTATTTTCATCGATAAATGGATCTCTATATCTGAATTCTGAAGCTACATCGATTTCCACCGATACCTTTGCAAATTTCTCTATGATATATTTTCCCACCAATCCAGCATGATATGCAGTTCCGCAGGCTACAATATATATTTTTTTAAACTTCTCAATATCTTCCTTTGTAAAGGATATACCGTCCAAATTGATGGTATCATCCTCATTAAGTCTTCTGTTTAGTGTCTCTTCGATTCCCTTTGGCTGCTCATAGATTTCTTTGATCATAAAATGATCGTAACCATCTTTTTCTGCGGCGTCAGTATCCCAAGTCACATGAAATACTTCCCTCTTCACTTCTTTTCTGTCCGCATCAAAAATTTTGACTTGATCCTTGGTCAAGAGTACAGTCTCATTGTTCTCTATGAGATACAGAGTTCTGGCATGCTTTAAAATAGCGGGGATATCAGAAGCGATAAAGTTACATCCATCACCCAAACCTACAATTAAGGGGGCGTCTTTTCTGACCGCTACAATTTTATCAGGCTCCTTGCTACAAACCACACCGATGGCATATGCCCCTCTCATCTTATCCACCGTTTTAAAAACAGCCTGCAACAAATCCCCTTCGTAAAAAACACCGATCAGATGAGCGATTACTTCAGAATCTGTCTCCGACACAAAAACGGTTCCATGTTCTTTTGTCAACCATTCCTTTAATTCTAGATAATTTTCAATGATGCCATTATGTATCACAGCCACCGAATGATCCGTATTACAGTGGGGATGAGCGTTAATATCGGAGGGTGCTCCGTGGGTGGCCCATCTAGTATGACCAATGCCTGCACAACTGTCATAACTTTTGTCCCGGAGGACTTCTTCAAGATTCCCGATACGCCCTTTCTTCTTGATGACTTCTATTTGCCCTTCCTTATGCAAAGCAATTCCAGAAGAATCATAACCTCGATACTCCAATTTCTTTAATCCATCTATAATAATATCTTTTGCATTGCCTGTTCCAATGTATCCGACTATTCCGCACATGTTTTTTGTTCCTTTCTATCCCATCTTCTTTGTAAGCAAAATTGCAAGGTCATCTGCCAAATTTGTAATCTGCTCAATATCCTTGCCTTCAAGCATCACTCTGACCAATGGTTCTGTTCCTGATGGGCGTATGAGTACCCTACCTTCGCCGGCCATTTCTTTCTCCATGGCTTCAATGGCCAGTTTAATATCCGGGTCATTCATATACTTCTTTTTGTTTTCATTTTTAATTCTAGCATTTTTTAATACCTGCGGATAGATGATAATTTCATCCGCTAATTGCGACAACGTTTTTCCTGATAATTTTACAGCCTTCAGTAACTGCAACCCTGAAAGGATACCGTCTCCCGTAGTGGTGTAGTCGGAAAAAATAATATGTCCCGATTGCTCTCCTCCTAAGATACTACCCGTCTTCAGCATGCTTTCCAGCACATATCTATCGCCTACCTGAGTAACATCGGCGGTACATCCGATAGCTTCTAATGCTTTGTGCAGACCCAAATTACTCATAACGGTGGCAGTTACTTTGTTATCCACCAGCTTGTGAGCCTGCTTCAACATCCTTGCACAGATATAAATCATGGTGTCACCATCAGCCAACCTTCCCAAGTTATCTACAGCGATCAGCCGATCGGCATCCCCATCAAAAGCCAGCCCAAGATCCGCTGATTCTGCTAGGACTTTCTTTTGTAGAGACTCCGGATGGGTAGAGCCACAAGCGGCGTTGATGTTAAGCCCATTGGGTTCATTATGTGTGGTAATCACATGAGCCCCTAGTTCTTCAAAGACCTTTTGCGCAACTTTATAAGCCGCACCGTTAGCACAATCTATAACAATCTTCATCCCCTCTAGCTTAAAGTCCACGGTGGTCTTTAAAAATTCCGCATAAAGAGTCATGGCATCCTCTTCCGCCTCCACACAACGTCCCAAAAGATCGCCAGTTATATGACTGTTTACATCAATATTCCTTAAAATAATATCTTCAATTTCATCTTCGATATCATCATCTAATTTGAATCCTTCACCGTTGAAAAACTTAATTCCGTTATATTCAAAAGAGTTATGAGAGGCAGAGATCACCACCCCCGCATCAGCCTTATAATACTTCACCAAATAGGCAATAGCTGGAGTTGGCAACACCCCTGCCTTGATTACATTACCACCCATAGCTAAGATTCCAGCACTGATGGCGTCCTCAAGCATATCCCCGGATATTCTGGTATCCTTTGCGATTAGCACAATTGGTCTTTTAGAATCCTTGCTTAAAACAAAGGCTCCTGCCTTTCCAAGGTTAAACGCTAGCTCCGGTGTAAGCTCAGAATTGGCAATGCCTCTCACACCGTCTGTTCCAAATAGTCTTCCCATTTATTCTACCTCTCTTATTGTTAGTTTCATTTGGTTGGGTATCACCTCAATGGAGGCGATCTGCTTATCATGGCGAACCTTTACATCCGCTTTATCTGTTGTCACACCGGCATCCGACAATTGTAGGTACGGTTGAAAATCACTTTTTGAAAATTGACTTAATAGGGCTTCTTCCCCTGAAATTTTTACTTGCAGGGAAGAGGTTTGGATCTCTGCACGAAGATTTGAGGCCAAGCCTTCCACAAATACCTCTGAAGCATTGTACTCAAAAGTTTTATTGGAAATACCAATTAATTTGACCTCAATAACCGCTTTTTTCAGTGGTGCAACCAATTCAATACCCTCTGGCAAAACAGGCTTCAAAGCCACGTTGGTATGAGCTGTAATTCCTCTAAGATCTATGGGTTCACATGCAATTTCCACGATTTTATCCAATGCATTTTTTTCACCTTTAATCTGCACTATGGTTGGCTTGTCTATCTTAACCAACTCGTAAGCAGCGTCTAGGCTACCGTTGATAGGCACTTGAAGAGGTACTTCTCTCGTTTCCAAATAGCGGAACGAGACCTCAATAACGGGAAGAGACAATTTCACATTATGGACGACTTCTCCCTTTGCATTAACAGGTTCCGCAGGGATGCTCATGGAGCTGGCACCACTTTTAATCCTGCCGGTATCCACATTTGCCCGAATATGGGTGACTTCATTTACCGCTGATTTTGGTCCCGAGACCTCCATAATTTCAGGTTGGGTACTCAACGATTTCACCTCAGCTCCTCCCGTGACGGTTCCAACTAGGTTTACTTTCACGCCCTTCCCTTCTGCAACCAAATCCTCAATAGTTACCATGATTTTTGCAGGCTTTGCTTCCACCAACTGTAAGTTATCTGGAACGATTACCATAACAGGGATATAGTTTTTACCCACTGAGAAATCGTTGACATCAGCTTTTGCCAATATTTCTTCCGGCTTTACTTTAATAATGTCACTTCTTTTCCCTTTTACCTTGACGTTAACCTTAAATTGTGTTTCTCCTGAAATCACCAAGTCTCGATTGGTAAGGCTTTCCATATTGATTAAGTTTACTGGAATATCTACCATTACCTCTGTTTTTGCAGGATTTTGCTGAACTACCACATACACCCATAGAGAAATGGCAATCAACACAGAGGCAACTTTATAAAAGGTATTACTTCTGTTCATCATGACTTCTATTCCTCCAAAGCTTGTCAATAATTGGTACGTTCACCGGATGGCTTTCCCCTCCAAAATATAAATTTAAAAGGGTCTTTTCTATGGTTTTAATATCTAGAAACCTAGACAAATTACCATCCATGGCCATGGAGATAATACCCGATTCCTCTGAAACCATCAGGGCGATGGCATCGGAATTTTCTGTAATGCCTAAACCCGCTCTATGTCTAGTACCCAATTCCTTTGACAAATTTTTATTTTGTGTAAGGGGCAACACGCAACCTGCTGAAACAATCCTTCCACCTCGAATGATGGCAGCACCATCGTGCAAGGGTGCTCCCGAATAGAATATATTGCAGAGCATCTCTGTGGAAATCGAGGCATCGATAAGCGTTCCCGTTTCCACGATATCATTCAGGGTAATTTCCCGTTCCAAGACGATTAAAGCGCCCTCTCGTTTAGAGGAAAAATAATCGATTGCCTTGACCATCGCCGCAGTCACCGCTTTGGCTTCTTCCTTATCCAAATGCGTGAACTGAGGCTTGACAAATTTACTCCTGCCTACATACTCCAATCCTCGTCGAAGCTCAGGCTGAAAGACGATTACAA
This sequence comes from uncultured Anaerovorax sp., assembly GCA_964582545.1. Taxonomy (GTDB): domain Bacteria; phylum Bacillota; class Clostridia; order Peptostreptococcales; family Anaerovoracaceae; genus JAVVUJ01. The sequence goes on from CAZOSB010000004.1 coordinate 29,764, forward strand.
GGGCTACCACCCCTAGAGTCATGGTTCCCTTCAAAATCCAATTTAACGTATAAAGGTTGAAAATATCTGAAATAAAAAAGGCCACTACCAGAATAAATAGACCCTTAACCAATTGCTCCGCTCTAGTCTCACGTATAAATGCTAAAACCTTATATACTACGTAGGATACGATGAGTATGTCAACCACATCTGTAATCCCAACTCCCATAAATAAATTTTCTAAAATATATGCCATTTAGACTTCCTCTGATTCTTAAAAATGAAGTAAAAATTGATTTTATTTATACACCATATATTGTATATAAAAATCGGATGATTTACAAGAAGTTTTCGTAAAATTAAATAATTAAAAGAACCATTAAAAGAAAATAGTATGAAATGCCTATTTTTAAATAAAAATAATAAATAACTCAACTATATCAAAGAATCTAAAACATTTATTAAAATTTAATCTTGAAACTGTATTATTAATTTCTCAATACAATATTTACTTAACTTTTATACTGTGATACAATGAATACAAATAAGTGCCAAAGGAGGAATGGAAAATGAAAGTTATTATTACCAGTAAAAATTTCAATACCAGTGATCACCTCAAGGATACAATTGAAAAGAAATTTGAAAAACTGGGTAAGTATTTTTCCAGTGAAATCATTGCCAATGTAATGCTGACTTCTGAAAAAGGTCGCGATAAGGTAGAATCAACCATTAACGCAAAAGGTACTATTTTCAGAGCCGAGGAAAGTAGCAACGATGTTTACAATTCAGTGGATAGGGTTGTGGACAAGCTTTCTTCACAAATGTCAAGGTTTAAAACCAAGTTGCAGAGCAAACATAAAGGACACAAGGAATTTTTATTCCATGAAATGCCCGACCTCTCCCAAGAGACCGAGCAAATGGATTCGAGAATTGTTAAGACAAAATCCTTCGATATCAGCCCTATGTCCACAGATGAAGCGATTATGCAAATGGAACTGGTTGAGCATGATTTCTTTGTATTTATAAATGACCAAACAAATAATGTTAACGTAGTATACAAAAGAAAAGACGACAACTATGGACTTTTAGAAACACAATATTAATTTATTTCAGTTGTTGAGATAAAGGCGGAGCAGTAGCTCCGCCTTTATCTTTATTTTTTAATAATTTGTAATAAAAGGTTATCCTTAATTGCAGGTTATCATTATAACCCTTTGGAATTGCTCAGCTGACCTGATCTTTGCCCCCACACTCGCCTTTCGGCATTTTGCCGAAGGTCTTACCTCTAAGCTACGCCATGATCACTGCCGCCTTGCGGTCCAGCTTACGTGGGTCCTTTTGCCCGTAACTGGCATGGACTTTCAATCACAGACCTGAACAATTCCAAAGACTCATACGGTTACTTCCCCGCAGCAAATCCATAAAGGTAAATATTTGCTGCTCCCGCCACCTTTAAAGCTTCTGCACAAGCATCCGCCGTACTACCGGTAGTGTAAATATCGTCAATCAACAGGATGTTTTTCCCGGAAACCTCTTCATTTTTGCCTTTTGCCACCGAAAAGGCTCCTTTTATATTTTGCTGTCTCTCCTCCAAGGATAAAGCATTCATGGGTACCGTAGCAACCACTCTGTTTAACAGGTTCCGTCGGTAAGAAATGTGCATATACCTAGCGAGATGCCTAGCTAATAAATCCGCTTGGTTATATCCCCTCTGTCTTTCTTTTTTATGAAACATAGGTACCGGCATTATTAAGTCCACCCAGACCCCCTCTGGAAGGATTCTATCCACCATGGCTTCTGCCATGGGTTTTCCTAAAAACGCCTGCTCCTTATACTTAAATCGATGGATGAGATTTCTCTCCTGCTCCCCATATTCCACACAGGAATACCCTCTCTGAAAAAGGTGTTCCCGAGTCTGACAATCTGTACAACAGTCCTCTTCATATCCTTGAGATAACGGCTTTCCGCAGCGAGAACAAGTATTTCCAACACACCAATGAACGGTTTGAAGACAACTGTCACACATGCTGTAAGGCCTTGATCCATCGATGAGATTCCCACAAACAATACAATAGATATTAGAAGGAAAAATCCAATCCAACACTCGATCTATTCCACGTTCAATAAAATTACTTTCATAGTCCTTACGCACTTACAACCTCGTTTAATATGCTATAATCGGAATACTATGCACTGTAGCTCTTATGCTACTTTCAATGATAGGGGGCTAATACAATCATACAATAATTTGGAATAAAATTCAAGTTTTTTATTATATTGTAAATTTCTTATCCAAACTCTAAAAACTGTCGAAGCCTATATTTCAATCCGGAATACCGTTCCGTAATCACGTTGTTATCCACCATAGCATTCATTTTTCCATCGGAACCCACTAAAATTACGGCTTGCTTTCCTCGGGTAACTGCAGTATACAATAGATTTCTGGTTGCCAAAATTGGCGGAAACCAAGAAATGGGCATGATGACGATGGGAAATTCACTGCCTTGACTTTTATGGACTGTCATTGCATAAGCCAGTTCCAATTGATCCAAATCTGAAAATTCGTAGGTCACATATTTTGATTCTTCATAAACCACCGTAACCGTATTGAATTCCTTATCTATCTTGTGGATATACCCAACATCACCGTTAAAAACCCCTTGCCCCTCTGTAAAATCGTCGGAACGCTTCCATTCTATCTGGTAATTGTTTTTAATTTGCATCACCTTATCACCCTCTCGATAAGTACGGATTCCCATCTGTTTTTCTTCCAACTTCTCCGATGGTGGGTTTAACAGTTTTTGCAGTTCCTCGTTTAATTGATACATCCCCAAAAGGCCTTTTCTCATAGGCGTTAGAATTTGCACATCCCTTTTTACATTGCAGTTCTCAAAATAATTGGGCAACCGTCTTTCCACCAATTCTTTTACGGTCCTCAAGGTTTCCCGCTCCCCTTGGCGCTTTAAAAAGAAAAAATCTTTATTTTTTTCATTAAAGGAAGGATACTCCCCTTTGTTGATTTTATGGGCATTCACTACGATGAGGCTCTCCTTTGCCTGCCTAAAAATCTCTTTTAATCGAATGGAATAAATAATTTCGCTCTCTAAAATATCTCTCAGAACATTTCCTGCTCCTACGGAAGGTAGCTGATCCGCATCCCCCACCAAAATCAATCTGGTACCCGGTTTGAGGGCATTGACCACCCCATTCATCAGCAAAATATCAATCATGGAGGCCTCATCTATAACCACCACATCGTATTCCAAGGGATCCTCTTCATTTTTTCCAAAGCGCATGGCATCTTCTGATTCTGAATAGTAATACTCCAAAAGCCGATGTATGGTGGAAGCCTCATATCCTGAGGTTTCTGTAATTCTCTTGGCAGCCCTCCCAGTAGGTGCTGCAATGGCCGTAGAAAGCCCACAATGAGTCAGAATCTTCATAATAGCATTGATAATGGTGGTTTTTCCCGTACCCGGTCCACCGGTAATCAGGGATACGCCATTGCGTAAAGACTCCTTCACCGCAAATCTTTGGTTCTCAGAAAGATAGATTCCCGTTTCCGATTGGCTGACGGCAATCAAGCTGTCCAAATCCGCATCGATGGGCTTTAAAGAACTTTTGTTTAACCGGATTAAGCATTTGCAAACATTTTGTTCTGCCACAAAGTAAGGCATTAAAAAAATAACCGTGCGATCCTCTATATTCTCTAGATGCAACACTCCCTCAAAAGCCATGTCCGTCAAAGTATCGTTAACCAGCTCTGAGGACACCTCTAAAAACTCAGCCATCTTTTCACAAAACAACGTTTTAGGCACAAAAGTATGACCCTCATTGACATACTTCCACATACCAAATTCTATGCCGCTAGTAATCCGCAAGGGAGCCTCCTTAGAGATTCCCAGCTTGTCCGCGATGGCATCTGCTTTTTTAAATCCAATACCAAAGACTTCATCGATCATTTCGTATGGATTGTTGCTGACCACATCCACCGTATCTTTTCCAAAGGTCTTATACAGTTTCATAGCATAACCCGGGCTGATTCCATATTGTTGAAAAAACAGAGTGACAGTTGCAAACTCTCTGTGCGCTTCATAAGAGCTAACTATCTGCTCTGCTTTTCTGCCGCCGATACCCTCGATTTCCTGCAACCGATTAGGTTCCCTTTCGATAATTTCTAAGGTTTGCTCCCCAAACTTGGAAACCATCAAAGATGCAGTTTTTTTTCCCACTCCTTTTATGACACCGGAAGCCAAAAAATTTTCTATAGCATCAACCGTTTGTGGCATATGCTCTTCATAGGTCTGAATGGTGAATTGCTCTCCATAGGAAGGATGAGCCTTCCAAGTCCCCTGAAAAGAAAAAGTTCTTCCACGAAAATTATCGGGAAGATAACCTACCGCAGTAAACTGTTGATCTTGATTTTCTACTACAGCAACTGTATATCCATTTTGAACATTGTGATAGATGATCTCAGCAATGGTTCCTGTGATTTCTACATTCATTTACTTTATCCACTTCACTTTCCTTAAAAGGGTCATGGCTGGAAAGCGCTTAAAGAAACGTGCCTTTTTAAAAAGATTTTCTTTTGTATTTACTCGAGGAATTTTATGGGCAATATCCACCAACATGGTCAACATCCTGTCTGCTTCATGCGGTTCCGTTATGCCTGAAGCAATCAGTTCCTGGGCGGTAATGGCCAAGTCCTCTTTAAAGACAACTTCCTTGTATAGTCGGATCTCATCCAACATGGCAATGCGCGAAAGAATCCTATACTCGTGTAAATCATAAACCTTTCGCTGTTGCTTTGACAAATTGTGGAGAAACTCATAATATTCATATCCGTAATGGTAAATAAATCTCTTTAGTTCTAATTTATTTGCTATGAAAGCCATTTCTTCCAGCTGGTCATTTACCTTACCGTAGATGGATCGCTCCTGATCTTCATATTCTAAAAATTCTAAGACCTTCTGACAATTAGAAGTTTTAAAACACATAAAAAATAAAGCTTCCCTATAAATTTGTTCCTGCCGAACTTTCTGAATATTTTCATTTAACTGCAGCAAAAAATTGATTTCTCGTTTACTTAAATTCTTAGCACATTGTTCACCGATGAAATATTTTAATTTTGATATCTGAATGCAGTCAGTTAAATCTTCTCCTCCAGAAAGTAACACTTCTCCCAATAGAGTCCTCAGTTCTTGCTTCGTGAGGGTATCCAGTTTTTGTAATGTGCTTTGATGCTGACCGCTCATAGGTTTACCAATCCGCTTTATACAGCTTTCTGTTATCTAAGGTCCAAACCTTCTCTGAAAATTCTCCGGCCTGTAATGGTCGTAGCGCCTCCTCCATATCGTACATTCTAGCGTCGATCATATCCAAGTAATGCAAGATTTCTGCCTCCGGAAAAAGTGGTTTTTTTGGGCTTCCAAATTCCGGCTCGTAATGATGGGATATGAGCATATGTTGCAACATTAATGATTTTTCAGTGGGAATGTCCAACTCCTCTGAAAGGCGATCTATGGTCTTAACACCTTGAATGAGGTGCCCCAAAAGCTGTCCCTCAAAGGTGTAACCTGAGGCCATGCCCAACTCATTTGCTTCTATCTCGTTTAGTTTTTCAATATCATGTATGATAACACCCGTTAAAAGCAAATCTCTTTTCAGGTTGGTATAAACTTGACAAACCTGCTCTCCAAGCATGATCATTCGCTTCATATGATAAAGCAATCCACCCAACATAGCATGATGATTTTTCATGGCCGCTGGATAGTAGAGTATCTTTTCTTTATTTTGAGTGAGAAGCTTCTGGGAAATCTCCATAAAGTCGCGATCCCTCATAGATTGAACCTTGTTAAGAATAAAAGCAAACATGTCTTCGGACTTTTCTGGTGCAGATTTGATAAAATCCGCCAAATCCATCTCATCTGTATGAGTAGCTTTACGAACTTTAAGTATTTTCAGCTGCTTCATTCCATTCCATTCGCTGACTGTGGCTTTCACCTTGACAAAATCGCCCTCATGTATTTCATTTAAGGATGGGAGTTCCTCATTGGCTACGTCCCATTTTTTTGCCGAGATTTCTCCTGTAGCATCTCCCAACAATATATCCAAATATTGTTTCTTATTGGACCCCAACTTGATGCCTATGGTTTTTACCATAAAAAAATCTTGTATTTGTTCCTCTGTCTTTACATAAGCAACATAAAAATCTTTCACTCTGTTTTCCTTTCTAACTAAAAAATCTGCCCTAAAACATAGATTCTGATTATCTCTGATTAAGAGGAACGTATCCCTGTCTGTCTGCTACATTCATATATGCAGGTCTAATAATTTTTCCGGCATTGATGAGTTCTTCAAGTCTGTGTGCACTCCATCCTGAAATGCGGGCAATCGCAAAGATAGGCGTATAAAGCTCCAAAGGTAAATCTAACATGTTATACACAAACCCACTGTAAAAATCGACATTGGCACTGACTCCTTTATAGATCTTCCGCTCTTCTGCAATTACCTCAGCGGCGATACGCTCTACCGCAGAATACAATTTAAACTCATCGGTTCTTCCCTTTTCCTCTGACAAACCCTGCACAAACTCTTTAAAAATATTCGCTCTAGGATCTGAAAGAGAATAAATGGCATGACCCATACCATAGATGAGCCCCGCCTTGTCAAAGGCCTCTTTTCTCAGCAGTTTTAACAGATAATCATGAATTTGTTTTTCATCCGTCCAATCTGTCAAACTCTTTTTCATATCCTCGAACATGCGAACTACTTTGATGTTTGCACCTCCGTGCTTAGGACCCTTTAAGGACCCCAGCGCCGCAGAAATCGCCGAATATGTATCAGTCCCAGAGGACGTTACCACGTGGGTGGTAAAGGTGGAGTTGTTCCCTCCCCCATGCTCAGCGTGCAGCACCAATGCAACATCTAAAATCCGAGCCTCTGCTTCGGAATACTTGCAATCAGGTCTTAACATGTATAGGATATTTTCTGCTGTAGACAATTCTGCCTTGGGTGTATGTATGAAAAAGCTCTCGCCTTCATGATAATGCTTAAAGGACTGGTAACCATATACGGAGAGCAATGGAAAAACTGCCGTCAGCAACAAACATTGCCGCAGCACATTGGTAAGTTCCGTATTGTTAGCCTCCGTATCATAAGCGTGCAACGTTAGAACACTTCTAGCTAACGTATTCATCATATCCGCACTAGGCGCTTTCATGATGATATCCCTCACAAAGCTAGTCGGTAGCGTTCTATATTTTGCCAACAACTCTTTAAATGATTTTAATTGTTCTTGGCTGGGTAATGCTCCAAAAATCAGTAAATAGGTTATCTCTTCAAATCCAAAACGTTTTTCAGATATAAAACCCCCTACCAATTTCTGAACGTCATAACCTCTATAGTAAAGTTCTCCTTCACATGGAATTTTTTCTCCCTTTGATAGGTCGAAAGCTTGTATCTCAGAAATTTCTGTCAATCCGGTTAATACCCCGTTTCCATTCACATCCCTGAGCCCTCTATTAACAGAGTATTGGGTGTATAATTCCGGATTGATTTTGCTATTTTTTAAGCATAAATCGGCTAATGCTTGTATCTCATCTGTGATTTCAGAATATTTACTGTCAAGCGTATTAAAATTAGTATCCAGCATCCTACCCCTCCTTTTATTTCGTATTTACTTATTGCTGCTGTTGTTGAATGACATCCTCCATAGTATATAAACCCGGCTCTTTTCCAAAAAGAAACCCTGCTGCTTCACAAGCGCCTACTGCATAGCAGTCCCAATTGTGGGCGTGATGAATGATTTCAATTCTCTCTCCCTGACCTCCAAAGATCACTGTATGGCTACTGGGAACGTCACCTGTCCTCAGGGAGTGAATGCCCCCTGGTCGTATGCTCATTCCACTTTCCCTGTTTATAACCTCTTCAATCTCTTTGGCAGTTCCGCTAGGCGAGTCAACTTTGGTTGAATTATGCATTTCAATAATGTCTATGTCCACTTTGCCCTTTAGGTTTTTAGCGGTGAAAGCTATGGCTTGTTTCATCAAATGAACCATGCTTGATGTATTGGCTGCACATAATACAGGTATCTCTAACGCTGCCTGATGAAATCTTTCCATCTGAAAGAAAGAAAATCCTGTAGTTCCGCAAATAATTGGTTTTCTGTATTTCTGGGCCATTGCCAAAACCTCCATGGATAATTCCGTTGTGGAAAAATCTATGATCATATCACAGGCTTCAATAATGGGTTTCCCTTCGGATTTTAAAGTTACTGCCTCCAACGCACCTACAACCGGTGCACCTATTTCTCTACCTACTGCGGCGACATTGCCAATGTCCTGGCCGATATACTCTCTACCTTTTATGCCCAGACCCGCTAAGATTTCCATGTCGCTTCTCTCTGATGCCGCTTTTACTAGACATTTTCCCATTTTTCCCCTTGGGGCAGTTATAAGTACTTTCATCCTTTACCTCCGATTATTTTAAAATCATGTCGGTCAAATCTATAGGATCTACAATAACGTTTTTCTGATATACTCTCATGTTTCCGGAAGCAATTTCATCTATTAAAATCACCTCATCCTTATGATATCCGAACTCAAATTTTATGTCGTATAGGTCAAGTCCCAATTCTTTTAAGGTGTCTTTAACGATATTGGAAACTTTCTTGGTCATAGCTGCCGTATCGTCATATTGAGATTCTGTCATAACCCCAATGGCCGCAAGTCCTTCCTTTGTGATGAGTGGGTCGCCTTTTGCATCATCCTTCAAAGTCATTTCCACATAGGAGTCTAACTCTGTCCCCTCTGCTATGTAATCTCCATATCGTTTAAAGAAGCTACCCACCGCTCTGTGTCGACAGATCACTTCCAGTCCTTTGCCGAAGACCTTAGCAGGCAAAACTTCCATTGTACCCTTTTCTAAATCCGCGCTCACATAGTGAGTCTTAACCCCAGCCGCATTTAATATCTCAAAGAATTTTACAGATACCGCCAGATTTGCTTTTCCAATGCCGTCGATGCTCAGCCCTACGGTATTTGCGCCCGGATCGAACACACCATTTTCGCCAGTTACATCATCTTTAAACTGTAGCAAGTAATTGCCATTTTCCAAAGCAAAAACGTCTTTCGTTTTACCTGTATAAATTTTCTTCACGTTAAACCTCCTATGTCTAAAAAAATTAACTTCCCTTGTTCTTTTATACTCAAATTAGCTTGTACTTACTCAGTGAATGGAAATATTATATACTTTTTTTTGCTGAAAAAAAAGCATATTTTATAAATTTAATTTATTTTTTAAATTTTCAATTCTCGGATTTTTCGATATAGTGTGGATTCACTTATGCCTAAATTTTCAGCAGCCATCTGCTTGCCTTCCAAATTGAAACCCGTTTCTTCTAAGCAATTCATAATTAACTGTCTTTGAAACTCATCTGTGTGAGATTTTAATGTTCCTAATCTTATGGTGGAAAGTTTTCTATTCCTAATTTTATCCGGTAAATTTTCTATCTGTATATTTTCCTCAGTTTCCATATTCACCGCATATTCTAATATGTTTTCCAGTTCTCTGATATTTCCAGGCCAAGAATAGTTCATCATGACATCTAACGCCTCTTTGCTGATGCCACCAATCGGTTTTTGAAACCTGACAGAAAGCTTTCTTAAATTATGCATGAGTATCTCCTCTATATCTTCCTTTCTGGAGCGTAAAGGAGGAATGTGCAAGGGGATCACGTTCAACCTAAAAAATAGATCCTCCCGGAATTGCTTCTGACGCACCATTTCATCTAAGTCCTGATTAGTAGCTGCAATAATTCTCACATCTATGGCAATGGGGCGAATGCCACCAACTCTTTCAATGATTTTCTGCTGTATCGCTCGCAATATTTTTACCTGCAGATGCAACGGCATATCTCCAATCTCATCCAAAAAGATTGTACCTTTATCTGCCAACTCAAATTTTCCCATCTTTGTAGTTACTGCACCTGTAAATGCTCCTTTTTCATATCCAAAGAGTTCGCTCTCCAAAAGCATCTCCGGGATAGCACCACAATTGATTGAAACAAAGGCCTTATCCCTTCGCAAACCAGCCCAATGAATGGCTCTGGCAAATATTTCCTTTCCTGTGCCACTTTCCCCTGTAATCAAAACAGTAGAATCGTTGGTAGCAACTTGCAGGGCCCTCAGCTTTACCTCTTCAATTAGCGTGCTATGACCAAGGATGTCCTTGAAAGTGGTGGGAGCAGTAGAAGAAGGCCACAGCGAATCCAATCTATTTTTTAAAATAAGACTATTATAAGTTATTAAAAGTTTACTCTCTAACAGCTCCGCCATCCTTTTCAAGAATTCCGTATAGGTATCCACCTTTACCTCTATCTTTTTCTTCTGCTCAGGCGTAAAGGCAACCAAACCGATCAGCCCCACCACTTGCCCTTTGGCAACAATAGGACAACAGATTTCCGCCAATTCACCTTCTTTTGCATCGTATAAAGGATCCGCGGATAGGTTGGAGTTGAAGTAACAATTGCCGCTTCTTAAAAGTCCGGCATAGACATAGTCCGTATCCAACCTTCCATCCTCTTCAAAACTTCCGATTTTCTCAGTATACCTACCCGTACCTCCAATAATGCATAACCTGTGATCTACAATTTCCGTCTCAATTTCCAAGGCCGCCGTTATGGCTTCCGCCACCTGCATTACCGTTTCCTTGATTATGGAAAGTTCTATTTGTAATGTTTCCATAGCATTCTCCTGAAAAGCTTGCACCTCAACGAGTGAAAACTTAATTTAAGTATTTATTTCTCGTACTTTTTAATACTTTTTTATTATTCTATACTATAATAAAGAATAACTCAAACAATTTTTGCTATGGCTATTGCCATTGCTACGTTTATTCAAAATCATTTCAAAAATAAAAACTTAAATCCATTAAGTCTTCCTAAGAATGAAAACCACCTCCCATAGAGAAGTGGTTTTCCAGTTAGTAAGTGGTAAATTTTTATAAATAAATTTTCTAGTAAATGACAAACCCTAAGATGATATATCCTATGGCCGCCATGAGTCCCGCGATTGCCCCGTAAGGAATTTGCGTTATGGCGTGTCTAAAGTTATCACAACCCGTAGCCGCAGATGTAAGGATGGTCGCATCAGAGTAGAAGCAGCAATGGCTTCCCCATACGCCTGCAGCAGCCACAACGCCCACTGTTACGATTGGGTCTCCACCTAAGGATAAAGTTACAGGAACTACGATAGGCATTGCTATGATGTACATTCCCCAGTTGATGCCCATAATGAATTCTGTAAAAGCAAAGATTAAGAAAATAGTAATAGGCAAAAACTGTAAGCTCAGGTTTGCTGTGGCAGTGTCAACGATGAAGTCAATAAATCCAATCCTCTCACAACCATCCGCGAAGGAAAAGGCCAACACCATCATCAATAAGGGCATCAACATGTTCTTTAATCCTTTTAGCACTAAATCTACATAATCTTCCGGGCTCATCCCCTGGGCCACAAAGAATAAGAAATTAAAAGCTATGGTGGTCAGAACACCCATCTGCATGTCAAACCCAAAGAATATGGTGGATCCTACTAAGACCAGCATGGGTACGAAGAAATTATACAGCTTAGGATTTTTAGGAGGCTCCAGTTCCTCTTCTCCTGAACGGATGTCAATTCTTTCAGATCCCGGAGGCGCTAATGGGCCACCGTTTTCTACTCTTTCGTATGCTTTCTTCATGGGTCCAACCTTAGGAATGACACCCAATATCACAAGAATTAGGACGATTATGGCGCCCAAAGCGTAAAAATTATAGGGAATCGTCTTTACATAAGAAAGAACTTGTGTACCCTCAGGTGCAATATTGTTGGAAACCATGAGACCACCAATAAATACTGCCCAAGTAGATATGGGGTTTAATACACAAGCCGGTGCAGCGGTGGAGTCCACAACGTAAGCATCCATCTCCCTAGGAATCTTAAATCTATCGTTTACAGGGGTCATACAGGATCCTGTAGTCAAAGCGTTTAAATAATCATCGATGGATAAAAGCATGGAGCATAACATGGTGTAGAGCAAGCTTTGCTTTTGCCCTTTTGCATGTTTCTCAACAAAATTTCCAAAGGCAAACCCGCCGCCACCCTTTTCTACAACTGCCACGATACCTCCCATGAGACCACAGACGATAAAGAGCCATCCCATATCAGGATCTGTAACTGTGTCAATCAGGATTTCGTTTAACGGTCCAAAGAACTCAGCTTTGTAAGCCATAATCGTTGTGAGCAACGTAGCTAACGCCAAAGACTCGATAATTCTTTTCGTAAAAAATATGTAAATAATTAAAAATGCCGCAGGAATCATGGATAGAGGCCCAAAGCTTTCCACGTCAGAAGGCAATAAAAATCCTACCACTAAAAACGCAAGGATCATAATTCCGTAAGTTAATAGATGCTTTCTCATTTCGCTTGCTTGCTTTGTTTGTTCAATCATTTCAGACAACTTCTTCACTCCTTTCAAAATTTAATTCAACGAACCGACCAATTGATGTTTCATTGAATTATAAATTAACAGTAACGAAATTCTTAGCTAAGTAAATTTATGAAATAGGATTTAGAGCAAAATAATAGTTTAATATTAAGCTTTATGGATTCATGGAATCCCTAGAATCGAACTGCCCAGAGTTTTTTTAGACGGTATCACTGACTTTGGATGATTTTTTTTAAATAGCTTAATTTCTTTTAGAGATAGTACATTTTGTTTTTCTCTGATAATTCGCATACTTATCCTCCAATTCAAGATTAGATTTATATATTTTTATTTTTGCAAATAACATGCCAATATTAACCTTTTAACTTTTGAAAAATTTAGTTTTATCCTAAATCGGCTATAAACTAAACTTTATATCTTAAAGACGTATTAAAAGTTTTCATTACAAATAGATTGATTAACTCAAAAAGAAAATAATTGTCAGAATTGACAATTTATATATCAATTCTGACAATTAACTCTTTGCTCTGCTCATAGCGACCTCTTTAGGTCACACTTGTGTGGGTGATCCCACAGGGATGGCCCCACCGATTCCTTCTATAATTTGATTGGTTTTTTCTTCATCGTAATAACTGCAAAGTTCAATGAATTTTACTCCATCCATCACCATCTGTTCTGCAGCGTGAATTCCATCTTCCATACCATTTACGCAGGCAATATAGGTATCACATTCTTCCGATTTTAGAATAGTGTAACGATCCTTTTCCCAAGTCTCACCTACTTCGATGATAATTCCCCATGGATTTAATTCTTCTAACTCATCAAATTTTGCTTTTTCCTGAAGGGAGTAAGTTTCATAGCAAATCTTTATATTCCCTGAAGTACTGTCCTTAATCACTTGTGCCATCTCACGGTCAAAATCGCCACAAAGCTCAATCTCGTCAAATCCAGATTCCTCTAATTCCTTTGCTTTAGTGCAAGCCAACTCCATAGAATTGACACCACAAACCAATCCAGTAAAGCTTTTCCCGTATAAATGTTTAGAATAATTGTCCGGTGTTAAGGAAGTAGAATTAACAAAGAATGCAAATTTAAACATTGTAATACCCTCTTTCTAATTTGGTGGGGACAACTGGATTCGAACCGGTGACCTCTTGCTTGTCGAGCAAGCGCTCTAACCAACTGAGCTATGCCCCCACATATATAATATACAAGTATTTAAACTTTTGTACCTATTCCCCCTGAATAGCTTGTCTAATTTGACTGGATTTTTATTATATCACTTTCGTTTTTGTTACACAAGTAATTTTTTATAGCAGATGTTAACTTTCTTCTTCTTTGTGTCGAAATAATGATTGAAGGAACATATTTTTTTAACAGGGAGGTTAAAGGTATGAAAGTTGAAGCAACATCTGTGGGGGCTGCCCAGTATAAGGCAACTCAGCCTACCACAACAAAACAAAAAAACGAGGAATCTACCGAAAGAAAGGATTCTTTGATCATCGGATCTGATAGCAACTCCAATCGAGATGTTGGATTATATTCTCCAAAGAATCTCAGCAATGCGGATAAAGTGAAGGTTCAAGAATTAATTGCAGATTCCGAAAAAAGAGTTGCAGAATTCGAAGAAATGATCCGTTCTATGATCGCTGATCAATCAGGAAAATATAATTTGGTTTATAAAGGTCAAAAGTTATATGTTTCTCCTGAAGAGTCTGCAAAAGCGCAGGCGGCGATTGCCCCAGGCGGAGAATATTCCGTGGAAGCGGTAGCAGGTCGCATCATGGATATGGCGAAAGCACTCTCTGGCGGGGATCCCTCAAAAATCGACGAATTAAAGAAAGCAGTAATCCAAGGATTTAAGGAGGCAGAAAAAGCTTTTGGCTCTGCTCTACCTCAAATTTCACGGGATACCTATGATGAAGTAATGAAAAGATTTGATCAGTGGGAAAAGGAAGTCAATCTTTAGTTGGATCCCATAAGTTTTCTTCATATTTAGCACTTTTCCATAATATAAATAAATGGAGGTGATGTTTATGAACAATTCTATGAATCAAATTCCCCATACAAAGGATAATATAATGACCGATAGCTTAGGTCGTCCTGTACCAAATGATACCAACTCCTTAACCGTTTCTAACCAAGGACCCACTTTACTGGAGGACATTCACTTTGTAGACAAATTGGCTCATTTTGATAGAGAAAGAATCCCCGAAAGAGTCGTGCATGCCAAAGGCGCAGGTGCCTTTGGTGTCTTTGAAAATTACAATTCTCTTTCTGAATATACTTGCGCCAATTTTTTAAGCGAGGCCGGCAAAAAGACTCGGGTATTCGTAAGGTTCTCTACAGTAATCGGTTCCAAAGGCAGTGCGGATACCGTTCGGGATCCCCGTGGATTTGCCGTAAAATTTTATACGGATGAAGGTATCTATGACATTGTTGGGAATGACCTTCCCGTCTTTTTTATACGTGATGCTATGAAATTCCCGGATGTAATTCACTCTCTAAAGCCTGATCCTGTTACAAATTTGAGAAATCCTGTTCGCTTCTGGGATTTTGTTTCTCTTTCCCCAGAGGCCACCCATATGATTACTTGGGTTTATTCCGACCGGGGAACCATCAAAAGCTATCGTCATGTGGACGGTTTCGGCGTAAATACCTATGTTTGGGTAAATCAAAATAACGAGAGGTTATACATAAAATATCATTGGAAAACAAAACAAGGACTTCAGACCATCGATCGCTTTGAGGCAGAACAATTGGCCGGTAGCGACCCCGATATCGCAGTAAAGGATCTACATAACGCCATAGCTGAAGGAAATTACCCTCAGTATGAATTATGTGTGCAGTTCATGAGACCAGAGGATGCAGATCAGCTGAGCTTTGACCCCTTAGACGATACGAAGATCTGGCCTGAGGAGCAGTTTCCCCTTTATGCTGTGGGAATGATGACTTTAAACGAAAACCCACAAAACTTCTTCGCTCAGGTAGAGCAATCTGCATTTTGTCCCGGCAATATAGTGAATGGCGTAGAACTTTCTAACGATAAAATGCTTCAAGGAAGAAGTTTTTCCTATCTGGATACCCAGAGATATAGAGTGGGACCCAACTTTGCACAGTTGCCCATAAATCAGTCCATTTCCCCAGTAGACAACAATCAACGTGACGGTGCTATGACCTATGTCATTAACAGTGAACCCATTAATTATTCCCCCAACAGTCTGAATGAAAATAAGCCCTATCCTGCTACAGGGCAGTATAGAGTAGGACCATTCATTGCTGGCAACATCGAGCGAGCACCCATTAACAAGACAGATGATTTCCAACAAGCGGGCGAACATTACCGTTCCTTAACCATGGTGGAACAAGATCATCTGGTAGATAATATCGCCAGTGAATTATATTTGGCAAATCAAGACATTCAAGATAGAGTTTTAAAATACTTTGCAAATGCCGATAAGGAATTTGCTGAAAAAGTAAAAATTGCCATGATAAAATATATGAAGAAGTAAATTCATTGAAAAATATCATATCGTCGTAAAGGAATATATCGCCATGAGGGAATCTCGTGGCGATTATTATCTGTCATTATATATTGATTAATTAACATAAGTCTTTAAGAAAGATTTAAAATAGCCTCAAGAACGCCTCCCCCGATGGCATTGGCCTTGTCTGATACAGAATAGCAGTACTGACTATGGCAACGGGAATCTACGTCACCCACTTTCATACCCTTGTGAGCTGGGGTACCTGCAGGAAGAATTCCACGCAACATACCATGAATCTCGGTTACAACGGGGGCATCCCCTACATAAGCCACAGTCTGACCCGCATCTACCATATCCCCGATACTTGCAACAGGAGAAAAGATACCATCTGCCGTTGAGCGTACGATTCTTTCAGTGGTAAAACCACCTACGTTGCCCGGTATGCCGGTATTGGGGACCGGAGATCCTTCATATAAAACTCGACCAAGATCGTGTCCCCGTTGGGTTTCTATGGCTCTATGACAATCTAAACCAACGGTGAAACCAGGACCCACACCAATGACAATGGGTGCATCTTCCAACTTGGTACCCATGTTTTTTTTGGCTAAAATTGCATCCACAAGCGCATGGGGTTTTAATACGGGAATCGTCTTCCCTTCCGGATCGATCAATACAGCTACTTTTCCCCCTCGGGTGATAGAAGCTACTTCCTCTGCACTCTTTGCCAACTTTGCTCTGATTCCCTCTACCGTTACTTCTCCTTTGTAAACCGCAGCGGAAAAAGCCACCGTACAGCGTATGGTAGTGGGGCGAGCGATATCTGTCAACACCACAGAAAATCCACTGCGGAACAGACGACAAGCAATTCCGGTCGCAAGATCACCGGCACCTCGAATGAGAATCAGCATAAAACAGGTCTCCTTTTATGAATTGACCGCCATAGGGCGGCCAATTCTGTTTGAATAAAAATTCTTATTATTTTTGCATTTTTTCTGCAGCCAAAAGAACTGCTTCGTTTATCTTTTGGTAACCGGTACATCGACATAGATTTCCGGAAAAAGCTACCTTCACTTCATCTAAGGTGGGATTTGGGTTGACTTTTAGCAGTGCAATTCCCGTTAAAATCATTCCCGGTGTGCAATAACCGCATTGTACTGCTCCCGTTTCCATAAAGGTCTTCTGCATAGGATGTAAGGTTCCATCGGACATTTCTATTCCTTCAATTGTTGTCAGTTCTTTGCCATCTGCCATACAGGTTAAGAAAGTGCAAGACCTTATGGCTTTGTCATTCAGTAACACCGTACATGCTCCGCAATCTCCTGTTCCGCAAGATTTCTTGGTACCCGTAAGCCCGAATTTGTTGCGGATGGTATCCACCAGCACTTCTTTACCGTCCACCTCACATGAGACGTCTTTTCCGTTGAGTTTAAAATATACAGTGGTCATCTATTTCACCTCCTCTGCATTGTTCCATGCCATTTCAACCGCGCGTTCTACTGCAACGCAGGTGACCAGTTCCTTATAATGTGTAAAACGGCTTGGTCGCAAACCTGCTTCTTTTGGGAAGTTCTCACGAATATAAGACAAAACCTCTTCTTTTTTCTTTCCTTTGATCCCTTCTTCAACGCTGGTTCCTCTCACCGCTGTAGCGTTCAGTGCACCAAGACCAATAGCGGCTTCTGTACAGATTCCATCCTTTACTGACAATGCGGCACTGACAATCACCTTGGCTATATCCTGAGACTTTCTCCTTGCCAAACGGATATAACCGGTGCCGAATCCTTCTTTTGGTGCAGAAAAGTAAATTTCCTTTATCAGGTCATTGGGCTCTAGAACCGTCTTAAAGGTCGAAACAAAGAAATTCTCAATGGGAATCACCCTTTCTCCCTTGACATTCGCAACCACTACTTTGGCTTCCAGTCCCATTAACATAGCAGTACAATCCGCTGAAGGTGCTCCCGTTCCGATGTTCCCTGCAGCAGTCGCCACCTGCCTTATGGCAGGACTGCCTAATTGTCGTACAGCTTCCACCAAGCCCTTTACTCTTTGAATGATTGGAGATGCTAACATCTCAACATAGGTCACGGCTCCACCGATGGTAATCTTACCTTCACTTTCGGTAATTTTTTTCATTTCCTCAATGTCCGCTATATAAATGATTACTTCCGGTTTTTTCTCACCGGTAGCCAATTTTTCCACAATATCGGATCCACCGTTTACTATGACTGCCTTTTCTTGATACTGATTCAGCAGCTCAACTGCTTCCTTTATATCTGCTGGTTTAAAGAAATCTGTCTTCATCGGTTTTCACCCCTTTCTTTTAACTTCTTTGCTTCTAGTGCCTCCAATACTCGTACAGGTGTCAATGGAATCACATTCATCTTTATTCCGGTTGCATCTAAGAAGGCATTACGAATAGCAGGTGCCCCGGGAATGATCCCTGGTTCACCGATGCCCTTGACTCCATAGGGTCCCAGTTCGTTGGGACATTCTACAATGATAGACTGAAGCGGTGGAATATCTAGGGTTGTAGGAATTAAGAAATTATGGAAGGACGAGTTTTCCATCCTACCTTCTTTCATGAAATGCTCCTCCATCAAGGCCCATCCCATGGCTTGAACTGAGGCCCCTTCCATTTGTCCCTCCACAATGATTGGATTGATTGCCTTTCCTATATCCGCAGCATAAACACTTTTAAGCAGTGTAATTTCTCCTGTCTGAGTGTCCACTTCAAGTTCCACGGCCTGGGCACCGAAAGCGTAAGCATGGACAGTTTCACCTTGTCCATCGGGCTGAGTGAATCCGGGCTGAGGCGGATACCACTTTCCAACCGCTGACAGCGACACTTGACTCATGTAAGCTTTTGCAATGACTTCCGCAAATGTCAAGGAAACATCCGGACTACCTTTTATGTAAAATTTAGAGTCTGCCGAGTCTACATTTCTGGGATCCACACCGAACATACCGGCAGCAACCTGAAGAAGTCTGTCTTTTAATTGCTGTGCTCCATTGCAAATTGCATTGCCGACGATTGTTGCAGATCGAGAACCTACCGTTGGTCCGCTGTCTGGAGAAGTTTGTGTATCTGCAATGGTTACAAAAATATCCTCAAACTTCATCCCCAGTACTTCCGCGGCCAGTTGGGCACCGGTGGTGGCAATCCCTTGTCCCATTTCAGTACTAGAATAACCAAGCTGTAGTGAACCGTCAGTATTCATAGTCAGCGATACATTTGCCCCTTCAAAGAGGAGCGGAATACCGGTTCCATACATGAAGGCGGCAATGCCCCTACCCCTTAAAGTATGTTTCTTATTGTTGTCATAAGGTTTCTTACTCCCCATTTCTCGAGCAACGGCATCAAAACAAGCACCTAAACCCAATCCTCTTTCCTTTAACATGGGTTTGCCTGTGACAGTTTTTTGTCCATCTTTGAACATATTTTTACGTCGAATCTCAATATAGTCCATCCCGATGATGTCTGCCAATTCCTGCATCTGGCATTCCATAGCGAAGGTAGCCTGGGGAACACCAAATCCTCGGAATGCCGTTCCATATGGATTGTTTGTAAAAACTGAAGAGGATTTAATGCGAGCATTGGGTACATAATATGCTCCTCCTGCATAGATAGCAGTACGCATAGTCACACCGTAAGCCGGAGGTTTTGCTCCACCCATGGAAACATATGCACCTTTATTTAAGTAGGTTTGAGTTTCCACTGCAACGATGGTTCCATCTTTCATGGCACCTAACTTATGGTGAATATAACATGCTGTCCGCTTTCCGGTAGTACGAAAAACTTCTTCTCGTGTGAGCATGTAGTATACCGTTTTTTTCGTTTTTAATGCCAAGACACCTGCAATTACTGAAACATCCATGGTAGAATCCTCTTTACCACCAAATCCGCCCCCCACCAATGGTGAAACAACATTTATTTTGGATTGTGGTAAATTGAATACCCCGGCAAGATGTCGACGGCTTTGAAAGACTGCCTGATTGGGGGATATTAATTTGATTCCTCCCGTAGCTAAATTAGGCTCTGCAATACAAATATCCTGCTCTAAATAGCAGTGATCCAACATGGGGGTTTCATAATCGTTCTCAATGATGATATCCGCTGTTGCAAAGGCAGCATCCACATCTCCTGTGTTTACAGATATGGTGGATAACAAATTGCCCTTCTCGGCAAACTGCGAATTGGGATGTATGACCACCGCATCATCTTTTATAGCTTCCCTTGGGTCATCGTAGGCCGGAAGAACTTCATAACTTACTTCGATAAGCCCGATTGCCTTAAGAGCCGTTTCCTCGTCAACTGCAGCCACGATGGCCACGGGGTCTCCCTCGTAACAGACTTTGTCCTCTGCAATGACCGGCTTATCCTGAACCATAGGACCATAACTGTTCCTGCCAGGTAAATCCTTTGCCGTCATCACAGCAAAAACTCCTTCCAGCTCGTCCGCCTTGGTAGTATCTATGCTTTTGATGAGCGCATGTGGGTATTTAGGCCACAGTGCTTTTGCTACAAGCATGTCAGGACGTATCATATCTTCTGTATAGATTGTGGCACCCCTTACTTTTGCTTCTGCATCTGATCGTATTACACTATGACCAACACAACGTAATTCTTGCATTTTATTTTCCTCCTTTTTTGATTTTTGAATCACACCGAACTTGAGGTTAACCTCCATCCGAATGTTAATCTATTTCACACCTTTACTGATTTCTCAAGTAACTTGATTGTCTCTATCCCCTTCTCTGTTATGGTTACTTTCCTCCGAATGATACCACCTTCCGTCAAGAGCTTCCGATCTATCAGAAAACAAAGATCCGAGATCATTTCGTTTCGGTTTAGATTCATCTTTTCGCAGATTTCACCGGCCAAAACCTTGGGATGTGTATTGACATAAATCAGGATTTTATACTGACCCATGTTGATTCCCCCTTCATTCAGGAGGCGGATTTCATCTGCATTTAGCGGATCCAGTTCAGACACGCCTTTATCGGTTAATAACCAATTAAATCGATTGATGCCTTTATACCCGACACGTACAATATAACCATCCTGCTCCAGCTGCTCTGCAATGTTGTTAGCATGAGGGGCTGTGATTCCCAGGTTATCGCTGAAATCAACGAGAGAGTTTCTACCTTCTCGAATAAAATTGAGTATATTCTTTTCCCTCCATCCAATATTCATATTTCATGTCTCCCTCTTTGCACTTTCCATTTTTCTGATAACCTTACCGGTATTACATCATCAAACTGCCTGCCTGTGATATGAGGAAACATGAAATCAGCCAGTGTATAAGCTTTATTATGATGCTGTTCCACCCTGTGTCTATACTTTTTACTTCCAATACAAGGACGCATTACATTACACATGGCTTCCCTAAACTGCTCATCCTGATACTGGCTCTTAAGCTCCATATTGGTCTGAGACAAACCGGAAGCATTGCTTGGAACACTGGGTTGAAATTCTTTGGTTGCATAGTATTTTGGTTTCGTAAATAGGGTAATCATCACGATAATAATAAATGTGGTAATAAAACCCACCCACATCGGATGTACTATATCAGAAAGACCACTTACATACCAAGCAGTGGTGAGGATAAGTCCGATAAGTTCTCCCCAAAACGCCGCTTTTACAGTGACTCTTTCCCAAAAGTATCCTAAAAGAAGCGTTGCTGCGGTGGGAGAAGAAAATGCCCACATAAAAGCCAAACCATGTGCTGCACCCGCCTTCCAAAGCAAAGCAAATAAGTATGCGATCAATGCTACGACTGCTGTAATGGTGCGGCTGGCTTTAGTCAGTTGTACAGCAGTGGCATTGGGTGCAAACAGCCTCTGATAAATATCTCTGGTGATAGGGGATGCAACTCCTAGAAGGGCTGTGGAAAAGGTGGACATGCAGGCGGCAATCAAAGCCAACAGAAGCAATCCATCCAACCCTGTGGGTAACGATTTTATGATCAAACCAAACGCAGTATCCGGTTTGAAGTTCCCTTCTCCAAATATATAAAGTGCATATAAACCAAACAGTGCTAACATGGTAGAACCAAAGAGGATGGCGATGGCACCAGACAAGTAGTATCCCTTCTTTACCGCACTTTCACTTCTACCCCCTACCGCTCTCATCCAGTAGTATTGGCAACCCATCTGGGTTATAAACCAGCCAAATAAAAATGAGGCTAAGGAAGGAAATTTTAAGCTTGTAAGGAAATCGTCCGGTGAATTGCCTAGGAACGTATCCACACGGCTGCCTAATGCCGCAGAGTTTGTCAAAAGTTCAATTGGGTTTGCAACTGTACCAAATAGGTATACTAAGGTAACCACGAATGAAATGATAACCACGGTGATATGGGACATATCCGAAATGGACAGTGCCCAGAAACCACCTGCATACATATAAAATGTACAAAGCAATACTATCCCTAAAGTGGTAGCCCAATAAGGAATATTGGTCAATGCAGTAAGGTTATTGCCTAAACCAATCACCTGTGAAAATAAGGCACCGAAAGCGGCAATACTGATGGCAACAGCTACTACGGTACGAGTATTGCTATCAAATCGAACCTCTGCCCACTCCGCTAGGGTAAATACACCGCTCCTGCGAACGGCAGGAGCAAACATTTTCCCAAAAATGATGATGCCTGCGGCCCAACCCCACATATAGAGGGAAGCAACCCAGAGACTGTGGGTAATGGCAAACCCGGAGATAGCCGGAAGCGTTGCTCCACTGAAGATGATGCTTGCCAACCCAAGTCCCATTGCAATCACACCGAGTTCACGGCCAGAAGAAAAAAAGTCCGTCATGGTATAAACCCATTTTTTTGTAATGAGTCCAATAATAATCATAAACACAAAGTAAAGCACAACTTGTGTATACAATAAAAGTGTTGTAGAATCCATGCCATCCTTCTTTTCTTTTAGTAGAATCAACTTATTTTATTTGATTATAGCGAACCATCTTATAATTAGTCAATTCTATCATGTGATTAATATGGTTTTTTATGTAATTCCGAAAGGGAATCTCACTTTAATTCTTTTTAATAAAGATTTTATCATTTAGCACTTACACCGTTATCTGATTGGATGTTCGTTTCCGGCATAAAGAATAAGGATACAACACCTAGCAGGAATATAATGGAAAGTATACCGATACCAAATCCTAAACCATGGGTTTTTGCCAATACTCCGATGGTAAAAGGTGCAAGTACAGCGCCAACTCCACGTCCGATGTTGAAGGCAAACCCACTGCCCGTTGCTCTGATTCTGTCAGGGAAAAGTGCTGAAAAGTAAGATCCAAAAAGTCCGAAAACTCCACCAAAACTGATACCCATTATCGGTCCAAGCCAGAAAATCCAGTCTGCAGAAGGCAAAATAATATAACTGGGCACTAATATGGCATCAGCCAAAAAAGCGATCATCAAGGCTTTTCGATGTCCCACCTTTTCCGCTAAGAAGGCGTAAATATAGTAACCGGCAAACGCACCGAGGAACATGAACATACTGAAATTAGCCATGGTAGCTAAACTTAATCCACGATCTTGAACCAGATAAGTGGGAATCCAAGAAAGAGCACCCCAGTAACCAGCCATCTGACATGCTGAAACAACACAAGCTAAAACTGTGACTTTAAGCATTCCACCTTTAAAACATTCGCCAAGACCCACCTTTTCTTTTACCTCATTGGCTTTTACTGGTGCTTTTTTAACCTCAGGAATAAACAAATAAAAGATAATTCCTACAACAATTGCACTACCGGTAAGAACAAAGATCATACGCCAGTTCACAACTCCAAGCATAAAACGACCCATTAAACCTGCCATAATGCCACCAAGAGCAAATGTACTGAGTACAAATCCGTTAGCTCTCGTTCGGAATCTGGGAGCCCAGTGTTCAGCTATCAAAGTAACCAAAGGACCCCAAAGACCCCCAAGACCAATACCTGCCAGGAATCGAAGAATCATCAGATGTTCCCAAGATGTGGCCCAATATACGGCAACAGTAAACACTCCAAATTCTATCAGCCCGATGGCTGCAGCTTTTTTTCTTCCATAATTATCTGCCACCCAACCAAAGACAATACCACCGATGGCGGTCCCAATCATGGTTGCTGAAGATAACAAACCGGCATTGGCTAATGCAATATCCATCTCCTTCATAATTACCGGCATAGATATGGCTAAGATTTGCAGATCCAAACTGTCGTATAAATAGGCCAAAGCACACAGCAATAGTACGCTCCAACGTTTATCAGATCCCGAGGATTCCGAATTTAAATGAGTATTGTTAGAAATTGTAGGTTGTGTCATTTTCTTATCCCTCCTTAATGATTAGTTGAAATTTGAAGTAACAATTATTTTTTATTTTAGTAATGAATTCTAGATAATTTCAAGGGTATTCCAATGCCTCCTTTACTGTTTATTAATTGATTTCACACATTATACAATCCTTTCTTCGCCATTGTAAACGGGGTATTGGAAATCTTAATGCGGTCTTAATGCATTCCGCAATACTTTATTATCATCTTTATATGTAAAGGCTTCCTAACAAAAAAAATGTTGTTTACTGCACTTATGAATGCACCTTCATCATAAGGATATCGATTCTTTAATACATCTGTTTTTCTGGCCAAAATAACATGCTTTTATTAATGTTTTTTAAATCAGTTGCCCCGGTCATATACATGGCATCCACCAACTCCTGACCTATTTTTTCCGTGTAGATAGCAGCTCCTTCCGCTCCCCCTCCATAGGTTGCGGTGACATATGGTCGCCCGATAAGCGCCATATCTGCACCCAGGGCCAGTATTTTAAAAACATCTAATCCACTTCGGATACCACCATCGACAAATACTTTCACTCTACCGCCAACTGCTGCCGCAATTGTAGGCAACACTTCCACTGCGGCAGGTAGTTGATCCATTGCCCTGCCACCATGGGTGGATACTACAATGGCTGCCGCTCCAGCAGCCATAGCCTTCTCCGCCGCATTAACCGTCATGATTCCCTTTATGATAACCGGTAGTTGTGTCAGAGCAATTATCTCAGCTAACTGTTCCACCGTCTTAGCCTGTACCGGAGGCTCTAAATTTCGCAATGCCGGAATGCCCAAAGCATCAATATCTATGCCTATAGCAATTGCACCATTCTCCTCAGCTGTCCTGATTCTTTTCTTTGCATCTTCTAAGGTACGAGGCTTAAAAGTAGGAATACCACAACCACAAGTTTTAACCGCTTCCATGGGATCATAATAGATATTTGGCTTGGGTCCGTCTGCGGTAAAAGCTGCAATTCCTGCATCTCGACAACCTGCCAGTAAATCCATGGTATAACGTCTGTCATCATAATAGGTTCCGAAATAAGTGTCTACAGAACCTATGGGTGCTGCCATAATTGGGTATTTCAGTGTTCTTCCGAAAAAATCACATTGCGTTTTGACCTCAACGGATTGATAGATGGTGTCAGTATGAATTTTTATCTCCTGAAGCTTTTTGTAATTTCTGGTAAAAGAATCCCCCGTACCTTTCGCTCCCGGCCCCGGAATTATATTCCTACATGCAACGCCATCACAAATGGGACACTGTTTGCACTTGTCATTCATATTTTTTTTAGCATTTTCTAATACTTCTTGATAAGTTATCATTTTCCTTCTCCTCCTATTAATTTAGGTAAACCGAACAATTGATTTCCTATTGTACTCTTATTGCATCTCCTTTGTAAACGGACTATCCACAATCTTAATGCCGTTTTAACGAGTTTCCCATAACCTTAATCATTCTCTTTATATCCAAGCGAAAAAAGCACCAGATAAATCAAATTAACCTGTACGAAGTATCCGCTTAGAAAAATATTTTTAAATTAAGATAAATATTCTTAGACCTATGTTTATCTAACCTAATCCATGGTATAATCCATAGAAAAATGGATTATACCCTTTAGCAAAAGGAGCAATGTATGTTTGAAAAAACGTCTAGTGATGTCCAGACAATATTTAATGGTACCTCTTCAGAATTACCACCGGATACTGAATTTCCCTTATGCTGTGTCATTATGGCAGCCGGAATTTCTCAAAGGTTTCAGGAACTTGACACTGACAATAAACTGTTGGTGGAATTCAAAGGAAAACCCATGCTTCAATGGGCGTTGGATAATTTTGCACAATTGAACTGCCATTCCAGAATCGTTGTGGCAAGGAAAGATGAGATAGGAAGTATGGTTCCCCAAGATTCTTTTCAAGTCATTTGGAACACCGGAGAGAATTTATCTCCTACTGTCACCATCCGAAAGGCAATTTTAGCCGTGCCGCAAGATTCAATGGGTTGCCTCTTTGCGGTGGGTGATCAGCCTTTTCTTACCCATTCCAGCATTCGTAGGCTGTGTGAAGTATTTCAGGAGAATCCGGATAAAATTGTCTCCCTCTCCTGGAATCAGAAAAGAGGAAATCCGGTTATATTTCCCCGTTCCCTCTTTCCTGAACTATTAGCTCTTGAAGATGGATTGTCAGGTAGGTACGTCCTTAACCGCCATCCAGAGCTCCTGATATTGGTGGAAGTCCATAACCCTGAGGAATTGATGGACATTGATACCCGCCAGCAATATACAGATGCTTGTAATGGACGCCATCCTAGAACCCATCCTTGACTTTTATCTGTAATATAATATACAATATACATGCAAGTAAATTAATTAAAACCCTTGCACTTTTGAATTAAAAAATGCTTTTTATAAGCTTTAAAATTAAAGATTTTTTTACTTGCTCAGTAAGCCTTAATTCACATAAAGTTAAGGATTTTAAGGCAATGGACTTCATTTTATGTTGAAAATCACCTGAGGTAAAGCTATGAATGTTTCCGATAGTTTTGAACAAAATAGAGATATCATTTTAACTCCCGGTGGAATGATGCCTTCAGATTTTCCCGAGATCAATTCTAATTTGCGCGATAGTTTTTTTCTTTTTTTTGTTCTATTGGTCGTCTCTTTGATGGGCGCCAGTTTATGGGAGCTGGGTTTTAATGATACTGCTATTATCAGTGTGTATCTGCTAGGAATCTTATGTGTTTCTATTATTTGTGCACCTAGAGTCTTTGGTATTCTAGCAACAATATTTAGCTTTTTAATATTTGATTTTCTTTTTGCGAAACCACTCTACTCATTTTATATAGATGATAAAGGATATCTAATTGCCTTTGCGATTATGATTTATACATCTTTTTTTATCAACAATCAGTTAACCCGGGTGAAAGAACAGATTAAAAAGTCGGCGGAAATGGCTGCCCGTGCAGAACAGGAAGAACTGCGATCTACACTTTTAAGATCAATCTCTCATGATTTGCGTACACCACTTACCACTATCTCTGGAAATGCAAGCATTTTATTGTTTAATTCCTACGCTCTCGATGAAACAAAAAAGACAGAGCTTTACACCTCTATCTATAATGACTCCCTTTGGCTCAATAGCTTGGTTGAAAATCTTCTCTCCATTACACGAATTGAAGAAGGAAAAATGAGTTTGAATCTACAAGCAGAATTGCTGACAGAAGTAATCGATGAAGCTCTTAAGCATATTTCTGTCAAAACCCATCAGCATACAATCAGCGTAAAGGTCAATGATGAACTGCTGATGGCAGCCATGGATTTACGTTTGATTCTTCAGGTCATCATTAACATTGTTGAAAATGCCATTAAATATACTCCCCCCGGGACTGAGGTAGTCATCACTGCCAAACGCTCCAACCATAAGGTAGTGGTTGAAATTTCAGATAACGGAAATGGGATACCTGACGATAAGAAGAACTTGGTCTTTGATATGTTTTTCTCCGAAGGGAACAGTTTCGGCGACAATCGACGTGGTCTGGGTCTGGGGTTGGCTCTCTGCAAAGCCATTTTAACCGCTCATGGGGAAACCATATATATTAGGGATAATGTTCCTAAAGGTACTGTTTTTGAGTTTACTTTAAATGCTGTGGAGGTGAATTGTTTTGAATAAACCACTCTTCTTAATCGTTGAGGATGATAAAGCTGTTCGCAATTTAATTGCTACCACCTTGGAAATTCATGGGTATCAATATCGAACGGCAAAAACTGGCACGGAAGCCATATCTGAGATGGTTTCATTTCAGCCGGATTTAATGATCTTGGATTTAGGTTTGCCCGATATGAACGGTTCTGACATAATCCGTAAAGTTCGGACTTGGTCAACCTTACCGATTATAGTAGTAAGTGCCAGAAGTGACTCAAATGATAAAATTGCCGCTTTGGATGCCGGTGCAGATGACTACTTGACGAAACCATTCAGCGTGGATGAGCTACTGGCAAGAATAAGGGTTGCTTTGAGGCACTTAGAACGACAGGAGGATGGAACACAAACCGCTTCATTATTTATCAATGGAAAATTAAAAATCGATTATTCGTCAGGTTGTGTTTTCGTAAATGAAAAAGAGATACACTTAACTCCAATTGAGTATCGCTTGCTTTGTCTTCTTGCACAGAATATCGGAAAAGTTCTCACACGAAATTACATTATTGAAAAAATTTGGGGCAATGCCCTCCCCATGGAAATAGCATCCCTTCGAGTATTTATGACAACTTTACGAAAAAAAATCGAACCTTTGCCATCTAATCCGATTTACATTCAAACCCATATCGGTATCGGCTATCGAATGCTGCAACAGTCTACCCAGGAAGAGGAGTGTCAAGATCAGAATGAAATTCACGAAACTTAAAGATGCATTTTCTTTACCATTGGGGGGGAAATGTATTTCCATTCTTGGTGCTGGCGGAAAAACTTCACTGATGTTTCAGTTGGCTCATGAGCTTAGCGAAACAGGATTAAGGTGTGTGGTTACAACCACCACACGTATTTATCAGCCTACGTCAGAGCAGGCTATCACCATTGCCGATGACAATCCCGATGCCAAAAAAGCCCTTACCCTTGCTTTAAAGGAAAATTTTCCTGTGGCCATCGGCTCTCTTGAAGATTCTACCGGCAAACTCTGCTTGCCGTCCAAAGATTTACTGCTTTCTGCTTGGAATCAGGCTGATTGGATTCTTGTTGAAGCAGACGGTTCACGTCATTTGCCTATGAAGGTTCCCGCTTCTCACGAGCCTAGAATCTATGAACCCTCGGATGTGGTTATAGCCTTAGCAGGTTTAAGCGCCTTAGGAAAACCCCTTTGCCAAGTCTGTCAGCGTGCAAATTTAGCGGCTGCAATTTTAGGAATCCCCCTTGACACTCTCGTTACCCCATGGATATTGGCTAGAACATTAACGTCAGAACATGGTCAATTTAAAGATGTAAAGAACCCTTCACGCTTTTTAATATTTCTCAATCAAGCTGATGATAAAACCCTTTGTGATCTTGCAGAAGAAACCGCTTTCCATATCAAATCCTTTCTTCCAGGGTGCCCGGTAGTGGCAGGTTCCTTACGAAATGGTCATATTTTTACCTGCTGATCTTCTATTTTCCAAATTCGCAATTTGGATAACTGCATTCAGTACAATTCTGGCAGAGACCACCATGGGCAAACTTTTTAATATCTGTTCTCGTTACCCTTTCGCCTGCAAGAATTCTAGGAACGATCAGGTCAAATATGCTGACCCTGCTATACATAACACATCCGGGCAACCCCAGTATAGGTGTTTCCCCTATGTAAGCCAACATAAACATAGCACCGGGTAACACTGGTGCACCGTATGTAACAATGTTTCCTCCCGCCGTTCTGATTCCCGTAGGTGTCTTATCGTCCGGGTCTACAGACATGCCGCCGGTGACACAAATCATATCAACCCCATCCTCTACCAACTTTTTAATATAATCTGCAATCATATGCTCATCATCATCGGCAACTAGTTGTGTTACAACGGTGCAACCCAAATCACTGAACTTCTTTTGCAGAATCGGTCCAAAGGAATCTTTAATTTTTCCGGTATAGATCTCACTTCCGGTTGTTACCATGCCAACTTTAAAGGATTTTAATGGAACAATCTCAACCATAGGTCGATTTTGCAGAAGCCGCTCCGCTCCCTCTACAAGATTTTGACTTACAAATAAGGGTATGACTCTAGTTGCTGCAACCTTTTTCCCTGGCTTTACGATTTGATTTTCATGGATGGAAGCAAACATAATTTCATCCTGATCTATCAATTGATTTAGCATGGCAGTATTTATCTTCAACAATCCATCCTCATCCGCAATTAGTTCTATTTTACCTTCCCTGGGAGCCGTAAGGCGGATTCCTTTCCCTGCCGCCGCCTCTGCAATCCGAGTTGCGGCTTCGTCCTCATGGATATCAGTTTCTTCTTTATCCACCACATAAATATTCCTTTTACCCATGCTGAGCAAAACATCCACATCATCTTTTGTTATAATATGTCCTTTTTTAAAACGGCTACCCTTAAACACTCCGGGAATAATCTGAGTCATATCATGTACTAAAACTTTACCGATTGCCTCATCTACTGAAACTTCTTTCATAGTATGCTCCTTTCACCTGCTTCTTTCAACTTAATATTATATTTTGCCTTATCTTTCTCCATGACCTGCACGAACCTTTATCATTTCTCCGGCTATACTTATGGCTATCTCTTCAGGAGTTTCTGCAAAGATATTCATCCCAATAGGGGAGTATACTTTCGCCAGTTCCTCTTGACTAAATCCATCCTCCTGAAGCATCCGATATACCTCGGTCACCTTTTTCTTGCTTCCAATCATCCCTACATAAGCAGCGGGGCTTTTCAGTGCTTGTTTCAAGACATGGTAGTCACCGCTGTGTCCTCTTGTTAAAATAACAACATAACTGTTCTGATCGGTTTTAATCGTCTGGTAAGCATTGGAAAATTTGTCAATCGCCACAACCTCATCTGCCTGCGGAAAATTTTCAATATTTGCGAATTCCGGTCGGTCATCGATCACTTTGGTGGCAAAGTCTACATACCGCAGGATTGGCTCAAGGGCCTGTCCAACATGACCTGCTCCAAAAATATAAGCTGTAGCCTTCTCACCAAATTCATCCATAAAGTTTTTGGGATCGGAGGCATCCACAAATTCGACACTGATATCCGCATCTCCTCCACATCTCATATCAATTCCATCTTGTTCCTCAGGTTTTAACTTGAAATGATAAAGCTTACACTCTCTGGTTTTAAAAGCACTGGGTAAAATCTTCTCCACTTCAGCTTCTAGCTTGCCACCGCCTACAGTACCATATCGCTCTCCATTCTGCCTCATAATCAACCAGGCACCTTTTTTCCGCGGTGTGGATCCTTTGGTATCAACAACCTTTGCAATGACAAAACTTTCTCCATTTTTGATAAGATTTCTTCCCATTTCAATTGTCTTATTCATTTAACAAACCTCCTGAACTTCATTTATGATTCTTCCGTTTTTAATGGTGATACATTGGTCCCCAAATAAGTTACTTTCTAATTTGTCATGGGTAATCAAAATTGTAGGCACTTTGAATTTTTCCTTTAACAAAAAGAATTCTTCATATACAATTTTCTTTGTTTCAACGTCCAGAGCTGAAAAGGGCTCATCTAGCAACAATAACTTAGGTTGTGTTACGATAGCTCGAGATAAAGCCACCCTCTGCTTTTCTCCACCGGAGATGTTGACGGGATATTTTTTTGCAAGATGCTCTATTCCAAAAGTTTTCAATATGTAATTACAATAATCAAGAATTTCTTGCTTACGTTGATTGTTTTTATATTCGGGTTTATTTTTCACCCCATATGTAATATTATCGTAAACCGTCATGTTTGGAAACAAAGCATAATTTTGAAAGAAATAACCGACATTTCGATTTTTAGTATCCATATCAATCTTTAAGTTACTGTCAAAAAAAATAATATCATTGAGAAGGATTTGTCCCATATCAGGTTTTTTTAATCCTGCAATGCAGTTCAGAATCGTAGTTTTACCTGATCCTGATTCACCTTCAATGACAAGAACACCTTTTTCAAATTCACATTCTATGTCAATATCAAAATAATCCATTTTTTTCTTAATTTTAAAATACATATTTTCAATTCCTCAATCCGGCTAACCCATGTAATGTTTCTTTTTTAGCCACAAATTTAAACCAAAAATTAGGATGAAGCTAAACAATGTCATAATTAATACTAAGGAATTTGCCAGTTCAATCTTACCTGATTCAACGGCATAATAAATTGCAGTTGGAATGGTCTGAGTCTTCCCCGGAATGTTGCCGGCAATCATGAGGGTGGCACCAAATTCTCCCATAGCTCGAGCAAACGCCAACACTGTACCACTGATAATCCCCGGCCATGAAAGTGGAATTACAATTGTAAAAAAAACTTTCAACTCGCTACTGCCCAAGGTTCTTCCTGCTTGCTCATATATGGGATCCAGATTGATAAATGCAGCCTTTACATTCTGATACATCAGAGGAAGGGATACAATACAGGCTGCTACCGCTGCTCCCATCCAAGTAAATACAATCTGAAAATCGAAGTAATCTATAAAAAAGGAACCGATTAGACCTCTCTTCCCGAGAGCAATCAAAAGAAAATACCCAGTTACAGATGGAGGTAATATCATTGGCAATATTAGTAACGTTTCCAAAAAACTCTTTCCCCGAATATGTTTTTTATTGATGATGTAAGCGAAAAAAATTCCCAGGGTAAAGGAAAAAATTGTTGCAATAAGTGCAATTTTAAGGGAAAGAATAATGGGTGACCACATATAATATGTCTCCTTTATAACGGTTTTTATCATAATTTATCTTCGTTATTTAATCTGCGTTTTGTTCAATATGTATTGTCATTAACAAATGTTTTAAACCCATATTTTTCAAATATTCTGTCGCTGTAATCACTTAATAAAAATTCAAGGAAATCCCCTGCAGGCACCTGTTGTCCGGAGCCTCGCATCAGTGCTACTTGATATATAATTGGGCTGTGACTATCTTCAGGCATATCACAGATAATCCTACCGGTTTTCATGACCATGGCATCCGTTTGATATACCAATCCACAGTCCACATTACCCGTTTCAACGTATTCAAGCACTTGTTTGACGTCCTTTCCAAATACCAATTTCTCCTGGATTCTATTCCAGACTCCCTGATTCTCAAGGGACTGCCGGGCATATTTGCCGGAAGGAACATTCTCAGGTGTTCCTATAGAGAGACTTCCAACTTCTGACTCTGTTAAGGATTCAAGACCTGTAATGGTTTTAGACTTTTCCTTTGAAGCGATAAGGCTTAAAGTATTTCCAACTAAATCTTTACGACTACTTGCAACAATGTACCCTGTCTCTTCCAATAGGTCCATATTTTCTTCTGATGCAGATATATACAAATCGCAGGGAGCCTCTTGCTGAATTTGCTTTTGCAGCGTTCCAGATGCCCCAAAATTAAACAATATACGGATGTTGTGATTTTTATTATATTCCCATTGAATTTCTGTCAGTGCTTCTGTTAAGCTTGTTGCCGCAAACACAGTAATCTCTGTGACCTTACCTTGTGATTTCTCATCTAAATTACCAGTGCAGCCTTCAAATGTAATCGTTATAAATAATAACAACACCGCTATGAAAATCTTGCTTTTTGCCATTTTCTTTGACCAAACCTTCTATCTAAATTGCTAATAAGAAATTTTTATATTATTAATTGTACCATTTAGTCTTTCAAATTTATTATCTAAGAATATGATAACATAAGAAATAAAAAAAATATGTTGTCATAACAACATATTTATATAAGATTTCCGGTATTATCCAAACTTCATAAAATCATTGGCTTTACTTTAAATTCTTTTGGTTTTATCCATATTATTTATCGCTATGAATTGTAAACACGTCCTTGCGAAAGGAAATCAAGCCCTCCTGTTGCATCCGGCTAAGCTCGTGTGATAGGGCACTGCGATTCACGCATAGATAATCTGCCAGTTGCTCCCGATTAAGCCCCAGTTTAAATGTGTTGTTTCCCGCTTTTTTCATTCTCAGATATAAATGTACTAAAATTTTATTTCTTAAAGACTTCTGTGATAGTGCTTCTATCTTATATAGTTTTTTAACATTGTCATTTGCGATTAAGTTTACGATATTTCTGATAGCTTTCATACGATATTCAACGGGAATGGGCATCGCACTCCATATTTTCTCATAATTGAAAAAGACTACAGAAGAATCCTCTAAACAGGCGATAGTTATAGGACTTATTTGAGAGGGAGTTCCGGCAATCTCCATACCAAAGGTTCTGTATTTTCCAATGATCTCCAATAGATGTAACTTGCCCGTGTACTCAAGTTTTGCTTTCACTAATTTTCCACTGCAAACAATGCCGATAAAATTTAGCTTTTCCCCTTCGTTGATTACCGTTTGATTTTTGGAATACATCTTACACTCAGGCTCAATATTAGAGCAAAACTCCTTGCATTCTAAATTTGTAAATCCCTCAAATAGTTTTGATTCCATAATTTGCGGCAAGTTGTAATTCATACTCCTACTCTTCCTTTTCCTACATGGGGCATCCGGCTCAGTAAATAACGGTATACGCCTAAAAAAATCAAAGCCCATCGAATACAAAATTCAACAGGCTCTAATATTGTGGTGGAGAATAGGGGGATCGAACCCCTGACCTCTTGACTGCCAGTCAAGCGCGCTCCCAGCTGCGCCAATTCCCCGTAAAAAATAGTGCGTAAACCAAGCTTACTTAAAGGATTATATCATAGAACATTTCAAATGAAAAGTATTTTTTATTTGAAAAAATTTATTTGAAAAATTTGTTTATTTAGATGGTTCATTTAGATTATATCTACATGTTATTTTTTATTATTTTTAGAAAATAATATATTTTTTTAATCACCCATATAACTTTTAATATTAAGATATATCTCACGTTTATACAAATTATCAGGATAAGATAAAACTAAACGAATTAATTCCATCAAATTTTTTCGATTTTTTCAAATATCATGCCAACGACTCCCAAAAAAATCATAGGGCATAAAAATGAGGTTAGGGTGCCTAAGAACCACGACCAATCGCTTGGTACAACGCGGGAGGTCCAAATATAAAACCCAAAAACAAAACCAACCAAAGTGGCATAGATTGGTGCATTTCCTTTTATCTTTTTAGAATATACTCCAAAGATAATGCCGCCACAAGGCGCCGCAAAAAATACGCCACAAAACATATCAATTTTTAACAAAGATATATCCTCGAGAGAAATGGTAATCAAAGCACAAAAGCACCCAAATAGCACCGTAACCAGTTTACCAAATGCAAGTTGCTCTTTCTCCAATGGATTTGGTTTTATCTTCTCTTTATAATACTCCAGTGTAAATATGTTCATGATTCCCATCAAATAGTGGTGAATGGCAGAACCGCCCATGGTAATGATTAAAATGCCAAATATGATTTCCAACCGCGATGAACCATTGTATGGTTCCACCCCTACACTCTGACACAGGTATAAGAGCCCTAGAGAAAAGGCGCTGGTTAGCGCTATTGGAATCCAAAGGATAACCCCACCTATAAAAAAAGATTTTTTAACATCTGTGTAGTTTTTTAATAAGTTTGCTTTTAGGTAAAAAGTAGGATCAAAGATTAATTGACCAAAAAATACAAGTATAGAGATGATAAAAAATCTTACCCCCGACGAATAGATAAGATTAAGTACATTTGGATTATACCACTCCAAGTTAGGGTTCGTTTGTATTTCCAAAATATTAATTTTTAGTTCTTCAAAATTGACAGATTTAAAAAGAAAAAAATAAAAAATAGAAAATCCTAGAATAATAATAATTGCCGAAAGGAATTCATTAAAGATGATGCCCTTCATGCCTGTATATATAACGTAAACCACCCCTATAATTACTATCAGAAATGAAACCTGCTTATAGGAGCTTCCATACAGTTCCTTTAAAACGAAAGCCACCCCTGACGCTTGTTCAATTAACACGTAAGCTGACACCAAAATCGCAATGACATAATACATGTTCTTTACACTTTCAGAGTAGCGCTGCCCCATAAATTCAACATAAGTAAAAGCTCTATTTGATTTTTTAAGTAAGGCTATTAACAGAAAAATAAAGAATAGAAAAGCAAAACATGCCCCTGTTACATAAGCAATTGCCCCAGAGATTCCATATAGAGTCCACGCTTCTGCTGAACCGATAATGGTTGTCACCCACATCCAAGCCGAAAAGATGCTAGTGGTCAAAAGCCATACTGGTATTTCCCTTCCGCAAAAAATATGTGTCTTAATGCTAGTATTTTCTTTGGGTTTGCTTTTGTAACCCACGATAGAAAGTAAAATAATATGGAATAACAATACTATATAACCAATCATTTTCCATTTCCTTCCACCGAATTATTTAAGTTAGAGCCTGTGGAACCTCCAATAATAAATTCAAAAAAAGCACCGACGATGAAATTTAGGACTATTCCCACACAGATTGAGGTACTCTTAATAGGAATCATTCCCATTGCCATTAGAGACACGTAGAAAAGACCTGCCAGCATGCCCCCTACTACTCCTGCTGTTGTGAATTTCTTGGAAAACCAGGCTAAAAAGTATCCCGGCACCAAAATAATGGAGGCCATCCCTACCCCTGTAATCCAAAGGAATAAAATATCATCAATGATGATGGAAAACGCAAAGCCGATAGCACCTGTAACGATGACAAAGGCTCGGGCCCAAAAAATCAACTCTCTGTCATTTGCCCCTTTGCTGATAAAAGGCTTTACAATGTCGCCGGAAAATAAAATACCGGATGCCAATAAGAATGAGTCCGCCGATGACATAATAGCAGCAATTAAACCCAATAAAATAAAAAGTGTATACTTATGCTCAATTAAATCAAAGATAAAAGTAAATAAAACCAGTTGTGCATCCACTTCACCTCTAAATACTACCCTTTGAAAAACCCCCATGTATACGATTAGCACCAGAGACATTAAGATAATTGTAATTGGTATGATAAACCCCCAGATGGCAGTGCGATCAGTTTTGCTGGCATAAATGCGTTCCCAGTTGGATTGATCCCCCATTAAAAAAAAGGCACCAAAGGCAATTAAATATGAAATCAATTCTGGAATGGATAAATTGAAGTTAATTAAACTCAAATTATTAGTTAGGTTCGCTTCTTGGTAAAACTCAAAAACATTTTTCATACCCCCACTGAACTTTAAGGTAGCATACGCTAAGAACACCAGTGCCCCTGTTTGCATAAGCCCCTGCAAAACATCAGTCATGACTACGCCCCACAGACCACTTAAAACCGTGTATAGAGTGATGATTAGAAAGATTAAAAGGGTTGCCAGGTTTCTATCAATTCCAAAGAGGAAGGTAATCATGTAGGAAAGAGCGGTAAACTGCATAGCTACCATGGTGGCGTTCCTGATTAACAATCCTATCGCCACGGGGATTCTAATGATTTCCTGATGATCAGGATATTTTAAAGCAAAAAATCCAATGATACTACTTACTTTAAGGGATCTAATTTTTTTTATAAAAAAGATAGCAAAAAATAACTCTACCACACCGGAAATAGCAATTACCCAATATTGGTTTGCCCCAAAGGCATATCCTCGAGCAATTAATCCAACGATAGTACCGCCGCCGATCCAAGTACCTAAAAAAGTTAACATTATATAGTGAATGGCTAAAGATCTGCCGCAATAACTATATTCTTCAAAAGAATTTAGAGCTTTCTTAATGCAAAATCCGCTAATTACTAATAAAATGATTATATAAATAATCACTCCGTACAAATATGTCGCCATATTATCCTTAAGAACAATCATGTCCCATCTAAATGATTCACAATACTACCTTGTTATTCTTCGGATCCCTTATTATTTGATTTTACCCATTTCACCACTTCCTCTTGGTCAAATCGGATGTTTTTGCCTAACTTAATAAAAGGTAATCCCTTTTTCTTTAAATTATAAATCGTGGTTCTTGTAACTTGTAGCATCTCGGCCACATCCTCGATGGTTAAAAATTTTATATCAGATGACATGTTACGCTCCCTTCAATTTAGTTAAATAATATGAATTAACAAAAACTATTATATATTGGAACTAATTATGGTGCAATATTATTTTATTTAACGATTAAAAATTCTTTGAATTGTTTCTTATTTAATCATTATATTAAAATACTTCCTGAAAATTGCATAAAAGAGAGGAACTAATCAATTAAAAGATTCCTATTTATTTATTCTTTGAATGTTAATAGATAGCCCTTTGCATTCTTCTGAACGTACTATAAATAAACATAGATAAAATAAAAAGGTGCACCGTATGCTTATATAGTTTATGATGATGGACTCTTCATTATATCATAAAACTATTAAAATATATCATCAAATTACGAAAAGAGCAAATAAGTGTCAACCACTATATTTATTTGCTCTTTTCGTTATCATAAATTAATTTATTATTTGTTTTTTCTTCGTTTACATCAACTGACATATGGCATTGGAAAATGCTACAGGATCCTCAATAGACATTCCCTCGATGAGAAGAGCCTGATTGTAAAGAAGCTCCGTATAAATTTTCACCTTATCTTTATCTGTTTCAAAAGAAACCTTTAGTGATTCAAAGACCGGGTGGTTTGCATTGATTTCCAGTATTTTATCCGCCTTAATCTTTTCATCCGTAGGCATTGAATTTAATACCTTTTCCATCTCTATAGAAAGCTCTCCACCGCTGGTGAGGCATACGGGATGACTCTTTAGCCTTTGAGACAAGTTAACCGATTTTACCTTGTCCCCCAACGTTTCCTTCATAAAGGAAAAGAGTTCCTTGTTGTCTTCTACCTTCTTTTCCAACGCTTCCTTTTCTTCCTGAGTATCTTCTATGCCCAAGTCTCCACCAGAAACGGACTTAAAGTCTTTTTCTTCAAACTTGTTCAGAACCTTTATGGCAAATTCATCTATGTCATCCGTACAATAGAGAATCTCGAATCCTTTTTCCTTCAACATTTCTGCTTGTGGCATTCTATCCAGCTTTTCTACAGACTCACCACAGGCGTAATAGATATATTTTTGCTCCTCTTTCATTCTGGATACATATTCTGAGAAAGTAACCAGCTTCTTTTCGGAAGATGAGTAAAACATCACCAATTCTTTTAAACCGTCTGCATTCATACCGTACTTATCATAAATACCATATTTTAATTGAAGACCAAAGGCTTTGTAGACTTCCTCGTATTTTTCCCTGTTTACCTTCTGTAACTCCAACAGTTCACTCTTAATTTTCTTTTCAATTCTGGTAGCGATGGCTTTTAACTGCCTGTCATGTTGCAGCATTTCTCTTGAAATATTGAGAGAAAGGTCCTGAGAGTCTACAAGACCTTTTACGAAGCTGAAGTAATCTGGTAACAAATCAGCACACTTGTCCATGATCAATACACCACTGGAATAAAGTTGTAAGCCCTTTTCATATTCCTTGGTATAGTAATTGAAGGGAGCTTTGGCCGGAATGAAAAGCAATGCGCTATAGGTGGTTACCCCTTCCACGTTGGTATGAATCACCTTAGCAGGGTCGGTAAAATCATAGAACTTTTCTTGATAGAAGGTACTGTAATCTTCCTCGGTAAGCTCATTTTTATTTTTACGCCAAATGGGTACCATGCTGTTGAGTGTATCATCCTCAAAGTACTTTTCATATTCAGGAGCATCGTTGACAGCATTCTCTTCATTTTCCCCGCTTGCTTCATTCTCAGCTTTTTCCTTTAATCTGCTCTTTTCCACCATCATTTTAATAGGATAGCGAATGTAGTCTGAATAGCGGGTTACGAGACTCCTTAACCTGTAAGCGTCCAGAAATTCATCATAGTTTTCATCTTCAGTATTATCCTTGATGGTTAATATGATGTCTGTGCCGATTCCATCCTTTTCACAGCTTTCTATGGTGTATCCATCCGCACCATTGGATTCCCACTTCCAGGCGGTCTCTTCATTGAGCGCTTTGGTAATGACCTGAATATTCTGGCTTACCATAAACGCAGAATAAAACCCTACACCAAATTGTCCGATAATATCGATGTCTTCTTTTGACTCGTTTTCTTTTTTAAAATCTAAAGATCCACTTCTCGCGATAGTACCTAAGTTAGATTCCAAATCTTCCTTTGTCATTCCAATGCCATTATCCGAAATAGTTAAGGTTCGAGCTTCTTTGTTGGGTTCTAATCTGATAAAAAAGTTTTCCCTTGCCATACCGGATAGGTTTTCCGTAAGACTTTTATAGTAAAGCTTGTCTATGGCATCGCTCCCATTTGAAATCAACTCTCTTAAGAATATTTCCTTATGGGTGTAAATGGAATGAATCATCAAATCCAATAATCGTTTCGATTCAGCTTTAAATTGCTTTTTAGCCATCTTCTCTTCCTCCTAATAACATATAAATATTTTTAGTTATGTTTTTTGTTTTGGCACTCACTTCGTTAGAGTGCTGATAATACTATATTAAAACAAAATGGAAAAATAATCAATCTATTTTTCCATTTTTGTTCAGATTTTTTATTAATTTTTTATATATCTATGATTCTTTCTCATAGGTTACGTCCAATTCCCTCTGTGCTTCTGCAGCTTCTTCCGGCGTCATCTTCCATACAAACAAACCGGTAAATCCATAGATGAGGGCAATGACTGGCACAGACCAGCAGAGCACTGCATAAGGTGCATATTCCAAGGGGCTAACGCCTAGCACTCCGGTATAATAAACGCCTCCTAAAGTCCAAGGCAGCAATGGATCCACACAGATTCCAGAGGTTTCGCATGTTCTGGATGCAACGATTTTTTTGATTCCCAGCTTCTTGTAACCCGGTACAAACATTCTTCCTGGGATCAGTATGGAAACGTAAGGGCTTGCGGAAAGCATGATGGATGCAATGCCCGCAAATATATGGGTGGTAATCAGGTTTCTGGCGTTCTTGGTAATCTGCTTGGAGCTAAATAACAACGTATTCAACACACCGGTCTTTTCCAATATTCCTCCAAAACTCAATCCTAAATATCCCAAAGATACAGTCCACATCATTGACTGCAAACCACCTCTGTTCATCAGTTTATCCACGTCGAAGTTTCCTGTGTCGATGACAAATCCATAATTCATGAAGCTCATTAAATCATAAACATTATAACCTTGGAGCAAGATTGCAATCAACATCCCAACCAAGGCGGCCACCACCATGGTCACCAAGGCACTGATTTTCTTAACAGCCATAGTAACCACCAAAACCAACGGGATTAAGCTGATCAAAGCATATAACGGAGATAGATTGAAGCTTCCGGATAGGGTATCTAATATCTGCGATACCTGTACACTGTCTATACTGCTTCCGGAAAATCTAATTCCAAGAATTCCAGCTACAACTAATGCCAACAAATAGCCGGGTATGGTAGTATAAAACAAACCCTTAATATGATCAAAGATGTTTACTTCACATACACCTGCAGAAAGGTTTACAGTATCAGATATGGGTGACATCTTATCTCCAAACAGGGCTCCTGTAATAATTGCCCCCGCAGTCATAGCAGGCGGAACACCCAAACCCCCACCGATTCCCATAAGTGCTACTCCAAAGGTGGCTGCAGTTCCCCAAGAGGTTCCTGTACATAAAGATGAAATCGAACACACTATGATAGATGTCAGCAAGAATACCGATGGGGAAATAATCTGTAACCCGTAATAGATAAGCGTAGGAATGGTTCCCGCTGCAATCCATGCAGGTATCATTACGCCGATAAACATGAGAATCATCATGGCAATGGTGGCGATTTTACAGCCGTGTATAACGCCCTCTTCAATGAGTGATAATTTGGTACCCCCTATCAATAATAAGGCTACTGCAAATGCTGAAGCAAAAACCAGGGTCATATGTACATCAGGTGACCCTACTTGAATCACTTGAACTACAAAACAAATAATTAAAAATATAACGATGAGCAAAGATACCAATAAAGACGGTTTCTTAAATTCCTTTTTTACTTCCATTTTAAACTCCTTTCAATAAGTTGCTTCTGGCTTAATGGTTGCTAAGGTTTCACCTCCTTAAAATAAACTTAATCATTCCCTCCCTTTGCATTGATAATGCTTTTCATAGGCGACCGCTTGAACACTTACTTTCGATAGACCACTTTTCCACTTACAACGGTAAGCTCTGCTTCAATATCCTTAATCTCTTCCACATCACACTTCATATAATCACGGTCTATGACGACAAAGTCGGCCAATTTACCTTCCTCTAAGGAACCTTTAAGATGTTCTTCAAACTGTGCATATGCCGGCCAGTTGGTTGCCGCACGCAACGCCTCTTCTCTGGTCATGCATTGTTTGGTATACCAACCGTTTTCAGGCATACCATCCCTGCCTTTTCTAGTGACTCCGGCATAGAACCCATGAAATGGATTGACCAATTCTACAGGTGCATCGGAACCATTGACAATGGGAAGTCCCGCATCCAAAATATCTCTCCAAACATAAGCTCTCTCTAACCTTCCGCTATCTACTCCCAACCTTTCCTCTACCATTGTTCTGTCAGAGGTACACTGCACCGTCTGCATGCTAGGAATAAACCCATAAGCAACAGTGTTGGTTAATTGTTCTTTTGAAATCAATTGATAATGTTCAATACGATATCGATTATCGGTTAAGGGCATCTCATCCAATACTTTCATATAAGTATTTAGTACCATCTCCGTGGAACCGTCACCGTTGGCATGAACAGATAATTGAAAACCATTCATCCTAGCTGCCTTAATGGCCTCATATAACTCTTCTTCTTCATATCGTAGATTACCCCTATGCCCTGGTCTGTCTGCATAATCTTCCAACAAATAGGCGCTTCTTGCACCCATGGATCCATCTGCAAAAAGCTTAATGCCCCTTACGGTAAATCGATTGTCGTACAGACCTACCTCAATACCATTTTTACAATAAAACTCTGCTGTCTCACCCTCTTTTGCATATGCATAAATACGCAAATCAAGCTTATTATCC
The DNA here is from genome assembly GCA_964582545.1 of uncultured Anaerovorax sp. GTDB lineage: Bacteria > Bacillota > Clostridia > Peptostreptococcales > Anaerovoracaceae > JAVVUJ01. Next base: position 72,696 of record CAZOSB010000004.1, read on the forward strand.
TGGTATAACTTTTTCATCATGGCGATTTCATTTAAATTTGCACCCGCATCCATAACGGAAGTGAATCCAAATGAGAATAAGTATTCCTGTCCTTTTATAAGTGCTTTCTCTAAATTGTCACCTTCATAAGGTGGAATCTTAGCAGTCAATTGATCCCCTGCCGTATCGACTAACACCCCAGAGGGTTCCAATCCATCTGCTTTCCGAATGATTTCTCCTCCTAAAGGATCCTTCGAGTCTTTCGTAATCCCTGCAATTTCCAATGCCTTGGAGTTTACCCAATATGCATGGCAACAGGTTCTAATGATGTTTACCGGATTATCAGGGGCCACAGCATCCAAATCCTCCTTAGTCGGGAATTGTGTATCCTCCCAAATTTCGTTATTCCAGCCTCTTCCTAAAATCCATTCTCCCTTTGGTGCAGTCTTTACCCTTTCTCTGATTTCTTCTAAAATTTCCTCCTTGTTTTTGAATAATGCATCCACTTCAATTAAGGACTGGCTCAACCAACAGAAATGTGTATGACCTTCCATAAGACCAGGCAAAACAGTCTTTCCTTTTAAATCGATCACTTCCGTTTCCTCAGTTCGAAATGTTAAGGCAATTTCATTAGAGCCTACATAGATTAATTTATCATTTTTTATGACCAACGCATTAGCCACCGAAAAGTTTTGGTTAACCGTATAAATATTTCCGTTATAATAGATAGATGTAGCTCCAAAATTCTTCATAATAGTTATCCTCCATTTTAGATATTTGTTAGGAAAGGTGTTAGTAACATTGTAGGTCTTTTGGCAAACATTCGCAATTGTCTGAAAAACAAAAAATTCTTTTATAATTTGTATTTTTTACAAAGAAAAAATACAAGTGATTCTAAACGATTTATTTTACCATATAATTTATGGAATCATCATAGAATTTTAACAGAAACTTAAGTGGACAACGGGCTACAGATACCATATAATTTTAATTATCGGTGAAGAAAACCGGAAGGAAAGAGCGGATAAAACAACGAAAGGATTGACCATGATAACGATACTCGAGCTTTTAAAACATCCCCTTTTTAGTAACTTTACACTGGCATCAGGGAGGACAGGTCTTTACAATGCAGTTACCGGAACCGGTATTTTTGAATGGGAGTCCTTAGCTGAAGTGGAATCTACCTTTGCCAGCGGCGAGTTCATCGTCACCACATTGTCTCAAGCCAAGGAAAGTCAAAGTCTAGCAAATGAGTGTTTAAAGAACTTAATTTTAAGAAATATTAGCTGCATCTGTATTAAGTCCATCTATTATACGGAAATTTCTCCTGAAATAAAATCGCTTTCCGATGAATATCATGTTCCTATTTTCTTTTTTCAAGATACCTTTATGGATGATATCCTATTCACTGTAAAAACAGCAATATTATCAGACGGATTGCCGTTAGATTTTGCGGAAAAAGCAATGCTTCTAATGGAAGATGTTGTTCCTTTGGATCAAGTAAAAAAAATTGCAAAAGAAATCAATCCATATTTTTTAAATAATGTTAGAAGTATATACATAAGAATTACTGAATCAAGTAATTCTTATAACCTTACCCACTTATGTAATAAATTAAATTTTAATCTTACATCACTAAATACCGAACTATTTATTTATTCCTTAATCCCTTTTAAAGAATCGGCCATCCTAATCTGCACTGCAAAAGACAGAGAATGCCTAAACTCTGACTCAGTGATCAGACAAATGGACATCCCGCAGGAGCATATTATACTGGGAGTATCTGAAGTTTATGAAGGATTGGAAAACTTATCAATCTCAATCAGGGAAAGTGCCTGCGCTTACATAAGTGCCTCCTTAGATTCTAAAAAAATTGCACTATTCAAAAATATTGGCTTGGATCAAGTCATCATACCCGCTCGTACCAATACTTGGACTAAGAGTTTTTATCAGGATATACGTCAAAAGGTTATGGATTATGATGCAAAACATCAGATTAGTCTGATGGAAACATTATTGATTTATACTTCCGCTAATTTTGACATTCAAAAGACTGCCGGTCTTTTGTTTCAACATCACAACACCATCCGATACCGTTTGGACAAAGCCAAAACAATATTAGAGCTGGAAGATTCTGCCGAGTTTCATAGACAACTATACGTTTTCAGCAGATTAAGCAAAATTTATGACTTGTTTGATAAAATCTGTGATTAGCAATTTGGATTCTACTAATATTTCGAAGATTTGTATTAGATATATTACATAAAAAATTATATTTCACATGGTTACCCCTACTATTGGGAAAGTACTTGTTTAAATAAAAATAGACCTTTCGGTCTATTTTTATTTAAACTATTTTAGTTATAGTTATTTCTTTGTCTTTTCTTTGCAGCTCTGCAATCAGGACATCTCTGAGGTTCATTTTCAAAACCTTTTTCCTTATAGAATTCCTGCTCACCCACTGTGAAAGTGAATTCTGAACCACAATCTTTACAGATAATTTTCTTGTCTTCCATATTTTTTACCTCCTTAACAAAATTGGATCCTATTTCTCTAACTTTTTCTCCAAAATATTAAAGAGATTTGTGTCAAAATAATAATCCTTTTTTAAACGACTTCTGCCGTTGTGTTAATATTAACATAAAGATTAAATAAATTGCAAGTCTTTTTTTAATTTTCTTGCAATTTATTTTTTATTTTTTTATTTACTCCTATGTATATGGAAAAGTCTTCAAATTCAAACGATTATTACTATCTCTACATGTCGCCCGCAAGGGTCAACTCTTCGCAAGGTACGTTCTTTGATATTCCGTCAATATCGTCTCCACGATATTTCCTACATATTAAAAAAAGTTACTCTATTTCAGATATTATACTTCCATAGAGTAACTTTGATTTTAGAAAAGATGCGATACAATCTCTCAAATTCCAATCTAAATTTAAGATTAACGTTTTGAGAACTGAGAAGCTTTTCTGGCCTTTTTCAAGCCATATTTCTTTCTTTCCTTCATTCTTGGGTCTCTGGTCATAAAGCCTGCTGCCTTTAAAGAAGGTCTGTACGCTTCTTTATCCGCTACGCAAAGCGCTCTGGAAATACCATGTCTCAAAGCACCAGCCTGACCAGTAAATCCACCTCCCTTAACGGTAGCAATCACGTCGAATTTCCCTTCGCAACCAGCCACCTCAAAAGGTCTCTTTACTTCTCTCTTTACAATTTCCATTCCGAAATAGTCTTCCAGAGATTTTTTATTTACGGTAATATTACCTTTGCCGGGAATCAATCTAACTCTGGCAATGGATGATTTTCTTCTTCCTGTACCTTGGTACTGTAATTTAGCCATTTACGATTCCTCCCTTCTAAAAATCCCAAACTTCCGGTTTTTGCGCGGCATGATCATGCTCAGACCCTGCAAAAACTCTCAGTTTTTTGTACATTTCTCTACCAAGCTTACCGTTTGGCATCATGCCTTTTACCGCATGTCTGATAATTTCTTCCGGATTTCTTGCTTGAAGCTTTTCAAAAGTCAGTTCACGCAAGCCACCGGGATATCCTGTATGTCTCTTGTAAATTTTCTCTTTTCTTTTCTTTCCGGTCACCTCTATCTTCTCAGCATTGATGACGATTACATAATCACCTGTGTCAACGTGAGGAGTAAAGATGGGTTTTCTCTTTCCTCTTAAAATGGATGCAACTTCTGAAGCAAGTCGTCCCAGAGTTTTTCCCTCTGCATCGATGACGTACCACTTGCGCTCCACCTCATGAGGTTTTGCAATAAATGATTTCATTTTTTACCTCCTGCCTACTGGAATTGTCCTTCACAACAATGAAAATCCAATTTGTTTCGGCACCTTCCGATTGATGTTCGGCCACGGCCGGCTATCCAGCCTGTACCTGAATTTCAGTGTTACATGCCAATCTTGCACATAACGCACTTAAAATTATATAATAGGAAAAAAACAATGTCAATGTTTATTTTTATTCATTTCTTAAGCTTTCCAAAGCGGAAAGTTTCATGGCACGCTGTGCAGGATAATAGCCAGACATAATGCCAATCACGGAGGAAAATAAGATGGCCCCAAGTGCTACCCACCAAGGAATGATGGAAACCGGAGTACCATTCCCTCCAATGCCTAGGAACATGCTCATGACTTCGCTCAATAAGGTATTCATCAGGAAGGAAATAATATAACTTATAATCATTCCTAACAGCCCCCCTATCAGACCGATCAGACCCGCTTCAATTAAAAACATCCTTTTAATATCCGGCAAGTTGGCACCTATGACCTTCATGACACCGATCTCTTTTGTTCTCTCATAAATGGACATGATCATGGTGTTAGTAATGCCCAAAGCTGCTACAAGCAGTGAAATAGCACCGATTCCCCCTAGGATACCTTGTATCATGGTCGCTGTTTCTTTCATGGACTCTAACCAATCGTTTAGGCTATGAGCCTGAAATCCCATCTTTCGAATGGATTCACTGATAGTAGCTACGTCATCGATATTGCCTACATATACCATGGCTGAGTTATATCCTTTTCTCTTGTTGAAGCTGCTTTCTTTCCGTGCCTTTGCAGTGTCTGCATTGATAGCCTTCACGATGTCTAAAGGCATATAAGAAGTGTATGCGGATTGGTCATTGGGGTTGTTTAGTGTTCCAACACCTTTGGCCTTGTATTCCTTATATGTAATCTTTCGATCCTCTCCCCCCATGCCTTGCTCCGGTTTTTGCCCATAGCGATCATCGGCCGTTACGATGAGCTTATCCGTTATCACATCTACCTGAGGAGGAGCGCCCCAACTGTAACCTTGAGCTTTCTTAGGATTATAGAACCAACTAGGGACTTGGTTGCCAAATACTACTGTATATTTATCTCCCGGCATCAAAAGCCTTCCATCCTGTACCTCATACCCGAATTTCTGCATCAACTCAGGAGAAATACCCACTACGCTGGACTGCATGATATACTTTCCTATGGCAAACGTCAGGTATGCCTCTTCCTTGGCAGATGCAGCTTCTACCCCGGGTAATTTCCCTATTTCCGCAATTGCCTTATCGTCTAAAACTCCATCCTTTGGTTTTTCTGTGGAAGAGACGGCAACATCTCCCATCACCATATAACCGCCCCCTCCGGAGTATACATCGATCAAATGTAAATTCCCATAACTTTCAATTTGAGCTTGAAAACCTACAGAAAGACCAAATCCTATTGACAGCATTACAATAATGGCGCAAGTACCAACTACTACACCAATTACCGCCAACAAAGTTCTGGTCTTTCTTCGAAATAAATTCTTTAAACTTAAGCTGAACAAATCTCTGCTATTCATCAATTTCCAGCTCCATCTGTTTTTTCTTTCTTCTCTTTTTTCTAATAAAGACTCCGGCACCCACACCGATAACCGCTACTCCGCCGACAATCCAAATCCATTTGCTGATTCCTTTTTTCTCATTTTCCAAAGGCATATCCGGCTCGGGTCCAAAGATAGGCATCTCTCCCATTACCTGAAATTCAAAGGGCATTTCATAGGTCTGCTCTTCACCACCTGCATCTTCATAGGTAAAGACAACCGCTCCTGTCATCAGCCCCTCCTGTCTTGGGATTAGAGCAAAATCATAAGTGTCACTTTTCCCCGGATCCATATTTCCTACGAAGTAACTGATAGATTCCATAGTATCAAAATCTCCGTAGGCCGTAACCCTCAAGTTATTCAAGGTGGTTTTTCCCATGTTGTAAAATTGCACGGATAACCCTGCGGGATTTCCCATAAAAAGTTCCATAGGCTGCATGATTTCATCTACCGCTAATCTGGATTCCTGCATCACCGGTATGGATATGGTATCCTTGGAGGTAAACTCTTTATCTCCATCCTCGTAGGACATACTGATATCCATAGCGGAAGTCTCCTGCTTCGCATCCGGCTTCACGCTGAGCATCACAGAATAATTGGTCTGTTGTTTTTTCCCTACACTTTCAATAAAAAATGAATTGCTGCTGTTTACAGGGATAAAGGTTCCATCAGAACCCAAGGTTACTTTGATGTTGGACAGATCTCGTCCGCTGGTATTCTGTAAGGTCAAGTTTAAGCGAAATTTTGCCCCTGCCTGCACATAACTTCCTCCATAGCTATAGGCTGATACCATAAGCTGTGGTGTCTTTGCGTCGGTCTTTACTTTGTCTTTCTTAACAAACACATTAGCATATTGAGTGACGGTGCCTCCATCCTTTGCATCCACAGATTCTACCGTAATCTTAATGGGAAAGGAAGTATTCTCATCCACTTCCGAATATAGGTTTACAGAATAATATTTACTGTCTCCCGGCGCAAATAAACTTTCTACAAATGTGCTCCTGGTTTTATTGTATAGACCTGTAGGCATTTCGCATGAAATTTTAACATTTTTCAGTTCCTTGCTCCCTTTGTTTTTGACCTCAAAGGACATTCGAAAGTCCGTCTCTGTTAAAACTTCGTCCGGAATACTTACATTGGATATTTCCATATCCTCAATAGAACCCTTTGACTTTCCTGACTTTACAGGCACATAAATGGTTTTACTGACCTTTACTGCTTCATTGTTATAATCATTGCCGGTAACAATCACTTCGACGGAATAGTTTTTGCTGTCAATGTCTGCATCCGCAGAAACGGGGAAATTTGCCGTAGCCCGATTTCCGATGGCCAAGGTTCCCACATTAGAGGTGGTACTTCCGTTGTTTATGTAAAGCCCCTCGGGTAATACCACCTCTACATTGGCATTTTTGATTGTGGTATTGCCCCTATTAAACACCCCGATACTCAAATTATTATCTTTTTCCGCTAGGATTCCTTCCGGATTATCCAGCGAATGGGAAATTTGCACTGCCACTATGTAGTTGCCCCCTGTGCCGGGAGAGGCTTCCACATTGGAAAACACGTCATAGGTAAAGGCCTTACTGTAAACCACATCTACCCCACTCTTTAATTCCAAAGTACCTACCGCATTGGGGTAATTATATGTATTGGACACGGTCACAGAGAAGGTGATGATAGTCTCCTGTCCTTTGCCGATAGTCGTCGAACCTCCGATTCCCCCAGAGACAGTAAACCCCTGACGGAGGAAGCTTAAGCTGGCGCTGTCTATCCTCACATCGTTAGGTTCGTTATTCTTAATTCTAAAGGACACGGTGGCATCCTTCTCCCCTACGTCAAAGGAGGCCGCTCCAGCATTGGTTACGTTCAAATTTGCAGTAAGCGCAGAACTCTTAAGAGGTAACGAAAAGGTAAGAGCTATGATAAAAAAAACGAGAACGTAACTGCTAATTTTTTTATAAGACTTAGTGTTTGCAATATTTTTCATATTAGTTTCCTCTAATTCGCCTAATTCGCCATTTTTCATTTCGTTAATAGCTTATTTTTTTCTTCTATTTTTAGAATATTTCCATCTTTTATAGTTACAATCTTATCCGCATAGTCAGCTATGGTTCTATCATGGGTTACCAAGATTAAGGTTTGGTTATGCTCCTTGACCCTACGAACCATCAGGTTCATCACTTCCACCGTGGTGTTGGAGTCCAAATTTCCGGTGGGTTCATCAGCAAAGATGATCTTGGGATTTCCCACCAAAGCTCTGGCAATCCCCACTCTCTGTTGCTGCCCTCCGCTCATCTGAGTGGGTTTCCTCTTTTCATATCCTACCAACCCTACAGACTCCAATGATTCCCTAGCCATTTTCTTGCGATATTTCTTATCCACACCTCTAAAAATCAGAGGAAGACTGACGTTTTCCAATGCCGTCAGCATGGGAAGAAGGTGATAAGCCTGAAAAATAAAGCCGATGTTTTTCTGGCGAAACAGGGTAACATCCCCTTCATCCAACTTATGTATGGGAATCCCACCGATAAACACTTGACCCTTGGTGGGCTTTTCTAACCCCGCTACCATGTTTAAAAAGGTGGACTTCCCTGAGCCTGAGGTACCCAAAAAGCAAACAATCTCGCCTTTTGCTATATCTAAGCTCACATCATCCAATGCTACTACCTTTTCATTGCCCATCCGATATATTTTTCGGATATTTTTTACGCTGATTAAAGGTTTTTGCTCCATAAAATCGTCCTTAACTGCTAAGCTTATGGTTGGTTAATCTCCACCATATGATACGTTTTTTTCCCTTTTTTCAAAAGAAGCTTCCCATCTTTGAAGGTATCCAGAGTTACAACCATCTTTTTATCAGTGACTTTTTCATCATTGATGGTAAGTCCTCCTTGCTCGATGGTTCGGAAGCCTTCCCCATTGCTGGGAACCAGTCCTACCTCTTTCATTAACGTCACTACTCCCATGCCTTCCCCCTCAAAATTGGATTGCTCCATGAAAGTTTTTGGTACATTGTCCATGCTGCCACCTCCGGAAAAAAGTGCTCTGGCAGCATCTTGAGCTTTTGTAGCTTCCTCTTCACCGTGAACCAACTTTGTGATTTCAAAGGCTAATATTTCTTTGGCTTTATTAATTTCCGATCCCTCTAATACCGATAACCGATTTACTTCTTCCATAGGCAGGAAGGTGAGCATTCTCAGGCACATGTTTACATCTGCATCCTCCACATTTCTCCAATATTGGTAGAAATCATAAGGAGATGTCTTGTTGGGATCTAACCAAAGAGCACCTGCCTGAGTTTTTCCCATCTTTATCCCTGCACTGGTGGTCAACAGAGCAAAGGTCATGCCGTAAACCTGCTGACTCTCTTCCCTTCTAACGAGATCTACTCCCCCAAGAATGTTGGACCATTGATCGTCGCCGCCAAATTGCATCTTGCATTGATATCTTCTGTGAAGCTCTAAAAAGTCATAGGATTGCATCAACATATAGTTGAATTCCAAGAAGGACAATCCCGTTTCCAATCTTTGCTTGAAGCATTCCGCCGTCAACATTCGGTTGACTGAAAAGTGCTTTCCAATATCTCGAATAAACTGAATATAGTTTAAATCCAACAGCCAATCCGCATTGTTGACCGCAATGGCCTTATCGTCTTCGAAATCTATGAATTTGCTAAAGGTCTTTTTAAAATTGTTGCAATTTTCAATTACATCCTCTTTGGAAAGGACCTTCCTCATATCCGATCGGCCAGAAGGATCACCCACTAAGCCGGTTCCTCCTCCCACCAAAACGATAGGGGTGTGGCCATACTTCTGCATGTACATCATGATGATGACCTGCATAAAGTGACCTACGTGAAGGCTGTCGGCAGTAGGGTCAAATCCAATATAAAATTTAATTTTTTCTTTGCCCAAAAGCTCTCGAATTTCAGCCTCATGGGTTGTTTGTTTGATAAAGCCACGTTCCATCAGAACGTCAAAAACATTGCCATTTTCCATATTTACCTCTTTGATTTATTTATTTGACTGCTCTATGGATTATTTTGTTCCATATAATCTATCGCCTGCATCCCCTAAACCGGGAACGATGTATTTATTTTCGTCCAAATGAGTATCCTTTGCGGCTATAAAAATATCCACATCAGGATGCGCTTGCTGTAAAAGCTCTATACCTTCCGGTGCTGCAATGAGACACATGAAGTGAATGGTCTTTCCACCTCTGTCCTTAATAAACTGAATGGCAGCAGCGGCGGATCCTGCAGTGGCGAGCATGGGATCTAAAACAAAAATTTCCCTGCTCTCTATGTCTGCCGGTAATTTGCAGTAGTATTCTACCGGTAAGTGCGTATCGTGATCCCTGTATAGTCCAATATGTCCTACCTTTGCATTGGGGACCAATTCCAACATTCCATCTACCATACCTAAACCAGCTCGCAAAATAGGAACGATTGCAATATCTTCCCCTTGCAGCATTTTAACGGTAGTGGTGCTCATGGGAGTTTCTATTTCCACATCCTTTAAAGGAAGTTTTCTGGTGACCTCATAGGCCATCAACATGGAAATTTCTCTCACCAGTTCTCTGAATTCCTTCACACTGGTTTCCTTCATTCTGATCATAGATGTCTTGTGTTGGATTAGGGGATGGTCAAATACGTACACTTTACTCATAATTACCTCCATATTATCATTAACATGTTAAAATTTTAAAAATGCATTATCTACTATGTATTTAGCAGATACTTAATGGTTCTCGTTGCTATTGGTTAACCCTATTCCGGTAGTGCATTCAGAATGTCTACCCTGGTCTGATGACGACCTCCCTCAAATTTGGTACTCAGCCAAACATCTAATATCTCTATGGCACATTCCTTCTGTAAGGTTCTGCCTCCTAGTGCTAAGACATTGGCATCGTTGTGTTTTCTAGTCATCTCTGCCATGTGGATATCGGTACACAAAGCGCATCTGACTCCTTTTACCTTGTTGGCCGCCATGGAAATTCCAATGCCTGTACCGCAGCAAACCACACCTCGATCTGCTGTGCCTGATGCAACAGCTTCCCCACAAGCCTTCCCAAACACAGGATAGTCCACAGACTCTTCTGAATCTGTTCCCAAATCCAACACCTCAAAACCTTGAATCTCATATTTTTCTTTTAAATACTCTTTGAGGAACTCCTTTAATTCATATCCGCCGTGGTCACTGGCCAATGCTACTTTCATGGGAACACGCTACCTTTCTATACCTTTACAATATTATATCCTGCGGATTTAAGCATTCTGTTCATTACCGCAAAACCTACCTGGTTTTCATCGGACAATGCTCCCGCCAAAATCAAATCTATCTCCTGCGAGTCCAATTCTCTGAGACGAGAAAAAAAGTCATGAGCAGCTTCGATAAATGCCTTTTCTTCAAATAAGATTACTCCTACCTTTAGACCGATGCCCTCATTGAGCCCTTTCAATCTTTCTATTTCTTTTTTTACCCTGTTTCGTTCACCTTCGATAACAGTCATCTGCGCTTTTGGCGCATAATGAGTATACTTCATTCCTGGCGACTTTGGGGCGTGTCCATCGTCGGCTCCATCCGCATCCCAATTCTGCAAATTTAATGCCGGATCCATTTCCACCTTTCCCAGAACCGTCTCCAGATCCTCCTTGGTAATGATACCGGGGCGTAAAATGGTGGGTAAGCTTTGCGAAAGATCCAAAACCGTAGACTCAATCCCCACTCTGCAGTCTTCCCCCAATAGAATCATATCAATTTTTCCTTCCAAGTCCTCTATCACGTGAGTACCCTTAGTGGGACTTGGTCTTCCAGAAACATTGGCACTGGGAGCCGCCACCGGGCAACCGGCCTTCTTGATGAGCTCCAATGCCACTGGATTGTCCGGCATTCTGATGGCCACCGTGTCCAACCCACCGGTAGTTACCTTTGGTACCGTATCCTTCTTGGGTAAAACAACCGTAAGGGGACCTGGCCAAAAATGATCTATGAGACGTATAATTTGGGCGGTGAGCTGGGGTGTCAACTGACCAATATCGCTGGCTCTGGCTATATGAACGATCATTGGATTATCGGAAGGTCTGCCCTTTGCCGCATATACTTTTGCCACTGCCTCCGGATCCAAAGCATTGGCACCTAAGCCGTAAACGGTTTCCGTAGGAAAGGCCACCAATCCGCCCTTGGCAAGAATGTCGGCTCCATGATCTACCTTTTCCAGTGCTTTTTCTATCTTTTTTTCTGCAGCGTCATCGGAAGCTTCCATGGAGGCTTTCAGGTTTTCTATATTTAAATCTGTCACATCATAAATTATGGTTTTCATATGTCGCCTTCTTTAAAAATTCTTCATTTTTTCTGCTTGGTCGGAAGTGATTAAACCATCGATGATTTCATCTAATTCCCCATCCAGAAAATAGTCCAGTTTATATAAGGTAAGTCCGATTCTGTGGTCGGAAACCCTTCCTTGAGGGAAATTGTAGGTTCGGATCCTCTCACTCCTGTCACCGCTGCCAACCTGACTTTTTCGTTCTGCAGAAATTTCTTTGTTTTGTTCTTGAAGTTTTATATCGTACAGCTTAGCTCGAAGCACCTTAAATGCTTTATCTTTATTTTTTAGCTGAGATTTTTCATCTTGACAAGTTACCACGATACCCGTAGGCTCATGGGTCAATCGAACTGCAGAGTCCGTGGTATTAACCGACTGCCCACCGTTGCCCGAGGAGCGGTAAACGTCCACACGAACGTCGTTGGGATTTAAGTCCACTTCCACATCGTCGATTTCCGGCAGCACAGCTACCGTGGCAGCTGAGGTATGAATTCTTCCGCTGGATTCCGTCTCTGGTACTCGCTGTACTCTATGCACACCGCTTTCATATTTGAGACGAGAATAAGCACCTTTGCCTTTAATCAGAATAACCGCCTCTTTAATTCCTCCGATACCTGTATCGCTGAGATCCATCATCTCGGTTTTCCATCGGTTTCGTTCTGCATAACGCATATACATACGGAGAAGATCGTTGCCGAAAAGAGCGGCTTCTTCTCCGCCAGTACCCGCACGAATTTCCAGAATTACATTCTTATGATCGTTGGGATCTTTTGGCAAAAGCAGGATTCTCAGTTCATCTGAAAGTATTTCCACCTGATCCTCTAACTCGGAAAGCTCCATCTTAGCCATCTCTTTTAACTCGTCATCCAAGCCACCTTCATCCAACATTTCCTTAGTATCCGCCAAGTCATCCTTGGCCTTCTTATATTCACGATACTTATTAACGATAGGCTCCATCTCTGACATTTCTTTTATATGCTTTTGCCAGACAACCTGATCGTTAATCACCGCAGGATCGGATACCTTCATAGCTAGCTCGTCATATTTTTCCTGAATAAAATCTAATTTATCATACATTGGTTAACTCCTAAAAATTTAACTTTAAAATTTTTTGTATAAATAACTTTATACCCCGTTAGTATACCATAAATCCCCATATATCACAAATGAAATTTAGGCAAAAAAAGAACCTCGGTTTCCACCAAGGCTCTGATTTTCTAATCCATCTGGAATTTTTTCTTGAATTTTTCCACTCTACCGCCGCGGCTTATAAATTTTTGCTGCCCCGTAAAGAATGGGTGACAAGCGGAACAAACTTCCAACTTAATCTCCTCTTTCATTGACTTAGTAGTAAATGAATTGCCACAGGCACATGTTACCTGACATTCCTTATAATCTGGATGTAATCCTTCTTTCATTTCTTCCTCCTACACGACTGTATAATTTGCTCCTGCAAATTAGCTGATCAACATTTTTATATTATCATGATTTAATTTAATTGGCAAGTACTTTTTAACAAGTAGATTATGACAAATTGGCGATGACAATCCGATCTAATCCGGCAAAGTCTTTCAGTACCTCCACTTTATCAAATTTGTCTACCTTTGCAAGCAATGCCAATATATCCAACGCTTGATCATAACCGATTTCCAGGTATAATACACCATTTTTCTTTAAAAAATCTGGAGCTTCAGTAATAATTCTCCTGTAAAAATCCAAGCCATCATCACCGCCATCCAATGCGATTAAGGGTTCGTGTTCCTTTACCTCTCTCTGTAGAATAGGAATATGATCTCTTTTGATGTAGGGAGGATTGGACACGATGATGTGATATTTTTCTCCCAACATGCCTTTTTTCAGGGAGGTAAATAAATCACTTTGCAAAAGCTTTACTTTATTCTTTACATGATGTTTTTTACAATTTTGCTCTGCCACCTCTAAGGCTCCTTCACTGATATCTACCGCAGTCACCTTCACTTCCGAGGTTAACTTGCTTAGGCTGATTCCTATGGCACCGCTCCCAGTACACATATCTAAAACGTTGTAGGTTGACCGTAACAAGTTTTTTGTTCTTTTTTCTTTTATTTCCTCCAGAATATGGTTGACCAGCAATTCTGTTTCAGGTCTAGGGATCAGCACCTTTTCGTTTACAATAAAATTGAGCCCCATAAATTCTTGATATCCCATGATATACTGAGTGGGAATTCCTGTGCTTCTGGCATCGATAAGCTTAAAATACTCTTCGCAAGTATCTTGATCGATGGTGGTGGGTTGCCGCAAAAACAGTTGAGTCTTGTCCAAAGAAAGCATATGACAGAATAGCAGTTCTGCATCTACCCTTGGACTTGGGCAATGGCTTCCTGCCAATCTTCTTTCACCTATTTGCAAAATTTCTTTTACTACAAGACTCATCAATGTTCCTCTTTTACGGCTAAAATAATCTCTATACTCTCAGAATCATTCTTTACAGGATTTCCGTCTTCATCACATTCCCCTTCATAAACAGGTCTATCCGATTCCACAAGAACGGCTTTCATGGCTGCAATGGCCACTTCTAGCTGCTTTTCGTCCGGAATTTTCGTGGTTAACTTTTGAAGCGCCAGCCCCGGTAAGCTCAAAACCTTTACGACGGCGGAATCGCTCCGTCCTGCCCATCTTAATAACTCATAGGATAACCCTGCAATCACAGGGATCAAGAGCAATCGAGAAGCAATGCGCCAAAATAAGTTCGGCCATCCTAAAATCGAGAAAAGCAATAAGCTGATAACCATTACAAACATCAAAAAACTTGTTCCACAACGAGGATGTAGGGTCTCAAACTGTGCACAGTTCTTGGTTGTTAAAGGCAAGCCATTTTCATAGCAGTGAATGCACTGATGCTCTGCACCATGAAATTGAAAAACCTTCTGAATATCACTCATGCGTGAAATGAGAAGGATATATCCTACAAATAATATAATTCTAACAAAACCTTCAATTAAGTTTAAGGCAATTTCATTGGATATAATGGGTGAAAATAGATTCACTGCCGCAGTTGGACCGATGACAAAGATACCGATGGTGAACACCAGCGCCAAAACCACCGAGAAGTAAAGCATCACATTTAACGCCCCTTTTTCTCCAAACCTTTTTTCTAACCACAGGGTCAGTTTATCTTTTTCATATAGCGCATTTCCATCTTGATCCTCGAAGCTTTCCAACACCTCGGCGGAATATAACAAGGTTCGGGTACCTGTAACCAACGCATCCACAAACATGAATACGCCTCTTAGAACGGGAATCTTCCGAATCTTATCTTTTTTCTTCAGCAATTCTGTTTTGATATGAAGCTTTCCGTCAGGCTTTCGCACCACTACAGCACTCCTATCCTCACCTTTCATCATGATCCCTTCCAGAACCGCCTGCCCTCCAACTTTGGTTGGATTGGCATTTTTAATAAAAATTTTATTTAAATCCATGTTGTCGTTTCCGTATTTTCATCTTTCGTTTAATTAGAGAACACTTTTTTTATCACTTCTACAAAATCATCATTATTTCTAGTATGTGCTAAATGGTCTATAATGGTCTCCGTTACTTCCTGTGTTCCTAAATTACCCATGGCTCTTCTCATGGCCCATACAGCTTCTACCTCAGCGGAAGTCATCAACAAATCTTCCTTTCTTGTTCCGGATTTATTGAGATTAATGGCAGGGAAGATGCGTTTTTCAGACAGCCTCCTGTCTAAGTGAAGCTCCATATTCCCCGTTCCCTTAAATTCTTCAAAGATTACATCATCCATACGGCTTCCGGTTTCAACTAATGCGGTAGCCAAAATGGTGATGCTCCCCCCTTCTTCCATCTTTCTGGCAGCCCCAAAAAACTTTTTAGGTTTATGCAATGCGCTAGGGTCCAAACCTCCGGAGAGAGTTCTACCCGATGCCGGCACAACTAAATTATAGGCTCTGGCTAACCTGGTAATACTGTCCAACAGAATGACTACATCTTTTCCGTGCTCTACTAATCGCTGCGCTCTGGCTAGCACCATCTCAGCCACTTTCACATGGTTCTGAGGCAATTCATCAAAGGTAGAGTAGATTACTTCCCCTCGAATAGATCGCTGCATATCGGTTACTTCCTCTGGTCTTTCGTCTACCAGCAGTACGATAAGCTCCATTTCAGGGTATAGGTGCTCAATGCTGCTTGCTACTTTTTTTAGCAAAATGGTCTTACCTGCTTTAGGGGGTGCAACAATAAGACCCCTCTGCCCTCTTCCAATAGGGGCAATTAAGTCGATCAACCTCATGGACAGTTCAGACTGGGAATGTTCAAGCGCAATTCTTTCCCTAGGGAATATGGGGGTTAAATTATCAAAATCCGGTCTTTTAATAGCCGCTCCCGGTTCTTCTCCGTTCACCGTAACGACGTAAAGTAGAGCCCCAAACCGTTCACCCTCGTTGGGTTTTCTGGTAATACCCCGTATTTTATCCCCTGTCTTCAAATTAAACCTTCTTATCTGGGCAGGAGCCACATAAACGTCCTTTTCACTCGTAAGGAAATTATGAAAGCGTAAGAATCCAAATCCAGCCTCAGCCATATCCAGAATTCCTTCCACCTCAGGTCTCTCTTCAGGATTGTACTCGGGCTTCTTATCTTCCTTTTTCTCTCCTTTATCTGAGGTTTTTGGTACATCGGAAACGGTCTGATCCATTTTACTGTCCTTATTTTCTGCTTCAATGACCTTTTTATCACCTATCTGAGCAGTGCTATCCGATGCAATTTGTTCTCCCTCTTTTTCCTTCTTTTTCGTGGTCGGGGACTTTTTTTCAGAGGTTGATTTGGCAGATATGGATTGTTTATCACTTGTGTTTTCTGATGTTGATACGATTTCCAAACTTTGATTTTCTTCAGAAGAGGTAAGATTTGTTTCCGTTAAATTTAGCGTAGACCCAATGCTTATAATAGCCTCCACCAGCTGTGCCTTTTTGAGGGTTTCTTGATCTTTGATGCCGACAATTTTAGCAATTTCTCTCAATTCTTTGATTTTTTTAGATCGGATGACGTCTTCGTCCAATACCTTGTTGATGGTCGGTTCTGTTGAGATGTCTTTTTTTCTCATAATTTACTCCCTTAGATTGTAACATTTTCATGAGGAGCATTATGAAAAATACCTCCTCAAAATAAAGTTGGTTGAGATATGATCTTATTGGTCGCTAATGCCTGCCCCACTGATGGCTCCATCTGTGGTTTCGGCAGGTTTAATAGAATAGATAGTATTGAGCATTTCTGCAATTCCTGTACTGTCAGGGTAAACGTACCAAGGTGCCTCGTCCTGCAATGTATGGGGCATCAAATAGGTGTTCATATTTTCAGCACTCATACCCACAGCCTTCGTGGCAAGAGAAATCGCAGTTCCTAATGTAATATTGGAGTCCACATTATTAAAGACAGTCTTTGCCACTTTGGGTAGCTGGAAGCTTAAGCTTTGCTTCACTGCAGATTTAACAAACTCTTGTTGCGCTTTCACTCTGCCAATATCGCCTTCTGTGTAACCCTTTCTGTATCTCAAAAACTGTACTGCATGCTCTCCATCCAATACCTGCGGACCTGCCGGTATGTTGATTCTTAGGGGGGGTGTATCATAAGGATCATTATATACCATATGGAAAGGGATGTCCATAGGCACCCCACCCATGGAGTCCACAATAGCTTTCACTCCATCGTATTCAATCACCGCATAATAATTAATGGGCATGCCCAATAGAATATCACTGACTGCATAGGCTGTATTTACAGGGTTTCCTCTGTACGCGGCATTAAGCTTCCGCTCTGCCGCCCCTACATAACCCGCTCGCTCATAGTAGGTGTCCCTAGGGATAGAAATTACATCCAAACTGCTAGTTTCACGGTCAAAACTGACCAACATAATCGTATCAGTCATTCCACCGTTAACGCCCATTAGCAACATATTTACCCGTTTTGAATCTTTAAAAGCCTGAAAAAAAGGACTATCCCTGTCAACCAACACCGCTAGCTGTTCTTCTAATTCTGGCTGCTCTTCCTCACTCTTATCCAATAATTTGATGTTGGACATGGAGTCCACCACCATTAACACAGATGTACAACAAAATGCAAAAACAATAAAAGCCACGAAAAAGGTCTGTAGAAACCCCTTTAGCGGTGTTTTTTTCTGAGAGGATTTATGTTTCATTACCTTGTCATTCATTATGATCTTTCTCTTTCTGCCCAATTCCCGTCTCCGTCCTTTGCCATATCTATATTAATAAATCAAACACAAATACTGGTACTCTGTTTAATCTTATTGTATCCTAATTATTTTACATTACTAATAAAACCTATTTTATACCTAAAAATGGTATAAATAAATAGTAAAATTTAAATTTCATATTAATTTTTTATTACAATAATAGTTGAAATATTCAACTTAGTACATGAAAGAACTACAATTTAATCTATTAATTTTTTCCTGAATTTTTTATATATTACTCAATATTAAAAATTCTTTTAGGCCTTCTTTCAATAGTTGAAATTGTAGTTCTAAATAAATTTTCGTATTTATTTACAAAAGTTATTTATTTAATTACTTCTAATATTTAAAAAATCCTTCGCCTGTTTTTCTTCCCAGCTTTTCTCCTCTGACCATCTTCTTTAATAGCGGATGAGGTCTATATTTGCTGTCCCCAAACTCTGCATACAGAACTTCCATAATGGCCAAACAAACATCCAATCCTACCAAATCTCCTAATGCAAGAGGTCCGATAGGGTGATTTGCACCCAACTTCATGGCTTCGTCAATTTCTTCGGCCTTGGCCACTCCATCAGCTAAAATACCGATAGCCTCGTTAATCATAGGTATCAGGATTCTGTTCACTACAAACCCAGGCGCTTCTGCAACCTCTACAGCAGTTTTTCCAATATCTGCAGTCAATTTTAAAATTGTATCTCTGGTCTCATCAGAGGTAGCCAATCCTTTAATAATTTCTACCAATTTCATCATGGGCACAGGATTGAAAAAATGCATACCGATAATTTTATCCGGTCTTCCTGTTGCCGCTGCAATTTCAGTAATAGAAAGTGAAGAAGTATTGGTCGCAATGATGGTACCAGGCTTACATAGCTCATCCAATTCTTTAAAGAGAGCCTTCTTTGCTTCCATATCTTCTGTGGCGGCTTCGATAATCAAGTCCGCATCTTTTACGATGGCAATATCTGTGGAACCTTTAATTCTGCCCATAATAGTGGCTTTTTCTTCCGCAGTCATCTTATCCTTGCTCACAAGTCTGTCTAAGTTCTTCTCTACTGTGGCAATACCTTTCTCAACAGAGGAATCTCTTCTGGCTCTCAGCACTACTTCAAAACCGTTTTGCGCCATAACCTGAATGATCCCGGCACCCATGGTACCCGTTCCTAACACTCCTATTTTTTTCATTTTCCCCTCCATTTCCTATCCTTTAAATTTAGCCTATCTGTTGTTTTTCGTCTCATGCATGAGACAATTGTATTACATCCATAAACGATTATCAATCTATTTTTGTTGAATTCTATTAAGTTCTAATTTTCAGTTTTTTTCATGTTTTTTTCATTACAATTGTCAGACTTTTATAAGGCTTTTTTCATCTCTGATTTATAACTTTCCACTCCCGGTTGGTCAAATGGGTTCACTCCCATCAGATAGCCTGTCAATGCACAGGTTGTTTCAAAAAAGTAAACCATCTGACCGAAGGTGAAGGCAGTCAAATTCGGTATATCGATTTTTACCATAGGAACATTTGTGGTTCTGTGAGCAGCCATAACTCCTGTCACCGCCGCCTGATTGACATCATTCATACACCTTCCTGCTAACAAACTGCCTGCGCTTTCCGGAACTGTCAAATCTTTCTCCGGGTGGGTCACATGAAGAATTGTTTCAAAGAATATTTGATTGCCATCCTGTAAAAATTGTCCCATGGAATGCAAATCTGCACTGAATTGCAATGCTGCCGGGAACAATCCATTGCCCTCTTTTCCCTCGCTTTCGCCGTACAGCTGTTTCATCCATTCTGCGAAGTATTGAAGCTTAGGCTCGTAATACTCCACAACCTCTATCTCTTTTCCTCTCTGCAAAAGGGAATAGCGCACAGCTGCATATTTAACTGCCTGTAACAGCATACAATCCTCTTCATCACTTTCTATTGCATAATCAAAACCATCCTCATGGAAATTTCCGTCCCTGAAAATTTCACTTTCGGTAAGGACGGAAGCCGCTCCCGCCAACATTTCCTCCACATCAATTCCCGCTACAGCGATGGGCAGAAGACCTACAGGTGTAAGAACCGAATATCTTCCTCCTATGGCATCGGGAACCACAAAGCTTTCATACCCTTCCCTTTCAGTTTCCTTTCGCAAGATGCCGATAGACGCGTCCGTAATGGCATAGATCCTCCTGTTTGTCTCTTCTTTTCCATATTTATCCATTAAAAACTCTTTTAAAACTGCAAAGGCAATACAAGGTTCCGTAGTGGTGCCGGATTTAGAAATTATACAGATACATACCTCTTTCCCCTGCAGTTTTTCCAAAAGCTCTGCATGGTATGTACCGCTGATATTATTGCCGGCAAAAATCACCTGAGGAGGTACAATACCATCCTTACCTGCCTTTCTCAAACCAAAGCTATGTCCCATCATCTCCACAGCAGCCCGAGCCCCAAGATAAGATCCTCCAATTCCTACAACAACAAAAACCTCACATTGCTTTTTAATTTTGCTTGCAGTCTCTACAATGGTTGCAAGCTCCTTTTTGTCGTAATTTATGGGAAGCTTTACCCACCCTGTAAAGTCTTCTTCCCCTGAAAATAACTTGTGAAAGCCAGACCTGATCCCATCCATATGAGATTGCAACACTTCGTCTTCTACCAAAGAATTTCTGATGTCCAGTTTTAATTTGTTCATCATCTTTACTCCCCTCTCTTATTGTTTTCTAATTGATAGTTAGGCACTAATTGTCGGAGCCATTCCTTTACATCTTGATCCTCTAAACAAACCACCTCTTCGATTTTTTCTTCTAGGGACTGAGAGCTCTCTCCGTTAAAGAACTTCGCAACCTCGGGTGATGCAGGTATGGGATGTCCCACATAAATCTTATGATGGGAAGTTTTTTCTATTCCTTCTTCATCCAAAAGCAACTCTTCATAAAGCTTTTCTCCTGGTCGAAGACCTGTAACCTGAATGTCAATATCTACATAAGGCACATATCCGGACAGTCGAATTACATTTTCTGCCAAATCCATGATGCGAACAGGATCGCCCATATCCAAGATAAAGATTTCTCCCCCTTCCGCCATGGCTCCTGTCTGTATTACAAGTTGCACAGCTTCAGGAATGGTCATAAAGTACCGATTGATATCCTCATGGGTAACGGTTACCGGACCGCCTTTTTCAATCTGTTTCCTGAAAATAGGGATGACACTACCATTGCTGCCCAATACATTGCCAAATCGTACTGCTGCATAACTGGTTTTGGAAGTGCCTGTCTCGCTCATGGTTTGTAAGATCATCTCCGCCACACGTTTGGTGGCACCCATTACGTTGGCGGGATTTACTGCCTTATCCGTAGAAATCATAACGAATTTTTCTATAGAATATTCGTCGGACAGATCCAGTAAATTCTTTGTCCCTAAAATGTTATTGACAACGGCTTCCTTTGGATTGGCCTCCATCAAGGGTACGTGCTTATGTGCCGCCGCATGAAAAACCACATGGGGTTTGTACTTGACAAACACTTCCCTCATTCTGGTTTTGCTACGAACAGAACCGATGACAATTTCAAAGCTTAAAGTGGGAAAGGTAGTTTTTAATTCATTTGCCAATTCAAACACAGAGTTTTCATAGATGTCCAAGGCGATGAGCTTCCGTGGTTTAAAACGAGCGATCTGTCTGCATAGTTCCGAACCAATGGAGCCTCCACCTCCCGTTATCAACACGATACGACCTTCGATATAGCTGCTGATTTCTCGTAGGTTCACCTGTACAGGGTCCCGTCCCAAAAGATCTTCAATATCTACATCTCTCAGCTTGCTTATGCTGACCTTTTCATTGATTAAATCTATAAGACCAGGTAAAATCTTTAGCTTACATCTGGTTTTGTTACATTCATTGGCGATTTCTTGAATGACTTTTTTGGATGCGGAGGGTATGGCTATGATAATTTCATCTATGGCATTTTTTCTGGCTAAGGTCTTGATGCTCTTATGGTTTCCTGCAATCTTAACACCTGAAATATGCTTCCTCAGTTTCGCTGGATCATCGTCTACGACAATCACCACTTTCTTTCCAAATTCTGGGTGCATCTTAATCTCTCTGATAATAGTAGCACCTGCATCTCCAGCACCGACCACCATCACCTTGGTGGGTTCTGCCTTAACAAAAGAATCACCGTTGCGCCATTGGAGAAAAAAATTATGAACATTTCCAGATGTTCTCATATCTCTAAAAAATCGATAACTTAACCTTAAGCCACCAGCACATATAAAGTTTAGAATAGCCGAGATAATGTAAATGCTTCTGGGCAGTCCCGAACCAGTCATGAACAGAGCCGTTACAATGCTAATGGCGGAAATCAAAGTGGCTAGTGCCACCTTCACAATTTCCTCTATTCCCGCATATTTCCATAGGCTGTTGTAAAGTCCAACCATCCAATAGACTGCCAAAGTAATGATCGTTATGAGAGGAATATATCGTACAAAGACTGCAAAGTGCGCAACAAATACAGGAGCTTCTACATCAAATTCAAATCTAAGAAGAAAAGCTATGATATAGGATAAATTGATAAGCAAAGTATCTAATAAAAGTAAGGCTACAATTCTTGAATATTTTATCATGATTTCCTTTCACATATATAAAAAAGGTTGTTCCGCCACGTTTATGCGGGCATTGCCCGCAATTTTAAGAGGTAACCTTTTTTGATATTTCATAAATATCGCAAGCGATATTTCCTACATAATAAAAAAACTATTATTATACTTGTTTTTAAACAAAATTACAATAATAGTATTTTACATTTTTTTACCAATATATGCAAGTTAAGAATGATTTTTTTCTTTTTCAAATTTTTTATGTTCTTCTTCTTTTAAGTTTTTGATATACTTTAAGGTCTGAGAGGAAAGTTGTAATTCTTTTCGGTTTATGAGATTTTGGGGATCCACAACGGGGTCAGTCATCAGCTCATTATAGAGTCCCTTGGCTTCTTCCTCATGGGCTTTCAGCTTTTTCAAGAGCTCCGCCTCTTTTAATAGTTTTGCCTTCTCCGAGCCTACCAATACCAAGTCCGCTATAATATAGTCATAAATAATGCCAAGCTTATCCAGTTGCTTCTTGTCATCCTCTAGATCACTCAAATAAATGTTATGCTCTTGTCTGGGTAAAACATCATAGGTTTCATACTGCAACAATTCATGAAAAAAAGTAGGTGCTCCAATTTCTTCTCCTTTTTGAAAACCTAAAAAATAGTCGGTAAAACCCAATATTTCTTCATCTGAATATTTTGCTTTTAATTCGTTTTCATCGGGAGCCTCGTTTGTTGGGGGCGGATAGGTGAGACCCGGTACGGGTATAAAGTTTTGATTGATAGATTTAAGGTTTTTTCCTATAGACAAGTTCCTTTCCACTTTTCCTAAATGGGTGGTCACCTTGTATTTTTCTGTTAAGTTATAAAATTGCTCTCTAAGCATTATTTCCAACTTGTGAGCTTTATCTCTGTTGATGGGTCCTGTTGTCTCGTAACAAGCCCTAAGCCTGTCCAAGGTTTTTCTGATATCACGAAACTCTTTTTTATTGCGCATTTTATTTGCAATTTCGATAAATCTACTTATATCTTTATAATTTTCTGCTAACCAGGCGATGAACATGGGAACTCTGTAAGCTTGGATGACGGGATTGTTAGTATCCTTCGGAGAGACTTTTTGGTTCCCGTCAAAGTGCACCGGTTTGTGGCACTCTTTTTTGCTGACTAAATCGTCCATGAGCTTCCGCTGAAAAGTCGCTCTGGTAGGAAAGAGCACCAAGTCACTGCCTAGGTTAGCGGAAATTGTATGATAGATTAAAGTACCATACTCCAATCTATTCACTACCGGAAGTTGTATATGCTGCTTCATGAATTCAAAGGAATAAAATGCAGGTGTATGTTGCAGATCTCCTTGGCTGTCATATTTGAGCGCATATTCATCGTTGATATCCTTAACGATGGTCCTATAAGCCACCACACCAATGCGGTATTGCTTAAAGGAGGGGAAATAGGGACCGAATCGGTTGGCCTCATTATATTCAGGCATAAATCCTTCTATATAAATAACGTCATCCGAGAAAAGGATTGCGTGCAAGAGGTTGTCAAAAGCAATGACGTCTTCCTTAATCATGTCCTTCGGGTCATCATAATAATACGAGACCACCTGTCCCAATAGCTTTTGGACTGCATCCAGTGTTAAATTGTCTACTAACGCAAGTCTCATATGCCTTCCTCCAAAGTCGATATCAATACCCCTTATATACAATAGAACCTTTTTTTGTCCTAAAGGATACACTTTTTTGAAAAAAAAAATAAAAAAAATTTGGAAATTTGTAAAAAAACAAAAAAAATCGAAGTTTTTTAAATTATTTTTGATTTTTATGTATCCTAAGTTGGATTTTTAGGTTCTATTTATATAGGAGGGCACAATAAGGTGTCCCAAAAAGAGAGGGTGGCATAAGGTCGCTCTCGAACGCAGTGTTAATACTCATGTACTGACATTGTTATTGATTACCTTTATCATTTTGTTATTTCAAAGATTACAGGAACCCACGTTGCAAGGATGGGTTATCCTGTAAGAGAAACGAGAGGAGAATGCCAATGGAAGAAAACAGACGTATGCCCAGAGCCAAGGTGTGGTTTACCATACTGTTGTCTCTACTTTTAGTATTTTCAATGGTAGGAACAACTTTGGCCGCCGCTCCGGGCATAACACCATTTCAAGCGTCAAATGCGCTTATAAACCTTGTGAGGGGTGCCGGCGGCACCACAGCCACGGGTGAAATTAGTGCCAGTACTCACTCCGCGGGTGAGTATCTTAAGGCAACCGCATATTTGGAGGAATGGGTGTCGACGGGAGTCTACGCTGCCGCCACAGATGTGACTACCACCGTACAGACGAAGACCGTGTACAACACCAGCGTCATCTTTTTCTCTACGAATTGGAATGTGAAGTCGAACAAAACATACAGGCTGAGAGTAATCATTGAAGATAAAAACGGTGGCGTCGTATATAGAAGCACTTGCTACTCCAGCTCAATTTAAAAAAAGCAGGCCCTATTTCCCTGCTTAGAATTCATATTTGTAATAGGAGTTTCTATTTAACTTTAAGCTAGCGAGCAGAGGTTCGCAAATCCAACTTAGGAAAAGTAAAAGGAAAGTTATCAACAGCAAGGGTAAGCTCCTCGTCAGGGCTTACCCAACTTTTTTTATGTAAGGCAATCTATAATCTCAAGTAACTCTTCCAAAGTGGTGGCACCGGAAACGTTAATATTGGAATTTCCCTGTATGAACATACCTGCGATAGAATCCTCTATATCCGCCTTGCTCAGAAAGATCTCTTTCTCATTATAAATCAAAACTTCATCATACCCCATAATACTTTTGTTAGGATTGGACATATCTAAACCTATTAATTGAGAAATATAAATAATTTTCTTATTTTTACTATCTACCACGTATTCTGCAAGGATCACCCCATTGGGATATTGTTCAACATAAAGGCTCTTAAACCAGTATTCCTCTGGTAGATTCTCCAGTACAATCAGCTCGGGAAACAGAACCTTCAGGTTTTCCACCCCTTCCCAAGTATCTACAAAGTACCCCTCTGTTCCCACTCCGTCCTCGCTCAAACCACCGTCAGGACCGATACTTAATCTTTGATTTTCGCCCTCGATCTGAATTTGCTTTTCTTTATCTTTATTGGCGTTGGCATTTTGGGTGATGAAACATACAGCAATAGCTGTGGACAACGCCAACAACAGGGCCGCTGTTACCAGCCCCCTAAAGGTTTTACTTCTATTATGAAAAAATTTGAAAGTTTGGTGTGAGTCATACTTGTTTGTATTGTGGCAAGCCGGTTGTTCCAAGGAGGATTCCAATGGACGTTCCTTGGAGATATTATAAAGTGTTTGTAAGTAATCTTCATCAATCTCTTTAATTATTAATTCATCATAAAATCCTGTTTTCTTTATCTTCCCAAGGGCCACAATCTCCCCTTCCTTTCCTCCAGTGCGTTGCCAAATCTTTTTTTCAGCATTGCCAAACCCCTCTGATGATACACCTTAACAGTATGATAATTCATTTTCATTAATAATGCAATCTCTTTTAAACTCATTTCATAATAGTAATGCAGCAAGAGAATTTGTTCATATTTCTCACCTATGGATTCCAACATAAGTAAAATCTCACCTTGGGATTCTTTAAAGTTTACCTCCTCAAATACGTCCTCTATATCTACATCGTATGAGCTGTCTAATTCATATTCTACCAAATCGTTCCATTGTTTTTCTTTATTATAATATCGGAGGGTTTCAGTTTTAATAATTTTTACCAACCACACCATAAGTCTTTCCGGATCCTGCAAGTTCCCTATGGAGCGGTACGCCCTAATAATAGAATTTTGAAAAATTTCATCTTTAGCATAATTATCTTGAACCATTGTAAATATGTAAGTCTGAAGGCCTTTTGAGTTTTCTAATATTTTATTATCCAAAAGTTTCCGTGTGGATGCCTCCTTGTTATCCTCCATGATGTTTATTCACCCCCATTGACCGCCTCTGCAAATATTCTTACCATTTGCCCTGCTTGTCTCAACTGTTTGTCATTGCAGGCATAAAGGGATGTGATGATATTTTCCATAACCATATTATCCTGACCAAATTCCACAGCGCTCTTTTGGTCATGTCCTTTAATGATATAGTCCATAGAAAGATCCAGAGCCTCTGATAATTTAATCAGAGTTTTTAATGACATACCACGTAAGCCATACTCTATATCTCCGCAAAATTTATGGGAAACACACAGTAATTCTGCCAACTCTTCTCTCGTCATATTGATGGCTTCCCTCTTGGCTCTGATTCTTTTTCCGATTGCCTTAAAATCTACCTCAAGATCTGCATCTCTACCCTTGTTCATTTACAACCTCGTTTTCCTGAGTTACATAATACTTCTTATTTGGTTATTTTAACGTGATTTGAAGCAAGAAAAAATAAACTCTGAGTTGTAAGCTTTACAACTCTCAGGGTAAGCCAAAAAATTGAGGTGAAAAAAAATCCTTTATAGGTTGAAATTTAAAGGATTTTATATTTTATCGAAAAAAAATTTTTTTGATTTTTTTTTGAAAAAAATTTAATTTTTTTGAGGAAAATTGAATTATCTTGCATCTTTTTAAAGATTTTTTATAAATATAAGCTTTTTTCAATAAAAAATAAAACTTTTAAGGAATTTTTACGAAAAAACTTATAAGCATAAATGCATTAAATAATATGCTTTTACTATTTTAGGTTTATTATTCGTTATCGTCCAGCTTTCATTTCATATAATTCAACTTACAATTTGATAAAACAAAAGCATCATTTTAAATTTATCCAAGAAATTTTGCTTTAGTAACATCCATTTCTTACAGATTTACTTTCTCCATTTTCTGCTGAGTATCCAGTGCATAGTAGAGCAATGTCTCTGCCAGCAAGCTAAAGTCCTGATTATTTACTTCCATATATGCGACATTTTCAATGACTAAAACATACATTTCCATGCTCAAGGTAAACTCAGTGAGGTTCTCTAATGCTTCCAATTCTTCAGGTTTAAATCCATCCTTACTTAAAGTCTTCAGGCTTAGGGAAATTTGTGTTATTGCTCTATAGTCTTCGCTGATGGAAGCGGCGATAGCCTTCTTTTCGTTCAAATCTTTAACTTTCACTACCTCTACAATTTTTTCGGAAACATCGTTATAAATTTCCTTTTCTCTGTTAAAGGTAAAAGTCATTTGATCAATGGCTGAACCTGTGATACCAGATGGAACATCTTTATTGGGATTGGTCTTTTCTTGTTCTTGATTTTCTCCGATGAGAACCCTTTTATGAATATTGTCCCATTCAACTTCTTCTTGCATCAAATTAGAAATGGATCTGATTGGCAGATAGGCGCTTCCCTGGTATAGTATTGGATAAACACTTTTTCCGCTGGCATCTTTTAATTGTTCAATTTGAAACTCATAGAATATCCGTATATCAGGTCTAAGCTGGGCCTTTACTCGAAGAGAACCTTGGGGCATATCTATCTTTTCCGTCAAAGCCATAGCAGCGGATGTACTTCCTTTTGTAATTCCTGCAGGGTCCTGAAAGGTTTTCCCTATGAAAATGCTTTTGCTATAGTTATCCCACTCCACAGCTCTCTCCATAAGACTGGACGCTGCACGTACAGGAAGATAAGTGGTACCATTATACAGAATTGGAAAAACCCTTGTTTTATTGACATCATAAAAGGCCATCTCTGCGCCCCTATAAAAAATGGTAACATCAGGGCGCACGTAAATGTCGATGGTTTGTTTTCGCGGAGGAATTTCTGGAGAAGAAATGACCGTTGTTGGTGCTTCTTCTTCTATTTGCTCCTCAACTCCTTGTTTGACTTGAGCCGTTTGGGGGTCTTTAACCCCCTGAGCTTCCGTTCCATAAGCCGGAGCTGTTAAGATTCCAATGATGGCAAATGATATAATTATTGCAAAAATAGTGACTCTTCTCATGGCACCTTCTCCATATATTAAATAGATTTAATCTTAGTCCGAATAAACCTTTTAAACTTTTATATTATAAAAATTTTATCATATACCATCCTTGATAGCAAGGAAATGATTCTTAAATTTTTATTTCATACCTTTTAAAACCAAATATTTTTTTATTATTTTTCTTATATATTTTATAATCTTGAATTTTATGGAACAAATCATAGATGTCGAAATATGATATTAATATGGTTTTTAAAACTTTAAATTTCATCTCATATTAATAAGCAAAATTATTTATTTTAATGATCAATCTCTTCTGTAAATTATTATTTATCTTCCATATATCCTAAACATTTCTCATTCTTTTTAATTTAATCAAATCATTTGTATTTTATCGTCTAATATAAATAAACATCCTTATATTAACTCTTTTATCATTTACATATGAATTATTTTTCTAATTCTGATTTATTTAATCATAAAATTCAAATCAATTGTCTTTCAACTATTGTTAGAAATAATTTATAAATTTAGTATATGTGCTTCAATTGTTATTTAAACTATTTTTAATATAAAATTTAATTTTAGACGAATAAACATCATATGTTCTGTTGTAATTATTATTATAAAGTAAATCCTTCTTATTCCGTTTGTAAAATAAAATTTAGT
This sequence comes from uncultured Anaerovorax sp., assembly GCA_964582545.1. Classification (GTDB taxonomy): domain Bacteria; phylum Bacillota; class Clostridia; order Peptostreptococcales; family Anaerovoracaceae; genus JAVVUJ01. The sequence continues at coordinate 101,781 of CAZOSB010000004.1, forward strand.
AACCCTGAATAAGCACGGTTTAAAAATAATAAAAATAATTTTTAAGGATAAAAAATTATTTTTATCTAAATTTACTATATTTAGTTTTGTCGAAATTTGTCTGTAAGTTCTTCTAAAACGAGATTCAAAATAAGCATAAAAATGTTTTATAAATCCATTTATGTAATTAAATTACTTATCATAACAAAATGCAGAAAATAAACTAAATACAAAAAATTTTAAAATATATTAAATCGTTAATAATTAAAAATCAAATGATGACTAAAATTTTAAATATGTTTATTATCAAAATAAAAAAATAATTAGGACCTAAATTTTAAAAGTGTTGGTTTTTTTAATTATAATAAAGGTGGCTTCGCCACGTTAGTGCGGGCGTTGCCCGCAAATTTAAGCGGTAACCTTTTTTGATATTCCAGAAATATCGCAAGCGATATTTCCTACATAATAATAAATCAAATAAAATAATATTATGTAAGTTAAAGTCTAAATAAAGATAGAGATAGCGATAAGAATATAGATAAGGATTAAAATTTATTATAAATTCAAAATAGAATAAAACGATAGATAAATGATTGAATAATAACTTCAATGCAAATGCTGTAATAATTCAAGAGATAAGGGATAAGTGTAAGGGGTGAGATTAAATATTTTTAGGAATAAATACTTGTTGAAATAAACGTAATACTATATAATATTTAAGATTAAAAAACGCAACTTGAAAGTTGTTTTAAAGTTATCAGAGTATAAATTGGGAAGGAAGAATCAATGAGTTCAAAAAAGCCAAAAGCTAATTTTCAGCAGGATGCTGCGGATAAAGGGAAACCCAAAATATTTGCCAGTGATGATGGATATCTGTGGTCTATGAGCAGGGCACCTAGAATCGACGAAAGCATACATTGGTTTCAAATGTTGCCGGCTACCTTTTTCACTGCCTTTGTCATCATAATTACACGGATGTGTAACTATACTCGCCCCATGTCACAGTTTTTTTGGTCTGGAGGAAAGAATGAATTAATCGACTTCTTTAGTTTCTACAAAATGCTAGCCATATGTGCCTGCGGAGCCTTGGTTTTGATTTTATTGTTATATAGAATCTTTTGCCAAGAATTATATATTAAAAAAAGCTTTGCATATATTCCGATTTTAATCTATATATCCTTGGTAACCTTATCTTATGTCTTATGCGAATATAAATATTTTGCATTATTAGGTTACAATGAGCGATTTGAAGGCATGATCCCAACCTTATGTTATATGGTCCTGCTGTTTTATATTATTAATTCTGTAAATACGGAAAAAAACGTGAAGTGGATTATTTATCCTTTGACATTCACCAGCATCCTACTAGGTTTACTAGGGCTTTCTCAGGCTTTGGATAAAGACTTCTTCAGAACGACTCTGGGTCAAAAGTTTTTAGTTCCAAACGTAAAGAATACAGAAGGTAATTATTTGTGGGACTTAATCGATCAGGCAGCTGAAAAGGGTAAATATTTCCTGGAATTTACTTTTCAGGATCGTCAGATTTATCAGACTGTCTACAATATTAACTATGTTTCTTTCTATTTAACCCTATTAATTCCTCTGTTTGGCATGATATTTATACGCTCCTTTATGAAGGGCAAGGAGGAAGCTCTTTGGAAAAAGCTATTTTGGGTGGCAATCTTCACCTTAACCTCTTTCAACATCATAGGCTCTGCATCCAGCGGAGGGTATCTGGGTTTGCTTACTATTATAACCTTAGGAATCGTCGTTCTCAATCGAAGGATTTTAGAATGGTGGAAGCCTGTAGTCATCTTACTTTTATGCTTCGTATTGATGGCTGTGGCCAATGTCGATCAGCTGTCTAAAGAAATTGAAGCCGCCAAAGGGTTTTTCGTGAGGAATACTACGGCTTCCATTCCGGGAAGTGGCAATAATTCAAACTTCGAGGAGAATAGCTCTAGCTCAGCCCTACAGGATGATGGTTCTCCTAGTGATATATCCCTTTCAAAACAAAAGACATATATCGATTATATAGATACAATGGGCTCTGAAATTCGCATCAGTGTCAATGGGAATAAAGTGACGGTTCACACGGATTATGAGGATCCGGCAACGGTTATGATCAGTGACAGCGATCAGAAAAACGTGCCCTTAATGGCGCTACCCGCCGAAGAGGGTTACCTTCATAGATTTGATGATCCGCGCTTCTCCATGATGACAATCCGGCCAGCCGTAGATGATCAGAATAATCACTTTCAGCTGATTTATATCGACGACAGTGAGTGGCCCTTTATCCTTACCCCAGAGGGTGTTTTGTATGTGAATCAACTAGGGGCTTTAGTGGATTTAAACCCAATAGAACATATAGGATTTAAAAACAATCCAGGTTTTGGGAGTGGGCGTGGTTATATTTGGAGTACTGCATTTCCTATGATAAAAGACACAATTCTAGTAGGTCGTGGTCCGGATACCTTCTGCTTGTATTTTCCTCATAACGACTACGTTGGCAAATATAATGCGGATTGGAACTTAAATTTAATCGTTGATAAACCTCATATGATGTATCTGGGAATTGCAATTAATACAGGACTTGTCTCCCTGCTGGCACTTCTTTTCCTCTGGGGGGCATATATCGTCCAAAGCATTGGAATCTATGCAAAGAGAGATTTCCAAAGAGACTTTAATACCTTTGTAGGCATGGGCATATTTCTTGGGGTAACGGGGTTCTTGGCAGCAGGATTAGTCAATGATAGCACTGTTTCTGTAATGCCTATGTTCTATGGATTGCTTGGAACGGGAATTGCAATTAATATCATGTTAAAAAGGCAAGCATAGAAACGTGGAAATGACAGAATAAAAGGTTTCTATTTCTATATGCCGCCCCGAAGGGTCGAGTCTCTAAAAGCAGAATTGCATTATATTTCTATAGCAATAGTAATCGCATAAGCAATAGCAATTAAAAAAACAAGCTTACAATTTAAGCTTGTTTTTTATTATTACAGCTAAGGTTACTATGGTTTGTCGCTAAGACTAATGTGCATGAAAGTTGAATTCAAATAGTAATACAGTTTAATAAAAAATAGTCAAACTTGTTTAATGGAGTTTGATTCAAATAGATATAAATATATCATTATAACAGACTCCCCTCTGAATTTAACTGAATTAGTCCACAAATGTACTCTATGTCGTCCTTTGTTAGGTCAGTGGAGCAAGGGACGTTTAAGATATGTGCTTCATAGTGGGGGGCCTTCTCTATTTGGTAAGTCTGATACTTTTTATAGGGTTCCAAAGTGTGGATAAGTTTCCAAATTGGGCGGCATTGAATGCCCAGTTGAATAAGCTTTTCCATCAGAATGTCTCGGTTAAATCCCTCAATCAGCAGGGAGTAAAACCAATGATTAGCCCTTATTTCATCGTTAAATTCCAATAAACGAATTGATTGTGGTTGCTCAGTTTGGTTCTCTTTCAGGAAGTATTTGTAATGATTATAATTGTTCATCTTTGTCTCAATAAACTTTTCCAGTTGATCGATTTGGCTAACACCTAAAGCAGCCTGCAGATTGAGCATCCTATAATTATATCCTAACTCATCGTGAATGAAATACAGGGAATCAGTCTTTGCAGTAATGGATAAATGTCGAATCTTGTCTACATAAAACTTATTATTGGATACCACCATTCCTCCCCCACCGGTGGTAATAATCTTATTTGCATTAAAGGAATATACTCCAATATGCCCCAAAGTCCCAGCAAACTTACCACCAAAGTCTTTCTTTTCAGGACAATCCATATAATGACTTCCCAAAGCCTCTGTAGCGTCCTCAATGACCTTTAGACCGTATTTTTTGGCCAGATCCATTAATCTTATCATGTCGCACATATTGCCGAAAATATGGACAGGAATAACCGCTTTCACTCTTCTGCCCGTTTTTTGGTTTACTATAATAATTTTATCGTCGTCTTGATTGTTAGTTTTGTTGTGAGTTGTTTCAATTTTACATTCGTTTTTTAGAAAGTTTTCCACCTTAGTCATATCCATGCAAAGGCTATCATCGCAATCCATAAATACAGGCGTGGCTCCCACGTATAGTACAGGAGCCACTGCGGCAACAAAAGTCAAGGTCGGTACCAATACCTCATCACCTGGTCCCACTTCCAAAGCACGCAAAGCCAAATGTAAACCTGCAGTTCCGCTCTGTGTGGAAACGGCATCTTCCATACCTACATATTTTGCCACTTTTTGCTCAAACTCTGTAATAAAGCGCCCACCTGTGGAAACCCATCCTGTTTCGATGCACTCCCTTAGATTCTCCACTATGTCCATTGCCAAGTTAGGAGTGCTTAGGGGTATTTGTCTATTCATGCTTTGTAAATTTTCCTTTCTTGTATTTTAGTTGTGATTCTTTATAAAATTATAAGTTTTGCTTAATTACCTTAGCCGGAATCCCCACCGCTGTGCAATAATCCGGCACATCCTTTACTGCTACTGCACCGGCACCAAGGAAACTATAGTCTCCAACTTTTATAAGTTGCTTTATACAGGCGCCTGTGCCAATATCGCTACAGGTCCCGACTTCAACAAAGCCTGATACGTGAGCACCTGGTGAAATTGTGGCGTAATCCTTCAAAATAACGTCATGACCAATGGTGCACCCTAAATTTAAGACTACAAAATTTTCAATTTTTACATTTCCTGAAATCAATGCACCGGGCAAAATCAAGTTGCCATTTCCAATTTCTATATGTTTGGACATTTCTGCCCGGGGATGAATCAAAGTGGGGAATCCTACTACGTGGTTTTTAATCTTCTGCACAACGGTCCTTCTGGTTGCTCCGGCGCCAATTCCCAGAATACAAAATACATTGGAATGTGCCTCTAACCATGAAACACCACCCAAAACCTCATAGGAATTTTTCATACTCCCGACCTGCTCCGGGTCTTCATCTAAATACCCCAATAAATTCCACTCCCGCTTATCCTCGTTGATATCTTCTATTAACCACGTTAAATCCCCAGAAGCAAACCCACCGCTACCGAATATAACTAAATCCTTCATATTTACAAACCCCCCCTTCCCATAAACTCTGGCATGGTAGCCTCACCATCAGCACTGATTCCATCCTTCTTAATCACCTTTATGACCGTCTTCCAAAGAATTTTTAAATCCAAAGTAAAGCTCCAGTGATCTACATACCAAACATCTAGCTCAAACTTTTCTTCCCAGCTAATCGCATTTCTTCCGTTAATTTGTGCCCATCCGGTCAGTCCCGGTCTGACCTCATGACGTCTAGCTTGCTCCGTTGAATATCTATCCAAGTACCTCACCAACAAGGGTCTGGGTCCTACAAAGCTCATATCTCCCTTTAGAATATTCCAAAATTCTGGCAATTCATCCAAGCTAGTCCTCCTCAGGAATCTCCCAAAAGACGTCAGGCGAACATTATCTGGTAGGAGTTCCCCGTTCTCATCTCGTTCATCGGTCATAGTCCGAAATTTGTACATAGTAAAAATTCGAGAGCCTCGTCCATCTTTTTTGTCCAGCCCCGGACGCTGCTGCTTAAAGATGGCAGGTCTCCCCAGCTTCGTTGAAACCATAAGAAACACCACTGCTAATATTGGAGATAAAACAATCAACAATAGCAGGGAAAATAATATATCAAAAACTCTTTTTAATCTTTTCATCAATTACAATATCCATACTTCTACTTCAGATAACTTATCTTCATCTAAGCATTACGCACTAATGGAAGGCACTATGCCTCCCCTCTGTCATTCTCTGCAAAAGCATCCTGCCTATCAACTCACTGCATAATCATAAACTCATAAATCATTTATTTTTGATTAACATTTATTATACCTAAACTAAATCAAATTTAAAATACTTTTTCATTTAATCAATGTTTTTAAAATTTTTAAATCTTCAATTTTAAATAACAGCAATAGACCTAAGTAGACCAGTCCAGCCACCAAAACAGTAATACCCAACTGAACCATACGCATATAAAGTATATTTGCATTTGGCAATATAACGTAAACGTATGTCAAATAAGATGCACCCACCGCCATTATCGCGGATATTAAGATTTTTACAATTTTAAGCTTTGATGAGAACAATTGAATTTCAGGATACTTAAACTTCATGCCAAATATCAGCAACATTGTATTAGCTGCAAAGGCTACGCTAGTGGCCAAAGCTAACCCGTTGTGGGCCATAGTTTTCACTAAAACCAAATTGAGGGTCACATTAACGATTACCGCGATGCCTCCATATATCATAGGAAGTTTCATGTCGTGCATGGAATAATAGATTTTTGTCAAAAAATCATTGGTAGCTAAAAATACCAATCCTATCGAATAAAATCCAAAGGCTCCTGCCGTTAAAGACGTTGCCACAGGATCAAAGGCACCCCTTTCATACACAATCTGCACAACTTGGTTACTATAGAGCACAGCGCCCATGCTAAAAGGAATGGCAACAATTAGAATTAGAGTGATTCCTTGCTCTACAATCTGATTAAACCGTGCAAAATCCTTTTGTGCATTTGCTTGCGCAATTTTGGGATAGATAATAGTCGTAAAAATTCCAATAGTTAAGCTTGTAATCAACGTGACCAACAACATACCATAATTTAGGGCTGCAATGCTTCCCTCTTGCAGTTGGGATGCCAAGGATTTATCCACAAATGTATTGATTTGCTGTATGCTGCTACCGATAAAAACAGGTACAGCAAGGGCGGCAATGCTCTTTACCGCATTGTCTAGTTTAAAGGTAAAAGTATATTGAAATTCTTTGATTCTAGCAACGATCATAATGATGACAAATCTTAAAGACATTCCGAGAAACATTCCAAAGGCTAAATAATAGTAGCTATACATGGCACTTATGATGATAAAAACAATTGACAAAAGGCTCAACATGTACCCTGCGATAATTTGAGATAAGAAAATTCCTTTATATTGAAGGTAAGCATCAAATATTCCAGCGGAAGCGCTAAAAAAAGTATATGAAAATGTTATTTTTATAAAGAATGACGTCAATTTTGCAGTTTCACCAGAAAATCCTCTGGCTAAAACAGATACAATTTCATCTGAAAATAGGAATCCAATCACACACACAACGATTCCTATAATCAATAATAGATTAAGAACTTCGCTGGTAAAGCGGTCCCCCTCTTGCAATCCCTTACTCTCTCTAATCTTAGAATAAATGGGCATGTAGGCTGTAGAAACCGAGACAAATAGCCCCCCAAATAGAATTGATGGAATCGCTACGGACATCACGTATGCATCTACGACATAAGATGTCCCGAAAAAGTTTGCCATAACCATCTCTCGGACAAATCCTAATAGTTTACTGAATAAAATTAATACCGCCATAAAAATAGCGGTCTGCGCTGCTGAACGTTTTATTTTCAAAGTCTTTCCTCTTTTTTAAATATTAAAATATTTTAATATCACAAGTGACCGTTTTAATTGCTATTCATCTTTTTCTTCCCTTTATCCAATTTTTAACTTTCCAAATTCAGAATAACTCGATAAATAGACTCATACGTCTTTTTTCTATCAAATTTCTCCTCAGAAAGCTTTCTGGAGTTTATTCTCATTTCATTTCGTTTATTCGAATCATCATAAAGATATTTTATAGCTTTTGCAAGGCTTTCTTCATCTTCAGATATATAGTTTAAGCCTATATTCTTTTCTGTAACCATATTTTTAAACTCTAAATTATTACTACCATTTAAAATAGGAAGTCCCGCCGCCATATAATCTCCGACTTTCGTAACAATACTTTGAGCAGCATTTTTTTTGATAGAATTTACTGCAACATCCGAATTCATCAGATATCCTATCATCATTGGATATGATAAAAAGCCTGTAAAAATAGCTGGAACCTTTAAATCATCGGCAAAATTTTGATATTCCTTCTTTAATGGACCATCCCCTAAAATCAATAATTTTAAATTTTTATACATAAATTGCTCTTTAACAATATTCATAGACTTAATTAGAGTTTTAATATCATAGCTATGGCCTAGTGTACCAATATAAACAATCCAAAATTCATCTTGCTTTTTCGATATTTTATTAACATTTTCACTTGCAAGTTCATCAAAATATTTTAGTTCTGTACCAATATAAATAGCCTCCGAGTATTTGGCCTTTTCATTAGAGCTTAGTGCCCTATCTACATAAGTCTGAGATACTCCAAATATCACATCTGCGCTAGCATAAACTTTTTCCACTCTATTTTTTAATGGTAAAAATATCAAGTCACTTATAAAAGGATAATCAAAGACCATTTTCATTGCTTCTGGCCAAATATCCATCACGTCAATAACAAAAGGTATCTTTTCTTTTTTAGCAAATTCTGCAGCTACTATTCCTGTTTCTGGTACTGGTATACCTACATAGACAATATCAAAAACACCTTTTTTATTACTTAAATACTTCCTCAAACTCTTTGCCAATTGTTTATGACTAATAATTCTTTTTACATCTATATTTTTTTTATATCCACATTCATGTAACAGCACAACTTCAAAGGTTTCACTTTTCTTAATATATTCCATTGGTCTATGTGATTTATCGTAATGCCTAAACTGACTGGTAACAAGAGTAACATTACAGCCTTTTTGAGATAATTGTTCTGCAATATAGGTGTATCGACTAAATCCCATTTCGCCGTCAAGAAAGCAATATGCAGCTATTATTAAAACATTTTTCATCTTTATCCTCTATTTTTAAAATATTCAATGATTTTTTCTAAACCATTATCAATCATAATCCTTGGTTGCCACCCTAGAATTTTTTTTGCTTTTTCTATATCTGGTTTTCTTTGCCTAGGATCATCCTGTGGTAAGTCTTTAAAAACAAGTTTTGATTTTGATTTTGTCTTTTCAATCACTTTTTCTGCAAGCTCTAATATCGTAAATTCTGATGGATTCCCAAGATTTATAGGTCCTATTATAGTCTCATCCGAATTCATCATTTTCAAAAATCCATCTATTAAGTCATCTATAAAGCAAAATGATCTAGTTTGTTTACCATCCCCATAAATGGTGATGTCATGACCTTTTAGTGCTTGTACAATGAAATTGCTAACGACTCTTCCATCCTCTGGATTCATGTTAGGACCATAGGTATTAAAAATCCGGATTACCTTTATTTTAACATTATATTGCCTATGATAGTCAAAGCATAAAGTCTCCGCACATCTTTTGCCTTCGTCATAGCAGCTCCTTATACCTACAGGATTTACATTTCCCCAGTATGCTTCAGTTTGCGGATGAACAGTAGGGTCGCCATATACCTCACTTGTAGATGCTTGAAAAATCGTTGCATTTGTTGCTCTTGCTAGCTCTAGCACATTTATCATCCCTATGACATTAGTCTTCAAAGTTTTTATGGGGTCCAACTGATAATGTATGGGAGATGCCGGGCATGCTAGATTATAAATTTGATCTACATCTAGAGATATAGGCTCCGTAATATCATGATATATAAAACGAAAATGTAAATTGCTAGTTAATTCCTTTATGTTATCTTTACTTCCAGTAAGTAAGTTGTCTAAGCAAGTAACCTCATTGCCGTCATCGATTAGCCTTTTACAAAGGTGCGAACCAATAAATCCCGCTCCACCAGTAACCAGTATCCTCCTCATATTCTTACTCCTATCTGATGGTATTCAAAACCAATTTCGTTTATTGCCTCTTTATCATATTGATTTCTTCCATCAAATATAATTGTTTTGTTCATCAATTTTTTCATTTCATAGAAATCAGGGCTTCTAAACTCTTTCCATTCCGTAATCATTATCATAGCATCTACATCTTTAATAGCATCATATTTTGAATCAAAATATGAAATATTTTTTAAGTCTTTTAGGTAGATCTCTTTTGCTTCATTCGTTGCTTTTGGATCATAAGCTTTAATTCGTGCACCCCTTTTAATAAGTTCATTAATAATGGTAATTGCTGGAGCCTCCCTCATATCATCTGTATCGGGCTTAAACGAAAGACCCCAAATTCCGAAAGTAATGCCATCTAGGGCTTCTCCAAATCTCCCTATAATCATTTCTACCAATTTATACTTCTGTTTATTATTTACAGCTTCCACCGACTGTAATATCTGGGGTTCATATCCATTTGCGAGACCTGTTTGAATAAGCGCTTTTACATCTTTTGGAAAGCAACTGCCCCCATATCCACATCCAGCATAAATAAAATGATATCCGATCCTCTGGTCGCTCCCAATACCAAGCCTTACCTTATTGATGTCTGCCCCTACACTTTCGCAAATGTTTGCCATTTCATTCATAAATGAAATTTTCGTTGCAAGCATAGAGTTAGCCACATATTTAGTCATCTCTGCACTTTTTATATCCATAGTGATAAAGTTTTCTGTATTTCTAATAAAAGGCATATATAATTCTCTTACTATCTTTAATGCTTTTTCATTATCCGTACCGATTACTACTCTATCTGGTCTCATACAATCGCCAATGGCAGACCCTTCTTTCAAAAATTCCGGATTTGAAATAACATCAAAAGTTAGATTTTCATTTAGATCATTTTTCGATTCAGAAATCCTAATATTTATTTGTTTTTTTATTTCAGCTGCCACTTTTTCTGCAGTTCCAACCGGTACAGTAGACTTATCTATCACATACATATGATGCATCATATACCGCCCTATCTCACTTGCCACATTTAGCACCTGTGTCAAATCCGCGCTTCCATCCTCCCCGGGAGGTGTACCTACAGCAATAAAAACAATATCGGATTTGCTTATCGCTGCTTTGATGTCTGTTGTAAAACTAAGTCTTTTCTCAGTATAGTTTGATAACATCATATTTTCTAGACCCGGCTCATAGATAGGAATCTCTAGCCTGTTCAATTGATCGATTTTATTCTGATCCACATCTACGCAGCAAACATCGTTACCCATTTCTGCAAAACAAACACCTGTCACCAAGCCTACATAACCTGTTCCAATGATTGAAATTTTCATC